>JBBSBA010000064.1:0-15337 GCA_038251725.1 Actinomycetales bacterium
AGCGGGCGGGCATCCGTCTCCGACCGGGCGAGCAGGTCGTGCTTAGTGATCCAGGCCTCGCGCACGGCCGCGGCCGGCCAGTCGGCAACGGGCTCGTGCGCCGGAGCCTCCCCCGCCTCCGTCGGATTGCCCAGGGCGGTCCAGGCCGCGAGCCCGCCGTCGAGCACCCGGGCGTTCACGCCGATCCAGGTGAGCAGGTACCAGAGGCGCGCGGCGAACAGGCCGCCGGTCACGTCGGAGACGACCACGCCATCCCCAGGCCCGATGCCGAGCCGGGCGAGTTCGGCCGCGATCTGCTGCGGCTCGGGATGCATGTAGCTCAGCGCGGCGTCCGGGTCGGAGAACTGCGTCACGACGTCCACATGCCGGGAGGTCGGGACGTGCGCCTCGAGCCAGCGCGAACGGCCGGACTCCCGGCGGTAGTCACCGTCGAACTTCGCGGGATGGAGCACGCAGCTCGCGTCGAGCACGACGGGCGGGGTGGGGCCGGCGAGGGCGGTGGCCAGTTCGGGAACGGTGATGAATGGTGAGGTCATGCCTTCGACGTTAGCCCGTGAAGGATGATGCCAACCGCTTCGTCGCCGACGATGAGGTCCGCCAGTTGCCTCGGCCGCTCCCGCTCGGCGAACAGCGTCTCCTGCGCGGCCCAGCGGTCCCAGTGTGGCGCGTAGGTCTCCCCGTCACGGGCGAGCGCCCGGAGCTTGCGGGTGGGGGCATCCAGCTCCACCCAGATTCCGAAGGTCGCGCGCGCGCGGTTGGCGTGGCAGAGAACCCCGGACCCCTCGATCACGAGCGGTCGGGCGGGATCCAGCGCATGCCATTCTGCGGGCGAGCCGGCCTGCCAATCCCATCGTCGCCATCCCGGGCTCACCGGATCGAGCACGTCGTCCCGCACAGCGGCGCTCGCGGCCTCCAGTCCGTCCCAGCCCGGATAGAAGTCGTCGAGTCGAACGAGTTGGGCGCCGAGGGCGGGCGCGAGTCCCGCGGCAAGCGTGGTCTTGCCAGAGCCGGATCCGCCGTCGATCAGCACGACCGGCCGTTCGGCGAGCCGGATGCGCCGCAGGATCGCCGATGCATCAGGCGCCGGCAAGGAAATTCCAGTGTCCGGTGAACAGGGAGGCGCCAACCGCGGCGGCGGCGATCAACACGGCGATCAACACGAGCACCCACTCGCGCCAGGCGAACCGGGACTCGCGTGCCCAGCTTCGCCGAATCGACGACCCGAAGCCCCGAGCCTCCATCGCCGTTGCGAGCTTGCTGCCCCGCCGGATCGACAGCACGAGCAGCGCGAAGGCCTGGCCGGCGAAACGTCGGAGACGGCCACGATCGGCGATCCCGCGGGCCCGCCTGGCGAGCTCGAGCGACTTCCAGTCCTCGACGAACAGGCCAACCAGCCGCAAGCCGCCCAGGGCTCCCAGCACGAAACGGGAGGGGAGCCGAAGCACCTGGGCGAGCCCGTCGGCAAGGTCGGTTGGGTCGACGGTCACGAACAGCACGACCGCCGGAAGTCCGATCGCGAGCACTCTCAGCAGGGTGGCGACCGACAACTCGATCGACCCGTCCGTGACGTTCACGAGCAGGAAGTGGAAGTGACTGGCGCCGGATGCGCGCCCGTACAACAGGATCGTGAGCGCGGCGAGCACCGCCGCGATCCAGACCGGGAGGGTTCTGAGCGCGAAGCGGCGCGGGCCGAGCCCGGCGAAGAGAAAGAGCACGGCCTCGAAGCCGAGAGCGACGGAGGCGGAAACCCAGTCGATCGAGAGCACGAGGGCGATGCCGATGATCGCGGTCGCCGCGAGCTTCGCCACTGGGTTCACGCGGTAGATCGCCTGCCGGCCGGCGACCGGGGTGAGGATGTCGGCGGCGCTCATCTGCTCAGCCTCGACTCGGTCTGGTGGCCGGCCAGCGACATCCGCAACTCCGTGTCGGCGAGGGCGTCGACGAGCTCGACATCGTGCGTGACGGCCACGACGCCACTTCCCGAGTCGAGCAGTTCGGCGAGAAAGGCCACCAGCTCCGCCCAGGTGCGGGAGTCCTGGCCGAAGGTCGGTTCGTCGAGCACGAGCAGCGGCGGTCGGGTGACCAGAGCGGTGGCGACCGACAGCCGGCGCTTCTCGCCGCCGGAGAGGGTAAATGGGTTGGCTGCGGTCAGGTGGCCGAGCCGCAACCGGTCGAGCAGAGGGTCGATCCGGCGGTTAGCCTCGGCATCGTCGAGACCGATCGCCCGCGCCCCGACCGCGAGTTCGCCGGCGACGGTCCCGCTAACGAACTGGTGCTCGGGGTCCTGGAAGACGCTGCCGATGCGCGTGACGAGGTCACGCGACTTCCAGCGGAGCGGATCGCTGCCTCGCACGTCGCGACCGGACGACCCGAGCAGTCCGTCAGCGATCACTCGGCCAGCCGCCGCCGGAAGCAGCCCGCCGATGGTCAGGCCGAGGGTGGACTTTCCGGCCCCATTAGGCCCGGTGATCGCGAGGCATCGGCCGGCGCCGATCTCAAGCTCCAGCCCCGACTGAAGCGCGGCACCGGTCGATCGGGCGATGGCGAGGTCCTCCGTGCGCAGCAACTCCGCACCGGCACGCCGTGTACGATTCGGCCGTGCCGGCGGATGACCCGGCACCCAGACCCCGGAGGCGGCAAGGGCGGCGCCCTCCCGCCGCAGCACCTCGTGCGGGCGGCCGTCCGCGAGCACACCGCCGCCCGGGGCGAGCACGATCACCCGGTCGACGAGGTCCCACCACACGTCGACGCGATGCTCAATCACCACGAGCGTGCTCCGGCTGCTCTCGAGCACGCGCGCCACGGCATCCCGCACCTCGATGACGCCCTCGGGATCAAGGTTCGCCGTCGGTTCGTCGAGCAGCAGCAGGCCGGGCCGCATCGCGAGCACGCCGGCAAGGGCCAACCGCTGCTTCTGCCCTCCCGAGAGCCGGCTCGTGGGATGCGCGAGCGGCAGATTCAGGCCGACCGCGTCGAGCGACTCCGCCACTCGCCGCCAGATCTCAGCGCGCGGAACACCCATGTTCTCGCAGCCGAACGCCACGTCGTCACCGACGCGGGCGAGAACGACCTGAGAGTCCGGATCCTGCAGCACGAGACCGACGCCGCCGCGTGCGCCGGGGGCATCCGTGTTCCCAACGAGCAGTTCACCGGCGCTCTCGCCCTCCTCATCGCCCCCGAGAACACCCGCAAGCGCGTGCACGAGGGTGGACTTGCCGGCCCCTGATGCCCCGAGCAGCAGCACGCGCTCGCCCGGCTCAATGCGCAGGTCGAGTGAGCGCAGCGCCCAGTCGGCGCGGCCGGCGTGCCGCCATCCCCAGGCGCGCGCGGCGACGGAGAGCGGCGCCGACGCGTGCTCAGGATGGGTCGGCACGGCGCACCTCAGTTCGAGGCGACGCGGCCGGAGGCGAACCGGCCGAGCGCCCCGGTCTTCGCGAGGCCACGCACGATGAACCACGATCCGAGTCCCGCGATGACGGCGCCGGAGATGACCCCCGAGATCGTATACACGGCCTGGAAGGCCGCCCCAGAGGCGAGGTAGTAGCCGACGATGTCGTTGACCGCCATGGCGAGTCCCGCCGCCGCCCCGGCGAGCATCGCGACCACGGCATTCCAGCGGTGGTAGAGGAAGAGAAGGAAGATGATCTCCGCCCCGAGACCCTGCACAAGGCCGGCCTCGATGGTCGCGAATCCGCCCCACTGCGCCCCCATGAGGGCGGAGACGATGGCGGCCACCAGCTCGGTGAACAGGGCCGCTCCGGGCTTGCGGATGACGAGCCCGCCGAGCACCCCCGCGAACAGCCAGATGCCGTAGAGCAGCGCCTGGGCACCGGGCAGCAGCGCCTGCAGCGGGGCCGTGGCGGGGGCGTAGAGCTGGTTCCAGGCGAAGAAGACCAGAGCGCTGGCAACGCCGAGCACGCTCGCCACGACGATGTCCACCACCCGCCAGCGTGGGTTGATGCGTCGGGTGGACGGACGGAGAAAAGCTGCCGTTGTGTTCATTTTCGTGCCCATTTCGGTAAAGAGGGCACGGGTGTGGGCTGCCACGGATGCGGCAACCCGGAGAGAAATTCTGCCTCCCTGCGCTGGCATGATCCAGATCAGGTTCGACGGTCGGAGCTTGGAGAAGCTCCCTCTCAGCCCGGCTTCACCGGACTCCCGTGTTCGGAACAAGCATAGCGCCGGCTCGCACGCGCGTCACCGACCCGCGGTCCCCTGCCCTGACCGGGCAAGACTCGACCATCCGCACCGGCGCAGGCTACGGTGATAACCCAGCACAATGAAAGAGACCAATGGAAACCTGGCCCGGATCGGCATACCCGCTTGGTGCCACCTTCGACGGGAGCGGAACCAACTTCGCCCTGTTCAGCGAGGTCGCCGACAAGATCGAGCTCTGCCTCTTCGACGACGACGGGGTCGAGACGCGGGTGGAACTCCTCGAGGTCGACGCCTACGTCTGGCACGCCTACCTGCCCCTCGTGCAGCCCGGGCAGCGCTACGGCTACCGCGTCTATGGGGAATACGACCCGGAGTCCGGCAAGCGCTGCAACCCCAACAAGCTGCTGCTCGACCCGTATGCGAAGGCCACAAGCGGCGACTTCGACTGGCATCAGTCGCTGTTCTCCTACGACTTCGGCGACCCGCTCTCGCGCAACGATGAGGACTCGGCGAGCCACGCGATGATGGGCATCGTCATCAACCCGTTCTTCGACTGGGCCGGCGACCGGCATCCCTGGGTTTCGTACTACGACACCGTCATCTACGAGGCGCACGTCAAGGGCCTCACCGAGCTGCACCCCGACATTCCCGAAGAGCAGCGCGGCACCTATTCAGGGCTCGCGCACCCGGCCGTGATCGAGCACCTGCAGAAACTCGGCATCACCACCCTCGAGCTGATGCCGGTTCACCAGTTCGTGCAGGACTCGACGCTGCTCAGCAAGGGCCTGCGCAACTACTGGGGCTACAACACCATCGGCTTCTTCGCCCCGCACAACAGCTATTCCTCCACCGGGGACCGCGGCCAGCAGGTGCAGGAGTTCAAGGGCATGGTGCGGGCGATGCACGATGCCGGCATCGAGGTCGTGCTCGACGTGGTCTACAACCACACGGCCGAGGGCAACCATCTCGGGCCGACCATTTCGTTCAGGGGAATCGACAACCAGGCCTACTATCGTCTCGTCGACGACGATGAGCAGTTCTACATGGACTACACGGGCACCGGCAACTCGTTCAACGTGCGCCACCCGCACTCGCTTCAGCTCATCATGGACTCGCTGCGGTATTGGGTCACGGAGATGCACGTCGACGGGTTCCGCTTCGACCTCGCCTCGACCCTCGCCCGCGAGTTCTACGACGTCGACAAGCTCGCCACCTTCTTCGAGCTCGTCCAACAGGACCCGATCGTGTCCCAGGTGAAGCTCATCGCCGAGCCTTGGGACGTGGGCCCCGGAGGCTACCAGGTGGGCAACTTCCCGCCGCAGTGGACGGAGTGGAACGGCAAGTACCGCGACACCGTGCGTGACTTCTGGCGCGGCGAACCCTCGACCCTCGGGGAGTTCGCCTCGCGCCTGACCGGTTCGGCGGACCTCTACGAGCGAGACGGCCGACGCCCCGTGGCATCCATCAACTTCATCACCGCCCACGACGGCTTCACCCTCGTCGATCTCGTGTCGTACAACGAGAAGCACAACGACGCCAACGGCGAGAACAACAACGACGGCGAATCGGAGAACCGCTCCTGGAACTCCGGGGTCGAGGGCCCGACGAAGGACCCGGTGGTGTGGGGACTTCGCGCCCGCCAGCAGCGCAATTTCCTGGCCACACTGCTGCTCTCGCAGGGCGTTCCAATGATCCTGCACGGCGACGAACTCGGCCGAACGCAGCGGGGCAACAACAACACCTACGCCCAGGACTCCGAGATCTCCTGGGTGCATTGGGACGCGGTCGACCAGCCGCTCACCGAGTTCGTCGCGGCGCTCACTCGACTGCGCAAGGACCACCCGACCTTCCGTCGAAAGAGCTTCTTCGACGGCCGACCGGTCAAGCGTGGCGCGGGCGAGCCGCTCGCCGACATCGTCTGGCTCGCCCCCGACGGCAAGGAAATGGAGCCAGAGCACTGGGACTCCCGGATCGGGCGGGCGATCGGCGTCTTCCTCAACGGCAACGGCATCCAGGGCCGCGACGTGCGAGGAAACCGCGTCACCGATCTCAACTTCGCGATCTTCTTCAACGCCGGCGACGAGAGCGTGGACTTCACCCTGCCATCCGAGGAGTTCTCGCGCTCGTGGGAGATCGTGATCGACACCTCCGGCGAGCTCGCGGACTCCGAGCCGCGCACGGCGGGCGACGTGCTCCCCGTGATGGCGAAGTCGCTCGTCGTCCTGCGCGCCTGGGTCGCACCAGAGGCGGAGATCGACCATTCCGTCGCCGCCTCACTGAGCGCCCAGGCCGGCACCCAGACCGCGGCCCCGAGACGACCGGAGTTCACCTGATGCGCATTCCCGCGTCCACCTATCGACTGCAGATCCGCGAGTCGTTCGACCTGAACGCCGCGGCGAACATCGCCGGCTATGTGCACGACCTCGGCGCCGACTGGCTCTACCTCTCCCCCATCCTCAAGGCCGAACCGGGCTCGGACCATGGCTATGACGTCGTCGACCACCGCCTGATCGATCCCGCCCGCGGCGGTCGCGAGGGACTGGATGCCGCCTCAGCGGCCGCACGCTCGCTCGGCCTCGGCCTGCTCATCGACATCGTGCCCAACCATGTCGGGGTCGCCACCCCGAAGCAGAGCATCTGGTGGTGGAACCTGCTGACGCACGGTCGTGCCTCGCGCTACGCCGAGGCGTTCGACGTTGACTGGGAGTTCGGCGGCGGCAAGGTGCGCATCCCGGTGCTCGGCGACGAGGACGATCCGGAGCTCACCATCGTCGACGGCGACCTCTGTTATTACGACAACCGCTATCCGATCGCGCCGGGAACCGCCGACGACGGTGCGAGCCCGGCCGAGGTGCATTCCCGCCAGAGCTACGAGCTGATGAACTGGCGCCGGGCGGATGCCGAACTCAATTACCGCAGATTCTTCGCGGTGAACACGCTCGCCGGCATCCGCGTCGAGATCCCATGGGTGTTCGGCGAGTCGCACGCCGAGATCGTCCGCTGGATCGCGGAGGGCCTCGCCGACGGCCTGCGGGTCGACCACCCGGACGGCCTCGCCGACCCCGCCGGCTACCTCGACTCGCTCGCGGCGGCCACCGGCGGCACCTACGTGCTCGTGGAGAAGATCCTCGAGGGCGACGAGCAGTTGGCCACCTCCTGGGCCGCGAGCGGAACCACCGGCTACGACGCCCTCGCCGATGTGGACCGCGTGCTCGTGGATCCCGCCGGCCGCACGGCACTCGACGCCCTCGACTCGGCGCTGCGCGACTCGACCGAACCGGTCTCCTGGGCGCGCCTCATCCACGGCACGAAGCGCACCATCGCCGACACCATCCTCCGCTCGGAGGTGCTGCGGCTCGAACGCGACCTCGGCTGGTCGGTGGAGGCCGTCGAGGCCGACGAGCACGCCATCTCGCCGACGGCGGACGCCCTTGCCGAGCTGCTCGCTTGCTTCCCGGTCTACCGCTCCTACCTCCCGCTCGGCATCGAGCACCTGCACGAGGCCGTGCGGCTGGCGAAGTTTCACCGGCCGGAGCTGTCGGACACCATCGACGGGTTGCTGCCAACGCTGAGCGACCCCGAGCATCCGGCCGCGATCCGTTTCCAGCAGACCTCCGGAATGGTGATGGCCAAGGGCGTCGAGGACACCGCGTTCTATCGCTATACCCGGCTGGGATCGCTCACCGAGGTGGGCGCCGACCCGTCAGAGTTCTCGATCGGCACGGGCGAGTTCCATCGCCGCCAGCAGCTGCGCCAGGCCACCTTCCCGGCCTCGCTCACCACCCTCTCCACCCACGACACCAAGCGCGGCGAAGACGTGCGCGCCCGAATCAGCGTGCTCGCCGAGATCCCCGCGGAGTGGGAGTCGGCCCTCGCCGAACTGCGCGAAGCCGTGCCGCTCGGTGACGGACCGCTCGAGGCCCTGCTCTGGGAGGCCATCGTCGGCGCCTGGCCGGCCAGCCGCGAGCGCCTGCACGCCTATGCGGAGAAGGCCGCCCGCGAGGCTGGCAACTCCACGAAGTGGACGGCACCGCGCGAGGAGTTCGAGCAGAGGATGCACGCGCTCATCGACTCCGCCTTCGACGACGAGCGCGTGGTCGGAATTCTCGAGCGGGTGCTCGAGTCGGTGCGCCAGCCCGGCTGGTCGAACTCCCTCTCGGCCAAGATCATCCAGCTCACCGCTCCCGGCGTTCCGGACGTCTACCAGGGAAGCGAACTGTGGGAGACCTCGCTCGTCGACCCCGACAACCGCCGTCCGGTCGACTTCGACGCACGTCGCCTGTATCTGGCGGCGATCGATGGCGGGGCGCATCCGCCGATCGATGAGACCGGGGCGGCGAAACTGCTCGTGACGTCGCGGGCGCTTCGCCTGCGCCGCGACAACCCCGACTTCTTCTCGCGCTATGCCGCGATCGAGGCCTACGGCTCGGCGGCATCGCACGTGGTGGCGTTCGACCGCGGGGAGGCGATCACCGTGGCCACCCGCCTGCCGATCGGTCTCGCGCGGTCGGGCGGCTGGGGCGACACCTCGATCATCGTCGCCGGGCGACCGCTCGTCGACATCCTCACCGGCCGTGTCTTCGACGGGGGCAGCCTCCTGCTCTCCGAGGTGCTCGAGCGGTACCCCGTAGCACTCCTGATCCCCTCCGAGTTGGCGAGAGAACAATGACCTTCGACGTGTGGGCCCCCGCGGCCACGACAGTGACGCTCCTTCTCGACGGGGAGCGGCATCCCCTGACCGCCGCGGCCGACGGCTGGTGGTCCGCTCCCGAGGGGCTGGCCGGCACCGACTACGGCTATCTGCTTGACGACGACGAGACGCCGTTGCCCGATCCGCGCAGCCGTCGACAGCCGGAGTCGGTGCACGGGCTGTCGCGCACGGTCGAGCACGACTTCGCCTGGACCGATTCGTCGTGGACCGGCCGACAGCTCGCCGGCGGTGTGATCTACGAGCTGCACATCGGCACGTTCACCCCGGCCGGGACCCTCGATTCCGCGATCGACAAGCTCGACCACCTCGTGTCGATCGGCGTCGACTTCGTGGAATTGCTGCCCGTGAACGGCTTCAACGGAGAGCACAACTGGGGTTACGACGGAGTGCTCTGGTACGCCGTCAGCGAGAGCTACGGCGGTCCTGCGGCCTACCAGCGGTTCGTGGACGCGGCGCACGCCCGCGGGCTCGGCGTGATCCAGGACGTCGTCTACAACCACCTCGGTCCCAGCGGCAACTACCTCCCCCGGTTCGGACCCTACCTGCACGAGGACGGGGTCACCACCTGGGGTGCCGCGGTGAACCTCGACGCGCACGCCGTTCGCGAGTACATCATCGAGAACGCCCACATGTGGCTCCGCGACTACCACGTTGACGGGCTGCGCCTCGACGCGGTGCACGCGCTCGTTGACCACACGCCGAAGCACATCCTGCAGGAGCTCTCCGAGCGCACGGATGCCCTCTCCGCCTTCCTCGGACGTCCGCTGACGCTCATCGCGGAGTCCGACCTCAACGACCCGAAGCTCATCACCCCGCGCGAGGGCGGAAGCGGCGGCTACGGCCTGAACGCCCAGTGGAGCGACGACTTCCACCATGCCGTGCACGTGGCCCTCACCGGCGAGACCGCCGGCTACTACGCGGACTTCGAGCATCTCGATGCCCTGGCCAAGGTGCTCACCAAGGGCTTCTTCCACGACGGCGGATATTCCTCGTTCCGCGAGCGCGACCACGGGCACCCCATCGACACCGAGCACATGCCGTCGTGGCGTCTCGTCGTTGCGAGCCAGAACCACGACCAGATCGGCAACCGGGCACTGGGAGACCGGCTCTCGGCCCAGCTCGACCACGACCAGCTCGCGATCGCGGCCGTGCTCACGCTCGCCGGCCCGTTCACCCCGATGCTGTTCATGGGCGAGGAGTGGGGCGCCACCACACCGTGGCAGTTCTTCACGTCGCATCCGGAGCCCGAACTTGGCCGGGCTACCGCCGAGGGCCGCATCACCGAGTTCGCGAAGATGGGCTGGGACCCTTCCGTCGTGCCCGATCCGCAGGACGTCGAGACGTTCCGCCGCTCCAGGCTCGACTGGGACGAGGTCGCCGACGCCGGGCATGCCGGGCTGCTCGAGCTCTACCGGTCGCTCGCCGCGCTCCGGCGCGAGCGCCCCGATCTCACCGACCCGCGGATGACCCGGCTCTCCACCGATTTCGACGATGAGGCCAGGTGGTTGGCGCTGCACCGCACCGATGCGAACGGCGGCGGCACGTCCATCGTCATCAACTTCGCGGACTTTCCGGTGGCGCTGCCCTTTGGGGGCACACTCCTGCTCGCCACGACGGAGACCGCGGCCGCGTCATCCGGTGAGATTCTGCTCGGCAGTCGCTCCGCGGCGGTCCTCGCGCGCTGAACCGATCAGCGCTCGGTCGGGCGCCGGCGCCGACCGGTCTCCGGCGGCGTGTAGTCGATGCGATGGGCATTCTGGGCGTCACCGCGCGGAGCCTGCGCGGTGAGGAGCGACGCCGGATGCAGCATCCCGCGGCCGAAACGCGCGGTCACGGCGTCGATGGTGTCCTCGGCCTCCCGCCAGCCCTCATCCGCGTCCCACAGGCCACGCTGCTGGCCGTCGCCCTGGCTGAGTTGCTCCATGCGGACCCCGATCAGCCGCACGGGGTGGTGCGCGCCGAGGGCCTCGTAGATGCCGCGCACCTCCTCGTAGATTCGGCGGCCGACGTCCGTGGATTCGGCGAGGGTGCGCGACCGGGTGATGGTGGTGAAGTCGTCGTAGCGCAGCTTGAGCACGACGGTGCGCCCCACCCACCCCGCCGTGCGCAGGCGCACAGCCACGGCGTTCGACTGCCGCAGCAGTTCGCGCCGCAGATCGTCGGCGTCGGACGTGTCGACCTCGAACGTGACCTCGTGACCCACGCTCTTCTCCACCGCCGCCGTTGTCACCGGCCGCGCGTCGATGCCGTTCGCGAGATCATGCAGCCTGCGGCCGGATGCCTCGCCGACGGCCCGCAGCAGCACCGTGAGCGGAGTCCTGGCGATGTCACCGATGGTGTGCAGGCCCCGGCGGGTGAGGGCCTCCTCGGTGACCGTTCCCACACCCCAGAGCGCCCCGACGGGCAGCGGATGCAGGAATGCGAGCGTCTGTTCGGCCGGAACGACGAGCAGGCCATCCGGTTTCGCGCGGCCGGAGGCGAGCTTTGCGACGAACTTGGTTGATGCCGCGCCGACCGAGCAGGTGAGCCGCGTCTGCTCATGCACCCGGCGGCGGATCAGCATCGCGACCTCGGCGGGAGAACCGAGCAATCCCTTCGCCCCGGACACGTCGAGAAACGCCTCGTCGATGCCGAGCCGCTCCACCAGCGGTGTCACGTCGTCGAATATCCCCATGACCTGCTGGGAGTAGTACCGGTACTTCTCGAAGTGCGGCTCGAGCACGATGGCCTTCGGGCAGAGCCGCAGCGCCTGCGCGAGCGGGATGGCCGAACGCACGCCGAACTTGCGGGCCGGGTAGTTCGCGGCGGTCACCACGGAGCGCAGCGACGTGCCGGCCACGACGACGGGCAGGTGGGCCAGCTCCGGGCGGTCGAGCAGTTCCACCGAGGCGAAGAACGCGTCGAGGTCGACGTGCAAGATCGTGGCCGTGCTGCTGTCGACCGAGCTCGCGCTGACCTGCCGGTTGCTGCCGTCCTGCTTGCTCATTTGGAGTGCACGCCCATAACAGGAAAGAACCTACCCGGTGCCGCCGACAATGACGAGCATTCCCGTTTCACGCTCGATTACAGCAGCCCGAGTCGCGCGAGCCGTTTGCGGGCGGCATCCTCGCTGGTTGAGCTGCGACCGAGGAGCAGGCCGACCAGCAACAGGATCACCCGGGTGACCGTCACGGCGGGCCACCATGGTCGGCGCAGGCCGAGCATGCGGCGGTACTCTGCGGGGATCGAGGCGACCGCCCCTGCGAACAGGATGTTGTAGGCCGGCAGCATGCCTTTCGGAATTCCGGGCCGGCGAATGAATCGCACCGCCTCAGCGACGCGCTCGTCGCTCTTCAGGATGCCAGCCGTGCGGAACGCGTCGAGCTGCGAGCGCAGCTCGGCCTCGGATGCCGGAGGGTCGACGACGCCGACGAGGTCGCCGGCCTTCGTCCACTCCCGCACGTACTGGTCGGGGCCGCCCGGGATCGGGCCACCCCAAATGATGTGGCTGCGCAGGAACGCATCGGTGAACACCACGTGCACCCAGGAGAGCAGTTCCGGATCGCCCGCGGTGTAGGGGCGCTCGACACCGTCCGCGTCGAGGTAGGTGCCCGTCACCCGATCGTGGAACCGGCCGACGCGGGTGGATTCGCGGATCGCCATCCTGGTGTCGGAGAAGGTGACGCCGATGAGCCACTGAATGGTGCCGGAGAGCCGCCCGAGCGGATCCTCCCGGTAGCGCGACCAGTCGTGCACTCCCGCCATGGCACCCGGATGCAGGGTCTGCATGAGAAGCGCGCGGATGCCGGCGACGAGGGTCGCCATCCCGCCGTGCACGGCCCAGGACGCCGAGCCGATGCCGAAGAATCCGACGTCGTCGCCCTCCTCGATCTGCCTCACCCAGTCTGGCCGGCCGGTCTCATGGCCGGTGAAGGCAGAAAGCACCCGGGACCGGAACGGGGCGGCGAGACTTGGCACGGTCCCACGCTAACCCGGGACCCTGAGAGTGACGCTCACATCCCGACTGTGTGCGGATCGTTCCGCGGGCTCAGCCGAGATGCGCGTGCATCCAGGCCACCGGATCGACCGGGGTGGTCCCCCCGAGCCGGATTTCGAAGTGAAGGTGCGGCCCGGTGCTCGCCCCGGTGCTGCCGACACGGCCGATCTGCTGCCCGGCGAAGACGACGTCGCCCACGTGCAGCGGCATCGAGCCGACCTGCAGGTGACCGTAGGCGCTCGTGACGACCTTTCCATCGATGACGTGCTTGATCGCCACGTGGATACCGAGAGCGGCCCACCCCGGATTGTTCGTCTCGACGACGACCCCCGCGGCGATCGCGTGTACCGCGGCTCCGTTGCCGGCGTCGAAGTCGACTCCCTCGTGCATTGACGAGCATCCGGCGCAGGGCGAGACCCGCGGTCCGAAGCCGTCGCTGATCGGGCTCGACGGGTTGACGGGCCACAGCAGCGGCGGCGGAACCGTCACGCCGTAGGGGTCGCGGCTGATGGCGATCGCGGGCACGGCATCCGACACGACAAGGCTCTGCAGCACGACGCGGTACACCGGCGGCGTCGCGGTGGCCGCGGCATAGGCCGGTATGGCGAAGCCCACGGCCATCACCACGGCGAAGGCCGCCGCTGCCGCGGCGACGCCTCCCCGCACGGCCTTGACGGCGCGCACATGACGGAGATTGCGCACGGAGCGACCGTTGAGCGCGGGAAGCTCCGGACTGTGGCGGGTCGGAACGGATGGCCGCGCCAAAATCTGGGCGCGGGCGGAAACAGAGAGGGATTTTTTGGGCAAGCGGGGATCTCCGGTTGTCCGTGGCGGCGCGGTGGCACAGGCACGGGCGGGCAGACGCACGACTTCGAGCGATGATGGATGCTCCCCGACTCTGGCGGGGAAGTGGATGTCGACAGTTTCCATGGCTGGCGGAATAATCGCACCGGCGGAACGCAAACTGCGTCGATTTCGCTTGCAACTGTTCGCTACCGACCTCGGCATTCCCTGTGAAGGAGTGGTCGGCGGCGAGGCGGCGGCGGCGAATCTTCACTCCGTGAGCAGTGCCTGCAGCTTCTGCACGGTGTTCCAGTTACGGGCGGTAACGGGGGCGGAGAACTGCTTCCAGAACGATCGCGGCACCCGGGTTGCGAGGCTGCCTTTCGGCATCCACTGGTAGATCGCGGCGCGTCCGACAGCGAGTGTCTCGGGGGCGAGAAAGGCGGCATCCGGCCGCTCGAGATGGGTCGGCATCGCCGTGACGAAGGTGACGAACGACTTCGATCCGTCGGTGGCGACGGCGAGCAGCGGATTGTCCGCCACAACGCCCGAGAACGCCGTGGAATCAAGCAACAGCACGCTCGCGAGCACCCCCGTCGCGTCGAGAACAGCCGCTTCGATCGTGGCCGGCGCTGCCTCGCCGAGCGGCTCGTCCGATCGGAACACGACGTTTCCGCTGCGGAGCACCGTCGCGACATCCCGGTATCCGAGACCGGCGAAGACCCCGGCGAGTTCGGCCATCGCGATCGCCTTCGCGGTGCCGACATTGATGCCGCGCAGCAGGGCAACGTTCTTCGCCATTGCTCGAGGCTGGCGGCGGTCAGCACGAGACCTGCGAGGAAACAGTTCGCAAACTTTTTCGCGCAATCGGGTTTTCTGGGAATATCGCACAGGTTCATGCGCTTGCATGCTTCTATGACCAACATCACTGAAACCCACCCCGCATACGTCATCGACACCTGGGCGCTCGACCCCACCCACTCCGAGGTCACCTTCTCGGTGAAGCACCTCGCGATCAGCAAGGTGCGCGGCTCGTTCGAGCGCTTCACCGCCACCATCGTCACGGCAGAGGACCCCTCGGCCTCGACCGTCGAGGCCTCCATCGAGGTCGCCTCCGTCAACACCAACCAGAAGGACCGCGACAACCACCTCCGCACGAACGACTTCTTCAAGGCTGACGAGTTCCCGAACGTCACGTTCGTGTCGACGAGCGTCGCGCTCGACGGGAGCGACATCACCGTCGCCGGCCACCTCACCCTCCGCGGCGTCACCAAGCCGGTCACGCTCACGGGCGAGTTCGGCGGAATCGTCACCGACGGCTACGGCCAGACCAAGGCGGGCTTCACCGCCTCCACCAAGATCAACCGCCACGACTACGGCGTGAGCTGGAACGCCCCGGTCGAAGCAATCGGAGTCATGCTCGGCGACGACGTGACCGTCAACTTCGAACTGCAGTTCGCTCTCCAGCCCGCGTAGCCCCCACCGATCACCGGGGTCCCCGCATCGCGGGGGCCCCTTTTTCGCGCGCCCGGCCGGCTTCCCGCGCTCCGGCATGCGGTTCAGCCGAGCTAGCGGTGCTGCTCGACCTCGTGTCCCGCGTGCTCCTCCGGCTCGAGCTGGAAGGTGGAGTGCGCCACGTCGAAGTGCTCGGCGAGGCACTCGCTCAGGGAGTCGAGCAGCCGATCGGTGCCGCTCTCGCTGAAGACGGA
>JBBSBA010000065.1:0-15064 GCA_038251725.1 Actinomycetales bacterium
CGATGAGGGACCGCCTGCGCTGTGGGAGCGTGCGCCGAACGGTCATTGCGCGCGGACCGCCGAGCGGCACATCCCGTGGCTCGAGGATCTCCACGCCGAAAGCGCGCGGAGGCGTGGGCTCCTCAAGCAGCTCCACCGGCCGCCGCTCGAGGTTGCTCATGCGCAAATGCTACGCCGCTCGGTTCCCGCGATGAATGGCCGCGTCCATGCCGCCGACCCCTCCCCGCCGCCGCGTTCGAAAACGCAGGAGATTCGCCGCCGAATCACGTGGGACGACGCGAGGGGCAACAGTTCGCGGCGGATGTCCTGCGTTTTCGGAAACCGGGGTCCGGATGCCGTCACGCCTACGGCGAACAGGGGCAGTAAACCCATGGTCCGATCGTTACTCTCTCTATAACGGCACCACACCTGCACGGTGCCAGAGGAGCGAACATGTTCGAACGATTTACCGACCGAGCCCGCCGGGTGGTCGTCTTGGCACAAGAAGAAGCCAAGATGCTCAACCACAACTACATCGGCACCGAGCACATTCTGCTCGGCCTCATCCACGAGGGGGAGGGCGTCGCCGCCAAGGCGCTGGAGTCTCTCAACATCTCGCTCGATGCCGTACGCGAGCAGGTACAGGACATCATCGGCCAGGGCCAGCAGCAGCCGACCGGGCACATCCCCTTCACGCCCCGCGCGAAGAAGGTGCTCGAGTTGAGCCTGCGCGAGGCGCTGCAGCTCGGCCACAACTACATCGGCACGGAGCACATTCTGCTCGGCCTCATCCGTGAGGGTGAGGGCGTCGCGGCGCAGGTGCTGGTGAAGCTCGGTGCCGACCTCAACCGCGTGCGCCAGCAGGTCATCCAGTTGCTGTCCGGCTACCAGGGCAAGGAGCAGGTCGCCGTCGGTGGCGAGACCGCCCAGGGCACCCAGGCCGGCAGCCAGATCCTCGACCAGTTCGGGCGCAACCTCACGCAGGCGGCGCGCGACGGCAAGCTCGACCCGGTGATCGGGCGCGAGAAGGAGATGGAACGGGTCATGCAGATCCTGTCCCGTCGCTCGAAGAACAACCCCGTGCTGATCGGAGAGCCCGGCGTCGGCAAGACCGCGGTCGTCGAGGGTCTCGCCCAGGCGATCGTTCGCGGCGACGTTCCGGAGACGCTGAAGGACAAGCAGCTCTACACGCTCGACCTCGGCTCGCTCATCGCCGGCAGCCGCTACCGCGGTGACTTCGAGGAACGCCTCAAGAAGGTCACCAAGGAGATCCGCACCCGCGGCGACATCATCACCTTCATCGACGAGATCCACACCCTCGTCGGCGCCGGTGCCGCAGAGGGCGCGATCGACGCGGCCTCGATCCTCAAGCCGCTTCTCGCCCGCGGTGAGCTCCAGACCATCGGCGCCACCACCATCGACGAGTACCGCAAGCACTTCGAGAAGGATGCCGCGCTCGAGCGCCGCTTCCAGCCCGTGCAGGTGCACGAGCCGTCTCTCGCCCACACCATCAACATCCTCAAGGGACTGCGCGACAAGTACGAGTCGTTCCACAAGGTGTCGATCACGGACGGCGCGATCGTCGCCGCCGCGAACCTGGCCGACCGCTATGTGGCCGACCGCTTCCTGCCCGACAAGGCGATCGACCTGATCGACGAGGCCGGCGCCCGCCTGCGGCTGTCGATCCTGTCCGCCCCGCCGGAGCTTCGCGAGTTCGACGACAAGATCGCCGAGGTGCGTGGCTTCAAGGAGGGCGCCATCGAGGACCAGGACTTCGAGAAGGCCGCTTCGCTTCGTGATGAGGAGAAGAAGCTGCTCGGTGAGCGCCTGCGTCTCGAGAAGAAGTGGAAGTCGGGCGAAGCTGGTTCCACCGGAATCGTGGACGAAGGCGTCATCGCCGAGGTCCTCGCCGCGGCGACCGGCATCCCGGTCTTCAAGCTCACCGAGGAGGAGACGAGCCGTCTCGTCTTCATGGAGAAGGCACTGCACCAGCGTGTCATCGGCCAGGAGGAGGCCATCTCGGCCCTGTCCAAGACCATCCGCCGCACCCGCGCCGGACTCAAGGACCCGAAGCGTCCGAGCGGCTCGTTCATCTTCGCCGGTCCGACCGGTGTCGGCAAGACGGAGCTCGCGAAGGCTCTGGCCGAGTTCCTCTTCGACGATGAGAACGCGCTGATCTCCCTCGACATGTCGGAGTACGGCGAGAAGCACACGGTCTCGCGACTGTTCGGTGCCCCTCCCGGGTTCGTCGGCTTCGAAGAGGGCGGCCAGCTCACAGAGAAGGTGCGCCGCAAGCCGTTCTCCGTGGTGCTGTTCGATGAGATCGAGAAGGCACACCCCGACATCTTCAACTCGCTCCTCCAGATCCTGGAAGAGGGACGCCTGACGGATGGCCAGGGTCGAGTGGTCGACTTCAAGAACACGGTGATCATCATGACCACCAACCTCGGCACGAAGGACATCTCGGGAACCCCGATCGGGTTCACCTCCTCCACCGACACCGCCACCAGCTACGACCGGATGCGCGGCAAGGTGGTCGAGGAACTGAAGAAGCACTTCAAGCCCGAGTTCCTGAACCGCGTGGACGAGACCATCGTCTTCCCGCAGCTCGACCAGGCCGAACTCCTGCAGATTGTTGACCTGTTCATGAAGCGGCTCTCGGACCGCCTGCTGGACCGCGACATGACCGTGGAGATCTCCCTGGCCGCGAAGGAGCAGCTCATCAAGGTGGGCTTCGACCCGTCGCTCGGAGCGCGACCGCTGCGCCGCGCCATCCAGCACGAGGTCGAGGATCGACTGAGCGAGCGAATCCTCACCGGGGACCTGAACGCGGGCGATCACGTTCACGTCGACTACGTCGCCGGCGAGTTCGTCTTCACTACCGGGCGCCAGCCGGGCCGCGAGGAACTCGAGACGGAGGTCGCTGCGCTCGAGGCGTAGGCGGTCAGTCACACGAAGAGGGCGGCGGGCATGTTCCCGCCGCCCTTTCCTGTGCCCTCGACGAACGCAGGGGCCATGTTCTCTATGCTCGGGGGATGAACTTTTCCGTCCGCGCCGCGCGCACGAGTGACGTGCCCCATATTCAGGCCCTCGTCGAACCGCTCGTGCAGCGCCGCATCCTGCTTGGCAAGGACTCGGTGGTGTTCTACGAGGCCATCCAGGAATTCCGGGTGGCCGAGGATGCCGATGGCACCGCGATCGGGTGCGGCGCCCTGCATGTGATGTGGCAGGACCTCGGCGAGGTGCGCACCCTCGCCGTCACCGACGAATGGCTGCACCGCGGGGTCGGCCACGCCCTCCTGGAGCAGCTCGAGCAGGATGCGCGCGCGCTCGGCCTGAGCCGCCTGTTCTGTCTCACCTTCGAGGTGCCGTTCTTCACCCGCCACGGATTCGAGCCGATGACCGAGGAACCCATCGACCCCGCCATCTACCTCGAGCTGGTGCGCTCACCCGACGAGGGCGTCGCGGAATTCCTCGACCTCACCAGGGTGAAGCCGAATACGCTCGGCAACACGAGGATGATCAAGCGACTGTGAGTTCGCGAGGCACACGCCCCGCAATCCCCGGAAAACCGGTCGGTGCTGGCTAGCCTTAGTGCATGTCGACGTTCAAGCATCCGGTCGGCCCCCAGCCACCCAAGGTGTACTGGCGTCGCCGCCTCACCCTCGGTCTCGGTGCGCTCGCCGTGATCGTGATCATCATCCTGATCATTGCGCGACCGGGTTCCGGAAGCCCCCAGCCGACCACCACTCCGATTTCCACGACATCCGCGAAACCGGCGCTGAGCACATCAGCGGCACCGGCCGTCGGCGCACCCTGCCTCCCCGCGAACATCAAGCTCGTTGCGGTGACCGACAAGACCACCTACGCCGCCACGGAGCAGCCGAAGATCAGCATGACCATTACCAATGTCGGCTCGGTGGACTGCTCGATCAACCTCGGCTCGACCCAGCAGGAGCTCATCATCACGAGCGGCACCGACCAGATCTGGGACTCGAAGGACTGCCAGACGGCCCCGGTCGACACTCCCGTGATTCTCAAGCCGGGTATCGTCGTGCCGACCCCGGCCATCCCGTGGGACCGCACGCGGTCATCCGCGAGCACCTGCAGCACGAGCCGGCCCCCGGTCGCCGCGGGCGGCGCGAGCTACCACCTTGGCGTGAAGGTGGGCAGCATCTCCTCTAAGCACACGGTCCAGTTCCTGCTCAACTAGGCCCAGCCGCCCAGCCGCCCAGCCGCCGACGCGGTGGTTCAGAACGCCGGAACGTCTGCCTGCTCGCTGAGCGCGAGGGCGAACGCCGTGCGCATGGCCTCGCGCAGCAGGCCGTATTCGGCGTCGATCACGGTCGTGTAGCCGAGCCGCCGCGCCTCGGCGATGCGCTGCTTGGCCTGTGACACCGGTCGGATTTCCCCGGCGAGGCTGATCTCGCCGACGGCCGCGAGCGTGGCGGGCAGCGCGCGGTCGCTGAAGGCGCTCGCGATCGCGATCGCGATCGCGAGATCGGCGCCCGGTTCGGTGAGCGTGATGCCGCCGACGGTGGAGACGTAGACGTCGTGCTCGCTGAGCTTCATGCCCGCGCGTCGTTCGAGCACGGCCAGGAGCATCGCCACGCGCGACGAGTCGACGCCGTTCGTGACGCGCCGCGGGTTGGGGGCGGAGGTCTTCACGATGAGGGCTTGCACCTCCACCGGCAGCGCGCGGCGCCCCTCGACGGCCACGGTCACGCACGTACCGCTGACGGCGACCTTGCCGCGGGAGAGGAAGAGTCCGCTCGGGTCGGCGACCTCGGCGATGCCGTCGCCGGTCATCTCGAAGCAGCCCACCTCATCCGTCGGGCCGAAGCGATTCTTGTGGGCGCGGATGAAGCGCAGGCTCGTCTGGCGGTCGCCCTCGAACTGGCACACGACATCCACGAGATGCTCGAGAAGCCGGGGGCCTGCGATCGAACCGTCTTTCGTGACGTGGCCGACGAGCAGCACGGGCAGGTTGCGGTCCTTCGACACCCGGATGAGCGTCGAGGCGACCTCGCGCACCTGCGATGGTCCGCCGGCGAGACCGTCGATGAGGGACGACGACACCGTCTGCACGGAGTCGACGATGAGCAGGTCGGGCTTCACCTGGTCGATCTGGCCGAGTATCGTCGCCAGATCCACCTCAGCCGCGAGGAACAACAGCGGCTGGAGCGCACCAGTGCGCTGGGCGCGCAGACGCACCTGGCTCACGGATTCCTCGGCCGTCACGTAGAGCACGCGCATGCCGCCGGCCGCGGCCTTCGATGCCACCTCGAGCAGCAGCGTGGACTTGCCGACGCCGGGCTCACCGCTCAGCAGGATTGTCGCCCCCGGCACGATTCCGCCCCCGAGCACGCGGTCGAACTCGGGGATGCCGCTCGGCCAGTGGGCCACCTCGTCCGCGCTGATGGCGACGATGGACTTCGCCACCCGTGCCTCGGACAGGGCGACCGCTCGCATACCCCGGCCGAGGGGCGGGGCCGAGTCAGCGGCATCCGCGATGGTGCCCCAGGCCTGGCATTCGGCGCAGCGGCCGGCCCATTTCGGGGTCGTCCAGCCGCACTCCGTGCAACGGAAATTCGACTGGACCCTTGCCATGCCGCCAGCCTAGGCGAGGCCGCCGTCACCGCGGTTCGACGCGGGCGGAACGGCCCGATCGAGCACCGGCAGGAACGCGGATGCCCACACCCGGTAGCCGCGATCGTTCGGGTGGAAGAAATCCGCCGACACCTGGTTGAGCGCATAGCGGGCCGCGCCCTGGTGCCGGGTGGTGGAGTGCAGGGGGGCCACCTCGAAGCCGTGTTCGTCGGCAAGACGGTGCACGATCGCGTTGGCGACCCGCGCGCTCTGCTCCGCCGCCCCGAGATAGAAGGAGGGCAGCTCCGCCACGATTGTTCCGGGCGGCAGGGAGTCGCAGATCTCCGAGAGCTCCCGGGTGAACCGATCCGGGTCGAAGGAGGCGATGTCGTTGGCGCCGACGGCGACGGTCACGATGTCGGGCGTGAGGCGCCGAAGCGGCGGGAGCTGCAGTGTGATGGCCTCGCGCAGTCGCGCTCCCGAGATGCTGAGGTTGACGACCCGCACGGTGCGCCCGGTGCGCCGGCGGAGATGCTCGGCGACGAGCCCGACGTAACCCCGGCCAGGCCTGCTCGCCCCGACGCCCTGTGCCGCCGAGTCACCGAGGGCCACGTAGAGCAGTTCGCCGTCCTTCGCCCCCTGGTCCTTCCACCAGCGGGCGTTGAGGTGCAGGGTGCGGGCCAGGCGGTCCGCGCCGCCGCGCTGGCGACGCAGCACGAGCATCCGGGTTGCCACCGCGATGAGCGCCACGGCGACGACCGACAGGCCCACCGCAGTCCAGGAGGTCGCGCTCACCCTCGAATTTTACCGGCCCCGCCCGACGGCCGATATCTAAGAGGCGTCGGCGGTGTACTAAGCTCGTCCCCGGAACCGTGTCCGAGCGGCCGAAGGTGCAACTCTCGAAAAGTTGTGTGGGTGAGAGCCCACCGTGGGTTCAAATCCCACCGGTTCCGCCAGAGGGCACCTCTAAGTACTGCTCTAAGTACTGGGGTCCAGAGAACGCGTTCGCAAGTATTTGCGGGCGCGTTTTCGTTTTTCCGGTGTCGGATCGCGGTGACGGGCGTGATTTGGGGGATTAAACAGGAAACGCACTCGCCCGGGTGTTCGTGTGCGCGTGTTGTGGCGCGACGAATTGTCCGGGGAGTGCGTGGGTGGTGTGGAATGGGATGTTGGTGCCGGTTCAGCTCCGGGTCGGGGGATCGAGTTTGAGGGCTTCGGCGGCGGCGAGGGCGGCGGCTGCTTTTTCGGCGCGGATCATTTTCCGTTTGTCGGTGTAGGGGGTGTAGAAGGTATTCGACTTCGATTCGTAGATCTTCTTCGGTCGATCGAGTTGGCTTTGGAACGCGGCGATGCGGCGCATGTTGAAGGCGACGAGGAGCATGGTGACGAATACTTGCGCTGCGGCGTAGCCGCGGCTGCTGCGTCGGGCTGCGGAGGACAGGTTTTCGTGGCCGGCGTTTCTCAACTGTCCGAAGGTGCCCTCGGCCGAGTTCCGGGCGGTGGTGATCATGGCTTCGTGTTCTTGGGTGCCGTAGGTAAGCGACTGGCCGTAGCGCATGTCTTCGTCGCCGGTGAACTTCACCGAGGTTTGGGTGCAGATCGGGCCGGGCTTTGCGGGGAGGTTGCGTTGAAGGATTGCCGGCTTGGATTTCTTCGACGACTTCGGGTGGGCTGGGCGCAGTGGGCAGGTGACGGTTGCGCCGGGACCATGGGCGGGACACATTTTGGGGACGCTGCCATCTTCGGCGGGGCGTTCCTTGTTGCGGAGGACGAAGTGGGAGCGTTCGTTGATGCGGGCGCGGTAGGTTGTGTCGTCGATGAGGGCTTTCGAGACGTCTTGGCTTGCGGTCTTGAGGGCGTCGGGCATGGCGGGGCAGTAGTGGGCGCCTTCGATTTGCTGGGCGCCGGCGTGTCCGCCGTTCACGCCGAGTCGATCGATCCGGTATCGGGTGAGTGGTTGGAATCCGGTCTTCAGCCCGGGGCGGTGCAGCCGGTCGAGGGTGGAGTTGGCCCAGTATTGGTTGTCGGCGGCGGCGTAGCCGGGGGTGTGTCCGTAGGAGACCACCGATTCCATCAGTAGTACGGCTTCTTCGGTGACGTCGATGCCGGGAATGCTGAGGGTGAGGGCCATCACGATCAAGGGGAACGGTGCCGGTTTGCTGGGGTCGGCGGTGACTCGGACGGCGACGTTCGCCGCCCACCCCCATTTCAGCTCTGTGCTGGAGGCTTTGTCGGGGGCGTCTCGTTTCTCCGCATTCGTGACGTAAAACCCGGCGTGCACTTCGAGCACGCCGCGTTCGCCGAGGAGCTTGTTCAGTGCTTTCCGTTCGGCGGCAGTGGTCGGTGTGTCTTCCTTGGCCGCGATCGCCCGTTTTGCCGCGTCGGACTCGGCGGTGTAGGAGCCGAGGCCGATCGGGGCGACGTAGGTCTGGTCGAAGGAGATGTTCACTGTCATGTCGGCGCGTCTCACGGCGCGGGTCTGCATCATGAAGCTCATCTGGAGGAAGGCGTTGGAGAACCAGTCGAGACGGGTCTTGCAGATCCCGACCCGGGTGGTGTCGAGGTTGTCGAGGGCACATTTTCGTGCGTCGAAGTCGAGCAGGGCTCGTCGTTGCGGGTAGGGGTCCATCGGCTTCAGCATCCGTTGGAACGTGTTGCGGGTGTTGTTGTACCAGTGTTTCTTCTCCTCCGGGCTTTGGGCTCCGGGCGAATCGGAGCCTTGAGGTAGGCCGAGGTAGGCGCGGGCGTCGGGGGTGAGGCGGAAGGCGAGCAGGTTGCTGATTTCCGAAATCCACTGGGGGGTCTTCTCGGTGACCAGGATGAGCAGGCAGATCAGGATGATCCGGTCGTTGAGGATCGCCGGTCGCCCGCCGACCCCTGGTGTTCCGGCGTCTTCTTGGCGCCATTGCTGCAGCTTCTCCAGAACCCCGGTCGCCCGGACGCGCACATCGGCGAGCTTGACGTCGTCGAGGGTGACGGGGGATACCTTCCCGCCGGCGGCGGCCACTTCATCGCCGGTGAGTTCGACCGCGAAGTCCTCCGCGGATTGTGCGACCTGATTGTAGGAACCGATCTGGCCGTTGCTGATCCCGCTCATGCCGGCGCCTGCCCGCCCCGGATGAGGTGGAGGAACTGGATCGGCTCCGCCTCTCCCATCGCCCGAACGAAAGGGTTCAGGGAGGTGGCGGTGGCGAGCCCGGCAAGTTGCAGGACCAGGTTGACCGGGATGCGTGAGTTCAGCAGGCCGACGATCCAGGTGGCGCGAAGCCGTGTTGCCGAGGGTGTGGACGCGGTCGGGTCGTCGATCCCGAACTGGTGGACGATGCGGGCCGGGTACTCCGGCAGGCGGTAGCCGGTGAACGCCCAGTCATCAGGGTGCGCACCGTCGATGCCGAGCTGCAGCGAGTGGACCCATTCGGTGCGGACCGGCACGGTCCTGGCGTGTTTCCCCAAGACGGTCACGGTGAGGCCGGCAATGTCGGAGCTGATGTCACGAACCCGGGTGCGGGCGATCTCCTCCGTGCGAAGCCCGGCGCCGGCGCCGAGGCCGAGGAGGAGGTGCGCGTTGGCACGGCGGGCGGGGGTCGATCGCACGTCGGCGGAATTGTAGAAGGCGATGTAGTCCCGTTCGCGGTAGACGGACACGGTGTGGGCGGTGTGGCCGGCCTCCCGCGGGGTGGGGGCTTCGCTGAACAGTTGGACGAGGATGTTCAGCCGTTGCGCGGTCTGATACCGGTACGTGTCGCTGTGATCCCTCATCTCCAGCTGGACGAAGCGACGCACGAGCTCGGGACGGTACACGTCCCGGGGTTCCAGGTCGGCGCCGGTCGTCTGCCACACCCAGTGGGAGAACTTCGCCGCCGCGGCGAGGTAGTTCCGGGCGACGCCCTTCGTGTTCGGCGCCAGTGCCGTCACCGTCGAGCGGACGAAGGATTCGATCGCCGCCCAGTGCAACTTAGGCATCACCGCCACATAGTTGTCGATCGTGTGTTGGGCTGCGGTTGCGGCGGCCATCAGCCAGCCCGCCCGACGCAGCGGACAGTCGCGCCGGGCTGGCGGGCGGGCTGGGGGAGAAGGAGACTCAGGGGTGTGTTCATACTCATTGGACATGGGGCGCTTGCTGACCGGAACAAGATCTGGTGACCTTTTAGGGCACATTGTTGGGTAGGGTGGGCTGCTGTGACAGATCCGCGTTTCCGGCCACGGCAGTATTGCGAGCCGTCGAACGGGTTCGGTACCGCAGGTCCGCTGAGGTGGAAGAACGCCGCCCACTTGTCGCTGGCGGCCCGCGATCAGTTGGGGTCTGCGCAGATGCAGCACCGGGTTGCCTGCCGGATCCGCGACCGGGTGAAGGTGCAGAATTCCACGGTCGCTGTTTACGCTGCCCTGGCCGGGATCGATGCCACACGCCTTGGCCGGTTGCTTCGCGGAGACATCATCATGCGGCTCGAAGACATCATCAACGCCGAGCGCACCATCCCCCTGCTGCCCGCACGGGTCACGGGTGACAGGGGAGAGCATGGGAGGACGGCGGGGGTGAACCGTTAGCGCGCCGCGGCGGCGGCGTCCCGGAGCGAGGAACGGAACAGGGTTTCGGGGGAAGGGCGGACGAACGGCAGAAACCGATCCAACGCCTCCGGTGAGCTCAGCCCGGCGGCACGCAACAGAAGCACGAGTGGTGTGCCGGCTTCCAGGTGCTGCACGATCCAGGTGGCGTGCATCCGTCGAGTTTGGAGCGGAACCGTTCCGGTCGAGCGGGAGACGAAGTCGCTGATCAGGTTCCGATTGGTCGCCTCGCGCTCCTGCCGGAATGCCCACGTCGAGTCGCCGTTCGACTGCCGAAGGTCGATGAGGGGGCGTTCCCATTCGCGGAGAACCGGAACGCTGCGTGCACGCTCCCCGTCAACCGTGACGATCACCCCGTCGTCGTCGGCTCGGATGCCGCCCACGGTGAGGTTGATGATCTCCCGCCCGGCAAGCCCTCCGCCGAGGCCGAGCGCGAGAAGAGTCTCGGCGTTCGAGCGTCTGGCCGGGGTGGATTGGAACGCGGCCCAGCCCATCAGTCTCACAATGTCGGCCTCCGGGTAGGGGGCGGAGGGGGGAGGACCGGCCAAGCGGTCGCAGTGCGACCGGCACGGTAGAGGCCTCGCCGACCTGTTCGGAGATCCGCAGCAGCCGTGACCGGATCGTGTTCCTGCCCGACTTGCTCCGATACTGCGGCAGTCCCACGGCGACGAATCGTTCGATCGAGGGGATCGAGAATATGACGTCCCGCTCCAGCGGGAAGCCAGCGCTCTGCCAGGCCCACATGGTCAACGGGGTGGCTGCGGCAAATAGTTCCCTCGGCGTGTAGGCGGTACCGGCCACGGTCTCCGAGACGACCGCTCGAACAAAATCTCCTATCTCCGCCCAATAGGCGGCCGCGAGCCGCGGCCGATAGCCAGCATCGTCACTGATCAGATCGTCACCGATCAGTTCAGCCGCGGTCAGTTCAGCCGCGGTCAGATCAGTTTGAGTCGGATCGGCTTCTGTCAGATCGGTTGACACGATCCTCCTTGTCGTATCCGCGCACCGGAATGCCCGGGCCCTTCGACGTTAGAGAATCCGGCGCCGTAGTTCCTCCGGTGCAGGGAGACAAAATCTGACACACCGATGTCTGACTCACCGATACCGCGCATGACCTTTCTGGCACCGCACACCCGTGCGGGCCGGGAAGGTCTCCCATGCCCGAGTCCGCCGGATTCGAACAGCTCCGCGCCGAGTACACGACACTTGCCGCCACGGCCAAGGTCAAGACCGACGATGATGTCCGGTCGTTGCGGTACCTCGAGGTCGACCGTGCCCTCGAGGAGGGGCGCATCCCCGCCGAGCCGAGCCCCCGCGTCCACGACTGGGTGGACAAGGTGCGCCGGCTCGAAGTATTCATCGCGACGGAGGGCCGGATGCCTGTCGAGAACCGGCGGAAGGACCGCTCGGAGGTCTCTGACGAGGAACGCACCCTCAGCCGGTGGAAGGCCGATCAGCTGCGGGCCGGCCGACGCACCCGGCCCAGCATCTACCAGATTCGGCGCCTGGAGGGTCTCGAAGGCTTCAGTTGGGCGCCGCTGGATGACCGGTGGGACACGCAGTTCGCCCTCTTTGGGGCATTCGTCGACGCCCGGACGGTACCGCAGTACCGGGCGGGCGGGACGCAGCGGCAGGTCGCCCGCTGGGCGCAGCGGCAGCGGGACCTGTATCGGCGGGGAGCGCTCACCCAGACACGCATCGACCGGCTGGAGGCCACTGGATTCTGGACCTGGTGAACGGACCAAGAGGAGTCGGGTGACCTTCGGCACGCGACCGGCCGATCCTGTTGCGGGCAGAACCGCGATGGGATGTGACTGGCGGGCGGCCAGCCCGCGGCCGGCAGGTGTATCCCCGCACCGGAACTACAGATGCGCTCCGCCTCATACGCTGAAAGACCAGCCACCTGTCCGGCTGGAATCCGGCACGGAACCAGCCGAGCTATCGAAGACTCTGGGGAATCGAGGGGCCGTATGGAATCGCTGATGGACTCCGTCGCCGGCGCCTACCGAGTGACCACTCAGGCGTCTACCTACGTGGTCGATTTGGATCGCATGGTGATCCGGCGCACGCCGCGCACTCATCACGAGGGCGGTTCGCTGCTCCGTCGCGATGAGGAGTTGGTCATGTTGGTCGAGCTGCTCGAGTGCACGGTCGGCAAGCGGATGGAGTTGTTGCTCAACCTGCACGTCCACGGGGTACCGGGCACCGCGCGTTTCTCGACCACGGTGGTGGCGATCGACCCGATTGCCTCCCCCGGCCGGCCCCTCGAATGACCGCACACGACGCTTCACCGATCCGCTCGACGAAAGGCTCACCCATGACCGAATTCGACAAGCTCCCGGCCGAACGCGGTCTCTACCGGGTCGAAACGGTGTCGGGAACGGTCCACATTCTCTCCATCGAGGGACGAACCATGTGGGAAAGACGACCCGCACCCGGGGCAGGCAGGGCCGCCTATGACGGCCATTCAGTGATCCTGAGCGAGCTGGGGCCGGGCTGGGAAGTGGGCCACCAGGGCTTTCTGGTGGTGTCCGACGAGTCCTACCTCGGCGGAAAGACCACACATCTGACTGCCACGATCATCAGCATCACCCGGGAAGACGAGTCGTGACGGAATTGGTCGACTTCGCGAATCCACTCCCGGAGGCACTCACACCAAGCATCGAGACGCTGCGCTCGCGGGGCAGTGAAGTCCCGGTTCAGCAGGTCCCCGGCACGCACACCGTCCTTGCCAGGGATCGTGGTGCGGCGGATCAGCGCGATCATCTTCCGCCGCCCATAGAGCCCTTCCGGAGTCAGCTTGCGGCGCTTCCGACCGGCTGGGTCCACGACGGCGGTCCACGCGGCGTCACGGACGGCGTCGGCGACCTGTGCGTCGGTGATTGTCTGGGCCGCGACAACGCCCCGGCGCTGGGATCGGTAAGTGCGCGCGGCGATCTGGTGGCCCTGCTCACGCAGGACCTGGCAGATCGACCAGGCCGCGTGCCCTTCAGCTCTCATCGTGTCGATGAAACCCAGCATCAGTGGTTGCGGGGGTCGAGTTCCCCCACGAAGAAACTCGTCGCCGCTTTCAAGATCGCGACGTCCTCGCGGAGGCGTTTGTTCTCCGTCTTCAATCGTTTGATCTCGGCGTGTTCGACCGAGGTGACACCGTCGCGGGTGCCATCGTCGATATCGGCTTGCAGCACCCATCGACGCACGGATTCGTGGCCGACTCCGACCTGACGGGCCACGGCCGCAGACGCAGCCGTGAGCGAGGGGTATTCCGACCGGTGTTCCTGCACCAGCCGTACTGCCCGATCACGGACACCAGGATCGATCTTCTTCGGCATGACATACATCCTTCCAACTCAAAAGGATGCGGCATCAAACCTGGGGCGCTTCACACTGACCATCCCACGGTGGCTCTTCACGTCGACGAAGCAACGCTCACCAGGGGAAACCACACTCAAGGGGACGCAACCGTCTTCTAGACGGAGCGGGGGCACGTCGGTGTCGCTGCTTCGAATGAGAAGGAGGCGGTGTGGGCAACTACCGGAAGATCATGGAGCTCGTGCTTCAGGGGCGAAGCTATGACGAGATCGTCGAGATGAAGCGTGCGAGATCCATGTCGCGACAGACCACATCATCGCCCTTTGGCTGCCGTTTGAAACTGGGGTGTGACTCAGCCGAAAACATGGGCGAACCCTACCGACAACCGAGCAAGTGCTCAGACGAGGGCATCGCACGTGAAACGCACTAACGCGTGTGACGTGCAAGGGCGTGTGATACTCTCGCCGCATGGGTGACTTCGGGGCTGTTATTCGCGAAGCCCGAGAACGTCTAGGCATGGAGCAATCGGAGCTGGCTCGGCATCTGGGGGTCGGTCAGCAGGCGGTCAGCACCTGGGAGCGCGGGCGGGGTAAGCCTCGGCGAGCAACCGTCGATGTCTTGGCGCAGGTGTTAGAGCTAGCCGCAGAAGTGCTTCTGGTTGCCGGGGGCTACGAGCGCGCCGACGTGCCTCCGGTGGTGCCCCTGATGGCGTGCTTGCCCTTCGACCAGCTGTCAGACGCAACTTTTGAGCGCTTCTGCCGTGACCTATGGGCTTACCGGTACCCGGACGCAAGCGTCTCCAGGAATGGTGATTCGGGCCACGCGCAACAGGGTGTTGACGTGATCGTGCGGCTCCCCGAGCTCACCGTTGGTGTGCAATGCAAGCGTCACCGCGAGTTCGGACCAGCTGCCGTGCAGGCAGCGGTCGACGCCGTCACGAAGGAAGCAGGGATCTCGCGGGGCGTCATCGCACTAAGCCGACCGTTGGCGACGCCTCTCGCTCGAGCTCAACTCAAAGGCCAGCCTGACTGGGCGCTCGAGGACGGCGAGGACCTGTCCCGAGCAGTTCGGGCACTGCCGGCCGATCAAAGTCTCCAACTCGTCGACAGTTACTTCCCCGGGTACAGAAGTGCCTTCCTGGGGATCGAGGATCCGTCGCCCTGGCTGTCGGAGAGCGAGAACGAGCCGCTTCTCTCCGGACGCGCCGGCTACGAGCGCGACTTCGATCTCGTGGGCCGCGACGCGGAACTCGCCGCGTTGCAGGATTACGCTAACGGCGCTGAGCCAATCGTGATCGTCATCGGAGGTGGGGGAAGCGGAAAGACCCGGCTGTTCGCCGAGCTCGCTCGGCGGGACGTGGGACGACCCGTGGTCTTCGCATCGCGCGCGTCAATCTCGCCCGATGCCCTCGAGCTCCTTCCCGAGTCCCCTGTCGTTGTGGTCGACAACGCCGGCGACCGCGAGGGCGACCTCGCGTCGCTCCTAGGGCGTGTTGATCAAGTGATTTCGGTGTCGCTCGGGCGACGATCGATGTATGCATGATCGTGATGTGATTTCTGACGAGGCGTGGGCTGTGATCGAGCCGTTGCTTCCGCGGGTGCAGGGTCGGAGTCGGCCG
>JBBSBA010000066.1:0-14847 GCA_038251725.1 Actinomycetales bacterium
CACCGACGATGGCCGCATCCTGGTCACCTGTGGGTCGGCGAAGTTCACCCTGCTCAGCATGCCCGTGGAGGAATATCCAACATTGCCTCAGGTTGCTGCCCAGTCGGGACTGTTGCCCGCGGAGGCCTTCGCCACTGCGGTCGCCCAGGTGGCGGTCGCCGCCTCCCGCGACGATGTGACCCCGGTCATCACCGGTGTGCAACTCGAGGTGTCGGAGAACAGCCTCACCCTCGTCGCCACCGACCGCTACCGGGTCGCCGTGCGTTCAATCGACTGGGATTCCGGCGATTCTGGATCGACCGAGACCCTCACCGCGCTCGTGCCGGCTCGGACTCTTCAGGAGATCGGCAAGACCTTCGGCCACAGCGGCACCATTTCCGTGGCCATCACGAACACCGACGACCGGGAGCTGATCGCCTTCCGCGCCGATCGCAAGACGGTCACCTCGTTGCTCATCAAGGGCAATTTCCCGCCCGTCAAGCGCCTCTTCCCCGAGACGGTCGACAACTACGCCGTGATCAATACCTCCGAGCTGATCGAGGCCGTGCGCCGCGTCTCGCTCGTGCTCGAGCGGGAGGCCGCGCTGCGCTTCACCTTCACGATCGATGGTGTTACCCTCGAGGCGATCGGATCGGAGCAGGCGCAGGCATCCGAATCGATCGACGCACACCTCAACGGCAGCGACACCGTCGTCTCCCTGAAGCCGGCATTCCTGCTCGACGGCCTCGGTGCTGTCCATTCGGAATTCGTCCGAATTTCGTTCACCAAAACCGAGAATCCCAACAAGCCGGGACCGGTGCTCATCACGAGCCAGTCCTCGAAGGACCAGCCAGGGGCCGATAATTACAGGTACCTGCTGCAGCCCAACCTTCTGCTCAGGTAGCGAGCGACCACCCCTTTTCGCCCAATTCGAAAGAAGTCTCTCCATGCACATCGGCCTTGTCGGTCTCGGAAAAATGGGCAACAGCATGCGCGAACGACTGCGTGCGCATGACATCCAGGTCACCGGGTACGACCAAAATCCGGACGTGACGGATGTTGCGAGCCTCGCCGACCTCGTCGAAGCGCTGCCATCGCCGCGCATCGTGTGGGTGATGGTGCCGGCCGGTGCGATCACCGACTCCGTGGTCTCCGACCTCGCGGAACTGCTCGACAGCGGCGACATCATCATCGATGGCGGCAACTCACGCTTTTCCGATGACATCAAGCATGCCGAGCAGGTATCGGCCAAGGGAATCGAATATGTCGACGCTGGCGTCTCCGGCGGAGTCTGGGGTCTCGCGAACGGCTACGGCCTCATGGTCGGCGGCCAGAAGAAGATCATCGATGAGCTGATGCCGGTCTTCGACGCGCTGCGCCCCGAGGGGCCGCGGGCCGAAGGATTCGTCCACGTCGGCGAGGTCGGTGCCGGGCACTACGCCAAGATGGTGCACAACGGCATCGAATATGCGCTCATGCAGGCCTATGCCGAGGGCTATGAGCTCCTCGAGAAGCGCGACGATATCATCAAGGATGTCACCGGAACCTTCAAGGCGTGGCAGCGCGGAACCGTCGTGCGCTCCTGGCTTCTGGAGCTTCTGGTTCGCGCGCTCGAGGAAGACCCCGAGTTCAAGGACATCGAGGGCTACGTGGAGGACTCCGGTGAGGGTCGCTGGACCATCGAGGAGGCGCTCGCGAACGCGGTTCCGGTGCCGACGATCAGCGCATCCATCTTCGCGCGTTTCGTTTCGCGCCAGCCAGAGGGTTCTCCCGCCATGAAGGCCGTTGCCGCGCTGCGCAACCAGTTCGGCGGGCACTCGGTCAAAGCGGTCGACTGATGCCGCGGCGGTCCGTATGGTGACCGATGGCCGGGTGATGACGTGATCGTCACCCACCTGAGTCTCACCGACTTTCGTAATTACACGACCGCCGAGGTGCCGCTCCGCGCCGGTTCGAACCTGTTCGTCGGCAGCAACGGCCAGGGCAAGACCAACCTGGTCGAGTCGCTGGCCTACCTCAGCACTCTCGGATCGCATCGGGTCTCCGTCGATCACGCGATGATCCGGCAGGGAGCGGACTCCGCGATCATCCGTGCGCGACTGGAGCACGGGGAACGCCAGATCCTCGCGGAGGTGCAGCTCAACCGTTCCGGCGCAAACCGCGCCCAGGTCAACCGATCCGTCATCAAGACCCGAGAACTCCCGCGATATTTCTCCAGCGTTCTCTTCGCTCCCGAGGATCTCGCGCTGATCCGTGGGGAGCCGGCCGGGCGGCGCCGCTTTCTTGACGAGCTGCTCGTCTTGCGGTCGCCGCGCATCTCCGGGGTCATCGCGGACTACGAGCGCGTTGTGCGCCAACGGAACACGCTGCTGAAGTCGGCCCGGGCATCCGGGGTGCGCGGCGACAAGCTGAGCACGCTCGACATCTGGGACGAGCGACTGGTCGCCCTCGGTTCGCAACTGATCGAGGCGCGGGTCGCTCTCGTCGCGGAACTCTCCCCGGAGGTGTCGAACGCCTACACCACGGTGGCTGGCGCCGATCATCGTGCCTCCCTCGCCAACCAGCTGAGCATCTTCGCGGGGGCAGCGGAGACGGACGACGTGGTGGATGAGGCCGCGGTGTGGCGGGACCGCCTCACGGTGGAACAGATAGCGGTTTCCTTCCGCAATGCCCTCGCCGCAGCCAGATCGAAGGAGCTCGAGCGCGGGCTCACCCTGGTCGGGCCGCACCGCGACGATCTCGTGCTGGAACTGAACGGACTGCCGGCCCGCGGGTACGCCAGTCACGGGGAATCCTGGTCATTCGCGCTCGCTCTGAAGCTGGCGTCGGCCATTCTGTTGCGACGGGAATCCGTGACCGGTGACCCGGTGCTGATGCTCGACGATGTCTTCGCCGAGCTCGACGAGTCGCGTCGTGCCCGCCTCGCCGGTGCGATCACCGACTTCGAGCAGGTGCTCATCACCGCCGCGGTGCTCGACGACGTGCCAGCGGAACTCACCGGCAACACGGTGCACATCTCGCGCGGAGCGATAGTGCAGGTGGCCTCGCCGTGAAGGAGATGCGCGACCAGCCGCAGGAGTCGGAACCGGTAACGGTCTACCTGCGCTTCCGCCGGGTGTTCGGCGACGGGTCGAGTCGTTCGGCGGACGCCAGGAAGCGGGCGAAGAAGGAACCGGGCTCGACCATCCCCTTCGGCGGCGGGCGTGATCCGGAGGGCCTCGGCGCCGTCATGGATTCGCTCACCTCGGGACTGGGCTGGAGTTCCCCGCTCGCACGCTCGGAGATCCTCGCGTCCTGGGTGGAGATCGCCGGTTCCGAGACGGCGGAGCACTCCGCCCCCGTCGGCATCGAAGACGGCGTACTCACGGTGAAGTGCGACTCGACGGCCTGGGCGACCCAGCTGAGACTCATGCGCGTTCCGATCATGAATCGGATCGTCTCGCGGTATCCGGATGCGGGAATCAATTCGGTGCGATTTGAAGGGCCGGGTGCCCCCTCATGGAAAAGAGGTCCCAAATCAGTTCCAGGGCGTGGTCCGCGCGATACTTACGGTTGACAGGGCAAATTCGGTCGCCCGAGTAACTCCAAGTCCCCAGATCGCCGATTAGGGACCATTGGTGGCATTGGTTTGGTAGAATCGTTAAGTCGTCATGGCAGCTCCCGGTGAGGGAATCTGAGCCGCGAACGATAAATCGATCTACCTGGCAGGAGCCCAATTTCACATGGCAGAGAACCGCTCGAATTCCGAATCTGAAGACAGCTACGGGGCAGATCAGATCCAGGTGCTCGAGGGTCTCGAGGCGGTGCGAAAGCGTCCGGGAATGTACATCGGCTCCACCGGACCGCGCGGCCTCCACCACCTCGTCTACGAGGTCGTGGACAACTCGGTGGACGAGGCACTCGCCGGCTACTGCGACACCATTCTCATCACGATGCTCAAGAACGGCGGCATCCGCGTCGTCGACAATGGGCGCGGCATCCCGGTCGACCTCAATCGGTCGGAGAACAAGTCGAGCGTCGAGGTGGTCATGACCATCCTCCACGCCGGCGGCAAGTTCGGCGGCGGCGGGTACGCGGTCTCCGGCGGACTCCACGGCGTAGGCATCTCCGTCGTCAATGCTCTCTCCTCGCGCATGGACACCGAGGTACGCCGACAGGGCGCGGTCTGGCGGATGAGCTTCACCGACGGTGTTCCCGACGCGCCGCTCGCCAAGGGCGAGGCATCGGACGAGCACGGCACCATCCAGACCTTCTGGCCAAGCGCCGAGACCTTCGAGACCGTCGAGTTCGACTACGAGACCCTGCGCGCACGCTTTCAGCAGATGGCATTCCTCAACAAGGGCCTGTCGATCACTCTCACCGACGAGCGTGAGATCGACGATGCGGAGACCGTGTCCGTCACCTACAGCTACCAGAACGGCCTCGTCGACTACGTGCAGTATCTCAACTCGGCGAAGAAGGTCGAGGTTGTTCACCCCGACGTCATCTCGTTCGAGCTCGAGGACAAGGACCTCAAGATCTCGCTCGAGGTGGCGATGCAGTGGACGACCTCCTACCAGGAGAGCGTGCACACCTACGCGAACACGATCAACACCCACGAGGGCGGAACCCATGAAGAGGGCTTCCGTGCGGCACTCACGACCCTCGTGAACAAGTATGCCCGCGAGAAGGGGATCATCAAGGAGAAGGATGACAACCTCACCGGCGATGACGTGCGCGAGGGTCTCACCGCCGTCATCTCGGTGAAGCTCGCCGAGCCGCAGTTCGAGGGCCAGACCAAGACCAAGCTCGGTAACACGATTGCCAAGTCCTTCGTGCAGCGCATCGCCGGCGACCAGCTCGGTGACTGGTTCGATCGCAACCCCACGCAGGCGCGTGACGTGATCCGCAAGGCGATCCAGGCCTCCGCGGCCCGTCTCGCCGCCCGCAAGGCGCGCGAACAGACCCGCCGCAAGGGACTGCTCGAGTCGGGTGGAATGCCCGGGAAGCTTCGCGACTGCTCGAGCAAGGATCCGAGCCTCAGCGAGATTTTCATGGTGGAGGGCGACTCGGCCGGCGGCTCCGCCGTGCAGGGACGCAACCCCGAATTCCAGGCGATCCTGCCGCTGCGGGGAAAGATCCTCAATGTGGAGAAGGCCCGACTCGACCGCGCCCTCGCCAACAACGAGGTGCAGGCGATGATCACGGCCTTCGGCGCCGGCGTCGGTGAGGACTTCAACCCCGACAAGGCGCGCTACCACAAGATCGTGCTGATGGCGGATGCCGACGTGGACGGGCAGCACATCACGACGCTGCTGCTCACGCTGCTGTTCCGCTACATGCGCCCGCTCATCGACCTCGGCTATGTCTACCTCGCGCAGCCGCCGCTGTACCGCCTCAAGTGGACGAACTCGCCGCACGAGTACGTCTACAGCGACCGGGAGAAGGATGCCCTGCTCGCGGCCGGAGCGACGGGCGGCAAGCGCATGCCGAAGGACAGTGGGGTGCAGCGCTACAAGGGCCTGGGCGAAATGGACTACAAGGAACTGTGGGAGACCACCATGGATCCGGTGACCCGCACGCTGCTGCAGGTGACGCTGGATGATGCCGCCGCCGCGGATGAGACCTTCTCGACGCTCATGGGCGAAGACGTCGAATCCCGCCGGAGCTTCATCCAGAAGAATGCGAAAGACGTTCGCTTCCTCGACATTTAAATAATTCCGCTGGTCGCGAGGGTCGCCGGCGCGACCGTGTCGAGACCGGCAGACGGTCCCGACCCGGGCCGACGACGGCCCTACTCGACCAAGACAGTTCAGAAAGTGCAGAAAAATGGCTGACGAAGTAACGCCCGACGAGGCTGCCGAACCGCAGGTCGCCGGCAAGGAGATCGACCTCACGCACGACAAGGTCACCCAGGTCGACCTGCAGCTCGAGATGCAGCGCTCCTACCTCGACTACGCCATGAGCGTGATCGTCGGTCGCGCCCTTCCGGAGGTGCGCGACGGCCTCAAGCCCGTGCACCGTCGGGTGATCTACGCCATGTACGACGGCGGGTACCGCCCCGACAAGGGATTCTCCAAGTGCACCCGCGTCATCGGCGACGTGATGGGCCAATTCCACCCGCACGGTGACTCCTCGGTCTACGACGCCCTCGTGCGACTCGTGCAGCCGTGGAGCCTGCGCTACCCACTGGCCCTCGGCCAGGGCAACTTCGGCTCGCCAGGAAACGACGGCGCGGCCGCCCACCGGTACACCGAGACCAAGATGGCGCCGCTCGCGATGGAGATGGTCCGCGACATCGAGGAAGAGACCGTCGACTTCCAGGACAACTACGACGGCCGCACCCAGGAACCGTTCGTGCTCCCGAGCCGGTTCCCCAACCTCCTGGTCAACGGGTCGGTCGGCATCGCGGTCGGCATGGCCACCAACATCCCGCCGCACAATCTTCGGGAGGTCGGCGAGGCCGCCCTGTGGCATCTGGCCAACCCGGATGCGAGCCAGGAGGAGCTCGTCGAGGCGCTCATCCAGCGCATCAAGGGGCCGGACTTTCCCACCGGGGCCCAGATTCTCGGCCTCAAGGGCATCCAGGACGCCTACCGCACCGGCCGCGGATCGATCACGATGCGCGCCGTCGTCAACGTGGAGGAAGTGCAGGGTCGCACCTGCCTGGTGGTCACCGAGCTGCCGTACCAGGTGAACCCGGACAACCTCGCGCTCAAGATCGCGGAGCTCGTCAAGGAAGCGAAGATCACCGGGATCGCGGACATCCGCGACGAGACCTCCGGTCGCACCGGCCAGCGCCTCGTGATCGTGCTCAAGCGCGACGCGGTGGCGAAGGTGGTGCTGAACAACCTCTACAAGCACACCCAGCTGCAGGAGAACTTCGGCGCCAACATGCTGGCGATCGTCGACGGCATTCCGCGCACCCTCGCGATCGACGGCTTCATCACCGCCTGGGCCGACCATCAGATCGACGTTATCGTTCGTCGCACCAGGTTCCGCCTGCGTCGTGCCGAGGAGCGCGCGCACATCCTGCGGGGCTATCTCAAGGCGCTCGACGCCCTCGACGAGGTCATTGCCCTCATCCGCCGCTCCGCGACCGTCGAGGATGCCCGTGACGGCCTCATCGAACTCCTCACCATCGACGAACAGCAGGCGCGCGCAATCCTCGAGATGCAGCTGCGTCGCCTCGCCGCCCTGGAACGCCAGAAGATCATCGAGGAAAACGAGCGCATCGAGCTGGAGATCGCGCAGTTCCGCGCGATCCTCGCCAGCCCCGAGCGCCAGCGGGACATCGTCAGTGAGGAGCTCACCGAGCTCATCGCCAAGTACGGGGATGAGCGCCGCACCGAGATCATGTTCGGCTTCGACGGCGACATGAATGTCGAAGACCTCATCCCCGAAGAGGAGATGGTGATCACCGTCACGCGCGGCGGTTACATCAAGCGCACCCGTAGCGACAACTACCGCACCCAGCATCGCGGCGGCAAGGGAGTCAAGGGCGCCCAGTTGCGGGCGGACGACGTCGTGGAGCACTTCTTCGTCACCACGACCCATCACTGGTTGCTGTTCTTCACCAACACGGGGCGCGTGTACCGCGCGAAGGCATACGAGGTGCAGGAGGGCGGCCGCGACACCAAGGGCCAGCACGTCGCCAACCTGCTCGCCCTGCAGCCGGACGAAGAGATCGCTCAGATCCTCGACATCCGGGACTACGGTGTGGCCAAATACCTCGCCCTCGCCACCCGTGGCGGCCTGGTCAAGAAGACGTTGCTCTCGGAGTACGACACCAACCGCACCGGTGGCATCATCGCGATCAACCTTCGGGAGGACGACGAACTCGTCTCCGCGATGCTCGTCGAGGAGCATTCGGACCTGCTGCTGGTCTCGCGCAAGGGAATGTCGATCCGCTTCACGGCGTCCGACGAGGCGCTTCGCCCGATGGGCCGCGCCACCTCCGGTGTGATCGGAATGCACTTCCGTGACGATGACACGCTGCTCGACGCCTCGGTGGTCGCCGACACCGGATTCGTCTTCGTTGTGACCGAGGGCGGGTTCGCCAAGCGCACCGAGGCGAACCAGTACCGGGTGCAGAACCGGGGCGGTCTCGGCATCAAGGTGGCCAAGCTGCAGGAGGCTCGAGGGGACCTCGCCGGTGCCCTGATCGTGGAAGAGGACGACGAGGTGCTCGTGGTTCTCGCAAGTGGCAAGGTGGTACGCTCATCTGTCGCCGAGGTACCGGCCAAGGGTCGTGACACGATGGGTGTTGTCTTCGCACGTTTCGCGGACGACGACAAGATCATCGCAGTCGCGAAAAATAGTGAACGTAATCTGGAATCAGACAGCCAGGATGCTCCCGACGTGGAGTCTTCGGCCGCAGAGATCCAGACCGGAAAGGACGAGTCAGATGAGTAGCGTCGCCGAAAAACTGCAGCGAAAATCGCAGCGGAGCAGCGCCACCAAGCAGGTGCGCCTCAAGCTCGTCTATGTCGACTTCTGGTCGGCGGTGAAGCTGTCGTTCCTCATCGCGATCACGCTCGGCATCATCCTGATCGTCGCGAACATGCTGGTGTGGATCGTGCTCGACGGCACCGGAATCTTCGGCAAGCTCAACGTCATGCTTCGCGACATCCTGGCCCAGCCCTCATTCAGTGTCACGTCGACGTTCTCGCTCGCGCAGGTCGGCCTGTTCTCGGTGGTGGTGGCCATTCTCAACACCATCGTTGGCACGGCTCTCGGCGCCATTACGGCGATGCTGTACAACTTCAGCGTTCGCATTACGGGCGGTCTGCTGGTCGGTTTCACCAACAACTAGGCCGTTTTTCGGCACGAGCGCGTCGTGGCGCCAGTCGGGGTGAACGGCCCTCGATCGCTCGATTCGTTGAAAGCCAGCAGGTGCGATACTCTCGTATCTGCCCACGGGGATATAGCTCAGGCGGTTAGAGCGCTTCGCTGATAACGAAGAGGTCCCAGGTTCAAGTCCTGGTATCCCCACTGTGCTGAATGGTTCGCCGCCGCCCCGGCGGCGAACCGGGTGAATTCGGCCTCCGCACGGTCCCGGGGACGTAGCTCAATTGGCAGAGCACCGCCTTTGCAAGGCGGGGGTTAGGGGTTCGATTCCCCTCGTCTCCACGGTATTCAGACATCCTCCGGCCGCTCGCTCCGCCGTGGGCACTCGTCCAGGCGAGCGCCGTCCGTTCGGCCCATGGCCGGGTCAGCGGGCCGCGCAGGGGAACAAAGTCCCTGCCGGCGACAGAGACTCCATGCGAGACTCATCGCCACAACAACGTCGTTGCTGCGCGGGAGACCGCCGGTCCGCTAGAGGAAGAACATCGTGACGGGGAACGCAGAACGTCGGCTCGGCTTTCTTGGTGCCACGGGGACTGTGACCGGGTCCCGGTATCTCGTCAACGCTGGCACCACACGCGTGCTCGTGGATTGCGGGCTCTTCCAGGGCTACAAGCAACTGCGGGACCGCAACCGGCTGCCGTTCCCGGTTGACCCCGCGTCGATCGACGCTGTGATCCTCACCCATGCACACCTCGATCACTGCGGATACCTGCCGGCGCTCGTGCGCGATGGCTTCGCCGGCCCGATCTACTCCACGTCCGGCACCGCGGAACTGAGCTCGCTCGTGCTGCGGGACAGCGGACACCTTCTCGAGGAAGAGGCACGCTACGCCCAGAAGCGCGGCTCGTCCCGGCACAGCATCCCCCAGCCCGTCTATACCGTCAAGGATGCCGAACGGTCGCTGAAGTCCTTTCGGCTGAAGGGCTTCGACGAGGAGTTCGACCTCGGCCCGGACGTCCGCGCGAGCCTCGTGCCGGCCGGGCACATCCTCGGGGCGGCGCAGGTCGAGCTCACGGTGGGGGCGACGAGAGTGCACTTCACCGGAGACCTCGGGCGGGCGGGGGATCCGCTCATGCGCGCACCCCGGCGGCTCGGTGCCGTCGACGTGCTCGTGACCGAATCGACGTACGGAAACCGAACGCATCCGAAGACCGACCCGGACACGACGCTCGGTGAGATCGTGACCCGCGTCGCGAAGCGCGGGGGCGTCGTGCTCATTCCCTCGTTCGCCGTCGGTCGCGCAGAGACGTTGCTGCTGCACCTGTCGCGCCTGCGGGCATCGGCTGCGATACCCGACATCCCGGTGTTCCTCAACAGCCCGATGGCGGTCGACGCCTCGCTGATCTACCAGAGGCACCAGTCGGAGCATCGAATCTCCGCCGCCGAGTTCGAGTCGATGTACTCGATTGCCACCCTGGTGCGCACGGTGGACGACTCGAAGCTACTGAACCTCCGCGGAGGACCGATGGTCATCATCTCGGCGAGCGGGATGATCGAGGGCGGCCGGATCCTGCACCACATCGACGCGTACGGCTCCGATCCCCGGAACGCCATCGTGTTGAGCGGCTTTCAGGCCGGGGGCACCCGCGGAGCCAGGCTAGCCCGCGGGGAGCGATCGCTGCGGATCTTCGGCCGCGACGTTCCGATCACGGCGGAGGTCATTCAGCTGGAGAGTCTGTCGGCGCACGCGGACAGCGACGAACTGATCGAGTGGATGGGGGCCGCCGACCATCCGCCACGGATGACCTATATCACCCACGGTGAGCCGGACGCGGCGGACGACCTTCGCGTGCGGATCAAGCGGTCACTCGGCTGGCAGGCGCGCGTTCCCGATTACCTCGAGAGGGTCGACCTCACCGACCCGAAGTGACAGGCTCGGAGTCCGGTTACTCGCCAGTGGCACTGGTGGGCCTGGGTCCATCCACGTCGTCGTCGCTCACCCAGAGCTCGTCATCGGCCCGAAGCGTCTGCCACGCGGCATAGGCGACGCCGACGGCGGCCACGAGGGCCAGTGTGACCAGAATGTAGCGACCGGGCCCGCTGTGGCTCTTCTGGGGCGCGGCAGCGGCCTTTGGGCCGAACTGGCTTCCTGCCTTGCGCACGCTGCTGAGCGCCTCGCGCACCAGCGGGTCCTTCGAGACCTCGAGCACGGCGAGGGCGGACGCGAGAGCGGACGAGACTGCGGGCAGCACCTCGCGTTGGACCTTGTCGCGCGCGGTGTCGGCGACGGTTCGGCCGGCAGTGACTCCGGTGGCGACAACCGGGCGCAGGTTCTGGTCGTAGGCGTCGCGCACGCGGGGCAGGACCTCCTCGCGACCGACGGTGGCGGCCTGGCGGCTGGCCTCGCGCACAACCTGGGAGGCGTGTTCGAGTACATCCTTCTGGTCGTCCCAGAGATCGGATGCAGCTGAGCGGAGTTGCTTCAACTCTTTCGCGTGCTTTCGTGACAGTTCCAAGGGGTGCCTCCAGTAATCGGACGGAGAATTCTTACATCTTTGCACGCACGCCTGCACTCACAAACCCGGTTGACTGGATGCGCCCTGAACGCTGGTCGTTGCTGTGGGAGAATGGATGCATGTCAACGCATACCCACACCGCTACTTTCCACACCACCCAGGGCGACATCAAGGTCAACCTTTTCGGCAACCATGCACCGAAGACGGTCAAAAACTTCGTCGGTCTCGCCGCGGGTGAGATCGAATGGACCCACCCCGGCACCGGCAAGGTGTCAAAGGACAAGCTCTACGACGGCGTCGTCTTCCACCGCATCATCGATGACTTCATGATCCAGGGCGGCGACCCGCTCGGACAGGGCACCGGTGGACCGGGCTACAACTTCGACGACGAGATCCACCCGGAGCTCACCTTCATCAAGCCGTATCTTCTCGCCATGGCCAACGCCGGCACTCGTGGGGGCAAGGGAACCAACGGTTCGCAATTCTTCATCACGACCGTCCCGACGACCTGGCTTCAGGGCAAGCACACCATCTTCGGCGAGGTCGCCGACGAGGCGTCTCGCGATGTCGTCAAGAAGATCGAGGCCGTGAAGAAGGACCGCAACGACCGTCCGCTCGAAGACATCGTGATCACGTCCGTGACGGTCGACGAGGTCTGATGCTAGCCAACGGTCGACGTCTCGTGATCGAAAAGTGAGCGAGGCGTCGGCCAACCCCGACAACTTCTGCTACCGGCATCCTGACCGGCAGAGCTTCGTGCTCTGCCAGCGGTGCGGGCGCACGATCTGTGCGGAGTGCCAGACGCCGGCAGCCGTCGGGGTGCATTGTCCCGAGTGCATGCGGCAGTCGCGCCAGAGCGCGCCCCGCATGCGGCCGGCGGTGGTGACGTCGGCGCGGCGGTTGGCCCAACCGGGGTCACCGGTGGTCACGTACTCGATCATGGCGCTCTGCGTGCTGATCTTCGCGGCCGAGGCGGTCACCGGTCAGCTCGTGTCGGGGTTCAGTCCCGTCTATCAAGCGCTCGCGTTCTACCCACCGCTCACGGCGGCGGAGCCCTGGCGCATGATCACGTCGCTGTTCGTGCACGCGTCGGTGTTGCACATTCTCTTCAATATGTACTCGCTGTTCATCCTCGGACCGGAGGTAGAGCGCATGGTGGGGCGGGCGCGATACCTGACCCTGTTCATGCTGAGTGGTCTCGCCGGGTCTGTTGCTGTGCTGTTCGCCGCCCAGAACTCGATCGTGATCGGCGCCTCCGGAGCGATCTTCGGACTGTTCGGTGCCTACTTCGTGATCGCCCGCCACCTCGGCGGCAACAGTCGTCAGCTCGTGATCGTGATCGTGATCAACCTGGTGATCGGCTTCGTGCTGCCGCACATCGCCTGGCAGGCGCATGTCGGGGGGCTGGTCGTCGGCGCCCTCGTTGCCTTGGTGTTGGTGCGAACTCGCCCACGGGAGAAGCGAGCACTCCAGATAGTGCTGCTGGCGGCGATATTCGGCGCACTACTCGTTCTCTCGTTCCTGGGCGTTCAACTCATCCGGCCCTGAACCGAAAGTTATGCACAGGTCTTTCCACACTGGGGATAATTACAGCCGTGTAATTTGCCCGGCGGAGGGCGAGGCGGCGGAGGGCGAGGCGATGGGGCGAATCAGCGCCAGCGAGTGGTCATCAGGAATCCCACGAAGAGGATGCCGAAGCCCACGAGAATGTTCCAGTTACCGAGCTGCGGCACCGGGAACTGGTTCTGGCTGACGTAGAACACGATGATCCAGGCGAGGCCAAGCAGCATCAGGCCGAACATGATCGGCTTGAACCACACCGGGTTCGGAGCGTCATCTCCCGAGCGACGTTCTTCGGGGGCGATGGCCTTCATGCGCGGTGTGGATCTAGGCATTTCAAAATTGTAGCCTGAAACGGCTGGTCGTCTGGGGGTGGCGCCGTCCGAGGCCGGGCGCTGGGACCGGACGCGTAGAATCGACGGCATGATGAGCGACCGGGCCAAACGTGACTCGGCCGCCGCCCCGAAGCGGCGGAGGGTGAGCTTCATCACCATTATCGGTGAACTGCTCATCACGGCAGGCGTGCTGGTGTTCCTCTTCCTCGGCTGGCAGCTCTGGCTCAACGACCTCATCGTCGGGGCCAGTCAGAACAGGGCGGGTGCATCGCTTGGCCAGGGTTGGGAAGTCGTGTCACCGAGCCATCCGCACGCCTCGCCCATTCCGGTCGCGTCCTTCGGCCCTCCGGTGGTGGAGGTCGCGCCCCACGACACAACGAAGTTCGCCGTGATGTACGTGCCACGATTCGGCGCGACCTACGCCCGATCCATCTCCCAGGGGGTGGAGACGACCACCGTGCTCGACAAGAACGGAATTGGCCACTATCCGGGAACCCAGATGCCCGGACAGGTCGGCAACTTCGCGGTCGCCGCCCATCGCACCACCCACGGCGCGCCGTTCAAGCCCATCGCCTCCCTTCAGGTGGGCGACAAGATCTACGTGCAGACCCAGGACGGCTACTACACCTACGAATTCCGCGGCCTCGAATACGTGCGCCCCACCGGTGTCGGCGTGCTTGACCCGGTGCCGCAGCTACCCGGCGTCACCCCCACCGATCGCATCCTGACCATGACGAGCTGCAACCCGATGTTCACCGCCGAGGAACGCATCATCGCCTACGCGTCTCTTGAGTCCTGGCGGCCCACCTCGGCCGGCCCCCCGGCCCAGATCAGCGCGACTGTCGCTGCGAAGAGTTAGGACCGCGACATGTATGGTGCCCTCTGGAGGATGATGCCCGGCCCGCTGTGGCTGCGCATCATCCTGACGATTGCGCTCGTCGCGGCGGTTGTGGCGGCGCTGCTTCTTTTCGTGTTCCCCTGGATGAACACGTTCGTGAACGTCAACGAGGTAACGGTGGGCCAATGACACGCATCCTGGTGATCGATAACTACGACAGTTTCGTTTACACACTGAACGGCTATCTGGTGGAGCTCGGCGCGACCACCGAGGTTCTTCGCAACGACGCCTTCGGTGCGACCGATGCGGCGACCCGCATCGCGGACTTCGACGGCGTGCTGCTCTCCCCGGGCCCCGGCACGCCGGCCGCGGCTGGCGTATCCATCCCGGTCGTGAACGCGGCGCTCGAGTCCGGACTGCCGCTGCTCGGCGTGTGCCTCGGCCACCAGGCGATCGCGGAGGCGCTTGGCGCAACGGTGACCCATGCCGAGGAACTGATGCACGGCAAGACCTCGCTCATCACGCACGACGAGAGCCACTTCTACCGCGACGTTCCCCAGCCGTTCCGGGCCACGCGCTACCACTCTCTCGCGGTGGTCGACTCGACGGTACCGCGGGAACTCGTCGTGACCTCGCGCACCGAGGGTGGCGTGATCATGGGTGCCCGCCACGAGTCGGCTCCGATCTTCGGCGTACAGTTCCACCCGGAGTCGGTGCTCACCGAGGGGGGCTACAGCATGATCGCCAATTGGCTGACGGTGGCCGGGCTGCCGACGGCCCGAGCCGCGGCCAAGGGATTGACTCCGCTCGTCAATCTCGGCTGACGATCCGGCTCGGCTGACGATCCGGC
>JBBSBA010000067.1:0-14725 GCA_038251725.1 Actinomycetales bacterium
CCCTCCACCCCGAGGCGGGCATGCAGAGAGTCCCAGATGCGGGCATCGCTCCAGTCGTCGATCGACTCGCCGGGATCGACCTGCAAATACAGTCGGGAGACCTCCGGAGAGCGCATCGAGTGCATGGCGAAGCCGTCCTCATGCAACGCATAGATCAGCTCGTCCGTCGACGGCGCGACGTTCGCCAGAATGCCGAGCCAGGCGAAGGGGAACTCGCGCTCGAACGAGGAGATCGAGGCCGCCGGGATCAGCGAACGGCACACACCATGGAACCCGTCCGCCCCGACGACGAAGTCCGCATCGACCGAATACGACACCCCGTCGTTCACGAAATCGACCGAGGGATGCAGGGTATCGACGCCGCGCGGCAGCACCCCACTCGACTCGAAGTACACGGCGGAACCCAGAGCGTCGTGCGCGAGCATGAGGTCGTTCACCACCTGCTGCTGGCCGTAGACGGTGACGGTGCGGTCGATGAGCGACTTGAAGTCGATGCGGTGACGTTCTCCCGCGTACTGCAGGTAGATGCCATCGTGAACGAGGCCCACCTCCCGCAACCGGGCGTCCAGCCCGAGGGAAGCGAGCACATCCACCGAAGACTGTTCGAGCACCCCGGCGCGCACCCGCGACAGAATGTACTCCCGCGAGCGCTGCTCGACGATGACGAAGTCGATTCCCGCCTGTTCGAGAAGGTGACCGAGAAGAAGGCCCGCAGGCCCGGCGCCAATGATGGCGACCGTGGTTCGAATATTCACTGCAGACCTTCACGACGATGGGAACGGAGGGTTCACTGTCTCGCACCCGCGAAGCGACCACCGGAATATTCCACTCAACGGGATGAAAAGTGGTGCGACCGTGCGATCAGGGCCGCCAGCCGAGCGCCCGGGAGATGCCCCGGGCCGCGACGCCGACCGCTACCGGAAACCGTGGATCGGTGCTCAGCGCGGCGTGCGCCACGATCGAGACCGCCGCCACGACCTCTCCGGTGTGGTCGCGGATCGGCGCCGCGGCGGAAAAGGAGTCCGCCGTCATCTCGTTCACCGAGATCGCCATCCCCCGGGCCCGGATGTCGACGAGCCGCGGCCGAAGCTCGCGGTCGGTCGTCATGGTGTTCGGCAGGTACTTCCGCGGCCCTGCAAGCAACACCTGGTCGAGGATGTCGGCCGGGGCGAACGCGAGCAGCACGAGGCCGACGCCGGTGGCGTGCAACGGAAGGCGACTCCCCACCTCGGAGATCACCGGCACGGCCCCCCGACCGGAGAACCGCTCGAGGTAGAGCGCGCCGAGTTCGTCCCGGATTGCCAGGTGCACGTTCTCCCGGGTCAGCTCATAGAGGTCCTCGAGAAACGGCAGGGCGAGGCCGCGAAGTCGACGCGCGGTCGGCGCCCGGGCCCCGAGCCTCCAGAGCCGCATCCCAATGCGATACCGGCCCTCCTCGGTGCGCACGATGCCGCCCCATTCCACCCACTCGTTCACGAGCCGGTGGGCGGTCGACAGTGGCAGCCCGGAACGCTGCGCAATCTCCCCCAGCGTCAGGTCGCCGGCACCCTGACCACTGAACGCATCCGCGATGGCGAAGACCCGGCGGGCAACCGATCGCGTGTCATCCGACGATCGGTTGCCTGCCATGGCGTCACTCTATCCGCGGCGGTTAGAACGGGTAGCTTGCCGGCGTGCGGCGCATGGTGATCCACCGTGTCTCGGTGAAGGCCTCGATGTTCGCCTCCGCTCCACCCTGCCGTGAGCCGGTGCCGGACGCCCCGACCCCGCCGAACGGCGTGTTCGCCTCGTCGTTGACGGTCTGGTCGTTCACGTGCACGATTCCAGACGGAATGCGCTGCGCGAGCTCATAGCCGCGCATGGCGTCGGCGGTGACGATGCCGAGGGACAGTCCGTACTCCGAGGCCGTCGCGATGGCGATGGCCTCGTCGTCCGTGCTGAACTTCACCACGGACGCCACCGGACCGAAGACCTCCTCACAGAACGCCGGGGCGTCGAGCGGGGAGTTCGCCAGAACGGTCGGCCGATAGAACAGACCGTCGTAGGTGCCGCCGGCCTTGAGCTCGGCACCGGCTTCGATGGAGGCGGTGACCAGACGGTGCACCCGGTCGCGCTGGTTCGCGTCGATGATCGGACCGAGGTGAACGTGCTCGGTGGCGGGATTGCCGACCGCCATCGAGTCGGCCTTCGCCGCGAGCTTGGCCACGTATTCGTCGAACACGCTCTCGTGCACGATGTGGCGGCCGACCGTCATGCAGATCTGGCCCTGGTGCAGGAAACTGCCCCAGGTGGCGAGGTTGACGGCCGCGTCGACATCCGCGTCGTCGAGAACAAGGAACGCCGAGTTTCCGCCGAGTTCGAGGTGGGCGCGCTTGAGGTGCTTGCCGGCGAGTTCTCCCACCGAGCGACCCGCCCGGGTCGAACCGGTGAAGGCGATGACACGGACGTTGGGGTCGACGACCATGGCCTCGCCAACGTCCGCCCCTCCGGTCACCAGCTGCAGCACGCCAGCCGGAAGCCCAGCCTCCTCGAAGATGCGGATCATCATCACGCCGCCGGTCACGGCGGTGCGCGGGTCGGGCTTGAGCAGCACGGCGTTGCCGAGGGCGAGGGCCGGGGCCACGGCGCGGATGCCGAGGATGATCGGCACATTAAACGGTGACACCACGCCGACGACGCCGACGGGAACGCGCTGGGCGATCGAGATCCTCGGTTCCTCGCTCGAGAGGATCTGGCCCAGCGGGTGCGACGGCAGCGCCGACGCCTCGAAACATTCCTGAACACCGACATGCAGGGCGAAGCCGGCCAGTGGCGGCACCGAACCGACCTCGCGCACGTTCCAGTCCATAATCTCGTCGGCATGCTGCTCCATGAGCGCCGCCGCCTTGCGCAACACACCGGCACGCACCGCGTGCGGGGACACCGCCCACGCCTTCTGCGCCGCTGCCGCGCCGGCCGCGGCCCGCGCCACGTCGGCAGCCGTCGCCATTCCGGCACGGCCGATTTCGTTGCCCGTCGCTGGTTCGATGATGGGGATGTCGCCGCCGGATCCGACGACCCACTCTCCATCGATGTAGATCTTGCCAGCCCAGAGGTTCGGGTCGAGGAACTGTCCGGTCGTTGCCGGGTCCATGGTCAGCGTCATTGCGTGTCTCCTTTGGGATTCTTCATTCACAACGTGCTCGGGCTTACTCGGTACTGATGAAACATCTCTCGTGTCGACCGCGGGATCGGGCGTGTTGAACCGGGGTGACCGCACAGCGGACGAAGCGCCATGCAACCGCATTCCTTCGGCCGCTCGCTGTGTTCGCCAGCCTTCCCAATCACATTAGCTATTGCCATAGTGAAGCTGCAATAGCCCGACCCGGAGAGAATTGGGACATGAGCCTGCGATATGCCCTCCTCGCCCTACTGACCGCGCAGCCGATGACCGGCTACGACCTCGCCAAGTCGTTCCACAGCTCGGTCGGGCACGTCTGGCACGCTCCGGATTCGCAGATCTACCCCGAGCTCAAACGGATGGAGGCCGAGGGCCTCGTCGTCGCGACCGCCGTGGCCCGCAACGCCAGGGCGAAGAGCGCGACGAAGCGCATCTACAACATCAGCGATGCCGGCGTCGCGGCGTTCCGCGAGTGGATGAAGACCCCCATCGAGTACGTCCGGGAACGGGATCCGGCCCATCTCCGGGCCGCCTATTTCGAGTGGACCGATCCGGAGACCGTGCGGGGCCAGCTGCGCGCGCACATCGAGCACTGGACCGAGCAGCGCGAGCAATGGCAGTTCCAGGTGGTCGCCATCCGCGACCGGGCGCATCCGATCACGGCGAGGCGGCTCGAGATCTTCCCCGAAGCGGAATGGAACCGCATCATCGGCTACAAGACCTTCGTCTACGAGGGCCTCGTGGACCAGGCATCCCAGCAGATCACCTGGGCGACGCGCGGACTGTCCCTCGTGGATGAGCTCGAGGGCGCCACACCCGAGGAACAACCGACAGCGAGTTGATCCCCACCGGGGCACCCGGTGGTCCGTTCAGATCAGCGGGGCGTCATCGCCGACAGGATCTCGTAGGCGATGTGCGATGCCGCGACGGCGGTGACCTGAGCGTGATCGTAAGCCGGGGCGACCTCCACGACGTCGGCGCCGACGATCGTGAGCGGGCTCAGCGCGCGGATGATCGCCAGCAGTTCCCGGCTCGTGAGACCTCCGGCCTCTGGCGTGCCGGTGCCGGGGGCGTGGGACGGGTCGAGAACATCGATGTCGACCGAGATGTAGACCGGCCGGTCACCGAGTCGGACGAGCATGCGCTCGATGACCCTGGCCAGCCCCTCGGTCTCGAACTCGTGGGCGGCGATCACCGCGAAGCCGAGTCGGGCGTCGTCCTTCAGATCCCGCCGGCTGTAGAGCGCGCCGCGGATGCCGATGTGCAGGCTCGCTTCGAGGTCGATCAGGCCCTCCTCGGATGCACGGCGGAAGGGGGTTCCATGGGTCACCGGGGCGCCGAAGTAGGTGTCCCAGGTGTCCAGGTGGGCATCGAAGTGCAGCACCGCGACCGGGCCCGTTCGCTTGGTGACCGCCCGAAGCAACGGCAGCGCGATGGTGTGGTCGCCGCCGATGGCGAGCAGTCTCGTGCCGCCGGCGCCGAGTCTCGTCGCCGCCTCCTCGATCTGGGCGACGGCCTCGTCGATGTTGAATGGGTTGGCGGCAATATCCCCCGCGTCGACGATCTGCTGGGTCGAGAACGGCTCGACATCCTGTACCGGGTTGTACGGTCGCAGCAGGCGGGACGCCTCGCGCACGTGCGCCGGCCCGAAGCGGGCGCCCGGCCGGTAGCTCACCCCGCTGTCGAACGGCACCCCGACGACGGCGATGTCGGCCATGGGGACATCCTCGATCCGCGGAAGCCGGGCGAAGGTGGCGATGCCGGCATAGCGGGGCGAGATGCTCGCATCCGGAGGTCCGACGGGTGGTGTCGCGGCTGGCTTCCTCCCGGCCGAATCCTCTGGCTCCTCGGATCGCGTCATAGTCGAAAACTATCGCACATGTGGCAACGTCCCTCCAGCGTCGCGCCAACCCCCGGGCGCCCGTCCTGCGGCGACTCAGTCGACCCTGATCCCGAGGTGCGTGGCGAGCAGCGGAGCGAACAGCGACAGCTGGGAGTCGTCGATCGTGACGCCCCTCAGCCCCTCGAGCCCGTTGACCGTGGCGAACGTGGTGGTGCGCAGGTCAACGTCGACCAGGGTCGCGCGGGTCTCGAACAGCTCCGCAGATCCCCATCGCGGGTTCTCGACGAGCACGTCGCGCCAGGTGGTGCGGGCGGCTCGCAGTGTGGGTGCGAAAGAGTCAACGATGCGGGACTCGACGAAGCGCGTGCCGCGCAGTTCCGTGTCGTCGAGGGTGACCGCGAGGAATTCACACTCGGCGAATGTGCTGCCGGTGAGGTCGTGTCCGGTGAGATCGGCACCGCCATAGCGTTGCCGGTCGCGTTCATCCCGAGCGAGGAGGGAATCGCCGTCCGCGCTCACCAGTTCGGGCAATTCGGCGAGCGCGATTCGGGGCGGCTTCGTGGGGGTTGGCACGGCGTCCGCTCTTCCACGTAGCGGAGCCGGCACGGTTCTCCCCACCGCGGGCGCGCCCATCGACGCGACGATATCTCAGACACTAGCCTGAGCGGACGACCGTCCGAGGGGAACCATCAGTGGCCGAAAACGACAGCGTGACCGGTACCGAGGGCGCCGATCACCCAGACTATCGACGGTTCGCAGGCACGGCGGTATTTCCCCGCAGCACGACAGACCTCACGAGCGCTGCGCTCTGCCCGGCCTGCCTCACGATCCTGAGCGGGCCACACTGCGGCAACTGCCAGCTTGACCTCGGCCACCCGGCCGCGGTCGAACTCGGGCGCGTATCGGCGCAGACCGCCGCCCTGCTCGAGCGCCGACTCGAACTCATCGGCCGGATCCGCCACGATGGCCGCGCGGCCCTGGCCGCCAGCCGCGACGCCGCGAACGCGGTGGTTCGCCCGATCTCCACAGCGGGCCCGTCGACGGCCCCGACGACCTCGGTGTGGTTCCCGCTCCCGGCCGCGGCTCCCGTCGAGCCGCCGACCCCCACACCGGCCACTGCTCCCGCCCCGAGGGGCGTCGACGAATCGGGACCCCGGCGCTCGAGCGTGCAGGTCATCCTGCTCATCGTCGGGATCTCCCTGCTCGCGGTCGCCGCGATCTTCTTCGTGGTCTACGCCTTCATCAACTACGGCGTGCTCGGCCGCTCGGTGATCATCGGGACCGTCACCGTGGCGTCCGTCGTGATCGCGTCGATGCTGCGACGACGCTCGCTCACGGCCACGGCCGAGGGTGTCGCCGCGCTCGCGGTGGTGCTCGTCTACCTGGATGTCTTCGCCATCCGCGCCAACGACTTCCTCTCGCTCGGCGCCGCCGATGCCGGCCTGTACTGGGGTGTGGCACTGCTTGTCACGGCCGCCCTCTTCCTCGCCTGGCACCGACTCTCCGGGCTGCGCACGCCCCGCATCGTCGGGTTCGCCGCGATCGTGCCGGCCGTCGGCCTCCTGGCGGCCGGAGCGGACCCCCGGGCGGATGGCGGCTCTCGCACCTACGTCGCGTTCGCCGCGGCCGCGTTGGCCGGCGCAGTGCACCACTTCGCCTCCCGCCGCGCCACCGCCACCCGCGTCGCCCTCGTCGGTCGACCCGAGCGCACGATCGTGCGGGCGCTCGCGGGCGTCGCGCTCGCCGGGTCGTTCGTCGGCGCCGCGTTCGTCGGCGGTGGGCTGTCCGCCGGCACCGGAATGCGCGGCACGGCACCGGACGCCGCCTGGACTTCGGTGCCCGCCTATCTCGGCGTGGCCGCCCTCGCCGGCCTGCACGCCTGGCTGGTCGGGCGCGCCTCCGCGGCGCCGGCGAACCGGCTGGCGGCGTTCTTCGCCGCGCTCAGCGGAGTCGCAGCGGCCGGCGCCGCGGCTGTCGCGGCCGTGCGTCTCGGCGACCCGAACGTGATCGTCATCGCCCCGCCGATCGCCGCGGTGCTCGTGGCCCTGGCCCTCGAGCTCGGCTGGCGCCGGCTGAGGCTGAAGACGCGGGGCGAGTCCGCGGCATCCACCGTGCGCGGGGTCCGGACGGCCGGAATCGCCGCGGGCGCGGTGCTCGGGATGACCCTGCTGCTGCCCGGGGCGACCGCCCTCACCGCGACGGCAACCGCCGTCAGTCGCGGGGTGCTGTCGACTTGGCAGCTGGCGCCGTTCGACGTGCTCGCCAACCCCAGCTGGAGTGTCGGACTGTCCATGTTGGCCCTGGCCGTCGTCGCAGTGCTCGCCGCAGCCGGCTTCGTCATCGGCGGCACCCTGCGCAAACGCGTCGCCCTCCTGTCCTGGTTCGCGGCGACCGTTCTGATCCTGGCCGCTCCCCTGCTCGCGACGCTCACAGCGACGGTCGGTGGCTGGCTGCTGCTCTCCGTCGCCGCCCTCGTCGCCATGCTCGTGCTCGACCGCGGACGCCACGCCGCTCGTCTCCGGGCGCCGCTCGCGGTGCTGTGCGGCGTGTCCGGCGTTCTCGGCTATCTGATCGGTTGGGGCGGCATGTCCACGTGGTGGATCGCCTCCGTCGTGGTTGTCGCCGTCCTGCTCGCCAGCCGCCTCCTCCCGGCGAGTCCGCTCGGCCGGGCGACCTCGCTCGGCACCGCCGCGGTCGTCTTCCTCATCGCCTCGGGTGCCTCCGCGCGCCAGTTCGCGCTGCCGCGGCTGCCGAGCGCAGAGCTGGACTTCGACAACGTCGCGCGTGCGGTGGGGCTCGCAGCGATCGTCCTGGTCTCCACGTCGGCCTTCCCCGCGACCCTGCGGCTCTCCGTGCTCGACCGCCGCGTGCTGTTCGGCCTCGGGATCGTCACCGTTGGCGTCTCCTTCGCGACGGTGTCCGCGTCGGTGGCGAGCCTCCCGGCGGCGGCGCGGATGTCGCTGCTACTGCCCGAGTTCGCCACGAGCCTCGCGGCGAGCGCCGCCCTCATGGCGGTGCTGCTCCTCTGGCTGACACGGCCACCGTCGCCGGCGTCACGGTTCGAACGCACCATCGCCTCGCTCTGCGTCGCCCCGACCCTCGCCGTGCTGCTCGACGCGTTCGCGCGGGTGCTCGCCCTGCCGGAGTTCGCCCGCTCGGTCGCACCGGCCTCCGCGGCACTACTGGCGGCCGTCGGCGTGCTCGTGGTCACGGTGCTGCGGCCGGACCGTGCGGCCGCGACGCTCGGCGATCCCCCCGCGCACGCGGCTCGACCGCGACTCGCGTCCTGGGCGACGGCACGATGGACACGCGAGCTCGGCATCCTGCTGCTGTCGGCGCTCGCCCTCGTCGGGGCGGTCGTTCGGCACGATGCCGCGACCTGGCTCGTGTTCGTGCTCACCGCGCTCACCGCGCTCGTGCTCGCCACCGGTGCGCACGGGCTGTTCGGCTCCCGGTCTCTCCGGCGCCACCTCGGCTGGCTGTCCCTCGCGCTTGCGACGGCCGGACTGTGGTGGCGTCTCGGCGATTCCCGCGTCACCGCCATTGAGCCGTACGTGCTGCCGCTCGCGGGCGTGCTGTTGCTGGTGTCCGTGTTCGTCTGGCGGGCCGCGGCATCCGTGCGGGACTCGGCTCCCGGCCGGGTGGCTCCGCTCATCGCTCTCACGGGGCTCCTTGTCGCCATCGTGCCCCTCGGCATCGCCGGTGCGACGGACGGGCCAGCGCGTCCGCTCATCGTCGGCGGGATCTCGGCGACGCTCGCGATTGCCGGAGGCAGCGTCGTCGTCCCCGGCCATCTCCGTCCGTTTCTCGACTCGGCCGCGCTCGCCGGCGCGATCGGCGTCGTCCTGGTCACTGCGGGCCGCGCGATCGCTCTCCTTGCCTGGCGGGGTCCGCCCGATCTGCGCCTCGATTCCTGGCTCGTCTCCGGTGCGGTCGTGCTCGCGGCCTGCGCCGCCCTGCAGTCTCGGCCGGGATGGGGTGCCGGCGTCGCCGGGCGGGGTGTCGCTGGCCAGGCGCTCGGGGTCGCCGCCCTCGCACTGCTGCTGTTCGAAATTCCCTCGTTCGTCGGCGGCGCCCTCGCACCGACTCGCGCGCTCGGCACGATCCTGTGCTTCAGCGCGCTTCACGTGCTGGCCTTCGCCGTCGATCGCCCTCCCCTCGGCCGGCTCCTGGGCTGGGTGGCGGTCGCATTCGCGGGCGCCGCCACGGCGGCGGCGATCCTGACCGGCGCGCTTCCGCAGGTGGAATTCGGCACGGTGCCGATGGCGTTCGCCCTCATCGCGTCGGGAGGCGTCACCCTCGCGAAGGCACCGACGGCGCGAACCTGGGCGTGGCTCGCGCCGGGCGTCGGCACGCTTCTCGTGCCCTCCCTCCTGGCCAGCGCCGCCGACCCGGCGCCGTGGCGCCTCGTGGCGCTCGGTGTCGTCGGCGTCGCCATCGTCATCGCGAGCGCGATGCTTCGCCTCCAGGCGCCGTTCCTCATCGCCGTCGTCGTCGTGGTCATCCACGCGATCGCCACTTTCGCGCCGCAGATCAGGGCGATCTACCAGTCGGTGGAGTGGTGGCTCTGGTTCGTACCGGTGGGAATCATCGTTGTGGTCTTCGCCGCCCGCTTCGAGCGAAGCGTGCTCACCGTCCGGAGCGTCGCGATGCGCATCCGCGCCCTGCGCTGACCGCCGAGCCTGACCCCCCTATTGGGGTGACCAGTCCCCCCTTATGGGGACTAGAGTCGCATCACCGTACCCGAAAAGCCCCCGCGGTAGGGCAAGTATTTTCACAGGAGTCCCCCGATGCCTTCAGCGAACAATTCCCCCGTCCCCGCAGGGTGGTACCGCGACCCGCTCGGCCTTCCCCAGGTTCGCTGGTGGAACGGCCTCAGCTGGACCAATCACGTCGAGGAGCACCGTCCCGAGATCCAGATCGCGACACCGGAAGTCGCTCCGAAGGCCTTCGTCGACGCGAAATAACGAACCCCGGGTCGGTTTCGACACGCTCGCCGGGTGAACTCGGCGAGCTACTCGACCCGTCCGGTCTCGACCAGAGTGCTGTGCGTGAAACGCCCCGCGATCATGGTGGCCGCGACCGGCATGGACCGCAGCGCCTCGCTGGTCGCGGTGAGCGGATCCACGTCGACGATGCAGAGGTCGGCCACGTCACCGACCGACACCCGTCCCCGCCCGTGAGCGGATGCCGTGATCGCCTCGGCCACGCTGATCGACTGCTCGGGATGCCACGCAGCAATGCCGTCGCGGCGGCGCCCCGCGGCCGCCGCGATCGTCACCCAGGGATCGAGCGGCGCCACCGGCGCATCCGACCCGAGAACGACCGTCGCGCCCGCGTCAAGCAGGCCGCGGAGCGGGAAGGCGCGGCCCGTGCGACCGGTCCAGTAGCGATCAGCGACAGCGCGGTCGTCCATGGCATGTTCGGGCTGCAGGCTCGCGGTGACCCCGAGCGCGGCGAATCGGGGCAGGTCGGAGTCGAGAAGCAGCTGCGCGTGTTCGATGCGGCCACCGCATCCGACAGTCTCGAAGGCGTCGAGCGCGATGCGGTTGGCGTGGTCGCCGATGGCGTGCACAGCTGGCACGATTCCCGCGGCGGATGCCCGGCGCAGCAGGGCGACGAGGTCGGCCGGCTGGACCGTCAGGATGCCGTGCGAGTGCGGCTGTCCGCTGAGGCCCGGGTATTCATCGACGCAATAGGCCGTGCGGGTGTTGAGCGATCCGTCGATGAGCAGCTTGAACGGGCCGACGGAGAGGAGGCCACCGGTGCCGTCGATGATCTCGCCGGTGCGGTGCCCCGCGCAGATCGTCGCGGCGAGGTGCTCGGTGTAGATGCCGGCGGCGATGCGCAAAGAATTGGCTCCGCCCGAAATCCGACGTGACCACACCGTGAGGTTGTCGGCCATCTCGAAGTCCACGACCCCGACGACGCCGCGCGCCGCGGCGGCGATCGAGGCCTCGGCCACCCAGGCGTCGAGAATGCCGTCGGGGATGTCGGTCAGCGCCGAGGTGACGGCGAAGGCGTCGTCCTCGCGCAGGATGCCGGTGGGATGCCCCGCGCGCCCGAATCGTGCGAGCGCCGCGCTGTTCAGCCAGCAGCAGTGGAGGTCGCCGCTGACCAGTACGGCGGCAACGTCGCCGACGACCGAGTCGAGCATGGCCGCGGTGGGGAGATCCGGCCACAGCCCATCGCGGAAGCCGAAGCCGACGAGTGGAAGGCCGGGCGCCGGTGGTCGGGTGGTCGCGGCTGCCGCCATGATCGCGGCCGCCTTGCCGGCGGATTCGGCGGCCGAGACGTCCACTCGACGCAGCGCGAGCGCCTGCTGGCTCAGATGCACATGATCGTCCCAGAGGCCGGGGATGACGTGGCGGCCCTCCAGATCGACTGAGTCCGCGGCCACCAGCCCGTGGCCCGCTCCCACGATCGCCCCGTCCCGTGCCAGAAGGTCGACCGGCTCACGGCCGTCGATCCGCCCGTTCCGGAGAAGAATGCTGCGCCCGGGCCCGCTCACTCGGCGCGCGAGGCCGACCGAGCCCCGGCCCGGCCGGCGATGACACGGCGCATTTCGCCGGCCAGCGCGGGGTTGGCATAGCTGCCGTCGCCCTCGAGCCGGTCGATGATTCGATCGACCACCTCCGGTTGCTTGTTCTGGCTGAGTTTCAGGCGTGCGTCGAAGCGGGTGACCCTCAGCCGGAGCCCCACGGTGCCGGTGGCGATCTGGCGGGCCGCCTGCTCGTCGATGGTGAGGGAGGCCGGTTGCGGCATCCGCTCCTCGAAGTGGTCGACGAGGCGGCCGAGCACGACGAAGTTCTCCTCGTCAGAGAGCAGCTCCGGCGTGCCGTAGAGGTGCGCCGTCACGTGATTCCAGGTGGGGACGAAGGCGTTGGTGCCGTACCAGCCGGGCGAGATGTAGCCGTGCGGCCCCTGGATGATGACGAGGATCTCGTGCTGGCCGAGTTCATGCAGCCGCTCGTCCGGACGCCCGACATGGCTGACGAGGCTGATGCCCTCGGCGTCTTCCTCGAGCAGGAACGGATAGTGTGACGCGACGAGTCCCGCGGAGGTGTTCGACACGATCGTTGCCCACGGATTCTCGCGGATGAGCCGCCTGACTTGGTCGGGATCCTCGAGCATGTAGCTTGGCGTCTGTCGCATGGCACCATTCTGCCCCAGCGCGGCGCCGAGGGTCCCGGGGTCAGGCCTGGTCGGTCGGGCACCAGTAGAGCGTGCGCCCGCCGAGCTGTTCCAGCACGATGTTCGTTCCGCACACCCGGCAGGGCAGCCCAGCGCGGTGGTAGACCCAGTGGCGGTCGTCGCGGTGCGCGAGGGCCAGGCGGTGGGACTCGGCATCCAGGCCGTCCATCGTCATCATCTGTCCGGTCTTCACGCCGACACCGAGCAGGTAGACCCAGTCGCGCCAGAGGGCGCGCAGGGTATCTTCCGGCACCAGCTTTCCCGGCGTGTGCGGGTTGAGCCTTGCGCGGAACAGCAGTTCGGCGCGGTAGACGTTTCCGATGCCGCTCACCACGGCCTGGTCCATGAGCAGCAGCGCGATCGGCGTGGGCTTTCGCCTCACGACGCTCACGAAGCGCTCCTCTCCCACGGCCGGGTCGTCGACGAGCGGATCGGGTCCGAGCCTGGCGATGACCGCATCCACCTGGTCAGGAGTCAGCACCTCGCAGGCGGTCGGCCCGCGCAGGTCGGCGACCGCATCGTCGGCGAGCAGCCGGACCCGCACCGCGCCGATCGGCTCCGGCGGAAAGCTCTCCAGCGGCGCCCCGAGCTTCTCCTGCTCCGACATGCGCAGCCGGGTGCGGCGCGGCGCGCCGATGCTCGCGTTCGAGTCCTCGGCGGCGTCCTGGTCCACGATGGTGCCGCGCTGGTTGGTCTGCCCCATGCGGCCGTTCGCCGAGGCGACCGTGGCGTCCGCCGTGATGTCGCCGGCGAAGTCCCACGCGCCGTAGAGCCCGAGGTGCACGCGCAGCCAGAGCTGGTGGTCGAACTCGAGGAACAGTTGCTTGCCCACGGCGCGGGCATCGGTCATCCGGCGGCTGTCGAGCAGTCTCGCGCCGTCGACGAAACGGCCCTGCGGGGACGAGACGGCGATCGCCTTGCCGACGAAGTGCAGGGCGAACTGCCGGGCGATGCGGTGAACGGAATGACCCTCGGGCACCGTCAGTCGATCTCGTGACCGGCGATCGCGCCGGTGGACTCGTATTCGGCGACCTGGGCGATGCGGCGCACGTGCCGCTCATCGCCGGAGAACGGCTCGGCAATGAAGGTGTCGATGAAGAGCTTCGCCTCGTCGACGGTGTGCTGGCGGGCGCCGATCGAGATCAGGTTCGCATCGTTGTGCTGGCGGGCCAGGAGAGCGGTGGAGACGTTCCAGACCAGTGCCGCGCGCGCACCGGGAACCTTGTTGGCGGCGATCTGCTCTCCATTGCCGGATCCGCCGAAGATCACCCCGAGGGCCTCGATCCCGGCCGTCTGGTCGGCCACGGTCGCGCGTGCAGCGTTGATGCAGAAGCTTGGGTAGTCGTCCACAGCGTCGTAGACGCTCGGACCGTGGTCGACGACCTGGTGCCCGGCCTGAGTCAGGTGCTTCTGGAGGTCTTCACTGAATTCGAGCCCGGCATGATCCGTGGCGATGTGGATGCGCATGCTCACCAATTTAGGCGATGTAGATCTTGCGCAGCGTCTCCGTCACCGTCCACACCGTTCTCTGGCCGGCGGCGAGCCGTGCGACCGACCCCGGCGCGAGGTGAAGCACCGTTTCTTCCGGCACCGTTTCTTCCGGCACCGTTTCGTCCGCAAGGGCTTCGCGGTGAATCGGGTCACGGTCGAAGCGCACCGTCGCACGCCCGGCGATCACCACGAAGACCTCGTCGGTCTCGAGGTCAGACATCGCCCCGACGCTCATCTCCCATACTCCGACTTCGAGGTCCCCGATCTCTCCGAGGGCGGCGGATGCCGTGGTCGGGGTGCCGTCGACGATCTGCTGCGGCGGCACCGGTTGGTGCTCGAGCCGCAGGGCGAGGGCGGCGACTGCGGTCGCTGGTTCGAGGCTCACGGAACCCAGTACCCGACCTTGCCGAGCAACTGCACCTCGAGATCCGAGCCCTCCGGTACCGGCACCTCCGGCGGGAACACGCCGATCGCGCGGAAGTCGTCGATTCGCGGCCCGACGAACTGCCACAGTCCGTCGACGAGCGGCTCCGGCAGCGAGAAGTCGAGCCCGATGAAGTGCGCGATCGACCAGGCCTGGAATGCGCGGTAGAGGCTCACGTGAACGAGGTACTCGGCGAGCGGGAAGTCTCCATAGCTGAGGTGCACGATGCGGTCGAAGTCGAGATCGCGGGAGACCGCCTCGGTCGCCGCGTCGTTGATGTCGTCGTAGCCGGCGATCGGGTCGTCACCGAGCAGGTCACCGTCATGACGGCTCCCCACCTCCGCCGCGGTGCGCCCGGCGAGCACATCCGGCACCCAGGCCTCGTCGTAGGCATGATAGGCGAGGATGTCGCGCAGCGTTGGATTGGATTTGCGCGACCATTCGGCTGGCGCGGCGAGCGACAGCTGGTCGTGATCGATCATGTCGATCACGTCTCGCAGCGCCGCATCGGACATGAGGAAGAGATCCTGTTGGTTCATGCCCACACGCTACAGCGACCCTCCGACCCACAGAAGATCGGCCCACAGAAGATCGGCCCACAGAAGATCGGCCC
>JBBSBA010000068.1:0-14625 GCA_038251725.1 Actinomycetales bacterium
AGTCCATCAATTTGTTGTCTGAAAAGCCGGCGAACTCGGCCGCGGATGCCCCGATTCCGGCGACGATCGTCGCTGACTGGAGGAACACTGCGGAGTGAATGGCCATGGTCAATTCTCCCGTTTTCGAACAGATGTTCGAAGGTTTTCCGGCAATCTGTGCACAACTTCTTGTCCCCAGGACCGACCGGGGGCGGGATGCGATACGCCGCGACGGGACGCCAAGCCGCACCACGGGCCTTTCTGCTCTGCCTCGGCACCCTGGGCACCGGCCAGAGTGTCCCCATGATCGAACAAATTCGCAGCAAGGTGCGGGCGTGGCCGAGGACCCCCGTCGGCGCATGGGCACTCGGCCTCATCGTCGCCTTCGCAGTGCTTTTCGTCCTCAAGGTGACGATCGGATTCCCGCTGATGTCCTTTGCGATCTTCGGCGTCGGAATCGTCGGCGTGATCCTGGGAATCATCGCCGTCGTGAGGCGTGAGCGGTCGCTCGTGTTGATGATCGTCGGCGGTCTCGTTGGAGCGTTCATCCTCTTCTGGCTCGGCGGCGAGTTACTCGCCCCGCACTGAGCTGCCGAGGCCGGTCCCGCCCTCGGCGAGTACGTGACCCTCCCGCTGGAACATGGCACGCCGACGGAGAACGAACTGCGCGCGGCCCACTATGAGCAGCTCGCGCGCGAACTCCGCGCCCGCTGACGCGCGGAACGGCGACCCGCGTCAGGTCATCGTGAGCGCGACGGACCCGGAGACCCGCCCGCTGCGCAGATCGTCGAGCGCCCGATCGGCGTCCCCGAACGCGTACGCCGTGACGCGGGGGACGATCCCGAGGTTGTGCACGAGCCGAAGGAACTCGAGGCCGTCCTGCCGCGTGTTCGCGGTCACGGAGCGCAGGTCGCGCTCGTCGAAGAGGGTGCTGGCATAGTCCAGGGCCGGAATCTCGGACATGTGGATGCCGGCAAGCACCACGGTGCCGCCGCGCCGGGTCGAGCGCAGCGCGTAGGGCACGAGATCCCCCGCCGGCGCGAACACGATCGCCGCGTCGTGCTCCGCCGGTGGCACCGCCTTCTCCTCTCCCACGAACGACGAGCCGAGTTCGCGGGCGAGCTCCCGATTCTGCTCACCCCGGGTCATCACGCTGATCTGCGCCCCCGCGGCCGCCGCCAGTTGCGCGGTGAGATGGGCGCTCGAACCGTAGCCGTAGATGCCGAGGCGACCGCCCGGCGGCAGGTTCGTGCGGGTCAGGGCGCGATACCCGATGATGCCGCCGCACAGGATGGGAGCCGTGGCCACGGGGTCGGCGTCCGAGGCGAGCCGGTAGGCGAACGCCTCGGGCACGGTCGCGAACTCGGCGTAACCGCCGTCGGCATCCCAGCCCGTGTAGAGCGAAGAGGGACACAGGTTCTCCCGACCGGATCGGCACCAGTCGCACCGTCCGCAGGTGCGCCGAAGCCAGGGGATGCCGATGCGCTGTCCCAGCGCCAGCGACGAGACGTCGCTGCCGACCTCCACGACGTCGCCGACGACCTGGTGCCCGGGCACGACATCGGGCCGGTGCGGTTGCAGCTCGTGGTCCACCACGTGAAGGTCGGTGCGGCACACCCCGCAGGCGAGCACGCGAATCCGCACCTCGTCCGCGGCCGGGTGTGGAACGTCCCTGTCGCGCAGCTCGATGATGCCCGCGGCGGGGCCCGCGACCCACGCCTTCATGCGTGGTGACGGGGGCCTCGCCGACGGGTTAGCCGGCATCCACGCGAAGGTGATTCTCCACCGTAGCGATCTGGGGCGAGCACCATGCCGCATCCTCGGCCTGGCGTCGCGCGGCGATCGACCGCACGCTTCCGGTGAGCAGTGCCTTGTCGCCCTCCACTTCGACGGTGACAGTCGAGGTGTGGAGCTCCGCGTTTCGATCGATCGCCTCGCGGATGCGCTTCTCGGCGTCGTCCGCGTTGAGGCGGCTCGTGAGCTCGATGCGGCTGTCGACGTAGCGCACGCCCGCGAGTGACTCGGCGGCGTGACGTGCGCACTCGCGCTGGTAGTTCCAGTCCGCCGTGCCCCCGAGGGTGACCACGCCGTGGTCGGCCTCGACCGTGATGGACTCGGCCGGTACCCTCCCGTCGAGTTCGAGGATGTGCCGGGCCGCCGTCGCGAGCTCTTCGTCGCTCGGCGGCGCGGGCACCTCGGTGTCGACCGCGAGTTCGTCGATGACCACGGTGACGCCCCTCACCCGCCTCGCCGCGTCCCGGGCCGCCACCTTCTCACCATGGGTGCTGACCGAGCCGGCGAGCGTGGCGATTCCGGAATCGACCGCGACGGTGATGCTGGAGGCGTCGACCTCGGGGATCCACTGCAGTTCGTCGTGGATGGCTCGCCTAATCACGGCATCGGTGGCCATGCTTGTTTGCACTTCGGCACTCATGGGTCACCCCTCTCAGGATGTGATGGCGATCTTCTTCGGGGCGGGCAGTTCGTGGAACGGCACCACGACCGTGAGCACTCCCTTGGTGAAATGCGCCTCGATCTTGCCGTCATCGGCCTGCTCGGGAAGGGTGATGCGGCGATAGAAGCTGTTGCTCGTCTCCCGGATCACATACTTCTTCTTCTTGTCTTCCTCGCGTTCGTGCCGTTCCGCCTGGATGACGAGAGCACCCTTGTCCACGTCGACGGAGACGTCCTTCTCCTCGAAACCGGGGAGGTGCACCTCGACCGACAGCTGCTTGTCGTCTTCGGTGTAGACATCCGTCGTCGGGAACTGCCCGCTGCGAAGGGGACGGAACAACTCGTCGCCGAAGAGGCTCTTCTCCAGCGAGTTCAGCTCCGCGAAGGGGTCGAATCGAACAAGGTTGCGCGCCATGGTGTGCTCCATTTCCACTACAGCACCGGCCCACTCGAGCCGGGGTGATTTCAGGGTAGGCACGCCCCTTTGAGGGGGTGGGAGTATAAAGTCCCGCACCCGGTCCGCGTAGCATGGGCCTGGTTCCGAGGCAGGCGCGATCCGCACCTTTCGCGGTCCCACGATCTCGAGCCGAGGAGCGCTTCGCAATGACGCACAGCACCGCAACCGACGAATTCCGCACGGCCCGCGACCGCCTGGTCGCCCTGCGCGACCAGCACGCCGAGGCCGTCGCCTCCTTCGTTTGGCCGGATGTCGGCGCCACCTTCAACTGGGCGGTGGACTGGTTCGACACCATCGCCCGCGGCAACGCACGGGACGCCCTCGTGATCGCGGAAGAGGACGGCTCGACCGCCCGCTACACCTTCGACCAGATGGCGACCCGCTCCGACCAGGTGGGCGGCTGGCTCCGCGGGCTGGGTGTCAGGAGGGGCGACGCGGTGATGCTCATGCTCGGCAACCAGGTCGAGCTCTGGGACGCGATGCTCGCGATCATGAAGCTCGGCGCGGTGATCCTGCCCACCACCACGGCGCTCGGAACGGCGGATCTCACCGACCGCCTGCACCGCGGTCGGGTGCGGCACGTCATCGCCGCCTCGGCCGACGTCGCGAAGTTCGACGACGTGCCGGGCGACTTCACCCGCATCAGGGTGGGGGCCGGATCCAGCGATTGGCTCGACTTCGCGGATGCGTTCGCCGCACCGGCCGCGCCGCTTCCGCATCCACAGACCGGCTCCGACGACCCGTTGCTGCTCTATTTCACCTCGGGCACGACGAACCGCCCCAAGCTCGTGGAACACACTCAGGTGTCCTACCCGGTCGGGCATCTCACCACCATGTACTGGCTGGGCCTGCGAGCCGGTGACGTGCATCTGGCCATCAGTTCGCCCGGCTGGGCCAAGCACGCGTGGAGCTGTTTCTTCGCCCCGTGGATCGCCGAGGCGACGATCTTCGTATTCAACTACGCACGCTTCGATGCCACGTCCCTGCTCGCGACGATCCGCGACGAGCACGTCACCTCCTTTTGTGCGCCGCCGACCGTGTGGCGAATGCTCATCCAGTCCGACCTCTCGGCCGGACCGGGATCCCTGCGTGAGGCGATCTCCGCCGGCGAGCCGCTGAACCCCGAGGTGATCGGGCAGGTGCGCGCCAAGTGGGGGCTGACGATCCGCGATGGCTACGGCCAGACCGAGATGACCGCGGTGGTCGGCAACACCCCAGGCTCGCCGATGAAGGACGGCTCGATGGGTCGCCCACTGCCGGGCTGCCCGATCGTGATCGTCGATCCGATCACCGGCGACCCCGCCGACGAGGGCGAGATCTGCCTTGACCTGGCGCAGCGACCACTCAACCTCATGACCGGCTACGTCGGGGATCCCGAGCGCAATGCCGCGGCCACCCACGGTGGGTACTTCCACACCGGTGACATCGCCTCCCGCGACGCCGACGGCTACATCACCTACATCGGCCGCACCGACGACGTGTTCAAGGCATCCGACTACAAGATCAGTCCATTCGAGCTCGAGAGCGTGCTCATCGAGCATCCGGCTGTGGCGGAGGCCGCCATCGTGCCCGCTCCGGATGCCGTGCGCCTGGCCGTCCCGAAGGCCTACGTCGTGCTCGCGGCCGGCTTCGAACCCTCGGCCGACACCGCGCGCGCGATCCTGATCTACGCGCGAGAACAGCTCGCGCCGTTCCAGCGCATCCGCCGCATCGAGTTCATGGAACTGCCGAAGACGATCTCGGGCAAGATCCGCCGGGTCGAACTGCGCGAGCGCGAGGAGGGGGTCGCCATCGGCACGATCGTGGCCGTGGAGTGGCGAGACGACGAATTCCCCGGCCTCCGCGGTTAGACCGAGGAGGCCGGGGAATGCGGTAACGCTAACGCCGTTTGTAGTAGTCCTTCCAAATCAGGCGGTGAATCGGGATGAGCCGAGGCAGATCCCGCAGGCCCGGGACGAGCGGCACAATCATGAGCACCATGGTCAGCGCCGCGACGATAAGGATGATGACCAAGTCCGCGTTGGGGAGGGACTTGAACGGCTCGATCTGGTAGAAGAGCGAGAACATCCACAGCCAGGACTGGCCGGGGTAGTAGCCGATTCCGTTGATCATGCCCCACTGGTCACCGGTCAGGTGGAGACTCGTTGCGAGGTCGGTGAAGTACGCACTGTCCCCGAGGAACAACATCGACCGCGTGTAGTCGAAGTTGTAGAACGAGCCGCCAGCGTTGAGCACGCTGTCAAGCGATCCCTGCTTGGCCATCGTGAGAAGCTCACCGGTGATCGCCGGAACGGGTCCGTAGTCCCCCGAAGCGACGGCGGCCGGGTCACCCTTGGCCGTGTCGAGAGCCTTGCCGTAGGCATCCGTCCACGCGGTCTGTTGCGTGCTGCTCGCCGCCTTCCACGTCGAAACCGCCGCGGGCGGATTCGGCAGGGTGCTGAGCGGGCCGATCACAAAGTCCTTGGCCGAGTCGATGGGAATCTTCACCCCGGCGAGGCTCTGCAGGTCGAGCGCGCCAATGGTCTGGCTCGCACCGGTCGTGGAGTTGTACGGAGGCCCGTAGCCGGCCGAGTCGCTCGTGTGGCCGAGTTCCGCATTCGTGGTGACCACGAAGTCGTTCGGCTGGCTGTTGGCCCAGGACCTGAGCGTCACGCTTTTGTCGTCGGGCGAACTGAAGATCGCCGAGACCGCGACCACCAACAGGCTGACCACGATCACCCCGACGGTCAGTTCCTTGAACAGGTCGTACTCGCGCTTGGCGCCCTTCCACGGGCGGCCGGCAAGGCCGTTTCCCTTGCGCCAGGACATCGCACTCAGTTGCTTACTCATTTGTCTGCCTTGTCATGAAGCTCGGGGACGACCGCGTCACGCAGTTGGGTGTCGGTATCGGCAGCGTCGATGGGGGCAACCACGCCGTGCACTCTCACGAGCAGCACGTGCAGGGCCACAATCGCTGCGACCGCGAGCGGAAGCAGGACAATGTGCCACATGAACATCTGGCCGACATTCGCCAGGTTGAACCAGGCGCCGATTCCTGTCGCGTTCACGACATCTTTCGCCTGGTACGAGATCCACTCCGACTCGAAGTTGGTCTGCACGAGGTAGCCGGTGAATGCCGCACCGATCGACGCCGCGAAGGCGACGACCCCGGTGATCCAGGTGAGCAATCGCCCACCACGCCAGGACGCCATCCAGAACTTGCCCCACAGGTGCACGACCATGAAGAGGAAGAAGAACTCCGCGCCCCAGAGGTGCGTGCTGTTGATGAAGTGGCCGAAGGACGAGAGATGCCACCAGCTCGGTCCGTTCAGGCTGAGCACGACACCCGACACGATGAGGACGACGAGCGAGGCGATCGCGCCCATGCCGAAGACGTAGATCCATGATGCGACGTAGCTCGGCTGCGTCTCGGGAAGAAGCTTGTCCGGCGGAAGGGTCTTGAGCATCCAGCGGCGGGACTTACCGGTCCAGGTGTAGAACTCCTCGTCGGAGCCCTGATCAGGCGAATCCGTTGACTCGCTGGTTGGCTGTTCCACGATGTGCGTCATTTGCGCTTCCGTCCCGCTGGGAATGGAAGAACAAGGGCGAGAGCAAACAGCACTATCATCACCGAGATGATGATGAAGTTGCCGATCTGGATGGTAAAAACACCCCATCCCAGATAGGTGGGGGACGAGTCCCCCATCACTGTTGCGAGTAAAGCATGCACACTGACCTCCTGGCATTTCGATTTATTGAAATCTATTGCAGTGGTCGCGCGGTGCGCGGGACCAAGGTCCCACGGCGCAAAGACGGCTCTAAGAATTGCCCCACCGACGCGTCAGTTCGTCCCAACAATCTTTGCCGCAGGTGCATCCGATCGCCCGCGTGCGGGCCGGGCAGAAACGGCCTGATCCACACGATCGACCGGGTTCTGCTGCCCGCGGTGATCTAGCCGGATTCGTCGCGAACCGGACCTCGCGCGCGCCGCCGCCCCCTGGTTTCGGCTGGCTCGAGCACGCGCATCCAGCGGACTGGGTGCGCCAGGCCCCGCTCGGCCGATCGTGGCCTAGATTTGCAGTCACACGTCATTCACGCGAGGGAGCCCCGATGACTGGTTGGCGCATTCGAGACTTCCACTCCGATGACCTGGACGGCATCCTGCACCTGTGGGAGGAGATCACTGCGGCGAAGACCGAGCCGGTCTACGGACTCTCCGAGGTGCTCGCCTCCTGCCAGATGGATCACGCCGTTCTCGCGGTGCACGGCGACGAGGTGGTCGGCGCGGCCGTCGGCCGGGCCGCCCACGCGCAGGGCTGGATCGTCTTTCTCGCCACAGCCCGGGTCTGGCAGGGGCAGGGCATCGGAACGGCCATGCTGGCCGCTCTCGAGAAACGGATGGCGCCGCACGGCCTCACCAAACTCTCCGCCCTCATGCCCGAGTCCGCGAGCCGGGTGGATGCCTTTCTCAACCGCGGCTTCGAGGTCAAGAAGAACCTGCGCTATTTCGAGCGCCACATCCCGGTGCAGCGCGAGGAGCTGCGTTCACTCAGCGAGCTCGGCGGGCGGATCCTCCCCCGCGACCTCTGGGAGGGCGTTGGAGGGATGCAGCGCGAGAAGGAGCTTCTCGAACGGCGGCTGGTGATGCCGCTCGCGAAACCCGACATGGCCGAACAGTACGGCGTCGTCCCACCGAAGGCCGTCGTGCTGTTTGGGCCTCCCGGCACCGGCAAGACCACCTTCGCCAAGGCGATTGCCTCCCGCCTGGAGTGGCCGTTCGTCGAGGTGTTCCCCTCCCGGCTCGCCGCGGACCCCAAGGGGCTCGCCGGCGCACTGCGTGAGACGTTCCTCAAGATCTCCGAGCTCGAGCACGCTGTCGTCTTCATCGACGAGGTGGAGGAGATTGCCGCGCAGCGCGGGGGCGAGCCACCATCGGCGCTGCAGGGCGTCACCAACGAACTGTTGAAGATCATCCCGGCCTTTCGCGAACAGCCCGGGCGTCTTCTCGTCTGCGCGACCAACTTCATCCGCGCCCTCGATTCGGCCTTCCTCCGCCACGGCCGGTTCGACTACGTCGTGCCGATCGGACTTCCGGATGACGCGGCTCGCCAGGCCATCTGGGAGCGCTACGTTCCCGGCTCGGTGGCCGGCGCCGTCGACCTCGACGCCCTCGTGACGGCGAGCGACGGGTTCTCCCCCGCCGACATCGAGTACGCGGCCCGCCGCGCCTCGCAGGAGGCACTCGAGCGCGCTCTGTTCGCGGGCGCGGACGAATCAGCACCGGGCGGCCCGAGCACCGGCGACTACATTTCCGGGATCCGCGCCACACGCACCACCGTCTCGGCGCAGGTCGCCGCGGAGTTCCTCGAAGACATCGAGCGTCTCGCGCGGCTGTAGTGCAGGCCGGTCCACCTCGACGGCGCTGTCCGACGAGTCGAGCCGGCCGCGCCGCTGCTCGCCCGCGGCCCCCTTGACGCGGGGAGGAGAATGGACCCGGAGGCACACCATGACGGATGGCCGTGAGCTGCAGTATCTGGGCGAGGGCGGGGATGCCGCGTGCTGGTTGTCCCGGGTGTGCACGGAATGCGGAGCCCTGCTTGAGGGCCCGCCGCCCGTCGCCTGCTGGCGGTGCGGAGTCAACTCCGTCCCGACCTGACCGACGATGCACGACATCCAGATCAAACGCATCGACGACCCGCCGGTCGAGACGTGCCCTCGAACGACCCTGCTGTAGGCCGCGCACGCTCCCGCCCGTCGCTGATGCGCCGTGGGACATGCGATGGCCGGCGCCGCGCATCAAAGGTCCCGCCACCCATCAATGACTGGGCGGAGCGGTAAATGCAAAGGGCCCGGACGCCAGTAAACAACTGGCATCCGGGCGACTGTGACCCCAACCGGATTCGAACCGGTGTTACCGCCGTGAGAGGGCGAAAGTGAGCTGTTTTCGTGGGGCCAAATCGGTTCAAAAAGCCCGGAATCTCGGGGTTTTTGGATCTCAAGTGATGGCTCGAGAATGGCCTTTATTCGGATCAAGTGTTGCCAAAATGTTGCCACTGCTCTGACGCTTCGGTGACATGACGCTTCGGTGACGCTTCGGTGACGCTTCGGTGGGCCTGCCCTCAAGGCCGGGTCCGAACTTAGGGCTAGCCCTTACGTCGTCGAATCTCGGGAACTTGGAGTTTCGGCACGGCACGAAGCATGAACCTGTCGAAATCTGGAACGGTGAACGCCGCGTAGCCGTGCTCTGGCGTGTACAGCAGACCCATGTCGATCAACTCAGCTCTCGTTGGGCCGAGTTGAGTGGACTCTCTATTCATTACGTTGGCAACATCGGAGGCCTTCTGTGGTTCAGAGCCCAGCTCAGCCATCGCTCGCATATACGCGGTTTGTAGCGGCGTCGCCCTATCTAACCGAACGCGAAAGAACGAACTGTCGAGTTTCGCTTCGTACGCTTCGCGGGCCATTTCAATGTCCGCGAGCGTGATCGTCTTGTCGACTGCGATACTCCACACCTGATACCCAAGCTCTTGTATGAAGTAGGGATAACCATGTGTGATGCTGACGGCCAAGCCGATGGCATCTTCATCAATGTGAACGCCTTCCGAAGCAGCGGGCTCTGTAAATGCCCTTCGCGCATCGTCGCCCTTTAGGGAATCAATCTTCGGGAACTTGAAAAGCCGCTCGGCGTAGGACTTTGCGTCTCCAGCAAGTTCGGCTATCTGAGGGAGGCCCGCGCCGACGAAGGTCATCGGAAGTTTCCGCTGAACGGTCTTATGGACGGCCTGAATCAGAGCCTCAAGTTGCGTCGTGCGCAGAAACTGAACTTCATCTATCAGTAGGGCCACGCCCTTTTCTTGTTCGCGGGCCGCTTCGCCCAGTGCTACAAAGACGTCCGTTAGATCCATGCCCAGGTCTCCGTGGTCGCCGACTCCCTCGGCCGGTGGTACATCCCAGGCGACCGTGATCGCGCCGTCCTGTCCAATCGAAAGTGCGAAGGCGCTCAGGACCTCTGCCGCGCGCCGCCCGCGATCTGTCCATCTCGCGCGAGGAGAAAGTCGCAGTAGCGCACCTTTCAATTGCGAGAACATGGTCTGTCGAAAGTGCGTGTCGTCGTGCTTGCTTGCTTCGATTTCCACGACTTCCCAGTGCGCAGCGCGTGCAATGTCGCCGAACGCCCCCAGAAGTACGGTCTTACCTACTCCTCGCAAACCCGTAATGATCATGGACTGCTCGGTCCGCCCTCGCTCGAGTCGTTGTAGCAAGACCTTGAAAGTCTCGGTCTGGTCGTTCCTGCCTACGATGATTTCGGGCGTTGCTCCGGCGTTCGGGGTATACGGGTTGCTCACACTATCCATACTTCAACTTTATCAGGTTTACATCGCTTTATCTGTTATTAGTAAACCTATCTAATTCACATAACTCATTGGCGCTCTGCCTTCCCGTTCGGATCTCGACACTAGTAACGCAACACGTTATGCTTCAAAGGTGATCCAGTCATTCGCGGACAAGGAGTCCGAGCTCGTCTGGCAACGATCGCACGTCCGCAAATTCGGCTCCGACCTCCAGCGAATTGCGAACCGCAAGCTGTTGATCCTCGACGCCGCCGAGACCATCAACGACCTGCGGATCCCGCCCGGCAACCGTCTCGAACAGCTCCATGGCAATCGCAAGGGACAGCACAGCATCCGCATCAACGACCAGTGGCGCATCTGCTTCACCTGGACCTCGGCCGGACCCGCCGAGGTCGAGATCACCGACTACCACTAGAGGGGAGACATCATGACTACCGCACACGACCCGATCCACCCCGGGGAGATCCTCCTCGAGGAGTTCCTCACCCCGATGGGCATCACCCAGTACCGCCTCGCGCAGACCATCTCTGTGCCCGCGCGCCGTATCAACGAGATCGTCCATGGTAAGCGTGCGATCTCCCCGGACACCGCGTTGCGACTCTCTCGAGCCCTCGGTACATCCGATCGATTTTGGATGAATCTCCAGAGCCGGTATGACCTCGATGTCGCCGTCTCCAAGCATCATGATGAACTCGCCCAGATCAAGTCCCTCCTCTCGGCCTGACTCCCCCTGTACCCCAAACCCTGCACCAGTTTCTCCCCTGTCCCGCCGCCGCTCCTTTACGCCCTGACCCCTTACAAGTAGCTTGCGGAGTGTGAGGGGTCAGGACGCGAGCTCGCTCGGGATCGGCCGCGGGACAGGGGAGAAACACCCCACAACTATTCGTTTGCCTATTCGTTTTCAACGAAGAGTCAAACGAATAGGCAGCGGTCGCTGAAACGCCCATCCACGCCCGGAGTCGGCCCGATTCGCTGTACCCCAGTGGCGCCCCTGAGGCCCTCAGTGACAGCGGTCATCGCTAGTGTGCCGAGCATACTCAGTCGGATGTCATGGAGGAAGCCATGGGAAGCATCGAGTCCTACACCACTCAGGCCGGTCGCCGCTATCGGGTGCTCTATCGCCAGCCCGACCACTTCCAGACCTCCAAGCGCGGCTTCCGCACCAAACGCGACGCCGAGCTGTTCTTGGCCGGCATCGAGCTCGACAAGAGCCGCGGGGCCTACATCGACCCGACGAAGACCCGCGTCACCATCAGCGACTGGATGGATGTCTGGGTCGCCGCCCGCCCGGACCTCCGGGCCACGAGTCGCACCCGGGCCATCGGCATCATCAACACCCACATCCGTCCACGGCTCGGACCGATCCAGATCGGACAGTTCACCCGGCTTCCAAGCGCAGCAGTGGGCCGCGGGAATCCCCGGGTCCCCCGAGACGGTTCGCAAGGTCGTCAACGTACTCTCCGGCGCGCTGCAGCTCGCCGTCGACGACGGACGCCTCCCGGCCAACCCTGCGCAGCGCCTCAAGCTGCCGAAGCGGATCAAGACCGCGAAGCGCTACCTGAGCCACGACGAGGTCGCCGCGCTCGCCCTGGCGGTCGGCAGGCGGCCGCACGGGCGCGAACTCGGCTATGACCGGCTCATCCTGCTGATGGCGTATTGCGGACTCCGCTGGAGCGAGCTGTCGGGACTGCGCATCCAGGATCTCGACCTCCCCCGCGCCCGCCTCCAGGGGAAGCAGACTGTCGTCGCCGACAAGGGGTACCAGCGCATCGAGGCGCCGAAGGACTATGAGCACCGCTCCATCCCAATCCCGGAGTTCCTCGTCACCATGCTCGAGCAGCAGGTCGCCGGGCGCCCGGGGTCGCAACCGGTCTTCTTCGGGATGCGCACGAAGACCTACCTGCGCAACCACGCCTTCCACAAGGGCTGGTTTGACCCCGCGGCCACCGAGGTTGGCCTCGACGGGATCACGCCCCACCAGCTGCGCCACACCGCGGCGAGCCTCGCCGTGTCGGCGGGTGCCCACGTGAAGTCCGTCCAGCGGATGCTCGGCCATGCGTCCGCCGCGATGACGCTCGACACCTACGCGGACCTGTTCGACGACGATCTGGACAACGTGGCCTCGGCGCTCAATGAGATCGCGCTCAAGTCGGACGTGCAGCGTCTGATCACATAGCAGTGCCTCCTTGCTACAGCTCCAGCACCACGCGGAGCCCGCGATTCACTTCGTCGAGAATCCCGTCCGAGATCTGGCCACTCTTCTCGTCGAGCTCGGATTTGTTGAGCGTGACGAGAGCCGTCACATTCACGACCGAGTCACGCGGCAGACCAGAGATGGCTGACGGAAGGAAGACATTCCCGGGCATCGTCGCGAGCGCCGTGTTCGAGGTGATCACGGCCGCGAGCACCGTCGCCAGTCGGCTCTCATTGAACGAGTCGGCCTGGATGACGAGCACCGGGCGACGCTTCCCGGGTCGGCTTCCCTCCGGCAGACCCAGGTCTGCCCAATAGATGCCGCCTCGTTCGATCACCATTCGTCGGAATCAGCGAGCACACGGCGCCCGGCATCGACGGCAACCTCGTTGGAGTCATCCGTGCCGCCAATCACGTCGAGTGCCGCGTCCATCCGGGCGGTGAGCGACCTCGCGTCAAGCTCATCCATGTAGTTGACTGCCGCGCGAGCGAAGAACTCGGACCGGCTCATCCCGAGTGCCTTCGCGCGGCGAGAGGCGCGATCGAAAGTCTCGTCGGGAAGGGAGATTGCCGTCTTCATGCCGAAAGTATAACTCGGTATAACACTCAATGGCCTTGAGGCTGGGAGACTTGTCCGATGATCACCGAACACGCGGTCCTTCCCGTCACTCCCGGCATGGAGAGTCAATTCGAGGCGGCGTTTGCAGAAGCGCAGGTGATCATCTCCTCCATGCCCGGCTTTCAGTCGCTGTCGCTCTCGCGATCGATGGAGTCCCCAAGCAACTACTTGCTTCTCGTGGAGTGGGATCGCGGTGAAGACCACACCATCGGCTTCAGACAATCTGAGCAATACCGGCAGTGGCGCGAGTTGCTCCACCGGTTCTATGACCCGTTCCCGCTCGTCGAGCATTTCGAACGAGTGCACTCGATCATCCGCTAGTGTCGCGTGTTAATGATTCGTTTGCGGTTGATTTTGCCGATTAGGTGTTCGGCGGTTTTGGTCCAGATGAATGGCGTTGCCCGCTCGTTGTAGCTGTCGATGTAGGCGCGGATTGTGGCTTCGAGGTCGTCGACGCTGTGGAACGAGCCTCGTCGGATTGCCTGTTTGGTGATGATGCCGAAGAAGATCTCGACCATGTTCAGCCAGGAGCAGCTCGTCGGTGTGAAATGCAGGGTGACCCGGGGGTTCTCTGCGAGCCAGGCCTTCACGTTGGGGTGCTTGTGGGTCGCGTAGTTGTCGCAGACAACATGTAGTTCCACTTCCGGGTGCGCGGCGGCGACGAGGCCGAGGAAGTCCACGAACTCGGTGTTCGTGTGCTTCGGGTAGCACTTGTCCGCGGTCAGTTTCCCGGTCGCGATGTCCAGCGCGGCGAAGAGCGTCGTCGTCCCGTTCCGTGTGTAATCGTGGGTGCGTGCCGCAGGTCTGCCCTGCTCCAACGGTTGGTCGGGGCGGGTGCGGTCCAACGCCTGGATCTGGGACTTCTCGTCAACGCTGACGACTACCGCATTCTCCGGCGGAGAGAGATAGAGGCCGACGACGTCGCGCAGTTTCGCTTCCAGCTCCGGGTCGGTGGAGAACTTGAACGTGTCGAGCCGGTGGGGTTGGATGTTCCACTTGCGCCAAATCCGGCCGACGCTTGCGAACGAGATCCCCAACCGGTCGGCCATCAACCGCACCGACCAATGCGAAATACCCAGCTCAGCGGGCGGTTTCCCACTGTCGGCAAGGGTCTCGGCCACAACAGCGAGCTCATCGATGACCGGGACGCGACCGGGCCGGGGGGCATCCCCCAGCCCGTCGATTCCCTGCTGCGCATACCGGGTGCGCCACTTGAGGACACTCGGCTGGGACAACCCCGTCAACCGGCCGATCTCGACATTCGCCATCCCCTCGGAAGCCAACAACACCGTCCGGGCACGAACCGCCAACGATGCCGACGACGCATGCCCCCGCGTCAGACGCTCAAGACCAGGCCGGTCGCCATCACGCAAAACCAAAGCTCGAGCCACATAAACCATGCCTCAATTCTCGCCACCAAACAGCCTGAAACCCTTCAACGACACGCAACACTAGGGCCGGTCGGCCCGGTCGGCCAGCATCCGGTTGTATTCGACGAGATCGGCGTCGCCGTCGCGAGCCGCCTTGCGGTCGAGGCGTTTGGCGTCCCTCTCATCGCTCTTCGACCACATGATCGCCACGGTGATGGCGAG
>JBBSBA010000069.1:0-13952 GCA_038251725.1 Actinomycetales bacterium
AAACTCCGGTGGGTTGCGCCCCATTGCGCCGCCGTCGTCCGAGACTGGAAGTCACCCTTATGTGGAGGCGATTCTCACTTGCGCGGGAGATCTGCCGGAGTACACTGATCCTCGTCGAATGCAAATTCGATAAGCAACGCACAGCGATTCCCCCCAATCCAGCGTTGCTGTGGCGGCACCGGTTCCCCCCAACAGGTGCCGCCCCTCTTTGTTAAGCGTCGGCTTTGTTAAGCGCCGGCGCGGGTCCTCTCGTCCACAGGCGCACCCTCGCCCAGTTCGCCCCCGGCAGTCGATCCGGCCCGCCGTCCGGGCGTGACGGCGCTCTAGCCTCGGGGGATGTCGCTGGCCCAGTTCTCCGGTCCGCCCGCCGAGGGGGAGCGTTTCGTGGCGCGGAGACCGGGGCTTCCCGCCCCGAACACGCCGCCCGTCCACCGGCGGTCGCGAACGGGCGCGGAGCTCGATGAGTTCGACGTCCTTGAGCCGTTCGTCTCCGACGCCGCAGTAACGGATGTCTTCGTCAACGGCGGCGCACGGGTGTGGGTCGATCGTGGCGCCGGCCCGACTCCCGAGGAGGTGCCGGGTCTCGATGAGGTTCGGGTGCGGGAACTGGCCGTGCGGTTGATCGCCCTCGGCGGACGCCACATCGACGAGGCGACGCCGTGCGTCGACGTGCGGCTGCACGACGGCATCCGCATCCACGCGGTGCTGCCACCGATCTCGACCGACGGCGCGCTCCTCTCTATACGACTGCCACGCGTCGAGCGGCTCGGTCTCTCCGATCTCGCCGCGACCGGCTTCTTCTCGATCATCGACCGCGACACGGTCGAGCGTCTCGTCGCGCGACGAGAGAACCTGCTCATCACGGGTGCGGGCGGCAGCGGCAAGACCACCCTGCTCGCGGCACTCCTGTCCCATGCGGCTCCGGGGGACCGCATCATCGCGATCGAGGACGTCGCGGAGCTGCAAGTGGATCATCCGCACTTCGTCTCACTCGAGGCGCGGCAGGCCAACCTCGAGGGCGCCGGGCAACTCGGGCTCGAGCGGCTCGTGCGGGAGGCGCTGCGGATGCGCCCCGACCGCCTGGTGCTGGGTGAATGTCGCGGTGCCGAGGTGCGGGAGCTCCTCGGGGCCCTCAACACGGGACACGATGGTGGGGCCGGCACGCTGCATGCGAATTCGCTGCGTGACGTTCCCGCGCGCATCGAAGCGCTCGGCGCGCTCGCCGGGATGAGCCCGACGGCGATCGCCCGGCAGACGGTGAGCGCCATCGGAACGGTGCTCCACCTCGAACGGGACCGCGGCACTCGCCGACTCGCGCAGATGGGGCGATTCCGGCTGGATCGGCGGGACCGGCTGTTCATGGTGGATTCGGATGCGGCGCCGTAGAGCGGCGGCCGACCTCGAACCGCTCGCGTCCCTCGTCCAGCGGCTTGGAGTGCTGCTTGCTTCCGGTGTCACCCCGGCCTCGGGCTGGGGATACGTGGCCGGCGGCCCTCTGGGCTCCGCGCTGCCCCGGGCGCGCTCGGTGGCCGACGCGGCGGGCCGGGGGGAGTCGATCGCACATGCCCTGGTCGAGGTCGCCGTCGCCGACCGGGCCGATGAAACCGCCTGGCGCGGGCTCGCCGCGGCGTGGCTCGTCGCCACCGAGGCCGGGGCACCGCTCGCCCCGACGCTCGCGGAACTGGCTTCGTCCCTGCGGGCGCTCGCCCAAAACGAGCGGGATCTCCAGACCGCGCTCGCGGGGCCTACGGCCACGGCCCGCATGGTGATGGTGCTTCCGGTCGTGGGGATTCTGTTCGGGATGGCGCTCGGTTTCGACCCGATCGGAACGCTGTTCGCCACGACGCCGGGACTGGTGTGCCTCGCCGCCGGGGTCGCCCTGATGGTCATCGCCCAGGTCTGGAATCGGAGGCTCGTCAGCGGTGCCCGGCCGAAGGATCTCACCCCGGGCCTCGGCCTCGACCTGATGGCCATCGCCGTCTCTGGTGGCGGCTCTCTTCCCCGCGCCCGCCGGACCGTCGCGGATGCCCGCCAGCGGTGCGGGATCGGCCCCGACGTCACCGAGAGCGCGATCGAGGAGGTGCTCGACCTGAGCAGACGGGCCGGGGTCCCTGCCGCGGCACTGCTGCGCAGCGAGGCGGTCGAGGCTCGTCGGGCCGCCCGCAGCGCGGGGGAGCGGAAGGCGGCGACTCTCGCGGTGACGCTGATGCTCCCACTCGGGTTGTGCATCCTGCCGGCCTTCATGCTGCTCGGGGTCGTGCCGCTGGTCATCGCCGTCATCTCGTCAACAGTCGCCTCGTTCTGACGGGACCGCACCGATCCCGCCGCGGCGGGGGCTCACGAGGCCAGCAGGATCGACGATGGTCCGGTCCGACTGCTCCGTCGGGCACCACGACGAGAGGCAGGTTGACGATGAAAGAGACGATCGCGAAGAGGTCGCGACGGAGTCTGGCCCGGGAGGACGGCGCGGCGACCGCCGAGTACGCCATCGCCACGATGGCCGCGGTGGGCTTTGCCGGGCTGCTCGTGGCGATCCTGCGCAGCGACGAGGTGCGCGGACTGCTCACGGAGCTCGTGCACCGAGCGCTCACCTTCGTGGGCTGATGCGGCGCGCACCGTCCCCGGAGCGGGGAAGCATCACCGCGGAATTCGCGGCCACCGTTCCGGCCGTGCTCCTGCTGCTGGCATGTTGCCTGGCCGGGATGCAGCTCGCCGGCCAGCAACTGCGGCTGCAGGATGCGGCGGCGGCCGCGGCCCGGAGTGCGGCGCGCGGCGAGCCCGTTGGCGCGGCGGCCGCGCTGGTGTCGGGGATGAGCCTGCGGATCGGGCATCGCGGCGACCTGGTCTGCGTCACGGCGACCGCCCACGGCGCTGGCACTGGCACTGGAACTGGAACTGGCACTGGAACTGGCGCGGGCGGGCCGCTCGCCGCCGTGTCGCTCAGCGCGTCGAGTTGCGCGCTGGACGGTGGGAGGTGACGGGCGACGTGGTGGGCCGAGTGATGGGCCGACGTGGTGGGCCGACGTGATCCCGCATCGGGAGAGATCGGGTCCGGATCGATTCTCGCCGTCGCGATCATCGCCGCAATGCTCGCGTCGCTGTCCCTGCTCATTCCGCTGTGTCTCGTGCTGGCCGCGAAACAGCGGGTCGCCGGTGCGGCGGATGCCGCGGCGCTCGCCGCAGCGGATGTCGCGGTCGGCATCCACCCCGGGAGTCCGTGCCCGGCGGCCTCCGCCGTCGCCGCCGCGAACGGCGCGACGCTCGCCCGCTGCGTGGTCGACGGCACGACCGTCACGGTGCGAGCGGTCACCGTCGTGTGGGGAATTCCGGTTCCGGCGCAGGCCACGGCGGGACGCCCGGAGGTGGCCGTCGGTCAATAGACGAGTGATGACGCGGTGCTCGCGTCGAGCGGCCGGTGGGTTTCTGTGTGTATGGTGTGCCTGTCGGGACGACACCCGCCATCATCGACCGCCTGTGCGTACCATCAGCGATGCGGTCATAGGCTTGGCGAGGTTTTGTTCCACCGAGCAGATCCATTAATGCGGCGGGAGTCGCTGACGCAAGGAGTCAGGTGCCAGGCACGAAGAAGCTGGTCATTGTCGAGTCGCCCGCAAAGGCGAAGACGATCGCCCAGTATCTGGGCGACGGATACGAGGTCTTGGCCTCGGTCGGACACATCCGCGACCTCATCGAGCCGAAGAACCTGCCGCCCGAGCTGAAAAAGGGCTCGCTTGGCAAGTTCTCCATCGACGTGGAGAACGGGTTCGTTCCCTACTACGTCGTCTCCGACCAGAAGAAGAAGACGGTCGCGGAACTCAAGCGCGCGCTGAAGGGCGCCGACGAGCTCTACCTCGCAACTGATGAGGACCGCGAGGGTGAAGCCATTGCGTGGCACCTGCTCGACGAACTCAAGCCCAAGGTTCCGGTGAAGCGGATGGTGTTCCACGAGATCACCAAGGAGGCAATTGAGCGCGCACGGGAGAACACCCGCGACATCGACACCGCCCTCGTCGATGCCCAGGAGACCCGCCGCATCCTCGACCGCCTCTACGGCTACGAGATCTCCCCCGTTCTGTGGCGCAAGGTCGGCCCCGGCCTGTCTGCGGGGCGCGTGCAGTCCGCGGCCACCCGACTCGTGGTCGACCGCGAGCGCGAACGACTGGCCTTCGTCGCCGCCGGCTACTGGGACCTTTCCGCCAGCCTCGCCGCCGGCTCGACCTCGTTCGACGCCCGCCTCGCGCGCCTGGACGGCGTTCGCGTCGCCACCGGCCGCGACTTCGACGACAAGGGACTCCTGAAGGCGTCGACAAGCGGAAAGCCGGATGCGGTCGCCCTCGACGAGCAGGCCGCGACCGCCCTGGCCGAGGCGCTGCGCGATCCGTCTGTCTCGGTGATCGTGTCCTCGGTGGACTCCAAGCCCTACACGCGCCGACCGGCCGCACCGTTCAGCACCTCCACGCTGCAGCAGGAGGCCGCGCGCAAGCTGCGGTTCTCCGCACGGCAGACCATGAGCGTTGCGCAGGGGCTGTACGAAAACGGCTACATCACCTATATGCGTACCGACTCGCTCAACCTGTCGCAGCAGGCGATGACCGCCGCGCGCAGCCAGGCGGCGTCCCTCTACGGCGCAGAGAGCGTCTCCGAGAAGCCGCGCACCTACGCGAGCAAGAGCAAGAACGCGCAGGAGGCGCACGAGGCGATCCGCCCCGCCGGCGATACCTTCCGAACCCCCGGCCAGCTCGACGGAGTGCTGCGGGGCAACGACTGGAAGCTCTACGACCTGATCTGGAAGCGCACCATCGCCTCGCAGATGGCCGACGCGAAGGGATCGACGGCCTCCGTCGTCATCAGCGCCGGACCGGTGCAGGGCGGCACGATGGCCGAATTCGCCGCGAGCGGCACCGTCATCACCTTCCGCGGATTCCTGCAGGCCTACGAAGAGAGCCGCGACGAGGAGCGCAACGCCAGCGCCGAGCCCACCGAGGCCAAGCTTCCGCCGCTCACCGTCGGCCAGACGCTCACGGTCGCGGACATCGAGGCCAAGGGCCATGAGACCAGTGCACCGCCTCGCTACACCGAGGCGAGCCTCGTCAAGACGCTCGAAGAGCTGGGGATCGGGCGTCCTTCCACCTACGCGTCGATCATCTCCACGATCATCGACCGCGGCTATGTCACCCCGCGTGGCACCGCGATGGTGCCCAACTGGATCGCGTTCTCGGTGGTGCGCCTGCTCGAGGACTTCTTCTCCGATCTCGTGGAGTATGACTTCACCGCGAGCATGGAAGACGACCTCGACCGCATCGCCGAAGGGAAGGAAGACCGCGTCGACTGGCTGAACAGCTTCTACTTCGGCAGCACAAAGCACCGCGGACTGCGCAGCGTCATCGACAACATGGGCGAAATAGACGCCAAGAGCATCAACTCGATCAAGCTCGACGATGAGGTGACCCTCCGCATCGGCAAGTACGGTCCCTACCTCGAGGTGCTCGATCCGGATGCCGCGCCCGAGGCCACGCCTCGCCGCGTGAACATTCCGCCGGAGCTCGCCCCCGACGAACTGACCGTCGCCAAGGCCCACGAGCTGATCGACGCTCCCGTCGTTGTTGACCGAATCATCGGGGTCAATCCCGAGAATGGCAAGAACATCGTGGCGAAGGACGGCCGATTCGGTCCCTACATCACCGAGCTCGACCCGGAGCCCGAGACCCCGGTCGCCGAGATCACCGAAGCCGCGCCCGTCGTGGTGGATCCCGCGACCGGCGAGGTCGTCGAGCCGAAGAAGAAGCGTGCCGCACCGAAGAAGGCCCCCGTCGTGAAGCCGCGCACGGCATCCCTCTTCAAGTCGATGGATCTCGCGACGGTCGACCTCGACACCGCACTGCAGCTGCTGTCGCTTCCGCGGGTCGTCGGCCAGGACCCGGAGACGAACGAAGAGATCACCGCGCAGAACGGCAAGTTCGGGCCATACCTCAAGAAGGGTGCCGACACGCGCTCCCTCACGGACGAGGACCAGATCTTCGAGATCGACCTGCCCGGTGCGATCGAGCTCTACGCGCAGCCCAAGTACGGCGCCCGTCGGGCATCGAGCGCGCTCAAGGAATTCGAGGCTGACCCGGAGAGCGGCAAGCCGATTCGCATCAAGGACGGCCGTTTCGGCGCGTATGTGACCGACGGCGTCACGAACGTGACGATCCCGCGCGGGGAGACGGTCGAGGAGATCGACTTCGAGCGCGCGGTGCAAATGCTCGCCGATAAGCGTGCGAAGGGCCCGGCGGTCAAGAAGACGACAGCGAAGAAGACGTCCGTGAAGAAGCCCGCCGCGAAGAAGCCCGCAACGAAGGCGACTGCGGCGAAGGCGACTACCGCGAAGGTGACTGCCGCGAAGAAGCCGGCCACGAAGGTGACTGCGGCGAAGACGACTGCGGCGAAGACGACTGCGGCGCGCACCCCCACGGCAGCAGGCACCTCGTCGGTGGCGAAGGCTGCCGCCGCCAAGGCCGCCGCCGCCAAGGCCGCCGCGGCGACCCCAGCGCACTAGGCATGAGTGAGGGTTCTGCCATGACCGGGCTCTTCATCACCTTCGAGGGTGGTGACGGGTCGGGCAAGTCCACCCAGGCCGGGCTGTTGGCCGACTGGCTGACGGCATCCGGGCATGTCGTCGTGCGGTCTCGCGAGCCGGGCGGCACGGAGCTCGGTCTCGAACTGCGGGAGATCGTGCTGCATCGCCGCGGGCACATCGCCCCGCGTGCCGAGGCGCTGATCTACGCGGCAGACCGCGCACAGAACATCGCGACCACAGTGCGTCCGGCGATCGAACGCGGCGAGATCGTGATCCAGGATCGGTACCTCGATTCCTCCGTGGCCTACCAGGGCGCCGGCCGGGTGCTCGAGCCCACCGAGGTGCGCGACATCTCGCTCTGGGCGACCGAGGGCTTCATGCCGCACCTCACAATCCTTCTCGACCTCGACGAGACCATCGGTCGCGAGCGTCTGGATGAGGCGCGCACCAAATACGACCGGCTCGAGGCGGAGAAGAGCGATTTTCATGCCCGCGTGCGGGCCAGCTTCCTCGAACTCGCCGCCGCCGAGCCGGAGCGCTTTCTCGTGCTTGCGGCAACGGACTCGATTGAACGGATCGCGGCGGCCATCCGCGCCCGCGTGCGGCGTTTGCTGCCCGAGTAGCCCCGCGCCCACTCCCTCCCCAGCCTCACCCTGTTCGGCGATTGTGGCCTCTCGGGAGGCTGCGGGCTTCACCTGTCAGCCTCCGCGCTTAGGCTTAGCGAGTGAGCGTGTGGGATGAATTGACGGGCCAGGCGGAGGCGATCGCGATCTTCCGTGCGGCCGCGGCCGACTCGAGCCTCGTCGATTCGCCGATCGGCGATTCGGCGATGACCCACTCCTGGCTCATCACCGGCCCGCCCGGATCGGGCCGCTCCAATCTCGCCTACGCCTTCGCGACCGCCCTCCTCAGCCCCGGCACTCCGGATGGCGATGAGGCGACGCGCCGCCAGGTCGCCGCGCGCACCCACCCCGACCTCGCCGTGCTGAGCACCGAGGGCGTCATCATCAAGATGGAGTCGGTCAAGAAGATCGTCTCGAGCTCGAACTTCTCGCCATCGGTGAGCCGCTATCGCGTGATCGTCATCGAAGACGCGGACCGCATGCAGGAACGCACCTCCAACGTACTGCTCAAGGCGCTCGAGGAGCCGCCGCCGCGCACGGTCTGGATCCTCTGCGCGCCGAGTGAGGCCGACCTGCTGCCCACCATCCGCTCGCGTGTTCGCACGGTGCGGCTGCGGATTCCGGATGTGGCGGAGGTCGCCGAGCTCATCTCGCAGCGCGATGGCATCGATATCGCCACCGCCACCCGGGCCGCGCGCGAGTCACAGAGCCACATCGGCATGGCGCACCGGCTCGCGACGAACGCGGATGCCCGCCGCCGCCGCCAGCAGACCATCGAGATCGCGCTCGGCATCCACACCGTCTCCGGAGCGGTGATCGCGGCGGCCGGACTGCTCGAACTCGCCGGGGAGGACGCCAAGGCCATCACCGAGGAGCGGGATGCGGAGGAGCGGGCGAACGCACTGCGCTCGCTCGGCATCGAACCGGGCGGCACCATCCCCCCGGCGCTCCGCGCGCAACTGCGCACCCTCGAGGAAGACCAGAAGCGGCGCGCCACCCGCAGCCTGCGCGACGGCATCGACCGCATCATGGTCGACCTGCTCTCGCTCTACCGCGACATCCTGCTGCTGCAGCTCGGCGTGCAGACCGAGCCGATCAACCTCGCCATCCACTCGCAGTTGACGGCCGCGAGCGCGGAATCGACCGCCGCCGAGACCCTCGCCACGATGGATGCCATCGCCACCGCTCGCAAGCGCATCGAGGGCAACGTGGCTCCCGCCGTCGCCCTCGAGGCGATGCTGATTTCCGCCGCTCGCTAAAGGGGACCCGCTTGACCAATCGAACAACGCGGATCGCTCTCGTCGCGGCCGCGCTCGCGATCATCCTTCCGCTGAGTGGGTGCGTGGCCTCGTTCCTGCCCAAGGCGGCGGCAACGACCTCGACGCCGGTTGCCGAGAAGGTGAGCGCCGCCCTCGAGCCGTATTACAGCCAGGTGCTGCAGTGGAAACCCTGCGAGAGCGCCGGTTTCCAGTGCGCGACGGCGAAGGCGCCGATGGACTGGGCGCACCCCGCAGCCAAGTCGATCGATCTCGCGCTCATCCGCAAGCCCGCGACCGGAACGGCCCTCGGGTCGCTGCTGGTCAACCCCGGCGGTCCGGGTGGCTCTGGTTACGACTTCATCCGCGACAACCTGTCTTATGCGGTGGATGCGAAGCTGCAGCAGAATTACGACATCGTGGGCTTCGATCCCCGCGGTGTGAACAAGTCGTCTGCGGTGAAGTGCTACCAGAACCCGGCCGAGATGGACGCGTTCCTCTTCGACGTCTCGTCGAATCCCTTCGGGTCGGACGCCTGGATCGCCGACCAGCGCGCCAGCAACACGAAGTTCGGGGCGGCCTGCCTCAAGTACACCGGGGAGCTGCTGGGCTTCGTCGACACCAACAGTGCCGCCCGCGACCTCGACCTGCTGCGCGCGACGCTCGGCGACAAGAAGCTCAACTATCTCGGCTACTCGTACGGCACGCTGCTCGGTGCAACGTACGCCGAGCTCTACCCGAAGAAGACCGGCCATCTGGTGCTGGACGGCGCCCTCGATCCGGCGACGACGAGCTTCCAGGTGAGCGCCACCCAGGCGCAGGGCTTCGAGAGCGCACTTCGGGCCTACATCGCTTACTGCCAGACCGGCAAGGACTGCCCGTTCCCAGGCAGCGGCAGCGCCGGCGTGGATGCGGCGATGACCAGGATCCGCGCGCTGCTCGACAGCCTCAACGCGAGCCCACTGCGGGCGAAGGACGGCCGTGAGCTCTCGGGCAGCGTCATGTTCACCGCGATCATCTTTCCGCTCTACAACAGGACGAACTGGAGCTACCTCACGCAACTGTTCACGAGCGTGTTCACGGGCAACGCGGACTTCGCCTTCCAGCTCGCCGACAGCTACTACGGGCGGGCCGCCAATGGCACCTACAACGACAATTCCACCGAGGCGTTCATCGCGATCAACTGCCTCGACTACCCGGCAGCGTCCACCACCGACGCGAGCCTCCGGGCGGATGCCGCGAAGCTGACCGCACTCGCCCCGACCCTGGGCGCGCAACTGGCCTACGACACCTCCTGCGCCACTTGGCCGTTCAAGCCGACCCGCACCAGGGGCCCGATCGCCGCGAAGGGCTCTGCGCCGATCCTCGTGGTCGGCACCACGAACGACCCGGCCACTCCGTACATCTGGGCGAAGGCCCTCGCGAAGGAACTGCAGAACGGCCATCTCATCACCTACAAGGGTGAGGGGCACACGGCGTACAACAAGTCCGATGCCTGCGTGAACAGCGCGGTCGACAACTTCTTCGTCGACGGGACCGTGCCGAAGAAGGACCCGATGTGTTGAGCCACGCATGGTGAGTCTGGCCGGTTCGAGGCTGCGCCTCGCCGTTTTGGCCGGGGCGACCGCGGGCATACTGCTGCTCAGCGGATGCACGACCTCGCTGTTCCCGAGCGTCACCACGACCTCGAAGCCCACGGGCGAGCGGGTGCCGGCGGCCGTCGCACCGTATTATCACCAGTCCCTCGCCTGGAAGAACTGCGGAAAGAACCAGCAGTGCGCGACGGCGACCGTGCCGATGGACTGGGCCCACCCCTCGAAGGCGACCGACATCACGCTCGCCCTCACCCGGGCATCCGCCACCGGAAACCGCCTCGGCTCACTGTTTGTGAACCCCGGCGGTCCGGGCGCCTCTGGCTGGGACCTCGTGCACAACGACCTCGACTTCGCAGTGTCGAAGACGCTTCAGAAGAGCTACGACGTGATCGGTTGGGACCCCCGAGGGGTCGGCCGGTCGACGCCGGTGACCTGCTACGACGCCAAGGGCCTCGACCAGTTCATCTACGGGGTCCCCAAGAACCCGGTGAACAGCCCGGCGTGGGTCACCGAGGTCACGAACCAGGCAAAGGACTTCGCCGCCGCCTGCCTGAAGAACACCGGGCCGGCCCTCGAATTCGTCGATACCCAGAGCACGGTGCACGACCTCGACATGCTGCGCGCCGTGGTCGGGGACGCGAAGCTCAACTACCTCGGATACTCCTACGGCAGTGACATCGGCATGTATTACGCCAATCGCTTCCCGTCGAAGGTGGGTCACATGGTGCTCGACGGCGCCACCGACTCGACCCTGTCGATCTTCGACATCAACCTCGCGCAGTCGCGGGCCTTCGAAGACGAGTTGAAGAGCTACCTCGCCGATTGCGTGAAGACCAAGGGATGCCCGTTCCCGGGATCGGTGAATGACAGCCTGTCCAAGATCTCCGCGCTCTACGACCATCTCACGGTGTCGCCGATCACCTCATCCGACGGCCGCGTGCTCGACCAGAATGTGCTCGATACGGCCATTAGTTCGGCGCTCTACGACACGTCGTCGTGGCCGTACCTCAGCGACATGTTCGCCGAGATCAAACAGGGCAAAACCGATACGGCGTTCCTGCTGGCGGACTCGTACAACGGCCGCAACCCCGACGGCAGCTACAAGGACAACTCGCTCGAGGCCTTCATCGCCATCGGATGCCTCGATTACCCCACCGTGACGGATCCGGCCGAGATCGCGCGGGAGAACGCCCTGCTCGTGAAGGCGGCGCCGACGCTCACCCGACCCTCGGTGATCGGGGATGTCACCTGCGAAAACTGGCCGTTCCACAATCGCACGCCACCGCCGGTCGTGACCGGTGCGGGAGCCGCGCCGATCCTCATCCTGTCCTCCACCGGAGATCCAGCGACCCCGTACCAGTGGGGAGTCGCGCTTTCGAAGCAGCTCGAGAGCGCCCATCTCATCACGCGACACGGCGAGGGCCACACGGCCTTCAACCGCGGCATCGCCTGCATCGACGACGCGGTGAACAGCTATTTCGTCTCGGGCACCGTGCCGAAGAAGGACCCGCAGTGCACCGGGTGAACGCCATGGTCCCCGGTGACCGTTTGTGCAAATTTGCACGGAGTGCAACAATGTTGTCATGACGATGGATGTCGGCCGAGCCGGGCTGCGAGAGCGCAAGCGACTCGCTACCCGGCGTGCTATCGAGTTCGCGGCTCTCGGGCTGGTCGCCGATAAGGGGCTCGACGGGGTGACGATCGACGAGATCAGCCGCATCGCCAACATCTCTCCCCGCACCTTCTTCAACTATTTCGCGTCGAAGGAGTCGGCTCTGGTCGGCGACGCGCCCGAGCTTCCGCCCGCCGAGGCGGTCTCCGCCTATGTGAACGCGACGAGCGGATCGGTCTTCGACGGCCTCGGCGCCCTCCTCGCGAATGCCACCGAGGGGGAGTCGAACGACACCGAGCTGCTGCTGCTGCGTCGCGGGCTGCTCAAGGAGTATCCGCAACTGTTCGCGATGCGCATGGCCGCGATGCGGGCCTTCGAGGAGCAGTTGCGGGAGGTCATCGCCCTCCGTCTCGTGGCTGACGATCCGTCCCTCGTCGCCGACGACGACCTCGTGCTCAGTCGCTCCCGCCTCATCACGCACGTCGCCTTCGGTGCGATGAAGCATGCCTGGACCCGCTGGGCCGACAACGAGGGCGGCGTCCCCCTCCGCGATCGACTGAAGGAATCCTTCGACGAACTCGGTCGAATCCTCGGACCGATGGGCGCCGTCTGATCGGCTAAGCTTTCATGCGTTGCCCGCGAGAAATCGCGTGCACGCCGCCTTAGCTCAGTTGGTAGAGCATCTCACTCGTAATGAGAAGGTCGTCAGTTCGATTCTGACAGGCGGCTCCGTCACAACGGCAGTCGGCCCCGTCATGGGTCCCGACGCACGATCCAGCGCACCACGCCTCCCGGGCGAGCAGCTCGATCTGCATGCTCGACCAGAAGGACTCCATGTGACCTGACCGAGCCCCAGCGGCCAGATAGTGTTGGCCATCGTGACCCGACCCGACCAAGCACCCCGCATCCCGGTATGGCGTGAGCCGGGAATGCCGTCGCTGCTCCTCCTCACCGCTGCCGGATTCTCCGGCTACGCGGCGCTCCTTCCGGTCGCGCCGCTGTGGGCGGTACACGGCGGTGCGAATGAAGCCGGGTCAGGCATCGTCAACGGGCTCCTCCTGCTTGCCACGATCGCCACCCAGCCTTTCGTCCCTTGGCTTCTTGCCCGTTTCGGGACCGCACCCGTCCTTGCCGCTGGCCTCCTGTTCCTGGGCGGCCCCTCCCTGCTGCATCTGGTCTCCGACCAGCTCGGGTGGATCCTCGCGATGTCGGTTCTCCGAGGGCTCGGGTTCGGAATTCTCACCGTCACCGGCTCCACCACCCTCGCCCACCTCGTCCCGCCAGCACGGCACGGTGCCGCGATCGGGGCATATGGTGCGGCAATCGCCATCCCCCAGGTCGTACTTCTGCCAGCGGGGCCATGGCTCGTCGATGCGGTCGGATACTGGATCGTGTTCGCGCTTGGTGCCACGTCCATCCTTGGAATCGCGGCCACTCCCTGGCTCGCGCGCGCACTGCGAGAGAAGGATGTCGAACGGCTGCGTCTGACCGATGCGGCCGGCGACTCAGCGGGCAGCGACACATCTCGCCAGGCCCTCGGCAACCGTCCCCCGCGTCGGGTTGCCAGCCGGCTCGCAGGACCGACGATCATCTTGCTCGGTGCCACTCTCGCCGGTGGCGCGCTCATCACGTTCGCTCCGCAAATGAGTTCGGCGCCGCTGGCGACGGCGGGCGGTCTCGCCTTTTTCACCGTCGCCGCAGCGGTCAGCCGGTGGCGGATCGGGTCCTTCGCCGATCGCTACGGCCCCCGGGCGTTCTTGTGGCCGCTCGTGCTGCTCACGGTTGCGGGACTCGCACTCACCGCCCTCGCTGTTGAGAACCCCGGCGACACCACAGTCGCCCTCTTCCTGATCGCGCTGGCTCTTGTCGGAATCGGCTATGGCGGCATTCAGAACCTCACCCTGCTGCTTTCGCTTGGCGCTGTTTCGCGCAAGGAATACGGCACGGCAAGCGCGGTCTGGAACATCGGCTTCGACGCTGGCACCGGCGTTGGCTCTGTGCTCGTCGGCACCATCGCTGCGGGACTGTCCTTTTCACCGGCATTGCTGGTCGCCGCCGCGATCTCGCTCGTGACGCTGCCGCTCGCGTTCCTGCTTGGGCGCCGCAGCTGAGCCCTCTGGGCCTCCGGCGAAACGACCAAAGTGCAACGCCGTTGAGGAAACGCGCCCTAGTTGTCTCTGCCGGAGATCGGCTCGAGCGAGAGTGGATCGTTCGTGAGCGGCTCCTCGACGGTGTCGAAGTCGACACCGTGTTCTGACGACTCGCCGCGAAGGCGGGCGATGGCATGCGTCATTTGCGACTCGAGCG
>JBBSBA010000070.1:0-13791 GCA_038251725.1 Actinomycetales bacterium
CTGCACCTGCCGGCCCACTGGCCCTGGGAAACCGGATGGACGGCCTTGTTCGCGGCAGCCTGCGGCCCACCGCAATCAGCGACCACCTGACCATCCAGCCCAACGGCACGAAGAACAAGGGAACACCACCGGCAGCAAGGCCGGAGGCTCCGCCATGCCCGCCCCCGGAAACCTCAGATCGAACCCAACCGAACCTGCTCACCAACGCGGACCGGTGGATCGAGGCTAAGCAACGACCCGTACGATAAGCAACGACCCGCACGATAAGCAACGACCCGCACGATAAGCAACGACCCGCACGATAAGCAACGACCCGCGCGAGAAAGGGCCCCCGCACCGAAGTGCGAGGGCCCTCATCGTCTGCTGGGTCAGCGACCGCCGCCGCCGTTGCGGCGACGTCCGCCGCCACCGCCCTGCGACATGCCGACGAGTCCGCCGCCGGAGCCGGCCCGGTTCGCGCCGCCCCCCGCACCGCCCCGCGGAGCCCCGCCTGTGCGGGGGGCGCCGGATGACGCACCCTCGCCGCTTGCGGTGCTGTAGTAGTTGCGCGAGCCACCGGCGGGAGCCGCGGCCCCATCGCGGTTGGCGCGCTTGCGCTGGGCGTTCGCACCCTGCGACCCGCCCTGCGAGCGACCCTGTCCGGAGGAGCGTCCGCCCTGCGACTGGCGGCCCCTGCGCGGGGCGCCCTGCACCTGCGCGGGTGCGCGGGGGGCAGGCTTGACCCAGGCCGCGACCTCGCCGACGAGCGCCGCGACGGCGTCCGAATCGGCGGTGACGTGCTGCGGGGTGACGGTGATCTCCGCCTTCTTGAGAAGGGCGGCGGTGTCCCTGCGCTGGGTGGGCAGCACGATCGTGACGACCTCGCCCTCCTTGCCGGCGCGAGCGGTGCGGCCCGAGCGGTGAAGGTACGCCTTGTGCTCGGCCGGCGGGTCAACGTGGATCACGAGTTCGATGTCGTCGACGTGCACGCCGCGAGCCGCGACATCCGTCGCCACGAGCACGCGGGTGTCCCCGGAGGCGAAGGACGCGAGGTTGCGGTCGCGCTGCACCTGCGAGAGATTGCCGTGCAGGTCGACGGTGGGGATGCCAGCGTCGGTGAGCTGCTTGGCGAGCTTCTTCGCGTGATGCTTGGTGCGCATGAACAGGATGCGGCGTCCGCTTCCGGAGGCGAGCTTCTCGATGAGCAGGCGCTTGGCCTCCACCGAGTCGACCTCGAAGACGTGGTGCGTCATCGCGGAGACGTGCGAGTTGGCCTCGTCGACGGAGTGCAGCACCTCGTTGTGGAGGTACTTCTTCACGAGGCGGTCGACGCCGTTGTCCAGCGTGGCGCTGAACAGCATGCGCTGGCCGGACTGCGAGGTCTTGTCCATGATGCGGGTGACGACGGGCAGGAAGCCGAGGTCCGCCATGTGGTCGGCCTCGTCGAGGACCGAGATCTCGACGGCATCCAGTGACACGAAGCCCTGTTTCATGAGGTCTTCGAGGCGACCGGGGCAGGCGACGACGATGTCGACGCCGGCCTTGAGGGCGGCGACCTGGCGTTGCTGCGAGATGCCGCCGAAGATGGTGACCGACTTGAGGCCGTAGACCTCGGCGAGCGGGGTGAGCGCCACCGTGATCTGGGTGGCGAGTTCGCGGGTCGGGGCGAGGATCAGGGCGAGCGGGCGTCCCGGGCGACGGTTGCCGCCGGCGAGCTTGCCGCCGAGGCGCGCGATCATCGGGATGGCGAACGCGAGGGTCTTGCCGGATCCGGTCTTTCCGCGGCCGAGCACGTCACGCCCGGAGAGCGTGTCGGGCAGGGTGTCGACCTGGATCGGGAACGGGGACTCGATTCCCTGTGCGGCGAGTGCCGCGACGAGGGGAGCCGGCACGCCGAGCGCGCCGAAGGATGAAATGGATTCAGACATGGTGATGGTGTGGTGCCTTTCGGGCATCTGCACACCGACAGCCGCACTCTTTCGAGCCGATCGGTGTGAATTGGCGAGAGCGGCGATGGCCGCAATCGATCGCCGGAGAAAGTATCTACAACCCGACCGAATCTTTGCGATGCAGCCGGGGAGAAGAGGGAGCGTTCAACGACGCAGGGAAACCGTCATGGTTTCGCAAGTGACCCCAGCATAGCAGGGGTGGTCTAGTGGCCCCCGGAATACCGCTCTCCGACGGGAATCTCCACCGCCACGCGATTGCCGGCCTGTGCGAGCGGGCAGGCCCAGGCTGGGTCATACGCGCAGGAGGGGTTGTAGGCGAAGTTGAAGTCGAGCACGAGGGAGTCGGGGGATCGGCCCGGTCCGAGATCCGCGCCCTTGATCGTGTCGATCAGGTACCGGCCGCCCCCGTAGGTGCCGCCGGGCCGGCCGGCCAGGGCGTCCTTCACGGGCAGGAAGATGCCGCCGCCGTAGCTGCCGAGCTTCCAGACATCGAGGATGCCGACACCCGGCACGTCGGCGATGCCGATCAGGTCGAACGGCACGATCCCGTCGGTTCCCGTCGCGAAGTCCAGGTGTTTCGGCGCGGCGGCGGTCACCTCGACCGTGAAGCGCCAGTCCGGGTCGTACGGCTTCACCGGCAGCCCGCCGAACACCGCGAGGTCCTCGGGCAGCAGCGGGGAGGCCGGATGTTCCGCGAACAGCCGGTCGCGTTCGTGCCGCCACCGTTCGTGGGCGGCGACCGGGTCGGTGGATTCCCGCACCTCCGCGTAGAGCGCGAAGATCCGGCGGCGCCAGTCGGCGACCTCGAACGCGGTCATGCGGTGCGTGCCTTCCAGTGGTGGGCCAGCGATCGGATGCGGGCGCCGCGCCACTGCCAGAACGCCCAATAGCCGAGCCAGAGAAGCGGGGTGAGCGCACCGGCTTCGAACACGAGCTGGTCACGGTACAGGGTGCGGCCGCCGGGTCCTGGTGCGATCGCGATCGAGTGTTCCCACCTGGTCACGAGGGCGAGTGGGCCGGTGAGGCCGCGACCGGTGTCGACCTGGATGCGAACGTCGTCCTGGCGTTCGGGGTAGGTGATCCCGATCACCTGCTCGCCGATCGGCACGATCCCGAAGCTGCTGATCGCGACCGGATGCTCACCGGCGGTCCAGTGGGCCGGAAAGCCGGCCGGTTCGAGCGACTCGAAGGTGGTGAACGGGGCCGAGACCTGCTGCATGCCGCTGGGCGTGCGGATCGCATCCCAGGCGGCATCCGGGGTGCAGTCGAGAACGAGTTTCAGGAGAATTCGCATCGCTCAAGTCTGCCATCGCGACCTCAGGGAATTCAGTGTGCGTGCGCAGCGTTGCGCCCTGTAATCACCCACTGCTTCCAGGAGGAATCGTGACCCAGGCAATTCTCAATGGTGTCGTCATCGCTGACGCTCCGCAGGACGACCTCATCAAGATCGAGGGCAACTGGTACTTCCCGCCGTCGAGCGTGAACCGCGAATACCTCGTTGAGAGCGCCACCCCGTACACCTGCCCGTGGAAGGGCGCATGCCAGTACTTCGGCGTGAACGACGGCGACACCCTGCTGCAGGATCGCGCCTGGAGCTACCCGCACCCGCACGAGACCGCCTTCGCCCGCACTGGCGGCAAGGACTTCAGCAACTACGTCGCATTCTGGAAAGAGGTTCAGGTCGGGTAGCCGGTGCCGTGGGTGGTTGGGCGGCGTAGCCCGAAGCTGATCCAAACATCCCGAGGGTTATGTCGTCTGCGACAACTTTGCGGCGTCGACAGTTGGTCCCGTGAAGGCCGAGTGCCTCGCCAGCACGTGCTGCTGGCGCCGACGGCCACGAGTTCCTGGGACGCTTCCGCCGGTTGTCGCGGCGGCCAAGAGCGCTTCGCGCAGGGCAGATCAGTTCGTCACCGCGCTCAGCAGTCGGTTCTATGTCGGCAGCGCGCCGCCGCCGTCGACGCGGCCTTTCATGTCGACAATGAATTCCCGATGGTTTCCGACAGCGTGATCTGCCGACTTCGGGCAAGCCATCTTCCTGAACAGCCTTGCGCGCGCGGCCACGAACCGCTCGAGCGCCGGCGCGCTGGCTTCGTTGTCAATGGAAGCGGCGGGACGGGCCATGGCCTGGCCGGGGGAATGATGGTCCGCAGCACCGCAATGAAGCTGCCCACCATGCTCGGCACGATGAATCCGAGCGAAGACATCAACCACCCTCGCCTCGGCCCCGGTGACGATTCCCTGAAAGGTCAGCCGCCGGTCCCGGTCTCGCCGAACGTCGACGTCACCACGTAACGGTCACCCAGAATGTGGCTGCACCGCAGTTCCAGCGCGACGCCACCGCTGAAGCCGATTCGCCGGATCCGGAATATCGGGTCGCCAACGGCGCAACCAAGAGACTCGACGTCAGCGGCCGAAGCGATGGCGGCTCGGACCTCCTCGCGGCCTCCATTGAGCGTGATGCCGCAGCGCTCACGGAGCTCCCGGTAGAGCGCGGTGTCGGCGAAATCCACATCCAGCAGGGGGCGCACGCGGTCGGCGGGCAGCCAGACGTGGTCGACGGCGAGTGGCTCATCGTCGGCCAGGCGCAGGCGGGACAGGTGAAGCAGCACCTCCTCCGGCGGAAAAGAAAGTTGGGCGGCGGCCGCGGGATTAGTGGTGAGCTCGCGAACGAGAACGATGCTGCGCTGGGTCATCCCGGATGCCTGCACGGATTCGAACAGGCTGTACACCGGTCCGAAGGAATCGCGCTCACCGCCGTGGATGACCCGGGGCCGCTGGCCCCGGTGGGCGCTCACCGTTCTCGTCTCGCGCAGCGGTCGAAGCGCGCTCCGGATCGTGCCCCGGCTCACCCCGTATTCCCTGGCCAGGTCGATCTCCCCGGGAAACCCCTCGGCAAAGTCTCCCGCGGCGACCCGACGCGTCAGGTCCGCCGCGATGGATTCCCACAGCGGGCTCGCAAGCGCCGACGGGGTCGAGCGGGGAGACGGCGGATCCGTCCGGGACTGCAGCGACAACGATTTCGCCCTCCAGTTAAATGTCTATACATTAGAGACGGTTATTCATTCTAGGGCATCGTCCTTGACCAGACGGAGGAGCAGGCCATGGCGTCCAGGCAACGAAAATCCGCGACCCGGCCTTCCGGGCGACGCGGCCCGGTGTTCGCACTCCTCGGGCTTCTCGCCATCGTGGCGGTCATCGGAATCGGCGTCGCGGCCCAGTCGGGAACGGGGTCGGGCTCGGCGAGCGCCCCGGCGAGCGCCGCCAGCCCGGCGGCGGCCAAGGACATGGCTCGTCGGATTCCCGGAGACCCGACCGCGCTCGGCGATCCACAGGCACCCGTCGTGTTGGTGGAGTACTCAGACCTGCGATGCCCGTTCTGCGGCATCTACGCGCGCGACACGCTGCCCCTTCTCGTCAAGGAATATGTGAACACGGGCAAGTTGCGCGTGGAGTGGCGAGACTTCCCGGTCTTCGGCCAGGAATCCGTCGACGCCGCAGTCGCCGACCGGGCCGCGGGGGAACAGGGAAAATTCTGGCAATTCAATGCGGCGACATATGCCCACGCCCCCCAACGTGCCCACCTCGAGCTGACGAAGGCGAGCCTGATGCAGCTTGCCCGGGATGTCGGCGTGCCCGACATGGCCCGCTTCGAGAAGGACCTGACCAGTCCCGTGCTTCTGGCCCGAGTGCAGGCGGACGCGAAAGAGGCGTATTCGATCGGCGCATCGGGCACTCCGCTGTTTCTGGTCAACGGCAGCGCCATTTCCGGTGCGCAACCCGTCGCCGTCTTCCGTCAGGTGATCGATAACGCGCTCGCGCACGCGACCAAGAAGTGAGTATTGGCTACGCCGGCGCTCTGATCGGCGGGTTGCTGACGCTGCTGAGCCCGTGCTCGGCCATGCTGTTGCCGTCGTTCTTCGCCTATGCGTTCTCAACCCCCTCGAAGCTCGTGGCCCGAACCGCGCTGTTCTACCTCGGGCTCATCGCCACGCTGGTGCCGGTCGGCATCCTGGCAGGCACGGTCGGGTCGTTCTTGATGGAGAACCGCACCGTTCTGGTGATCGCCGCGGCATCCATCGTCATCGTGCTTGGGCTCATCCAGCTGGTCGGCCTGCCGCTGCCGGCACTGTCGCGGGGCGGAGCGGGGGAGGGAACATCCTCCGCCTCGGTCTTCATTTTGGGTTCGGTCTACGGTGTCGCCGGCGTCTGTGCCGGCCCCATTCTCGGGTCGGTTCTCACGGTCGCCGCCGTGGGCGGGAATGCGCTCTATGGCGGAATTCTTCTGGCAACCTACGCGCTCGGCATGACCGTGCCGCTCTTCGTCCTCGCGCTCGTCTGGAAGCGACTCAGGATCGCCGAGCGAGGCTGGCTGAAGCCCCGGACGGTGCGCATCGGGCGCTGGCAGAACTCGGCGCTGATGATGGTCTCCGGCGTGCTCTCCATCGGGATCGGGATTCTGCTGCTGCTCACGGATGGCACGGCCGGCCTCGGAAGCATTCTCAGCATCGGCGATCAGTTCGCCGCCGAATCGTGGGTGCTGAGCACGTCATCGGGCATCTCGAACCTCGTGTTCGGCCTCACGGCGATTGCCGTGCTGATCGGCGTCGCCGGGGTGTACCTCCTGCGCACTCGCCGCACCGAGAATCCACGGCAACACCCGAACGAAGGACAGAACACATGACGAATGACCGAGGGCTTCTCCTGCACGTCAGCGGTGGCGAGGTGGCTCAACTCCAGGCCGCAATCAGGTCGGCTCGCAACGCCCGCGCCCAGCTGCCGGACATGACCATGGAGATCGTCGTGCAGGGTCCCGCGGTGGCGTTCCTCAACGCCGACTCGGCCCTCGGGGACGAGTTGGCCGCTCTCGGCGAGGTTCCCGTCGGCGTGCTGGCCTGCGGCAACAGCCTGCGTTCGGTCGCCATCGAACCCGAGGCCCTGTTTCCCGGCGTGACCGTTGTGCCGGCCGCCGTCGCGCACCTGGCGACGAGGCAGCTCGAGGGATGGGCCTACATCAGGGTGTGATCGCCCGAAAGGCCCGTGGTGCGCCTCAGCCCTGCGGGATGCGGCACGCCTCGGTTCCCCCCGGCAGGCGGTGGCGGTTGCGGTAGAACACGGCCTGCACGCGGTTCAGAAGCGGCACGACACCGGGGGCAAGCATCATTCGGCCGAAGAGGCGGTAGGGGTATCCAGCCGTGCGCAGCATCCCGGCCATCGCACCAGCTCCGACCACGTGGGTCCCGTCGGCGCTCACCAGCACGGGGCCGATCAGGCACGAGGCCAGGCTCACTCCGAGGGCAGCGATGTCCACGGACTGGTAGGTCGCGAAATCGATCGGCGGAGCGATGCGCTTCTTCATGCGGTCGACAATGTTCTCGCACAGTCCGCAGTCACCGTCGAAGAGGAACAGCGGTGTCGTCATCGGGAGGAACCCGTCGAGGCCGGTGTGCCCGCAGAACGGCGGGCCGACAGGCCGGCGAATGTGGTGGGGGAGGCAAGGGGAATCATGTCTCCAAATATACCCCTAGGGGTATTGTTCGCGCATCCACAGCGCTTCGCGAACGGGCGCCCCGGTCACTCCCGGTGGGCCGCTCGGTGAGCGCGCACCTTCGCGCGGTTTCCGCAGCGGTTCATGGAGCACCACCGGCGATTGTTGGAGCGGGATCCGTCGTAGAAGATCAGGTCGCAGTCCTCGGCCGCACACTCGCGGATGCGGTCGGCTGGGTCAACGGCGAACAATTCCACGGATTCCCGGGCGAGCACCGACAGGGCCTGGCTCGCCTTGGCTCGCGAACGCCCGGCCTGGCGCGTTCCGCCGCCGAGGGCCGGGGCGATGTCCGGGGTCGCGGCGAACAGATTGATCAGGTCGACGTCGTCAGACGGGATGCCCCGCCCGTGGCTCAGGGCGGTGGCCGCCCGCGCGATCGCCGTCCGCAGCGCCCGCGCATCGACCAGGTCGCGATCGGCCGCCCCGTCAAGCACCTCGGGGAACCGGCCGGCCAGCCACGCGCCGAGCTCGGAGGCCGAGTGCATCGTCTCGGCACGGCCGGTCTCCCCGCCCATCGCGCCGGTGTAGGCGAAGTCGAGAGCGAGCGAGCCCGAGTCGAACCACCATGCGCGCTCGTCGCCCGTCGTGATCCATTGGCCCGTCGGGCGTCCTTCCGTCGCGTGCATGTAACCAATATAGTCGGTTACTTCAGCGACGGGCCGCGCACCCCGACACCCTCGTGCCGGAGGAGAATGAGGCAGCCGAGGTCGAGCGGGAACGATCGCTCGCAGCGACGACGAACGAAGGAGCACAGATGACCGACACGACGGGACTCACGAAGGATGCCGGCTGGGAGGTGGGCGTGCGCGAGACCGTGCAGGCGTCGCTCGAGACCGCGTGGCAGTTCCTGCTCGGTGAGGGCCTGCCGATCTGGCTCGGCGAGACGACGCTCCCGCACGCGAAGGGCGAGGCCTATCGCACGGCCGACGGCGTCCGCGGCGAGGTGAAGTCGTACACCGAGAACGCGAGGGTGAGGCTCAGCTGGCATCCGGATGACTGGCCGCACGACACGACGCTGCAGCTCACCGTGAAGGAGGCGGCGACCGGAGGCACGACCATCGGCATCCATCACGAGCGCCTCGCCGACCGTGAGGAGCGCCGGATGATGCTTGGGCACTGGAAGAACGTGGCGAGCCACCTGGCGGCGGCATTCGACCGCTGAGTCGGTGGCCCGGGCGCGCTGCGACTCAGCGCCGGCGGGGCACCGTCCGCTGGGTCCAGTCGATGGCGTTCGCCGCGTCGAAACGTCGCGAACACCTGCCGCAGGCGAGGGCGCGCGTCGGCCGGCGGTAGCGGTAGTGCACGTGGCCGGCCGGGCAGCTGCCCACCCAGGGGGCGAGTTCGTTGGCGATCTCGCCATCGTGCAGACGCTTGCCCTCGTAGCCCAGATCGGCGGCGATGGCCTTCCACTTCGGCCCATGGCCCGCTCGAGTGCCCGCGATGGCGTGGGCGACCTCATGCAGCAGAACCTGATGGATCTCGTCGTCCTCATAGCGCGACGCGAGGTACCGCGACACGCTGATCGTCCTCGAGGTGTAATTGCAGAGCCCCGCCCGGGTCTTCGCCGAATCGAACGCGAAGGTCCATCCCGGGTCGAGGTGCAGCGCGATCAGGGCATCAGCCCAGCGCCGCACGCGCGGGAGTTCAGCCATCCGCGGCCAGTCGCCGGGTCGCCGCCTCGAGGGCGAAGCGCGATGCCTCGATCTGGGCCGCCGGCTCCCCGGATCCCGTTCGGATGTCGAGGGCCGCGGTGAAGCACTCGCTCGCCTCGGCGAAGCGCCCGAGGTCGAACAGTGTCGTGCCGCAGAGATGGGTCGCGGATGCCTCGAGCCCGTGCCAGCCCTCCAGCGCGGCCGTGGCGCGCACGGCCGACATCTCGGCGAGCGCCCGGTCGAGTTCGCCCTGAAACTGGAACACTCGCGCTCGCCGCAGCCGCGCGGACGTGAGCTGTTCGCGATCGCCGCTGAAGTGCGCGAGGCGGAAGGCCTGTTCTGCGGCGACCAGCGCTTCGCTGAGCCGGTCGAGCAGCCGAAGCAGCTCGGCCTTCTCGCTGAGGGCGGAGGTGCTGCGCCCGTTGCCCAGTTCCCGCAGGCGCGCCTCGACGGCGGCTCGGTCGACGAGCTCGCGCAGGGTTTCGGGGTCGTAGCCGTTAATCATCAGTTCGAGGTTAACCCGCGGGCACGACATCCAGATGCATCGCAGGAAGCCTGTCGTGCCAGGAGCGTCCGGCGTCAGTCGCGGTTGCCCACCTGGAAGATGTTCTTCGAGGGCGGGGGCGACTGCACGGCGGTCGCGTCGGTCACGATGGGGGCGCCGGCGATCCAGTTGCGCAGCTCGACATCGGTGACCACTTTCGAGGGATGCGGTCCGCCGGCCAGGAGGCGCGGCATCCACTCCATCGGGAGCTTGCCTCGCGAGCCCACCATCACCACGTTGCCGAACCGGCGCCCCTTGAGGATCTGCGTCTCGGCGAGGGCCGCGACATGGCCGGTGGCCGCGAGCATGGTTGCGGCCTGGCCGCGGGCGAAGGCGAGGCCCGGGCCGTCGGCGACATTCGCCACGATCACCCCGCCGGGCTTCAGCAGGGACACCGCCTCGCTGTAGAACTCCAGGCTCGTCACGTGCGCCGGGGTGCGCGCGCCGCTGAAGACGTCGACGACGAGCAGGTCGACCTCGCCACGCAGACCCCCGGGAAGCTTGCCGAGCACCTCCCGAGCGTCGCCGTGCCGCACCCGGATCGACGCGTTGCGCGGCAGCGGAAGCCAGGAGCGCACCAGGTCGACCAGGTCGCTCTCGATCTCCACCACCTGCTGGCGCGAGCCGGGACGGGTGGCCTCGATGTAGCGGGGGAGAGTGAACGCGCCGGCGCCGAGGTGTACGGCGGTGATCGGCTCGCCGGGCAGAGAGAGTTGGTCGATCACGTGGCCGATGCGCTGGATGTACTCGAAGAACAGCTCGCTCGGGTTGTCGAGGTTCACGTGGGACTGTGGAGTTCCGTCCACCACCAGGGTGAAGCTTCCCGGCACCCAGCGGTCCGGCTCGATCACGGCGCGATAGCCGCTGAGCTTGAGAATGGCGGAGGGATGTTCGGTCACACCACGACCTTGCCACAGCCCGCTGCACACCGGGTGCCGGGTTCGGCAGGGTGCCCGGCGTGGCCTCCGACGGCGGGCGCCCATTTGGGGGAATTGTATTGATGGGTCCTCATGTATGACAATCAAGGTTCGAGAGTGACTTGCGCGGGGAAATAAATGACTTTGTATGACGAGATCGGCGGCGAGGCCACGATCGCGGCGATCGTGGCCGGCTACTGGCACCGGGTTAGCGATGACGAACTGCTCTCCGGCTGGTTCGGAAAGGTCGACCCTGACGCGCTCCAGGGCCACCTGCGCGCCTACCTCGCGGTGGCGTTCGGCGGCCCGGAGGCATACGGGGGTCGGAGTATGCGCCACGCCCATTCCGGTTTGCGAATCACCGACGAGGCATTCGGGGCGCTGATGCAGCGGATGAACGAGGCCCTGGCCGCCAGCGGTTCCAGCCCCGAAACGATCCAACGCGCAGACCGTCGGCTGCGGTCGCTGCAGGCCGTGATCGTGGAACCCGACGCGAAATAGCCCAGACAGGCGCTGCGAGCGGGCCGCTTATATCCGAAACCGCGATTGTGGTCAAGAAAGTACTTGCGCAGGTCGTGACTTTCGAACTATAGTGGATCCTTGCGCTCCCAGAATTTCTCTGCCTTCATATTGCGGTCGGCTTCACTTGTTCAAGACAAGTCACACACCTGGGGCGAAACCAACACCGACTGAACTCCCAACTTAGGCAATGGGGCGCGTAACACCGCCCACCGGAGGTTATTTCCTTGGCTGCTGCTCGCAACGCATCCACCACGAACTCGTCGAAAAACGGATCTCCCAAGAACGGACGCTCCGCTGAGCGCCTCTCGTTCGCGAAGATCACCGACACGCTGACAGTTCCCGATCTTCTCGCGCTCCAGACGGAGAGCTTCGACTGGCTCGTCGGCAACGACCTCTGGAAGGAACGCGCAGCCGAGGCCAAGGCTTCCGGTCGCCAGGACCTTCCGGCCCTCACCGGCCTCGAGGAGATCTTCGAAGAGATCTCCCCCATCGAGGACCTCGGCGAGACGATGCAGCTCTCGTTCACGAACCCGTTCCTCGAAGAGAAGAAGTACTCGATCGACGAGTGCAAGGAAAAGGGCAAGACCTTCTCCGCGCCGCTGTACGTCGAGGCCGAGTTCATGAACCACCTCACCGGTGAGATCAAGACTCAGACCGTCTTCATGGGCGACTTCCCGCTCATGACCCCCAAGGGCACCTTCGTCATCAACGGCACCGAGCGTGTCGTCGTGTCGCAGCTCGTGCGTTCCCCGGGTGTGTACTTCGAGCGCCAGCAGGAGAAGACGTCCGACAAGGACATCTACTCCGCTCGCATCATCCCGAGCCGCGGCGCCTGGCTCGAGTTCGAGATCGACAAGCGCGACCAGGTGGGCGTGCGCATCGACCGCAAGCGCAAGCAGTCGGTCACGGTGTTCCTCAAGGCCCTCGGTCTCACGAGCGAAGAGATCCTCGAAGAGTTCAAGGGTTACGCCTCGATCGAGCTCACCCTCGAGAAGGACAACATCCTGACCAAGGATGAGGCGCTCAAGGACATCTACCGCAAGCTCCGCCCGGGAGAGCAGGTTGCCGCCGAGGCCGCCCGCGCACTCCTCGACAACTTCTACTTCAACTCCAAGCGCTACGACCTCGCGAAGGTCGGTCGCTACAAGATCAACCGCAAGCTCGGTATCGACGCGCAGCTGTCGAACTCGGTGCTCAGCCAGCAAGACATCCTCGCGACCATCAAGTACCTCGTCGCGCTGCACGATGAGCAGAAGACGCTTCCCGGCATCCGTGACGGCAAGCCGGTGGAGCTTCGCCTCGACGTCGACGACATCGACCACTTCGGCAACCGTCGCATCCGCGCGGTCGGCGAGCTCATTCAGAACCAGGTCCGCACCGGCCTGTCCCGCATGGAGCGTGTCGTCCGCGAGCGCATGACCACGCAGGACATCGAAGCGATCACCCCGCAGACCCTGATCAACGTGCGCCCCGTCGTCGCCGCGATCAAGGAGTTCTGCGGAACCAGCCAGCTCAGCCAGTTCATGGACCAGAACAACCCGCTTGCGGGCCTCACCCACAAGCGCCGTCTCTCGGCGCTTGGCCCGGGTGGTCTGTCCCGTGAGCGTGCCGGCGTCGAGGTGCGAGACGTTCACCCCTCGCACTACGGACGCATGTGTCCGATCGAGACCCCGGAAGGCCCGAACATCGGCCTGATCGGTTCGCTCGCGTCGTTCGCGCGCATCAACTCCTTCGGTTTCATCGAGACCCCGTACCGTCGCGTCATCGACGGTGTCGTCTCCACGACCATCGACTACCTCACGGCGAGCGAAGAGGATGAGTTCGTGGTGGCGCAGGCCAACGCGCCGCTCACCGCCGACGCGCATTTCGCCGAGCCTCGCGTGCTCGCCCGTAAGAAGGGTGGACAGGTCGACCTCTTCCTCATCGACGAGATCGGCTACATGGATGTCTCGCCGCGCCAGATGGTGTCGGTCGCGACCTCGCTCATCCCGTTCCTCGAGCACGACGATGCGAACCGCGCGCTCATGGGCGCGAACATGCAGCGCCAGGCCGTGCCGCTGCTGCGCAGCGAGTCGCCGCTGGTCGGCACCGGCATGGAGGGCTTCGCGGCCATCGACGCCGGCGACGTGATCACCGCCGACAAGGCGGGTGTCGTCTCCGAGGTCTCGGCCGATGTCGTCGTCATCCAGCTCGACGAGGGCGGAACGCAGGAGTACTACCTGCGCAAGTTCGACCGCTCCAACCAGGGCACCTCGTACAACAACCGGGTCATCGTCTCCGCCGGCGACCGTGTCGAGGTCGGCCAGGTTCTCGCCGATGGACCGGCGACCGAGGATGGCGAGCTCGCGCTCGGCAAGAACCTCCTCGTCGCGTTCATGCCGTGGGAGGGTCACAACTTCGAAGACGCGATCATCCTCAGCCAGAACCTCGTGAAAGACGACACGCTGTCGTCGATTCATATCGATGAGTATGAGGTGGATGCCCGCGACACGAAGCTCGGCAAGGAGGAGATCACTCGTGACCTCCCCAACGTCAGCCCCGAGTTGCTCGCCGACCTCGACGAGCGTGGCATCATCCGCATCGGAGCCGAGGTTCGCCCCGGTGACATCCTCGTGGGCAAGGTCACGCCGAAGGGCGAGACCGAGCTTTCCGCCGAGGAGCGCCTGCTGCGCGCGATCTTCAA
>JBBSBA010000071.1:0-13778 GCA_038251725.1 Actinomycetales bacterium
CCGACGAGCCTCGTCGCGAACCTGCCCTACAACATTTCGGTGCCCGTGCTCCTGCACTTCCTCGAGTTTTTTCCGGGCATCCAGACGGCGCTTGTGATGGTGCAATCCGAGGTGGGGCAGCGGATCGCCGCAGACCCCGGAAGCAAGATCTACGGCAGCCCGAGCATCAAGGCGGCGTGGTACGGCACGTGGCACACGGCCGGACAGGTGAGCCGGCAGGTGTTCTGGCCGGTACCGAACGTCGACTCGATCCTCGTGCGGTTCGACCGTGGCACGCCTCCCGGCACCGAGGAGGAGCGGCTGGCCACGTTCGCCCTCGTGGATGCCGCGTTTCAGCAGCGCCGCAAGATGCTGCGGCAGTCGCTCTCGGTCGTGCTCGGAGACAGCGCTACAGCATCCGCTCGCCTCGAGGCCGCGGGCATCGCGCCGACGGCGCGCGGCGAGGAGCTGACGGTCGCCGACTTCCTCTCGGTCGCTCGCACGGCGGCCCCCTGACCGGGGTGGGGTGAGCTGTCGGGTCACGGGCACTTGACCCGTTCGGCTAGGTTGGAGCTATGACCTCCGCGGCCGCTCCAAGGGTGGTGCACGCACGGGCACCCGGCAAAATCAACGTGTTCCTCAAGGTCGGCGCCCTGCTCGACGACGGGTATCATGACGTCGCGACCGCCTACCAGGCGGTCTCGCTGCACGAAGAAGTGTGGGCCTCCGCCGCCGACGACTTCTCGGTGAGTTTCAGCGGACCGATCGACACCTCCTCGCTCGATACCGGCGGGTCGAATCTTGCCATCAGGGCCGCGACGCTGCTCGCCCATCGGGTCGGCTACCGCAAGGGCGTGCATCTCGAGATTGAGAAGCACGTGCCGATTGCGGGAGGAATGGGCGGCGGTTCGGCGGATGCCGCGGCAGCCCTCGTCGCCTGCGACGCGCTCTGGGGCACCGACCTCAGCCGCGAAGACCTGCTCGAGCTGGCGACCCAGCTGGGGTCGGATGTTCCCTTCGCCTTCACCGGCGGAACCGCGATCGGCACCGGACACGGCGACCAACTCAGTCCCGCGCTCGCCAAGGGCCACTTCCAGTGGGTGCTCGCGCTCGCCGACTTCGGCATGAGCACGCCGCTCGTCTACAGCGAACTTGACCGTCACCGCGATCGCCATGCGCAAGACATCTTCCCCGCGACCACCCAGCCGCAGGTCGACACGAATGTGCTCCAGGCGCTGCGCGCGGGCGACGCGCACATGCTCGCCGAGGTGCTGCACAATGACCTGCAGGCGCCCGCGCTGCACCTCGAACCGCGGCTCAGCGCGGTGATGGAACTGGGTGAGGAGAACGGTGCGCTCGCCGGCATGATCTCCGGATCCGGTCCGACTGTCGCGTTTCTCGCGGCAGATCTGGATGCCGCGCTCGCACTGCAGATCGCGCTCAGCGCCGCGAGGCTCACGGTCGTGCGCGCCACCGGACCGGTGCACGGCGCGAGACTCGTCGGTTCATGATCGCCTCCGGTCTCGCGTCACCTCGTGCGGCGGTGGGCGCATGATCGGCGCCGAGACACCCACCGGCACCCGGATGAGCGCCCGGGCCGTCACTCTGTGGGCGGCCTTCGCCGGAGTGGCGTCGGCGGCCGTCGTACTCGGCGTCGCCGAACTGGTCTCGCTTGTCGTCGGCGCCGCCGGCAGCCCGCTGTTCGCCGTCGGCTCCCTCGTGATCGACCTGGCTCCCGCGGGCGTCAAGGAGTTCGTGATCGCGATCTTCGGCACCGGTGACAAGGCGGCGCTGCTCGCCCTGATGGGCGTGCTCATCGTGGTGATCTCGGGAGCGGCCGGAATCCTCGAGTTCCGCCGCTCTCCGCGGGGTGTCATCGTGTTCGGCGTCGGGGGAGTCGTCGCGCTCGTGGCGGTGCTCACCCGCGCCGGTGCCGGTGGGTTCCTCGGCATTCCGACCGTGATCGGCGCGGTCGCCGGCGTCGTCGTGCTGCACATCTCCGAGCAGCGACTGGCCCGCTGGCGCGACGCCCGTGAGTCGGCTGCCGCTGCGCGCACGCCGGGTCCTTCGGCACCCCAACTCGAGCGGCGCGGATTCCTCACCCTCGCGATCGTGGCGGGGGCGGCATCCGTCGCGGTCGGCGCCGGAGCGCGCCTCCTGAACGCCGCCTCGAACACGGCGACCGCCGTGCGCACCGCGCTCACGCTGCCGAAGGCCGCGGTTCCCGCACAGGCGATTCCGGCCGGCGCGGCCCTGCAGGTCCCCGGGCTGACGCCCTTCGTCACCGCGAACGCGGACTTCTACCGCATCGACACCGCGCTGCAGGTGCCCACCATCGACCCAGGGGCCTGGACGCTGAAGATCACCGGCATGGTGGAGAACGAAGTGTCGCTGACCTTCGCGGAACTGCTCGCGAAGCCGCTTGAGGAACACCTCGTCACCCTCGTCTGCGTCTCGAACGACGTGGGCGGCGACCTCATCGGCAACGCGCTCTGGCTCGGCTATCCGATCCGGGCCTTGCTCGCACAGGCGGTGCCGAGGGCGGGCGCCGACATGGTGCTCTCCACCAGCGTCGACGGCTTCACCGCCGGCACGCCGCTGTCGGTGCTGCAGGACGTCAACACGAACGCCCTGCTCGCGGTCGGCATGAACGGCGCGCCGCTGCCGCTCGAGCACGGCTTCCCGGTGCGGATGGTCGTACCCGGCCTGTACGGCTACGTCTCCGCGACCAAGTGGGTCGTCGAACTGAAGGTGACGAAGTTCTCGGAGGACCAGGGCTACTGGACGCCCCGCGGCTGGGACGCGAAGGGGCCGGTCAAGCTCGCGTCCCGCATCGACGCCCCACGGGCGGGTTCGACCGTCGCGGCCGGAACCGTGGCCGTGGCCGGCGTCGCGTGGGAGCAGCATGTGGGGGTGAAGTCCGTGGAGGTGCAGATCGACGACGGACCGTGGGTCGAGGCGACCCTCGCCGATTCCGTTTCCGCCGACACCTGGCGCCAGTGGGTGTACCGCTGGCCGGCGCCGAAGGGCTCGCACCGGATCCGGGTGCGCGCGACGGACGCCGACGGCACGACCCAGTCCCAGGCCTACCGGCCGCCGGCCCCCAACGGGGCAGAGGGCTGGCACGCCATCACCGTGACGGTGAACTGAGCCAGCTCAGGCGACGGCGGTCCGCAGCGGAGCGGTCGCGAACTCCGGTCGGGTGGGCCGGGAGAGCACCGCGGCGACTTCCGCCGGGGTGATGCTCTGCCGGGGAGCATAGTCCTCGGGCAACGCCCTGATGATGATCTCGATCGCGGCGACGATGCGGGGCTGGGCCTCGGCGAGTCGGCGCAGCACGAGCTGGTGGCTCACGGCATCCGGATCGATCGTGCCGGCCGCGGGGCTGAGGCCCGCGTCGGCGTCCGTCACGAACGAGAGGTTGACCGTGTCGATGTTCAACTCGGCGGCGAGGGGAACCTCCGGATACATCGTCATGTTCACGGTGTGTGCCCCGACCGCGGCGAACCACAGGGACTCGGCGCGAGTGGAGAAGCGCGGGCCCTGGATCACGACGACGGTGCCGCTGTCGCGGATGGTCTCGCCCGCATCCGCAAGCGCTCGCGCGGCGATGTCGTGCAGCGCGGGAGCGAACGGGTCGGCGGCGGCGAGGTGCTGCACGGAACCCTGGTCGAAGAAGGTGTCGGGCCGGCCGCTCGTGCGATCGATGAACTGGTCGGTGAGCACGAGGGTCCCGGGCGGATAGTCCGCGCTGACCCCGCCCACCGCGGACGACGACAGGATCACGCGCACGCCGAGACTCGCGAGCGCCCAGATGTTGGCGCGGTAGTTGATGAGGTGCGGAGCGACGGAGTGCTCGATGCCGTGCCGGGTGAGGAAGGCGGTGCGGCGGCCGCCCAGCTCGCCGAGGGTGACCTCGGTCGGGCCGTACGGCGTGTCGATGCGGTGCGTCTCGCTCCGCTCCGGATCGAAGAGCCAGTAGAGGCCGGAGCCCCCGATGACGGCGACGGATGCAACGCGACTCATGCCCTCAGTCTCCCAGCATCCGGCCGGGCGCGGCACCCGCGGCCTCCGGCAGGGAAGGGAGAGGAGACGTGAGGAGGAGAGAGGAAACGAGAGAGCTGAGCGGCGCACATGTTGCGCCCTGAGCGAGACCGCGCCGCGGAGCACTCCTCACCGGCTACAGTCATTCAGTGGCACATCTACTGGGCGCCGAGTCCCTTCACCTCGAATATCCCACCCGTGTCATCTTCGACAAGATCACCATCGGGCTCGACGAAGGCGACCGCATCGGCGTCGTCGGACGCAACGGGGATGGCAAGTCGACCCTCCTTCGTCTGCTCAGCGGCCGCATCGAACCCGACACCGGCCGCGTCACGCGTCGCAACGGCGTCACGCTCGGGATGCTCGACCAGGCCGACCTGCTGCCCGAGGACCTCGTCGTGAAGGACGCCATCGTCGGCGACAAGGACGACTACGAATGGGCCGGCGACGCCCGCATCCGCGATGTGATCGACGGGCTGCTTCTCGACGTGCCGTGGGAGGCGACCATCGGCGCGCTCTCCGGAGGCCAGCGTCGCCGCGTCGCCCTCGCCAAGCTGCTCGTGGGGGACTGGGACGTCATCTTCCTCGACGAGCCAACCAACCATCTCGACGTCGAGGGCATCGCCTGGCTCGCCGGGCATCTCAACAAGCGCTGGTCGCCGAATCAGGGCGGCCTCATCGTCGTGACTCATGACCGGTGGTTCCTCGACGAGGTCTCCACCGACACGTGGGAGGTGCACGACCAGATCATCGAGCCGTTCGAGGGCGGATACGCCGCCTACATCCTGCAGCGCGTCGAGCGTGACGAGATGGCGGCGACCATGGAGTCGAAACGTCAGAACCTCGCCCGTAAGGAGCTCGCCTGGCTGCGTCGTGGCGCTCCCGCCCGCAGCACCAAGCCCAAGTTCCGCATGGATGCCGCCTACGACCTCATCTCGAACGAACCGCCGCCGCGGGACACCGTCGCCCTCAGCCAGCTCGCTACCGCCCGCCTCGGCAAGGACGTCGTCGACCTGCTCGACGTCGGCGTCACCTACGGCGGCACGACGGATGCGGACGGCCACACCACCAGCGGCGTAGAGATCCTCAAGGACATCGAATGGCGCGTGGCCCCTGGCGAGCGCACCGGAATCCTCGGCGTCAACGGCGCGGGGAAGTCGACGCTGCTCAGCCTCATCGCCGGCACGCTGCAGCCCACCTCCGGCCGGGTGAAGCGCGGCAAGACGATCCGCGTCGCGATCCTCAGCCAGCAGCTCGGCGAGCTCGCGGACATCCTCGAGGACCGGGTGATGGATGTCATCGCGCGCCAGAAGAGCTCCTACGTCACCGGTGGCAAGGAACTCACCCCCGGCCAGCTGCTCGAGCGCATGGGCTTCATGTCGGCCCAGCTGAGTACCAAGGTCAAGGACCTCTCCGGCGGCCAGCGCCGTCGCCTGCAGCTACTGCTCATCCTGCTCGGCGAGCCGAACGTGCTCATCCTCGACGAGCCGACCAACGACCTTGACACCGACATCCTCGCCGCCATCGAAGACCTGCTTGACTCCTGGCCCGGCACGCTGCTCGTCGTGAGCCACGACCGGTACCTGCTTGAGCGGGTCACCGACAACCAGTACGCCATCCTCGACAAGCGGATGCGGCACCTGCCCGGCGGTGTCGACCAGTACCTGCAGCTGCGGGCACAGCAGACCACCAAGGGGCTCACGGTCACCGAGAGCCACAAGGCCGACGCGTCGACGCCCGCGAAGAAGTCGACCGTGAACTCGAAGGGGCGCACCAAGCTCACCGGGGCCGACCTCCGCAACGCGCAGAAGGAACTCGGATCGGTCAGCCGCAAGCTCGAGAAGGTCACCACCGGAATCTCCGCGATCCACGACCGGTTCGCCACCCACGACCAGTCCGACTTCGCCGGCCTCGGAACGATGCAGGGCGAGCTGAAGAGCCTTGAGGACTCGATGGCCGAGTTGGAGCTGCGCTGGCTCGAACTCAGCGAGGTGCTCGAGACGTAGGGTCCGGCTCGTCGCGACCGGGGGACACGACCCCGCTCGCCGGCGCGGCACGTGGTGAGAGGCCGGGCGGCCGAGCCTCAGTCGAAGTCGAGGCTGAGCTTGCGCAGGAGGGCCGCGAGGCGCTCCTGGTCGGCGGCCGACAGCCCGTCGAGCAGTTTGTTCTCGGCGACAAGCAGGGTGCTGATGGCCGTGTCGACCCGTTCCCGGCCAGAGGCGGTCATCGTCACGAGGATGCCGCGGCCGTCGTTCGGGTCGGTGCGGCGCTCCACCAGCGAGCGCATCACGAGGCGGTCGATGCGGTTCGTCATCGTGCCGCTCGAGACGAGCGTCTGCTGCAACAGGGACTTCGGGCTCAACTGGTACGGCGCCCCGGCCCGACGCAGCGCAGAAAGTACATCGAACTCCCACGATTCGAGGTCGGATGCCGTGGAGGCCGCGCGGCGCGCCCGGTCGAGGTGCTTGGCGAGCCTGCCGACGCGGGAGAGCGCCTGCAGCGGCGAGAAGTCGAGGTCGGGGCGCTCGCGCACCCACGCATCCACGATGCGGTCGACTTCATCGTGTGCGGGCATCCATCCATTATCCCGGTCGGTGCGCCGTGCCGCCCGCCGCGCGTCCCGCACCGTGTCGTTTTCGCGTGGGGCGAGGTGTTTTCGCCCGGGCCGTTGGTGCCGACGGCAGAGCCCATCACGATCTGGCAGACTTGACCACGCACTGTCCCGCGAGGGACCGGCGCGATCCGCCTTAGTGTAACGGCAGCACGACAGCCTTTGGAGCTGTTCGGTCCAGGTTCGAATCCTGGGGGCGGAGCGGAGAAATTTTGAACGCAAGGGAGCTCCCAAAGTGACCGATTCACCGATCGCGATCATCATCCTCGCCGCGGGCCAGGGCACACGGATGAAGTCCTCGACGCCGAAGGTGCTGCATCCGATCGCCGGAATCCCCATGGTGTCGCACGTACTCGCCACCGCCGAGGAGCTGGGTGCCGCGCACATCGTCGCGGTCGTGCGCCACGAGCGTGACGCCGTCGCCGCAGTGATCGCCGAGCACCTGCCCCGGGCGATCATCGTGGACCAGGACGAGGCGCCCGGCACCGGCCGAGCCGTCGAACTCGGTCTCGCCGGGCTGCCGGCCGACTTCACCGGACACGTCGTCGTGCTGAGCGCGGACGTCCCGCTGCTCGACGCCGCCACCGTCGGCTCGCTGGTGCTGACCCACGAACGCTCGGGCAACTCCCTCACCCTGCTGAGCGCGAACTTCGCCGACCCGACGGGGGCCGGCCGCATCGTGCGCGGCGAGGGCGGAGCCTTCGAGGCGATCGTCGAGCAGAAGGATGCAACCGAGGAGCAGCGCGAGATTACCGAGGTCAACGCGGGCGTGTACGTGTTCGACGCCGCGGCCCTTCGCATCGCTCTCGAACGGATCGGCACCGACAACGCGCAGAACGAGAAGTACCTCACGGATGCCGCCGCCGGCATCCGTGAGACCGGTGGCCGCATCGAGGCCGTCGCCGTCGGCGATCCGTGGCTCGTCGCCGGAATCAACGACCGCGCCCAGCTCGCCGCCGCCGCCGCCGAGTTGAACGCCCGCATCGTGCGCGGCTGGCAGCTGAACGGGGTGACCATCCAGGATCCCGCGACGACCTGGATCGACCTCGCCACGAGCATCGCCGCCGACGTCGAGATTCTCCCGGGAACCCAGCTGAAGGGCGCGACCGCGATCGAACGCGGCGCCATCATCGGTCCGGACAGCACGCTCGTCGACTGCGAGGTCGGGGAGAATGCGGTGGTCAAGCGCACGGATGCCACGCTCGCCGTGATCGGTGCGAATGCGACCGTCGGCCCGTTCGCCTACCTTCGCCCGGGCACCTACCTCGGCGTTGGCGGCAAGATCGGCACCTTCGTCGAGACGAAGAATTCGCGGATCGGGACCGGGTCGAAGGTGCCGCACCTCAGCTACATCGGGGACACGACGATCGGCGAACACACCAACCTCGGCGCCGGCGCGATCACCGCGAACTACGACGACATCGCCAAGCACCACACCGAGATCGGGTCCCACGTGCACTCGGGGTCTCACAACGTGTTCGTCGCCCCGGTTACAATTGGAGACGGAGCCAAGACCGGAGCGGGAACCGTCGTGCGCAAGGATGTGCCGGCCGGAGCCCTCGCCATGACCGTGGCACCCCAGCGCAATGTGATCGGCTGGGTCGAGAAGAACCGTGCGGGAACCGCGTCAGCAGCGGCTGCCGCGGCCGCCTCGGCGGACTGATTCAGGCTCGCCCGCGCAACAGAAGTCGCTCGATCCCGCAAAATCAATGAAGAAGAGAGCAGGGCACGTGGCCGAGATCACAGCCACCGGAGAAAAGCGACTCGTTATCGTGACGGGACGCGCGCATCCGCAGCTCGCGATCGACGTCGCCGAGGCGCTCGGCACGCAACTCGTCCACACCGATGCCCGCACCTTCGCCAACGGCGAGATCTATGCGCGCTATGACGAGAGCGTGCGGGGAACCGATGCCTTCGTCATCCAGTCCCACACCTACCCGATCAACGAGTGGCTCATGGAGCAGCTCATCATGGTGGACGCCCTCAAGCGCGCCTCCGCCAAGCGCATCACCGTCGTCGCCCCGTTCTATCCTTACGCGCGCCAGGACAAGAAGGGCCGTGGTCGCGAGCCGATCTCCGCGCGCCTCGTCGCCGACCTGTTCAAGGCGGCCGGCGCCGACCGCATCATGAGCGTCGACCTGCACGCCGCGCAGATCCAAGGCTTCTTCGACGGTCCGGTCGACCATCTCTTCGCGATGCCGGTGCTTCTCAAGTACTTCAAGGAGCGGCTCGACCCCGCCACGCTCACCGTCGTCTCGCCCGACATGGGCCGTGTGCGTGTCGCCGACATCTGGAGCGACAAGCTCGGTGCGCCGCTGGCGATCATCCACAAGCGTCGCGACCCGCTCGTGCCCAACAAGGTCACCGTGCACGAGATCGTCGGGGCGGTGAAGGGGCGCACCTGTCTCATCGTCGACGACATGATCGACACCGGAGGCACGATCGTGAAGGCGGCCGAGGCGCTCAAAGAGGCCGGGGCCATCAACGTGGTTGTCGCCGCGACCCACGCCGTGTTCTCCCACCCGGCGAGCGAGATCCTGCAGAGCGAGTTCATCGACTCGGTCGTCGTGACCGACACCCTGCCCGTCCCGCCGGAGAAGCGCTTCCCGACCCTCACCGTGCTGCCGATCGCCCCGCTGATCGCGAGCGCGATCCACGAGGTGTTCAGCGACGGATCGGTCACCTCCATGTTCGAAGGCGCCGCCTGATCCGTTTCGCCTGACCCTTGTGCGGGAAGCCTGACCGCTCTATTGTTCGACCAAATGGTTGCCAGTGGGGGCCGCGGAGCGACCAGCCTGCTCGCCAACCGGGATGGCAGCCGGGCGGGAGAAGGGACCCTCACGATGCCGATCATCAGTTCCGAGAAGAATCTTGACCAGCTTTCGTTCACCTTTGTCGCGGAGTTCCCGGTCGATGTGCACCGGGTCTGGCGCTTGTGGGCGGATCCGCGCCAACTTGAGCGCTGGTGGGGACCGCCGAGTTGGCCGGCCACCTTCGACCGCCATGATTTCGCCGTTGGAGGGGGTTCGCGCTACCACATGACCGGTCCGGACGGTGAGCTCGCACCCGGCTGGTGGCGATTCGCCGCAATCGACGAGCCCACCCGGCTCGAGTTCGACGACGGATTCTCCGACCAGGCCGGCGAGCCGGATGCATCCATGCCAACGATCCGGGTCGTCGTCACGATCGAGGCCGTCGGGGGCGGCACACGGATGACCGCGACCTCGCGATTCGCGAGCATCGAGCAGCTCGACCAGCTGGCGGCCATGGGCATGGAGGAGGGAATGCGCGAGGCGATGGGACAGATCGACGCCGTTCTCGTCGACTGAGCGGTGTCACGCTCTCTCGTAGAGTTGAGGACATGACGATAACGACTCCTCGACCCTGGCTCGCGAGCTATGGCGAGGGGGTTCCGCACGACATCGCCCTTCCGACCGGCTCGCTGTACGACCTCGTTGAGGACTCCGCGCGCGAGTTCGCCGACCACGTCGCGCTCGAATTCTTCGGCCGGGAGACCAGCTACTCCGAACTCGGGGAGCAGATCCTGCGTGCCGCCGAGGGCCTGCGGGTGCTCGGCGTGCAGAGGGGGGACACCGTCGCCCTCGTGCTGCCGAACTGCCCGCAGCACGTCGTGGCGTTCTACGCCGTGCTTCGACTCGGCGCCATCGTGGTCGAGCACAACCCGCTGTACACCCCGCGGGAGCTGCGTCACCAGTTCGAGGATCACGGCGCGAAGCTCGCCATCGTGTGGAACAACGTTGTCGCTGTCGTACAGCGGTTCCCGGCGGATGTCGCCGTCGAGACCATCGTCTCCGTCGACCTGACCCGGGCGATGCCGTTCGTCACCCGGGCGCTGCTTCGCCTTCCGATCGCGAAGGCGCGCGAGTCGCGCACGGCGCTTACGACGGCCGTGCGCGGCACCGTCAACTGGGAGAAGCTGCTCGAGCATCCGCCCGTCGACGAGCACATCTTCCGCCCGCAGGCGAGCGATGTCGCGCTCATCCAGTACACCAGCGGCACCACCGGCACGCCCAAGGGCGCGACCCTCACCCATCTGAACCTCTCCACGAACGCCGCCCAGTCCCGCGCCTGGGTACCCACCGTCGGCCGCGGAACCTCGGTGGTCTACGCGGTGCTGCCGATGTTCCACGCCTACGGCCTCACCCTGTGCCTCACCTTCGCGATGAGCATGGGGGCGCGGCTCGTCCTGTTCCCCAAGTTCGATCCCGCGCTCGTGCTGACGGTCGTGAAGAAACGGCCGGCCACCTTCCTTCCCGCCGTGCCCCCGATCTACGAGCGGCTGACCGCCGCAGCCGATGAGGCCGGCGTCTCGCTCGCGGGCATCGAGATCGCGATCTCCGGGGCCATGCCGCTCTCGGCATCCGTCGTCGAACCGTGGGAAGAGCGCACCGGCGGCTACCTCGTGGAGGGCTACGGGCTCTCCGAGACCAGCCCGGTGCTCATCGCCAATCCGGCGGGACCCACCCGTCGCGCCGGCACCGTCGGGCTGCCGCTGCCGAACACCGAGGTGCGGGTCGTCGACCCCGAGAACCCCGCCGTGGATCGTGCCCCCGGCGACGAGGGCGAGCTCATCGTGCGCGGTCCGCAGGTCTTCTCCGGGTATTGGAAGAAACCCGACGAGACGGCGGAGGTGTTCGTGGCCGCGGCGGAGGGCGACGACGCCGGCGCGTGGTTCCGCACCGGCGATATCGTCACGATCGACGCCGACGGCTTCGTAAAGATCGTCGATCGCATCAAGGAGCTCATCATCACCGGCGGGTTCAACGTCGCGCCGAGCGAGGTGGAGGACGCGCTTCGGTCGCATCCGGATGTCGCGGACGTGGCCGTCATCGGCCTGCCGAGCGCCCGCAACGGCGAGGATGTGGTCGCGGCGGTCGTGCTCGTGTCGGGCGCATCGCTCGACGAGCGGGCCCTGCGCGAATTCGTGCGCCCGAACCTCGCGGCCTACAAGGTGCCGCGGCGGATCGTGGCGGTGGAGGAGTTGCCGAAGTCGCTCATCGGCAAGGTGATCCGCCGTCAGGTGCGCGATCGCCTGCTGGGGACGCGCTAGGCGTTTTTGGCGCGCTTCGGCACGGGCGAGAGCCTCGGTGACACGGGGATGAGCCCGAGTGAGGCGACGTTTCTGTCGCCTCCGAACGCGCCGACCGTGTAGCACTGCCAGCCAGGTCCGTCGGCGCCGAAGAGCTCGAATCGCGCCGATGCGCCCGTTGCCTCTGGCGCCTCGTACGACACCCACGCCGCGCAGGTCGTCTGCGCCGTCGCCGATGCGACCGAGGCCGTCGTGATCATGCCCGGCAGCACGAGACAGGCGATACCGATCACGACGACGATGCGCAGCCCCAACCGCTCTCGACGACGGCGCGGTGTGCCCTCGGTCGGCACATAGCCGGCCAGCTCGGGCGCGTCGTCGTCGTTCATGGGAGGCAGTGGTGGGCGCTAGTGCGAGCTGCCCTCGGACTCGATCTCCGAACGATCGTCGCTCCACAGCGTGTGGAAGACGCCCTCTTCATCCACCCGCTTGTAGGTGTGCGCGCCGAAGAAGTCGCGCTGGCCCTGCACGAGGGCGGCCGGCAGCCGGTCGGCGCGCAGTCCGTCGTAGTACGAGAGCGACGACGAGAACGCGGGGGCCGGGATACCGGCGTGCGCGGCGTGCGCCACCACCGTGCGCCAGCTCTCCTGAGCGCCCGCGACCGCCGCGGTGAAATACGGGGCGGTGACGAGGGCGACCAGGCCCGGGTCATCGGCATACGCCTCGGTGATGCGGTTGAGGAACTGCGCACGGATGATGCACCCGCCGCGCCAGATCATGGCGATGTCACCCTTCTTGATGTCCCAGTTGTACTGCTCGGCACCGGCCACTAGGGCGTCGAAGCCCTGGCTGTAGGCGATGATCTTCGAGGCGTAGAGCGCGCGGCGCACGTCCTCGACGAAGGCGTCGGTGTCGTCGACGGTCCACGGGTTCGACGGCCCGGGCAGCTGAGCCGCGGCGGCGCGCTGGGCGGGCTTCGACGACAGCGAGCGGGCGAACACGGCCTCGGCGATGCCGGAGACGGGAATACCAAGGTCGAGCGCGTTCTGCACGGTCCAGACGCCGGTTCCCTTCGATCCGGCCTGGTCGACGATCATGTCGACGAGCGGCTGGCCGGTCTTCGCGTCGACCTGCTTGAGCACTTCGGCGGTGATCTCGATGAGGTAGCTCTCGAGTTCGCCCTTGTTCCATTCCGTGAAGATCTCGGCGATCTCGGCGGGGGTTGCGCCGGTTCCCCGGCGGATGAGGTCGTAGGCCTCGGCGATGAGCTGCATGTCGGCGTATTCGATGCCGTTGTGGATCATCTTGACGAAATGGCCGGCGCCGTCGGTGCCCACGTGGGTGACGCAGGAGACGCCGTCGACGACCGCGGCGATGGAGGAGAGAATCGGTCCGAGGGTCGCGTAGGCCTCCGCGGATCCGCCGGGCATGATCGAGGGGCCGAGCAGCGCGCCCTCCTCGCCGCCGGAGATGCCGGCGCCGACGAAGTTGATTCCGGTCTCGCGCACCGCCTTCTCGCGGCGGATGGTGTCGGTGAACAGCGCGTTGCCGCCATCGACGATGATGTCGCCCGGTTCGAAGACCTTCGTCAGTTCGTCGATCACGGCGTCCGTGCCGCGGCCGGCCTGCACCATGATGATCGCGGTGCGAGGCCTGGTGAGGGCGGCGGCGAACTCCTCATAGCTCGTCGTGGCGGCGAAGCCGGCCTCGGGGTGCTCGGCGACGAGGGTGTCGGTCTTCTCATGGCTGCGGTTGAAGATCGCGACGGTGTTGCCCTCGCGGCTGGCCAGGTTGCGGGCGAGGTTCGATCCCATGACCGCGAGTCCGACCACTCCGATATTCGCCTGTGCCTTGACCATGATTTCTCCCTGCTGAGCGATGTTTTCTGCCGGTCTCAGGGTAGTGGGTCGTGCGTTCCCGTTACTGTGTGAGTCATGTCGTCCATGCCCCGCCTCGTCGTCATGGGTGTCTCCGGTTGCGGTAAGTCCACGGTCGGTGTCGCGCTCGCGGACACGCTGGGGATTCCGTTCGAGGATGCGGATGCGCTGCATCCGGCCGCGAACGTGGCGAAGATGGCGGCCGGTCATCCGCTCA
>JBBSBA010000072.1:0-13647 GCA_038251725.1 Actinomycetales bacterium
AACAGTGAGCCCCAAGATGCGCAGCCCAGAGGCCGAAGCATCCGGTCATCGCATCAGCGTCCGCAATGCGCGCAAGGACTACGGTCGCCTCGCGGCGCTCGATTCCATCAACCTCGACGTCGAACCGGGTCGTTTCACCGTGTTGCTCGGACCGTCGGGGTCAGGCAAGTCGACGCTCGTGCGGAGCATCGCGGGCATCGAGCGGCTCGACGCGGGAACCATCAGGCTCGGCGAGACCCTAGTCAACGACGGTGCGCGCCATGTCGCCCCCGAACGCCGTGATCTCGCCATGGTGTTTCAGGACTATGCCCTCTGGCCGCACCTGACGGCTCGCCAGAATGTCGACTACGCACTCAGGCGTCGCAGGCTCGGCGCCACGGGCGCGACGGCTCGGGTGTCGGAGATGCTCGACCGCGTCGGCCTGCTCGCGAAGGGGGAACGCTACCCGCACGAGCTCTCGGGTGGCGAGCAGCAGCGAGTCGCCCTCGCCCGGGCGGTCGTCGGCAGGCCTGCACTCCTCCTGTTCGACGAGCCGCTGTCAAACCTCGATGCCGATCTTCGCGAGCGCCTTCGCGTCGAGATCTCGACGCTGGCTCGCGAGAGCGGTTCCACCTCGCTCTACATCACGCACGATCAATCCGAGGCGTTCGCGCTCGCCGACGAGATCGGGGTGCTGCGCGCCGGTCGGCTGGAACAATTCGCGACGCCGGAGAAGATCTATCGCGATCCCGCGACACCGTTCGTCGCCAGGTTCACCGGACTTGCCTGCACGTTCGTCGGGCGTGTCGTCGGCTCCATCCAGGGCGGTGTCACCGCCGACCTTGGTGGGCACCTGCTCGATTGCCGGGTCACGACGGACGAGGCGCTTGCCAGCGAGATCATGGTCGTCATCCGGCCGACCGCGGTGCGACTCGAACCGGGGACGGCCGCGGCATCCGGGGCGATTCCCGCGGTCGTGCGCGACACCGCCTACCGCGGGCGCGGCTACGAACACGTCGTGGAGTGCCGTTACGGCGTCATCAGTGGTGTGTTCGACGAACGCCCGTGGTCGCGCGGCACCGAATGTGCGGTGCGCATCGACCCGGTCGGCTCCATCGCCTTCGCTGCATCGGCCACCTAATACATACAAGACCTAACAGCTGTTAGAATTCAAAGCAAATTAATCTCGGGAGAACTACACAATGAGCGACTACGCCCTTTTCATCGCGGTGTTCCTGGCCTGCCTCGTCGAAGCAGTCGAAGCCACAACGATCGTTCTCGCCGCAGGCACAGCGCGGGACTGGCGATCTGCCACCTACGGCCTCGTGGCCGGGCTCGTCGCGCTGACGGTGATCGTGGTTGTGTTCGGCCCCGCGATCTCGCTCCTGCCGCTCGCTGCCCTGCGCCTCGTGGTCGGCGGTCTGCTGCTCGTCTTCGGGCTGCAGTGGATGCGCAAGGCCATCCTGCGGGCGAGCGGGTACAAGGCATTGCACGATGAAGACGCCATCTATCGTCGCGAAGTCGCCGAGGCACGCGCGGCTGCGCGCGGCGGTCGCCATGGCGTCGACGATTGGTATGCGTTCACGCTGTCGTTCAAGGGCGTTCTGCTTGAGGGGCTCGAGGTCGCGTTCATCGTGCTCACCTTCGGTACCATCCAGCACCGCATCCCCGAGGCGGCTCTCGCCGCCGCCATCGCCGTCGTCATCGTCGCGATCGCGGGCATTGCCATACGCAAGCCGCTCGCGCGGGTGCCCGAGAACACCATGAAGTTCATCGTGGGTGTCATGCTCACCTCGTTCGGAATCTTCTGGGGAGCCGAGGGAGCCGGAGCCAACTGGCCCGGGGCGGACGGCGCATTGCTCGTGATCATCCCGAGTGTCGCGGTCGGTTCGTTGCTGCTGGTGGCCATCCTTGGTCGCCGCCACCGCGCGATCGCTTCGGCCGTTGTCGCGCCGGCGAGTGTTGCCGTGGGTGTGCATGCCGGCAGCGCAACTGCTGCAGCCGTCGTTGCCGACGACGAGATGGAAGAACTGACGGACGCCCAGGCGCCCTCCGGGGCGGCCGCGGCATCTGCTCCGCACGTGCGACGCACGGTGGGGGCGAGCCTCCTCGCCTTCTGGGAGTTCCTCTACGACTTCATCGTCGGCGACGACTGGCAGATCACTGCCGGAATCGTGCTCGCCTTCGCCGTCACTGCCTTGGTCTCCGCCGCGCCTGGCGCGTGGTGGGTCGTGCCGATCGCGGTACTGGCGCTGCTTCCCTACGGGACGTTGCGCGCGATCCGGGCACACTGACGGTCCTCGTCGCGCGCGGCTAGTGTCCCTCGGGTTCTTCCGCGTACACGCGCGCGGCGTAGGACTCGAGGGCCTGGCTGCCCTCCGCCAGTGAGGCCTCCGCCTGAGCGCGACCCGGGGCGCCGAACACGTCCCGCGCGGCGATCTTCTCGAACCAGCTCATGAGCTTGATGAGGTCGACCTCGTTTTCCTCGAGCTCGGCATAGGTGAAATGCGCCTCGCGGTACTCCTTCTCCAGGCCAGCCAAGAAGTCGCGGCAGCGATCGAGGATCTCCTCGTATTCATCGGTGCGGGCCGCCTGATAGATACCGAGGACCGTCGCCTCGCCGACCAGCACGGTCGACAGCATGAGAACGGCCGTGCCCTGCATCTCCGTGATGTCGTGACGGAGAATTCGCAGGGCGCGCTCCGACGCGGCGTTCGCGGGCAGGGCGGCGACCGAGTTCTGCAGGTAGACGGCGCCGAGCCCCTTCAGCCGGCGCCACACCGTCGCGCGCGACCGGGTCGGCTCTGACGGGATGCGGTAGACCAGCACGTGCCACGCATCCGGCTGGGCGGTGTCGGCGGGGGTGGCGTTGTTCGAAGTCACCATAGCAACAGTAGCGATCCCCGGGCGAGTTGCGCTTTGCCGCCACGGAGGACGGCGCGGCCGCGCCGGCCGCGTGAAGGCTTCAGGCCATCATCTCGTCGACGGCCTCGGCCAGATGTTCGCCGATCGCAAAGGACGACGTCGCCGCAGGAGAGGGCGCATTGAGGACGTGAAGAACGTTGCGATCACGCCGGATGAGGAAGTCGTCGATTAGGTTTCCGCGGACATCCATCGCCTGAGCGCGTAGTCCCATGGGACCACGGTGAAGGTCGCCAGACTGAATTTCCGGCACATATTTCCGCAATGACGTCGCGTAGGCACGGGCGGAGACGTCGTGCGAAAATTCCGTCCATGCCGTGCCGAGGTTACCCGCCGCGAAGCGCCAGAAGCCGGGGTAGCTGAGGGAGGAGACGGCGTCACGCGGGGTGACGGCCCAGGGCCGGTAGGTGCGCCGGCTGAAGGCGAGGAATGCATTCGGCCCAGCCCAGACTTCACCGTTGCTTCGACGCGTCAGATGCACTCCGAGAAAGGGGAGGGAGGGATCCGGTACCGGGTAGATGCTGCCGCGGATCTGGTCGGATATCGGCGCGGTCACGCGGTACCAACTTCCACGAAAGGGAAGGATGCGCACATCCTTGGCTGCATCGCCGGCGAGACGATCGGCCTGCAGCCCCGCGCACACGATCGCCCGTCGGCCGCTGAGCGTCGCGCCGCTGCGCGCCGTGACACGGCAGCCGCCATCGGTGCTCGACACCGATTCCGCGGGCCAGGATGTGAGAAGGGTGCCGCCGAGGGCGATGACCTCGGCGGCGAGCCGACGCGCGACCGCGGCGAAGTCGACCACGCCGGTTCGCGGTGAATGTATTGCGGCGACGCCCACCGCGGCCGGTTCGATCCGCATCAATTCGGAGCGATCGAGTCGCCGGAGTCCCGGGACTCCGTTCTGGGTCGAACGGTCGAAGAGGCGCGCGAGACCGGGGAGTTCCTCATCGGAGGTTGCGACGACGAGCTTCCCGTTGAAAGTGATCGGGATGTCATGGCTGTTGCAGAACTCTTCCATCAGGCCGCGCCCGCGGGCACACAGCACGGCCTTGAGTGATCCCGGCGCATAGTAGATTCCGGCGTGAAGCACCCCCGAGTTGTGGCTCGTCTGCTGGCCAGCCACCTCAGCGTCGGCTTCGACAATCGTCACGCGTGATCCGGGTGACCGTGTCAACAATTGCCACGCGGTCGCCAGCCCGATGATGCCACCCCCGATCACGATGACGTCAGCGATCTCTGGATCATGCGCCCCCGTGTGGTCCGTCGCCTCAGTCGTCATGAGTTGAATTGTATGGAGACCACGTGCTGGCGAGCAAAGATTCATGATCGGCGCTCAGGGAGACGCGCCAGTACGGCTAGGAGCGCTTGCTTGCGCTCTCGTCCCGCAACGAGCGCTTGTAGGCCTTGACCGACTTGATTCGCGCGTTCTCCTCGTTCACCTCGGCGTGGGTGGCGCGCTCACGCACGAGCCAGGCCGGCGGCTTCTGCAGCAGCGCGGAGATCTCTTCGGTCTTCAGCGGCTCCGTGACCTCGCCGCGGGCGAGGCCGGCGTTGGACACGCCGAGCTTGTGGGCGACGACCGGCCGGGGATGCGGGCCGGTCTTGCGCAGCTCCACCAGCCACTGGGGCGGGTGAGCGATCATGTCGTTCAGCTGTTCGCGCGAAATCAGCTCGGCCTGGAAGGATTCGGGGGTCGCGGCAAGGAACACGCCGAGCTTCTGAGCCGCCGTCGCGGGCTTCATGGTCTGGGGGGATTTCGCCGACGTCATGCCTCCAGCGTAGCCTGAGACCCCTGCAAACTCACGCGCAGGCCGACCGGGGAGGGATGCTTGTGCTCGAAGCCCCCGATCCGTTCACCATCGCCTTCGTGCCAGGCGTGACTCTCACCCGCTGGACCAGCGCCTGGGCGCAGCGCCAGCGAGGCATCCCGCTCGCCTTCGTGACCACGGATTCCGGCGACCAGGTCACCGTGCTGCACGAGCGCCTCGCCGACGTGAGCTTCGTGCGGCTGCCGGTGGATCGTGCGGGGTTGAGTGTGATTCCGCTCTACGACGAGACGCCAGTCGTCATCGTGCCCAAGCAGCACCCGGTGGCCCTGTTCGAGTCGGTCGGCCTCGCCGATCTCGCCGACGAGGACCGGGTCTCCGAATCCCTGTCGACCGAGGATGCCGTGGAGCTGGTGGCCGCCGGCGGCGGCATCCTGATCGTGCCGCAGTCCATCGCGCGGCTGCACGCCCGCAAGGACGTGCTTGCTCGCCCGGTGACGGACGCCACACCCACCTCGATCGCGATCGCCTGGCTCGAGGAGCACACGACGCCCGCCGTCGAGGAATTCGTGGGGATCGTGCGTGGCCGAACGGCCGCGAGCTCACGCGCCGTACCCACCCCGAAGACTGAGAAGCCCGCAGCGGAGAGGCCGAAGGTGAAGCCCCGTACGCCCCAACGCACCAGGCCTCGCACGCCTCGCACGCCCCGCAAGCCCCGTGATCGCTAGGACCGCCGTGGCGCTCGGCTCGCTCGGCACACAGACGAGCAGCACGTCGACGGCCGTTCCCGCCTCCCCGCGCTTCCTCGCCGCGATGCTGCGCCACTTCAGCTTCTACGTCAGCGTCGCCCTCGCCGCGGTCACCATGGTCGTTGGCGCGGTGGTGGTCTGGCGCGAGCCGCGGCTGAACCGGCCCGATGTGATCATCGTGGTCTCGGGCATCCTGTCCGCGGCGTCCGTGGCCCTGATCCTGCTGACCCACGCGCTCAGGTGAGCTGAGTCCGCTCAGGCCTCGGGGCCCATTGGTCCCTCGTCGGTCTTGCCCCGCGAAACGAGTGCCGCTGCGCGCTCGGCGAGTCGACGCTGCACCTCGGCCTCGGCCTGCTCGATCACCGCGGGGTCGAGGTACGGGTTGGTGTGCACGTTGGTGCCGTGGTGCTTCTCGATATAGGCGTCGAGCTCTGGCCCGGACTCCCACGAGGTGATGAGGCAGTAGCGCGGCTCCGGTCCCTTGTGCCAGACGGCGTGCCAGAAACGCTGCGTGTCGACGATGATCTGGGCGCCGGCAGGAAGCGCGATGCGGATCTCGGTAGACGGGTTGAAGCGATCCTCGCGGAGCGTCAAGAATGACTCGGCGTCATCCGTGAGGTTGAAGAATCCGCGAACGATCCAGCCGGTGCCGTCGGGGTTCAGCCGGTTGTTGTCGTCCTGGTGCAGGTTGTACAGGGTGGTCGTGTACTCGTTCGGCTGCAGCTCGATCACGCGACAACGGCCGACGTTCGCGCCCGGCTCCGTGGCGCGGGCGACGAGGAGCGGCGCCTTGGCGACCTGCGATTCGATCCACACGCCGTCCTTGTCGGTACGCGGAGGCGTGTGATTCCAGAATCCGTTGACCTCGATCTCGCCGAAGGCACTGCTGAGCGGGGCGAACCGGGTGACTCCCGAGGATTTCCAGTCGACGTACTCGATGTCGAGCCATTCCTTGGGGTCGGCCTGCTGGTCGTAGCGATCCAGGATGACGTAGCCCTTTTCATCCAGCAGTGCGGATTTCACATAGCTCATCTGAAATGAACCCTTTCGGTACGGGAGCCAGCACGTTGTTACGGGCCCAACTTAGGCAACCCTAACATTGCGGCCCGTTTGGTCGGGGGCCTTTGGTCCCGAGGGCACGCCAGGTCACCCTCTCAGCCGCAGCCCCTGCGGCGTCAGGGTGAATCCCGCGTCGATGAGCGCCTCGCCGAGCCTCGAGCCGATCACGAACTCGCCGTCCACCCGCTCCACCCTGAGCCGACCACCGGATCGACGGATGACCGCGGCAAGCGAGTGCGCCGCCGCCGTCATCGCCCGCTCGTCGGCCCCGAAGGTCAGCATGGTCTTGCCGCCGCGCTCCACGTAGAGGGCGGGCGACCCGTCGACGAGCACGACGAGCGCACGGGCCTTCCGGCCCGGCCGATGCCCGCGCCTGCCATCGTCGTGCGAGCCATCGATGGCCGGTGCCGCAGGCCAGGCGAGCGCGGCGCCGTAGGGATTCGCCGGATCGGTCGCGGCGAGGGTGATCGCCACCGGTTCGCGTCCGGAATCCGGTTCGTGGGCGAACGACCGCAGCCGGTCGACGGTCGCGCCGGTGGCGAACTGCGCGGCGCCGAGGCCCTCGACGAAGTAGCCGCGGCGTGCCCGCCCGGTCTGTTCGAATCCGCTCAGCACGCGATACGCGAGCGAGAAGCCACCGCGGATGCCCTCGCTCATGACGGCACCACGGGTCACCACGCCGTACCGTTCGAGCAGCAGTTCTGCGGTCGCGACGCCGCGCACCGTGGCATCCGGTTCGGAGAGGGGAAGCAGCGACCAGCGGCCGGCGGCGCTCGGCGGTCCGCCGAGGCTCGGCAGCGACGGCCGGGCGCGCCCGCGGTAGGCGCGGGAGCGCGGCACGGCACGCACCCTGGTGTTGCTGCCGCCGAGGTAGGAGCGCAGCGGCGAGAGCGTGTCGTTGGTGACGAGTCCCGACCAGACGAGATCCCAGAGGGCGGCGAGGAGCTCGCGGTCGTCGGTGCTGCCGAGCGAGTTGGACAGCTGGCGGAAGAAGTACGCGCCACCGCCGGCGAGATTTGCCAGGATGGACCGCTGCAGTTGGGTCGTCTCCGCCCCGGTCGGCTCTGGCAGGGTAAGGGCGGCGGTGTCGGAGAGGTGCAGGCTCACCCAGCCGTCGTTGCCGGCAAGGGCGCCGCAGCCCGACCAGATCACCTCGCCCGCCGCCGTGAGCTCGTCGAGCATCACCGGCGAATAGTCCCGCACCCGGGCGGGAAGCACGAGGGACTCCCAGGCGGATGCCGGCAGCGCGACCCCGGCGAGCTGGTCGATCACCGCGGCGAGGCCATCCACCCCGCGCAGGGGTTCTGTCACGTGTTGCCAGGCCGGAAGGAAGCGGCCGAGCGCCGCGGCATCCACCGGCTCCACCTCGTGCCGCAGTGCCGCGAGCGAGCGGCTGCGCAGGCGGCGAAGCACCTCCACGTCGCACCATTCGCCGCCGCTCGCGCCCGGGCGGAACTCGCCCTCGACAACGCGTCGCTGGCCGGCCAGCTTGCGCAGGGCGCTCAGCACCACGGCCGCGCCGAGGCCGAGCCGCTCGGCCACGGCGCTCACGGTGAAGGGGGCGTGCGTGCGGGCGTAGCGGCTCACGAGGTCGCCGAGCGGGTCCTCCACCGGTTCGACGAAGGCGGAGGGAATGCCGATGGGCAGTGGGGTGCCGAGTGCGTCGCGCAGGCGGGCGGCATCCTCGATGATGGCCCAGCGCCCGCCGCCGGCCCGCCAGATGCGGGTTGACCGGGCCAGCGCGGCCAGGGCCGTCTCGAGCGTCCCGCCGGTGAGCGCGCTCGCCGGGTCGAGTCGCTCGGTGATCTCCGCCTCGCTCAGCGGACCGAGCATGCGCAACAGGTCGACGATGCCTTCGCTGTCGCGGGCCCGTCGGTCCGGGGCCAGTCGCTGCAGCTCGAGCTCGAGCTGTTCGATCACGGCCGGGTCGAGGAGTTCGCGCAACTCGGCACGTCCAAGCAGCTCGGCGAGCAGCGTGGGATCCAGCGACAGCGCCGCGGCTCGTCGTTCGGCGAGGGGCGAATCTCCCTCATACATGAACGCAGCGACATATCCGAACAACAGGGAGCGCGCGAAGGGGGAGGCCTGTTCCGTCTCGGTTTCCACGATCCGGATCCGCCGGCTCTCGATCTGCTCGGCGAGCTCGGTGAGCGCGGGCAGGTCGTAGACGTCCTGCAGCACCTCGCGCACTGCCTCGAGCACGATGGGGAAGCTCGGATACTTGCGCGCGACATCCAGCAGCTGAGATGCGCGTTGCCGCTGCTGCCAGAGCGGCGAACGGCGGCCCGGGTTGTAACGGGGCAGCAGCAGGGCGCGGGCGGCGCACTCGCGGAAGCGCGAGGCGAACAGCGCCGATCCGCCGACCTCCTCGGTGACGATGTCCCGCAGCTCGGCCGGTTCGAAGACGAACAGTTCGGAGCCGGGCGGCTCGCTCTCGGTGTCGGGAATGCGCAGGATCACTCCGTCGTCGCTCGCCATCGCCGCGCCCCCGAGCCCGAATCGCTCGCGGATGCGGGCCCCGACTGCGAGCGCCCAGGGCGCGTGCACTTGCATGCCGTAAGGGGAATGCAGGATCACCCGCCAATCACCGAGTTCGTCGCGGAAGCGCTCGACGACAAGAGTGCGGTCGGTCGGCACATGCCCGGTCGCTCTCTTCTGGTCGTCGATGAAGGCGACGAGGTTGTTCACGGCGCGGTAGTCCAGGCCGCCGGTGAGGGCCCGTGCCCGGGCGACCTCGTCGGCAGCGGAAGAGATCTCGCGCGTGAACTCGCCGATCGCCCGGCCGAGTTCGGCGGGGCGGCCGATGCCGTCACCCTTCCAGAACGGCACCTTGCCCGGCTGGCCGAAGGCGGGGGAGACGATCACCCGGTCATGGGTGATGTCTTCGATGCGCCAGCTCGTCGCACCGAGGGCGAAGACGTCACCGACCCGAGACTCGTAGACCATCTCCTCATCGAGTTCGCCGACCCGTTTGGACTCGTTCCCGGCGACCGCCGACGCGCCCGACCCCACCATGAACACGCCGAACAGCCCACGGTCCGGGATGGTTCCGCCGGAGGTGACCGCCAGTCGCTGGGCGCCGGGCCGGCCGGTGATCGTGCCGCCGACGCGATCCCACACGACGCGCGGCCGAAGCTCGGCGAATTCGTCGGAGGGATATCGGCCGCTGAGCAGGTCGAGGGTCGCGTCGTAGGCCGACCGCGGCAGGGTCGCAAAGGGCGCGCTGCGGCGAACGGTGTCGAACCATTCGTCCACGTCGAGCGAGTCGAGGGCGACCGCCGCGACGGTCTGCTGGGCGAGCACATCGAGCGGGTTCTGCGGGATGCGCATCTCCTCGATGAGTCCGGCGGACATCCGCTCGCTCGCCACCGCGCAGTGGATGAGGTCGGCACGGTGCTTGGGGAAGATGATGCCGCGCGACACCTCGCCGACCTGGTGCCCGGCCCGACCGACGCGCTGAAGGCCGCTCGCGACCGACGGCGGCGACTCGACCTGGATCACGAGGTCAACGGCACCCATGTCGATGCCGAGTTCAAGCGAGCTCGTCGCGACGACGCACCGCAGCCGGCCCGACTTGAGGTCGTCTTCGATGACGGCCCGCTGCTCCTTCGATACCGAGCCGTGGTGGGCCCGGGCGAGCAATGGCAGCACCTCGGCTTGTCGCGCGGGATGCGCAGGATGCTCAACGACGGGGTGACCAGCCGTGATGAGCTCCCCCGCGCCGACCATCCGCAGCTCGTAGATCTCATTGAGCCGCGCCGTCAGCCGCTCTGCGAGGCGACGGGAATTGGCGAAGACGATGGTCGATCGGTGTTCCAGAATCCGATCCACGATCTGCTCTTCCACATGCGGCCAGATCGACCCGTGCTGCGCATCGGTCGAACCCGTGGATGAGCCATCACGAACCGCGGGAGTCGTGCCGAGTTCGGTCATGTCCTCGACCGGGACGACCACGCTCAGGTCCAACGTCTTCGTCGATGGCGGCGCAACGATCGTCACGGGAGCCCGGCCGGCGAGAAAGCGGGCCACCTCCTCGCGCGGGCGCACGGTCGCCGACAGGCCGATGCGCTGGGCCGGCGCCTCGAGAAGCAGGTCGAGCCGCTCGAGGGAGAGCGCGAGGTGCGCTCCCCGCTTCGTGGACGCCACCGCATGCACCTCGTCGATGATCACCGTCTCGACGCCGCGCAGGGTGTCCCTGGCCGAGGCCGTGAGCATGAGGTAAAGCGACTCGGGCGTCGTGATCAGGATGTCGGGTGGCAGTCGCTGCAGCAGCCGCCGGTCGGCGGACGTGGTGTCGCCAGAGCGAACTCCGACGGTCACCTCCGGCGGAGACATCCCGAGCCGTCTGGCGGTCTGAATCACTCCGACAAGCGGGGAACGCAGGTTGCGTTCCACGTCGACGGCGAGAGCCTTCAGCGGCGAGATGTACAGCACGCGGGTGCGCAGGGCGCGGTCCTCGGGCGGCGGGGCGCTGGCCAGCCGGTCGATCGCCCAGAGGAACGCGGCGAGCGTCTTGCCCGATCCGGTGGGGGCCACGACGAGGGCGTTCGAACCGCCGGCGATCGCATCCCAGGCCCCCAGCTGCGCGGGAGTGGGCGCGGAGAACGCACCCGAGAACCATTCTCGGGTCGCCGGGGAGAATCGCCCGAGCACATCGCTCATGTCCCTATCTTCGCCGAACCGGCCGACAGCGGGAGCGAGGAGTCCCGCTCCGCTCCGCCGCGTGGTCGCCATGGGGGCTTGCGGATAAGTGACAATGGACCATGAGCTCTGTTGGCACTCCCGATCCGAATTCCGGCTGGCTGTCCGATGAGGAGCTCGCCGAGACGCGGCGACGTCTGCCCCTGCTGTATATCGAGGCGGTGCCGGTGCGCGTGGACGGCGTCGGCCAGGTCACCGAGGTCGGCATCCTGCTTCGCGCGAATTCCGCCGGTGCGATCACTCGCACACTCGTCTCCGGCCGCGTGATGTACGGCGAGCGCCTGCGCGATGCGCTGTTCCGCCACCTCGAGAAGGATTTGGGCCCGATGGCGTTCCCGCTGCTGCCGACGAGCCCGATTCCGTTCTCCGTCGCCGAATTCTTCCCGTTCCCGGGATCGCAGTTCCAGGATGACCGCCAGCACGCGGTCTCGCTCGCCTACGTCGTTCCGGTCACCGGAACCTGCGACCCGCGGCAGGACGCCCTCGAGCTCACCTGGATGACCCCGCAGGAGGCGGCATCCGACGCGGTGTCCGCCGAAATGGAGGGTGGGCGCGGTGCGCTCGTGCGCTCGGCCCTCGCCTCGGTGGGACGCCTCTACTAGCCGAGCAGAAACAGGGTCGTTTCGGCACTCTCCACTGCCCCTGGTCAGGGCCGACAGCAGGGCCCGTGATTCGCTCGCGGCCCCACTCTCGGGACCAACTTTCGGACCTTCCTTCGAGGGGTGTTCCGCGCACCTTCGAACGCGCGCGTCCCGGATGCCACGGGAAAGGAATGACCATGACCAGGCTTCTATTCGAAGCGAATTGCCTCGGTGAGGGGATCACAGGCCTCATGCGAGAAGGCGGCAGCAAGCGTCGCGATGCGGTAGTCGAGGCCCTCAATTCCGTCGGTGGTTCGCTCGAAAGCTTCTACTACGCCTTCGGAGAGACAGACGTTCTCGGGGTCTTCGAGATCCCGGATCAGGCCGCCGCCGCCGCCCTCTCGCTCATGATCAATTCGGCCGGTACCGTGAGGCTGCGGTTGAAACCGCTCATGACCCCGGAGGACCTCGACGCGGCGGCCAGCACGACGCCGTCCTACCGGGCACCCGGGCACTAAGCCTCGATCCACCGGTGGGGGCTTCGGGGATAGCGGCGCGTTAAACAGAGAATGCCTGTCTAATCAGGGAAAATTGTTCTTACCACAGTCCAATTCGACCCGAAAAGAGAGGCATCTCGTAGATGCAACTTTTCCATAGATCTGCTTCTGTGTCAGCGACCTTCGATGACACGAATCTCGTGTCGGCTGCCGGCCTCGTCCCGGTGATGGCGATTGCGGCGGCGACGGGTCTCGGCGAGCTGGCCGAGAAGCATCTCCACCTGCCAGGACACTTCGGCGCGAACGCGGGATTAAAAGTCACCGCCCTGGTCGCGGGGATGGTCGCCGGGGCGGACTCGATCGACGATATGGCGCTGTTGCGCCACGGCGGGATGAAGAAATTGTTCGCCGGGGCGTATGCCCCGTCGACGCTGGGCTCGTTCCTGCGGACCTTCACCTTCGGCCACGTCCGCCAGCTCGACGCCACCGCCTGGCGGTGGCTGGTCAGACTCGCCGGCACCGCCCCGATCGTGGCCGGCATCGACGACTACGCGCTGGTCGATATCGACGACACGATCAAGGAAGTCCACGGCTACCAGAAACAAGGTTCCGGTTTCGGCTACTCCGGGGTCCGCGGCCTGAACGCGTTGCTCGGCATCGTCTCCACGCCGACCGCGGCGCCGATCATCATCGGATCCCGGCTCCGCCGGGGCGCGGCCGGATCCCCGCGCGGGGCCAAACGGTTCGTCGCCGACATTCTGACCACCGTCCGCCGGCTGCGATCGTCGACCGCGACCGGGCTGGTGTTATTGCGCGCGGACAGCGCCTTCTACGGCCACGCCGTCGTCGCCGCAGCGCACCGTGCGGGGGCGAAGGTGTCGATCACGGTGCGGATGGATTCTGTGAGTCAAACGTGCCATCGGCACCATCGGCGAGGACGACTGGACGACCATCCAGTACACCAACGCGATCCTCGACGAGGCCACCGGGAAATGGATTTCGGTCGCCGAAGTCGCTGAGATACCGTTCACCGCGTTCAGCTCCAGGACGACCAGCGAACGCATTCCCGGGCGACTGGTCGTGCGCCGCATTCCGGAGCTGAACCCGAAAGAAGCCGCCGGCCAGCCGACCCTGTTCGACACCCACCGCTTCCACGCGTTCTTCACCACCAGCGCCTTGGACACCATCACGGCCGACAAAACCCACCGCGGCCACGCGATCATCGAGCAGATCAATGCCGACCTGAAAGACAGCGCCCTCGCGCACCTTCCCTCGGGCATCTTCACCGCCAACGCGGCCTGGCTGGTGCTGGCCACGATCGCGTTCAACCTCTCCCGCGCCGCCGGCACGCTCGCCGGCACCGAGCTCGGGAAAGCGCGAAGCGGCACCC
>JBBSBA010000073.1:0-13605 GCA_038251725.1 Actinomycetales bacterium
AGGGCCTGCCAGTTTTTAACACGCGGCTATTCTGATGCTTCGGGTTTGAGGGTGTAGTTCCAGTCGCCGTGGAATTCGTGGCGGTCGATGGGCAGGGCAGCCATTTCGGTGTCGCTGATCTTGATCCCGGTGGGATAGATGCTGTCGTCCAGTTCGGCGTGGACTTTCAGGCCGGTCCGGGTCGTGGTGGCGCCGATGAGGTCGATGATGACTTGGTGGCTGGTGAGGGGCCTGCCGCGCCAGTTCATTGAGATATGGCTGAAGAGTCGGTGCTCGATCTTGTTCCATTTACTGGTGCCCGGTGGGAGGTGGCAGACCGTGATCGCAAGGCCGGTTTCGTCGGCAAGCGCGGCGAGTTGGGCTTTCCACGCGCGGAGTCGGTAACCGTTTGAGCCGCCCCCGTCGGCGCAGACCAGCAGCCGGTCGGCTCCGGGGTAGGCGTTGTGGCCAACCTGGTCAAACCAGCGGCGGATGGTCTCCACGGCGAATGCCGCGGTGTCGTGATCGGTGCCGACCGAGACCCAACCGTCGTTGGCGGTAACGTCGTAAACACCGTAGGGGTTGGCCTTGCCCAGTTCCGGATCGGCGAAGTCGTGCACGTTCACCCTGACCGGGTCCCCGGCCGGCCGCCACTGCTGCCCGCCGTTCTTGTAGAGGCCGACGAGTTCCTTTTTCTTCGTGTCGACGCTGATCACGGGCTGGCCGGTGGCGATGTGCTCAGCGCTTTGGTTGTTGAGGTATCTGAATTGGGCATCGCGGTCTTCGTGGGCGGCGCCCTCGACCTTTTTCGCGTTTCCTTGCAAGGAGAAGCCCTGCTCGTGGAGGAGATTCGCCACCGTCCACGCCGACACTGGGTGGCCTGTGCTGGTGAGCTCCGCCGCCAGGGCGCGGGTGGACTTCGTCGTCCACCGCAACGGCGACATCGGATCCCCGCGCTCTTCGGGTTCGACCAAACCCAGCAGCGCGTCAGTCAATCCAGGGTCCGTGACCGTCTGGGCCTTGCGGCCCGCGCCGGGCTGGCGAACCCGGGCCGAAGGACCATTACCGGCCTCCAACTCGGCCACACCCCTGGACACCGTCGTCGGACTGGCCCCAGCCGCCCGGGCAACCAACTTGATCCCGCCGTGGCCCAGCACCCGCGCCTCCGCACCCAACGTCAGACGACGCTGACGCTCATCCAAATGCGGCAACAACGAATCAAACTTTGCCCGCAGCGCCGCCTCAACCTCTGTGCCAATGGCCATAACACAACGATAAAGCCCAACAAACGAAACACCGGATTATTTACTGGCAAGCCCTAACTCGAGCGTTGGAGCGTTGGAGCGGCGGAGCTAGCGGGATGCCCACCAGGTGCGCAGGCGCTCGGTCGCGACATCCGTTCCGAGCGGGCCCTCCTCGAGCCGCAGTTCGAGCAGAAAACGGTAGGCCTCGCCCACGTCTCTCCCGGGCTTGAGCTCGAGAATCGCCATGATCTGCTCCCCGTCGAGATCGGGCCGGATGGCGGCGAGCTCCTCCTCTTCGCCGAGCACGCCGATCCGCTGCTCGAGGTCGTCGTACGCGAAGGACAGCTGGTCGGCCTTGCGCCGATTGCGCGTGGTCACGTCGGCTCGGGTGAGGATGTGCAGCCGTTCGAGCAGCGGACCGGCGTCGCGCACGTAGCGACGCACTGCCGAATCGCTCCAGGTCCCCTCGGTATACCCGAAGAATCTCAGGTGCAGCTCGATGAGCCGCGAGACCGCCGCCACGGTCTCGTTGTCGTAGCGCAGTTCCTTGAGGCGCCGTTTGGCGAACTTCGCGCCCACGATGTCATGGTGGTGGAAGGTGACGACCCCGTCGCCCTCGGTGCGCTTCGTCGCCGGCTTTCCGATGTCGTGCAGCAGGGCCGCGAGCCTCAGGATGAGGTCGGGCTCCTCGCCCGGATGGCGCGACTGTTCGAGATCGATGGCCTGGTCGAGCACGGTGAGGCTGTGCTCATAGACGTCTTTGTGATGGAAGTGCTCGTCGATCTGGAGCTTCAGCGCGGGAAGTTCTGGCAAGACGATCCCGGCGATTCCTGAACTCACGAGCAGCTGCAGCCCGGGCCGGGGGTGCGCACTGCGAAGCAGTTTGGCGAGTTCCTCGCTCACCCGTTCGACCGAAATCATCGAGATGCGGTCGGCGAGAGCGACGAGGGCTGTGCCGGTCGGCGTGTCGACGGTGAAGCCGAGCTGGGAGGTGAAGCGTGCGGCACGCATCATCCGCAGCGGATCGTCGCCGAAGGATGTCTCCGGCGCTCCCGGCGTCGTCAGCCGCTTGGCGACGAGGTCTTCCATGCCGCCGGACGGGTCGACAAGCACCCGCTCCGGCAGTCGCAGCGCCATCGCGTTCACCGTGAAGTCGCGCCGCACGAGGTCGGCTTCGAGCGTGGAGCCGAATTCGACCACCGGCTTGCGGGTCTCCCCGTCGTAGGCGTCGGAACGGTAGGTGGTGATCTCGACCGTGTGGCCGTCGATGCGGGCTCCGATCGTCCCGAACGCGCGGCCGATGTCCCAGTGCGCGTCGGCGATCGGTTTGACCAGGGCGAGGATCTCGTCTGGGTGTGCATTCGTCGTGAAGTCGAGGTCGGTGAGCTGCCGGCCGAGGAACGCGTCGCGAACGGGACCGCCGACCAGCGCGAGCTCGAATCCCGCCCCAGCGAAGACGCTCGACAGGCGCGAGATGTGGGGCGTCGACGCGAGGTCAGACAGCCGCTGAATTGCCGAAGCGACGCTCTCCATGCCCCCAAGACTACCGGCGGCATCTCACACGCAGCGCGGTCTCGCCTCAGCGGCCACCGAGGCCCGAGACTCTAGAATCGCTGGAGGACCCCGGGCGAACGACTCCGCCCGTCCCCTTCGCTATGAGACTTGTCACTTCCGTTTTTGCGCTGGCGCTTGCCATCGGGGCCATTGTCATGCCCGGTTCCGCGACCGGCGCGGCCACAGCGGCCACAGCGGCCGCGGCGGCCGATGCCCCCGCGGCGACCGTGAGCTTTGCACCGGCCGCCGCCGGTACGCTTGCCCCGGGTGAGGATCTCGTCATCAGCGGCAGCGTCACCAACCCCACCGCGACCCCCATCGCCGCCGGCTCGGCGAGCGTCCTGATCAATCCGTCGGCGGTCCGATCGCGATCGGAACTGACGGCCTGGCTCAACCCGGCCTCCACCTCAGCCACCGAGAGACTCGGCACCGAGATCTTCTCCGGCGCGACACCGGCGGTGCCGGCCGGTCGAACCGTGCCGATGCAGTTCACCGTGCCGGCGGCAGCCATCAACTTCGGATCCCAGGCGGCGATCTGGGGCGCTCGCACGCTCGCGGTTCGCATCACCGCCAACGGAGTGCAGGTCGGGCAGGCCCGGAGCAGCATCGTCTGGAACCCGGGAACCGGGGTGCAGCAGACGCGTCTGACCGTGGTGATGCCGCTGACCGTGCCGGAGAGTCCGGACGGACTGATTTCGTCCGACCTGCTGACCATCTACACCGCTTCCGATGGACTGCTGAGTCGCGAGCTCGATTCGGTGTTCGACGAGCCCGGGGTGGCCATCGGCATCGATCCGCGGATCCTCGCCTCGATCCGCATTCTGGGCAACTCCGGGCCGGCGAGTGCGATCGCCTGGCTGCAGCGGCTGCAGACCGCCACCAACGACAGCTTCGCGCTCAGCTACGCCGACGCCGACCTCGCGGCGGCCAGCCAGGCGAAGGTGACACGAGTGCTCGCTCCGACGAGCTTCCCGATCGATGCGCGCCTCTTCCCCGGCGCGCCGACGCGGACACCGACACCGACGCCCACAGCGGCGGCGACGACGACACCAACACCGACGCCGACGCCGACGCCGACGAATCAGGCGATCGCGACACCCACACCCACACCCACCTCTGGCCCGGTCACGCCGCCAGTGCCCGACCTGCAGTCGCTTCAGGCTTTCGACTACACGCTTCCCTCGGTCGCCTGGCCCGCCGCCAACAGCGTCGTCGAGGCTGATCTCACCACCTTCGCGGCGAGCGGACTCACCACCACTATCCTGAGTTCCGGCAATGTCGGTTACGGCGATCTCGACTACACGCCGAGCACCGCGGCCCTCATCGGCACGCACCCCGCGCTCGTCTCCGACGACGGCCTCTCCGGCTACCTGCAGGCCGCGGCCGCTGCGGCCAGCCCGTCGGCCTGGGATCAGGCGATGACCAACCTCTCGAGTGCGATCGCCGTGATCTCACTGGAACGACCGGCCACATCGCGCACCCTGTTGGCCACCCTTGACCGCACCAGGGCCGGGGGAAACGCGCGGCTCACGCAGACGCTCGCGGCCCTCGTGACGCTGCCCTGGAGCGGGTTCTCGTCACTGAAGGATGCGAACGCCTCCTTCCGCAGCGGATCCACCGTGCCGCCGACGAGCGCGTCGATGGTCGCCCGGCCAGAGCCGGCCGCGCGGATCGCCACCACCGTCGCACTGCTCGCCGCCGAGAGCAGCGCCGGCAGCTTCGCGTCGATCCTCAAGGACCCGAGCCAGATCACCGGCGAACGCCGGCTCAGCCTGCTCGCGCTGCTGTCGAACGCCTGGAGCGGAGACAACGCCTGGAACAGCGCGACCAGGAACTACATAGCGAAGTCCACCGAATACGTCACGAAGTCGGTGACCATCGCACGCAGCAGCAATGCCGTGATCACCTCGCGAACCAGCGGCCTGCCGATCACGATCACGAACCAGCTTCCATGGCCGGTGACCGTGTACGTGACGGTGCGATCGCCGTCCAGCATCCTCGTCATCAACAACGATCGGGTCGAGTTGACGATCGAGGCGCAGTCCCAGGCGAAGATCACCGTTCCGGTGACCACGAACGCCAACGGGCCGGTCACCCTCACCGTGTCGCTGAGCAGTGCGACAAACGTGCCGATCAGCACCCCCACGACGATCGACGTCGACGTGCAGGCAGGCTGGGAGACCGCCGTCACCGCGGTCTTCGCCGCATTGCTGGTGACCGTCTTCGCATTCGGCATCTACCGCAACATCGCCAAGCGGCGCAAGGCGAAACGGGCCGGCGGGATCGAACCGGATGAGTCCGAACCGAGCCGCGACGCGGCAACGACCACTCCGGACGCATGACGACCGCCGAAGGCAGTCCCGCGGCCCCGGCCGGAATGGGACGGGCGAGCGCGATTCTGGCGGCCGGGACCGTGGTGTCGCGTGTGCTTGGATTCGTGCGCACAGCGGTTCTCGCGGCGGCGATCGGCACCTTCGCCGCCGGTGACACCTTCGCCATCGGCAACCAATTGCCCAACAACATCTATGCCCTGGTCGCCGGCGGCGTACTGAGCGCGGTGCTCGTGCCGCAGATCGTTCGAGCCGCCGCCCACCACGACGGGGGCCAGCAGTTCATCAACCGGGTGGTGACCCTCGGAATCGTCGTCTTCGCCCTCGTGACCGTTGCGGCGACCCTCGCGGCGCCGGCCCTGGTCTCCCTCTATGCCCAATCGTCGAGCTCCGGTCATGGATTCACCCCGGAGGCCCTCTCCCTCGCCACCGCCTTCGCCTACTGGTGCCTGCCGCAGATCTTCTTCTACGCGCTCTACAGCCTGCTCAGCGAGGTGCTGAACGCGCGCCGAATCTTCGGCCCATTCACCTGGGCGCCCGTGCTCAACAATGTCGTGAGCATCGCCGGGCTCATCGTCTTCATGGCTCTCTATGGCGGTGCGCGTGCCAACACGGATGTCGCCAGCTGGGATGCGGGCAAGATCGCCCTGCTCGGCGCGGTCACCACCGTCGCCGTCGCCGCCCAGGCGCTCATTCTGTTCGTCTTCTGGAGGCGCGCCGGCCTCAGGTACCGCCCTGATTTCCGGTGGCGCGGCGTCGGCCTCGGCGCCACCGGAAAGGCCGCAGGCTGGTTGTTCGGCATGATCCTCGTCACCCAGATCGCCGGGGTCTTCCAGAGCCGGGTTGCCTCCATTGCCTCCGGCCATGACGCCTCCGTCGCGGCGCTCCAGTACACCTGGCTCATCTTCATGCTCCCTCATTCGGTGATCGCCGTCTCCATCGCCACCGTCTACTTCACCCGCATGAGCGGGCATGCGAGTACCGGCGACCTGCCGGGACTGCGGGCGGACCTCTCGGCATCCCTGCGTTCGATCGGCCTGCTGATCGTGTTCGCGGCCGTCGCCCTCTCGGTCGTGGCGTATCCGTTCGCCCGTTTCTTCACCGCCGGCTACGACAACGTGCAGGCGATGGGCAACGTGCTGCTCGCGTTCCTGCCGGGGTTGATCCTGTTCAGCATGCTCTTCGTTTTGCAGCGAGTCTTCTATGCCCTTGGCGATACGCGCACCCCGTTCTTCATGCAGAGCGTGCAGTCCGGGCTGTTCATCATCGGCGCGCTGCTGTGCGCCGCGCTGCTGCCGAAGGGATGGATCGGCGTGGGGATCGCAGCCGTAACCTCCATAGCCGGTAGCGCCCAGGCCATCGTCGCCATCGTGCTGGTGCGACGCAGGATCGGCGGCATCGACGGCCGGCTCGTGTTCCGCCGCCACGTGCAGTACCTACTGCTCGCCCTCGTCGCTGGCGCGGTCGGTTTCGGGATGCTCATGCTCGTCGGCGGGCTCTCCCCGTCTGGTTTCGCCCAGGCCGGCCGAATCCCGGCCCTCCTGTCGATCGTCCTCGTCGGCACGGTGATGGCGGCGGTCTATTTCGGCCTGCTCGCCGTCTTCCGCAACCCGGAACTCGCAGCGGTGACCCAGACCGTCACTGCCCGGTTCCGCCGCAAGCGCTGAAACCGCGCGTCCGCGGGGACGGTTCATATCGGTGCGGAATATCGTATGAATAGGATGGGTTATATCCGGCAGTGGGCCGCGCCAACTCCGCACCCATGCCATTCAAGGAGAGATTCAGTTGCGCCAGATCATCATCATCGGCTCCGGTCCCGCCGGCTATACAGCCGCCATCTATGCCGCCCGTGCCAACCTCAAACCCCTACTCATCGCGAGCTCGGTCGAGGCCGGTGGCGAGCTCATGAAGACCACCGAGGTCGAGAACTACCCTGGCTTCCCCGAGGGCATCATGGGCCCGGATCTCATGGCCGCGTTCCAGGCGCAGGCCGAGCGCTTCGGCACCGAGATCGTGCTTGACGACGTGACCTCGCTCGATCTCTCCGGTGACGTGAAGACGGTGACTCTCGGCAACGGCGACGTGCACGAGGCCCTCACGGTGATCTTCGCCACGGGCTCCGCGTACCGCAAGCTCGGCCTCGACGACGAGGACCGCCTCAGCGGCCACGGCGTCTCCTGGTGCGCCACCTGCGACGGGTTCTTCTTCCGCAAGAAGACCATCGCCGTCGTCGGCGGCGGCGACTCCGCCATGGAGGAGGCCAACTTCCTCACGAAGTTCGCCGACAAGGTCTACGTGATCCACCGCAGCGACACGTTGCGCGCCTCCAAGACGATGCAGGACCGGTCCTTCGAAAACCCGAAGATCGAGTTCCTCTTCAACCAGACCGTCGAGCACATCTACGGCGACGAGACGGTCACCGGTGTCGGCCTGCGCAACACCGTCGACGGCACGGAGACCACGGTCGATCTGAGCGGACTGTTCATCGCGATCGGTGCCGACCCGCGCACCCACCTGGTGCACGGAATGCTCGACTTCAACGCCGACGGCACCATCGCCGTCGAGGGCCGGAGCTCACGCACGAACCTCCCCGGTGTGTTCGCGGCAGGAGACGTGCTCGACCCGACCTACCGTCAGGCCGTGACGGCCGCCGGTTCCGGAACCGTCGCCGCCCTCGACGCCGAGCACTACCTGGCGTCCCTCCCCAAGGACCTGCTGGCGAAGGCAACCGCCGAAACCCACCAGTACCGGCCTAGCGGCCACCCCCGATCGAAAGAGAGACCACGATGTCCACTGCCAAGAATGTGACCGACGCCAGCTTCCAGGCCGACGTGCTCGATAACGAGAAGCTCGTGCTTGTGGACTTCTGGGCCGAGTGGTGCGGGCCCTGCCGCGCGGTCAGCCCGATCCTCGACCAAATCGCCTCCGAGCACGCCGACAAGATCGAACTCGTCAAGGTGAACGTCGACGACAATATGGCGATCGCGGCCAAGTACCAGATCACCTCGATCCCGGCGATGAAGCTGTTCAAGGCAGGCGAGGTCGTCAAGAGCGTCATCGGCGCCAAGCCGAAGCCGGCCCTCGAGGCCGACTTCGCCGAGTGGCTCAAGTAGTCGAACATCAGGTAACCGGCTAGCCGGTTACGGGTCCGGCCACCGCGGTGGCCGGGCCCTTTCGCATTGCACGACTATTCTGGAAACTCCACCCCACCAAGCCACCCGGGACCACCATGACAAACGACGGCACGAACCTCGACCCTTGGTACGACCGCTATGCGGATCGCACCGCGGGCCTGAGCGCCTCAGAGGTCCGGGCGTTGTTCGCCGTCGCGTCCCGACCGGAGGTCGTCTCACTCGCGGGCGGCATGCCGTTCGTCACCGGCCTCCCCCGTGACCTCATCGCCGACGCCTTCGAACGGATGATGGCCACGAACGGTCCGCACGCCCTGCAATACGGCTCCGGACAGGGCATTCCGGTGCTCCGCGAGCAGATCCTCGAGGTGATGGCGCTCGAGGGCATCCGGGCAAGCGTCGACGACGTCGTGGTCACCACCGGATCCCAGCACGCGCTGGAACTCGTGACCAAGCTGTTCATCAATCCGGGTGACGTCGTGCTCGCCGAGGGTCCGAGCTACGTCACGGCGATGGTCGTCTTCAATTCGTTCCAGGCCGACATCAACCATGTGCCGATGGACGAGTACGGGCTGATCCCCGGGGCCCTGCGGCAGGCGATCGCCCGCATCAGGTCGGCCGGAAAGACCATCAAGTTCCTCTACACGATCCCCTCGTTCAGCAACCCGGCCGGGGTGACCCTCACCTGGGAACGACGGCTGGAGGTTCTCGAGATCTGCCGGGCCAACGACATCCTCGTGCTCGAGGACAACCCGTACGGCCTCCTCTACTTCGACGCTCCACCCCCGCAGGCGATGCGCTCGGTCGACGAGGACGGCGTGGTGTACCTCGGCACGTTTTCGAAGACGCTGGCGCCCGGATTCCGGGTCGGCTGGGCGCTCGCGCCACACGCCATCCGGGAGAAGCTGATTCTCGCTAACGAGGCCGCCGTGCTCTCACCGAGCTCGTTCAGCCAGCTCATGATCTCCGAATACCTCTCCGCCGCCGACTGGAAGGGCCAGATCGACACGTTCCGCGGCATTTACCGCGAGCGGCGCGATGCCATGCTCGCCGCCCTCCAGGAGTACCTCCCGCAGCTCAGCTGGACGGTTCCGAATGGCGGCTTCTACGTGTGGCTGACGCTGCCGGACTACATGGACTCCAAGGCGATGCTTCCGCGGGCCGTCAAGGAGCTCGTTGCGTACACGCCGGGCACCGCCTTCTACGCCGACGGCTCCGGCCGCAACAACATCCGTCTCTCGTTCTGCTATCCGACACCCGAGTTCATCCGGGAGGGCATCCGCCGCCTCTCGATCGTGATCAACGGGGAGCTCGACCTGCTCAACACGTTCTCGCAGACCGCGCCCCTGGCCACCGTCCCCCTCAAGCTGGGCATCACCAGCCCGCCCTCGAACATCGGATAGTCGATGACCCAGAATCCAGTACGGACCATCGTCGTTCTGGCTGGCGGGATCTCCCACGAACGAGACGTCTCGTTGCGATCCGGCCGCCAGGTCGCCGATCGCCTCAAGGAGCACGGCATCCAGGTCATCCTGCGGGATCCGGATGCCTCGCTGCTGGCCTTTCTCGCCGAGACCCGGCCCGACGTGGTCTGGCCGGCCCTGCACGGCGCGAGCGGCGAGGACGGCGCCCTGCGCGGTCTCCTGGACTTCGTCGGGGTGCCGTTCGTCGGCTCAACATCGGATGCGGCCCGTCTGGCCTGGGACAAACCCACCGCCAAGGTGCTCGTGGCACGCGCGGATGTCGCTACCCCCCGATCCATCGCGCTCTCCCGCGATGCGTTCCGCGAGCTCGGCGCCGCAAGCGTGCTCGACAGCCTCGCCGACGGTCTCCCGGTGCCGCTCGTCGTCAAACCGGCCCAGGGTGGTTCGGCCCAGGGCGTCACGCTCGTTGACGACCGTGAGGACCTGCCTCGAGCCATGGTGGATGCCTACACCTACTGCGACGTCGCCCTCATCGAGCACCGCGTGGTCGGCACCGAGATAACCGTCGGCGTGATCGACACCGGTGACGGCCCGGTCGCCCTCCCCGCGGTCGAGATCCAGCCACTCTCGGGCGTGTACAGCTTCGAGGCGCGCTACAACGCCGGTGAGACCCGTTTCTTCGCGCCGGCGAGACTCGACCCCGAGACATCGGCCAGAGCCGCCGAAATGGCGCTCACGGCTCACCGCACCCTCGGCCTGCGCCACATCTCCCGTATCGACCTCATCGTCGACGCCGGGGGAACCCCCTGGTTTCTCGAGGCGAATGTGCTCCCCGGGCTCACCGAGACATCGCTGCTGCCGCTCGCGCTCGAGGCTGCCGGTCATGACATCGGCTGGGTGTATTCCGCTCTGGCCGAGGCCGCTCTCCGGGACAGCCTGCGCCCGACCGAATAATTCCCCGGCGTGGCCCCGCCGGTCGAGGTGCGCCCTACCGCGCAGGCCGAGCGTCGAACCCGCTCAGCAGCGCCAGAGAACGCTGCTGAAACAGGCCACTGATCAGCTATTTATCCAAAACCCGGCTCGTTGAGCTCGGCGAGGATCCGGTTGAGATCCGCCACCGTCGCGAAGTCGATGACGATCGTTCCCTTGCTGGATCCGAGGCTCACCTTCACGCGCGTGTTGAGGCGATCGCCCAGGCGTTCGGCGATCTCGTCGAGTTGGCCCTGGCGACGACCGGCGGTCGGCTTGGGCGACCGTGCCGCCTTGGTGGAAACGAGCCCGGCCGCGGCCTCAGCCGCGCGCACCGAGAGGTCCTCGTTGACGATCTTGTCGGCGAGTCGCTCCATCGTGGCCTCGTCGCCGGCCGAAAGGATCGCGCGAGCGTGACCCGCACTCAGCACGCCGGCCGCGACGCGGTTCTGCACCGTGGTCGGCAGGCGGAGGAGACGGATGGTGTTGGTGATCTGGGGACGAGATCTCCCGATCCGTGTCGCGAGCTCGTCCTGCGTGATTCCGAAGTCGGCCAGCAACTGCTGATAGGCCGAGGCCTCCTCAAGCGGGTTGAGGTTTGCGCGGTGCAGGTTCTCCAGCAGCGCATCCCGCAGCATCGCGTCATCCGACGTGTTCTTCACAACCGCGGGGATGTTCTCGAGGCCCAGGAGCTTGCTGGCACGCAGGCGCCGCTCTCCCATGACGAGTTCGTACTGGGGTTCGCCGGCCCTGGCCCCGACGATGGGGCGCACCACGATCGGCTGGAGCACTCCGACCTCGCGAATCGATGCGACGAGTTCGTCCAGATCCTCCTGGATGAAACTGGTGCGCGGCTGTGCCGCATTCGGCACGATGTCGTCGGGTGAGAGGTGGGCCAGCCGGGCGCCGGGAACCGCGATCAGCTCGTCGGACGCGGGCTCCTCGGCAATGGTGCTGGCCGGTGCCGATGTCGGGAAGAAGACGTCCACCGGGCGTCTCGGGCTCCCCTCGTCCGTGGGGATGAGCGCTCCGATGCCGCGCCCCAGTCCAGTTCTCTTCGGTGCGGCCATTACTCCGGTGCTCCCCTGCGTGCGATTTCGGACGCTGCCTCGAGATAGGACAGCGAGCCGGGTGAATTGGTGTCATAACTGATCACCGTCTGACCATAGCTGGGTGCTTCGGAGACTCGCACCGATCTGGGGATGAGTGTCGCCAACACCTTGTCGGGAAAATGGTCCCGAACGTCCTGCGCCACCTGATTTGCGAGATTGGTGCGCGAGTCGTACATGGTCAGGAGGATCGTGGAGACCGTCAGCACCGGATTCAGATGCCGCTCGATGAGCTTGATGTTGGTGAGCAGCTGGCTGAGCCCCTCCAGCGCGTAATATTCGCACTGGATGGGGATGAGCACCTCCTGCGCGGCCACGAAAGCGTTGATGGTGAGCAGTCCGAGAGACGGCGGGCAGTCGATGAATACGTAGTGGAACAGCTCCTCGCTCGCTTCGAGGAATTTGTCCAGTCCCGTGTGCAGGCGCTGTTCCCGGGCCACCATCGACACCAGTTCGATTTCCGCGCCCGCCAGGTGGATGGTCGCGGGAACGCAGAACAACGTGTCGAAGTCGGGGCTCTTCTGGATCACATTTTCGATGGCCTCATCGTTGATGATCACCTCGTACACGCTCACGGTGTCGGAGCGGTGCTCGATTCCGAGCGCCGTGGAGGCGTTGCCCTGGGGATCAAGGTCGATGACGAGCACCCGAGCCCCGCCGCGGGCGAGCGCGGCCGCGAGATTCACCGTTGTGGTGGTCTTGCCGACGCCCCCCTTCTGGTTCGCGACGGTAATCACCCGGGTCTTCAGCGGCAGGGGGGGCTTGTCGGCCGCGATCGCCTGGCGACGGCGGGTCAGTTCCGACAGCTCACGGGCCAGCGGGGTGTCCTCGAGGGAAAACGGCGACGCCGTCGGCTCGGCGACGCTGCCCGACGGTTCGCCCGCGCGGGCTTCGTGCGGGTCCGGCTCCGCGGGTCGCGCTCCCGAGACCGACGCATCCCTCAGCACGTCGGAGTCCTGCTGCTCTGACTCTCGGTCGAGGGAATCGTTGAGCATTGCGTCATAAATCTCCGCGGCGTAATCCACATTCGCTCTGTCGCTCTTCGGATGTTTCACGTGAAACCTTCTCGATCTGGGAGTTCATCATGCTCGTGCCGGTCGGGAGACGGCGGTAGTGCGGTTCACCTGCAAACACGGCGGCCCACCGGGCCGCCACGCCAGCGAGCGGCGGTGAGTCCGGGATTGGGCCGATCCTCCCCACAAGACTCGCCTCAACCGGCGGTCAGTCCACTGTAGCCCGAAACACCCGCGTCACTTCGGGAACGAGCCCCTCGCCGAGGGTCAAGACCTCGACGTCGGTCAGCCGGGCCCGGCGAATCGCCTTTTCGGCGGCCTCAAGCTCCTTCTCGACGCTCGCGCCCTTGAGTAACAACAACTCCCCGCCGGAACGCACCAGCGGAACCGTGAGCGGAATCAGTTTGGAGAGCGCGCTGACCGCGCGTGCGGTCGCCTGGTCAAGCCAGGGGGACAGCTTCGCGTCCTCGGCCCGGGCCCGCACGACCTCGACATTGTCGAGACCGAGGGCAGCGGCCTCCCGCCGCAGCCAGTCGACCCGGCGTTCCATCGGCTCGATCAGGATGAACTGGGCATCGGGTCGTGCGATGGCCAGAACCAGCCCGGGAAGCCCGGCGCCACTGCCGATGTCCCCGACCCGACCCGGCTTGATCAGTGGGGCCAGAAGCGCGCTGTTCAGAGTGTGGCGCGTCCACAGGCGCGCGAGCTCGAGCGGCCCGATCAGTCCGAGCTCCTCACCATGCCGCGCGAGATCGTTCGTGAAGCGACGGGCGAGCTCAATCCGATCACCGAACAGCTCGGCCGCTACCGCAGGTTCCGGCTCGAGCTCCGCTGGTTCCGGCTCGAGCTCCG
>JBBSBA010000074.1:0-13489 GCA_038251725.1 Actinomycetales bacterium
CTCGATGGCCTTCGAGTTGATGGTGCCGCTCCACGAAGCGTTCGCGAGCGTCGCCGAGGACCACGACACGACCTGCGTGATCCTCACCGGCGAGGGGAGTGGGTTCTGTTCCGGTGCCGACACCGCCGACTCCGAGCCGCCGCCGAACATCGCGGGGCTGACACTGACGCGCATCGCAACTCGGGCGATGTCGATCCTCGCGGACCTGGTGCCCGCCATGCAGCGGATGCCCCAACCCGTGATCTGTGCGATCAACGGCGCCGCCATCGGTGGAGGACTCTGTCTCACGCTGGGGGCCGACATCCGGATCGCCGGTGAGTCGGCCTACTTCCGGGCGGCGGGGATCAACAACGGCCTGACCGCGACCGAGCTCGGGCTCAGCTTCCTGTTGCCGCGCGCCATTGGTTCATCGCGCGCCTTCGAGATCATGCTGTCCGGGCGCGATGTCGACGCGCACGAGGCTGCGAGCATGGGCCTGGTCTCACGCGTCGTACCTGACGACCAGCTGTTGGACATCGCTCTGGATCTCGCCGACCAGATCAACGGTTGGAGCACGCAAGGTGTCGCGCTCACGAAACGCGTGATGTGGGCCGGGCTCGAAACTTCGAGCCTACGGGCCGCTATCGAGCTGGAGAGCCACACCCAGCTCTTCGTCCGACTCACCACCAAGAACTTCGAAGAGGCGGTCCGGGCCCGCCGCGACGGACGAGCACCCGACTTCCAAGACTGATCGGGATGTGGCAAGCGAGTCCGGAGCACCCGCTGCAATCCGTCCTCACGCCCTACCCCGAACACGCAGAGAACCGGCCTCAAGAGATCTGCTCTGACCTGCGTACAGGGTGGCTAGATTTGTTCTAGTATCTGGTAGAACAAATCTCGGAGGAGTTCTCGATGTCATTGCCCGCAGTCGTCACGAGTCACCACACCGCCTGGGTGTCGGTATCTGGTTCGACGGCCCACCCGGTGCGTTACGCCGTCGATGGGGACCGGCTCGTCTGCTTTGGCGACGAGAGCCTCGTCCAAGTACCCGACCACGCGCGGGTGTCGGTGTCGATCCATGAGATCGCCGGTGGGCATCTCCTGGCCCACTTCGGTGCCTCGTTGCACGGTCTCTCACCCGATGCCGTCAGCATGAACGCGCTCATCGAGCTTCTCGACCACGTTCCACTCGGCCGCTCTCTCGGAGAAGTCGAAGCGCATCTCGAGGATGAGCGCGCCCACCGGCGAATCGTCGAGCTGGTCCCCTGAAGCCCGCGGCGTGGAGGAGAAGAGATGACGACGCTGCAGGAACAGGCCCGGGCCCTCGGTGACCCGACTCGACACGGCATCTTTCGCCATATCGCCGACGCGACCCGACCGGTCGACATCGCGGAGCTGACTGACAGCTTCGGCGTCAACCACAACGCGATTCGCCAGCATGTAGCCAAGCTCGTGGGCGCGGGGCTGGTGATCGAGGATCAGGCCGCGAGCACTGGGCGCGGGCGGCCGCGGCTCGTGTACCGGCTGGACCCCACCGTCGAGAGTCGGTGGGGAGTCACCGGTCCGTACGAGCGTTTGAGCGTGCTGCTGGCCGAGATCCTCCGCAGCGGTGACTCGCCGGTCGAAGTCGGCAGACGCTCCGTCAGTCGTGAACGCCGCAGCTTCGACGATGACGACGATCCGATCGCGCTGGTAGTGGATTCGATGGAACGGCAGGGCTTCGATCCATCGGTCCGCCCGGCCCGTGGTGATCGGATCGAGCTGGTGCTGCACACCTGCCCATTCGCGTCGGCGGTGCTCGCCGACCCCGATGCGGTGTGCGGCATCCATCTCGGTATCGCCGAGGGCGTCGCATCCCTGACCGGTGACCGGATCGTCGTCGACGAGCTCGTGCCGCGCGACCCGCGCCGCGCCATGTGTCGGCTCCGGATGCACCTTGCGCCGATGGAACGCCGATGAGCACCGCAAGCCCGGCGGCCGGCGCGGGCAAGCAAACGCCGGCCACGGCGCGCTCGATGCTCCGCTCCGTCGCGATACCGACGGAGCACGGAGGATGGGGGCTCACGCTCGAGCCGGGATTGCTGGGGCTGCTGGTCGCGCCGAGCTTCGCGGGTGTCTGCCTGGCTGCCGCTGCGTTGGTGGCGTTCGTGGCCCGAACGCCACTCAAGATCACGCTCGTCGACCGACGTCGCGGGCGTTCACTCCCCCGCACCCGCCTCGCCGCGCGTGTGGCAGCGATCGACCTGGCGGTACTGGCCGCGCTCGTCATCGGTGCGATGGTGCTCGCCGAGCATCCGTTCTGGGCGCCCGCGATCATCGCGGCACCGTTGATCATCGTGGAGTCGTGGTTCGACGTGCGGTCACGCGGCCGTCGTCTCGCCCCCGAGCTCGCGGGCGCGGCGGGGGTCTGTTCGGTGGCAGCGATGATCGTCCTCGCCGGCGGCGGCAGCGGTCGCCTCGCCGCAGGGGTATGGGCGGTACTGGTCGCGCGGCTGGTGACCTCGATCCCGCACGTCCGCGCTCAGATCAATCGTCTCCACGGCCGCCCGGCACAGGAGCTCGGTGGCGTCGTCGCCGACGGCCTGGCTCTGGTGGCCGCCGCGGTGGCTGTGGCGCTCGATCGCGAGCTCGCGGCCGGCGCGGTCGCGATCGTGGCAGTGGTGACGATCCAACGGATCACGGCCCGCGGTCCGGTGCCCCGCCCGGTCGTGCTCGGGATCCGCCAGATGGCTATGGGTGTCGGGGTGGTCGTCGCCACCGCGCTCGGCGTTCTCGCTTCGTCGAGCTGAACGAAAGGACACCATCCTCATGGACATCACCACGGACCGGACGCTTGCCGAGGTCGTGAACGCGTCCGCCGGATCGGCGCGAGTGTTGGAGTCGTTCGGGTTCGACTACTGCTGCGGCGGAGCGCGTCGCCTCGACGACGCGTGCTCGGGTGCGGGCGTCGACCCGGCCTTGGTGCTGGACGCGCTGGCGAACCTTGATCCGGGCCCGGGACCGGATTGGGCGTCGATGGATCCGGTCGAGCTGGTCGACCATCTCGAAGGCGTCCATCACGCCTATCTCCACACCGAGCTGCCGCGCCTCGACGCGCTTGCGGGAAAGGTGACCGGCGTCCACGGCGACCGCCATCCCGAGCTCCAGGAAGTGCGGGGCACCTATCGGGCGCTGCGGGCCGATCTCGAACCGCACCTGATGAAGGAGGAGCGAGCGCTGTTCCCCATGATCCGGGAGCTGGCCACGGCGCCGACTCCCCCGGTGTTCCATTGCGGGTCGCTGCAGAACCCGATCTCGGTGTTGATGACCGAACACGACCGGGCCGGCGAGCTGCTCTCGACCCTGCACGCACAGACCAACGGCTATCGGACCCCCGCCGACGGTTGCGCGAGCTACCGGGCGTTCTACGACGGGCTCGCCGAGCTCGAGACCGACACGCACCTGCACGTCCACAAGGAGAACAACGTGCTGTTCCCCGCCGTCGTCGCGCTCGAACAACGCTGGTCGGATCCGGTGCGATGACGCTCCCCGCCGACGTGGGTGGCGACCCACCGTGCTGGGCTCACCTCGTCGAGCCGCCCGACCGCGACCTGCGAGATTCCGCCGACATCGAGCAGTTGGTGCGCGCGTTCTACCGTCGAGCGGCGACTGATGACCTGTTGGGCCCGGTCTTCAAAGCCGCGCACGTCGACTGGTCGGTTCACATCCCGAAGCTGATCGACTTCTGGTCCTGGCAGCTGTTCGGGGTTCGCGGCTACGAAGGGAACCCCCTGCGGGCCCATGAGCCGCTCCAGGCCGCGACCCCATTTCGCGATGAGCACTACGAGCGGTGGCTGGAGCTCTTCGAAGAGACCGTCAACGAGCAGTTCGTTGGGCCGATCGCCGACGCCGCGAAGACTCGGGCCCGGAAGATGGCGAAGGCGCTTCGCCGGCTCCTCGTCGGCAAGAGCACGCCCGGCCACTGCCCGGTCGAGGTCACCTTGGTGCATCCCGACCCGGTCGACCGGCGCAGTCGTAGGGTTCCCCCAAGGGATGAGGGGCCGTGAGTTGAGCACTGCGAGTCGGTTGGATCGCCGGGGGGTCGCGTGGGGGTCGGTGGCGGTCGCGGTCGTCGTCGCGCTCACGTTCCTTGGCAGCGAGCGCCTTGCTTGGTTCGACGCGGCGTTGGTCGGCTACCTCTTCGGCACGATCTTCGCGGTGTTCGGTGTGGTCTACCGGTACGCGGTGTGGTTGCGGCGACCGGCGACCGCGATGTTGAACCGTCGAGGGTGGGACGCCTTCCGTGCCCGGAAGGGACGCAATCTCGCGACGTTGCCATCGCTCGTCGCCACCCAACTGTTGGCGCAGGGCTTCATCCGGCGCCGGAGCCGGACGCGATGGCTGGCGCACCAGCTGGTCTTCTGGGGATGCATCCTCGCGGCGCTCGTGACGTTTCCGCTCACACTCGGGTTGCTGCACTTCCAGAGTGTCGGCCAAGATGCCGCCCGCTATCAGGTGTACCTGTCGCAGGTCGGCACGGTGCAGTTCGACGCCGAGAGCGTCATCGGGTGGCTCATCTTCCACGCACTTGACATCGCCGCGGTGCTCGTCCTGGCCGGAGTCTTCATCTTCCTGCGCCGCCGTCTCCACGATCCCGGCGCGCTGGCGGTCGAACGGAGCGGCGACTTCCTCGTGTTGGCCGGCCTGTTCGCCGTGTCGGTGACCGGGCTGTTCCTGACGGTGTCGAGCACATTCTTGGATGGTCGCTTCTACTCGGCGCTCAACACGATGCACGCGCTCACGGTGATCCTCGGGTTGATGTACCTCCCGTTCGGGAAGCTCTTCCACATCTTCCAGCGGCCCGGCAACCTCGGCGTCGCGTACTACAAGGCCGCGAACGTCGAGGGACCCGCCGCAGTCTGTCGCCGTTGTGGTGAGGAATTCGCGAGCGCCCAGCAGATCGCCGACCTGCAAGCCGTTCTGCCCCAGGTCGGGTTCGACTACGGGCTCGATAGCGGCGGGAGCTACCAGGACACCTGCCCGGCATGCCGTCGGATCGGCGTCACCCTGGCCCAATCGGCGCGGGTCGGAGGATTCGGCTGATGGCTCGTCCACCGCTCAGCGACGAAGAGCTGATCGCCCGGTTCGGCCCGCACCTCAACCAGGCACCGCCCGGCGGCTGGGACGCCGGGCTCGAGGTCGACCGCGTCGTCGAGACGCACTGCTGCTTCTGCGGCCAGCAGTGCGGGATCAAGCTGAAGGTCCACGACAACGAGGTCGTGGGCTTCGAACCCTGGTACGACTTCCCGTTCAACGAGGGCAAGCTCTGCCCGAAGGACGTCAAGCGCTACCTCCAGGGCAGCCACCCGGATCGCCTGTTGCACCCCATGGAACGCGACCCCTCCGCGCCGGGCGGGTTCCGCGACATCACCTGGGACGAAGCGCTCGACCGGGTGGTGACCGAGATCCGTCGCATCCAGGCGACCTACGGCGACGACGCATTCGCGATGTTGTCGGGAGTCTCGCTTACCAACGAGAAGAGCTACCTCATCGGCAAGTTCGCCCGCCTCGCGCTCCACACCGCGAACCTCGACTACAACGGCCGCTACTGCATGGTGTCCGCCGGCGCCGGGAACAAGAAGGCACTCGGTGTCGACCGCGCACCGAACCCATGGAGCGACATCCCCCTCGCCGATGTGGTGTGGGTGGCCGGCTCCAACGTCGCGGAGACGTTCCCGATCACCACCAGCTACATCTGGCGGGCCCGCGACCGCGGCGCACGCCTGATCGTCCAGGACCCACGCGTCGTGCCCCTCGCCCGGACCGCGGATCTGTTCCTCCCAGTGCGGCCCGGCAGTGACTCCGCCCTGTTCGGCGCGGTCCTGCACGAGCTGATCCGAAACGACTGGCTCGATCACGAGTTCATCGATGCCCACACCGTTGGCTTCGAAGACGCGGCGGGCGCCGTCGCGGAGATGACACCGCGCTGGGCCGCGGAGATCACCGGCGTACCAGCGGCGCGCATCGAAGAAGCCGCAGAGTGGTGGGGCACGGCGGCCACCGGGATGATGCTGCACGCCCGCGGGATCGAGCAGCAGACCAAGGGCGTCGACAACGTGTTGGCCGCGATCAACCTCGGGCTCGCGACCGGGAAGTTCGGAAAGCCCGGTTGCGGGGTGTCGACCATCACCGGGCAGGGCAACGGCCAGGGCGGCCGCGAGCACGGCCACAAATGCGACCAGCTCCCCGGCAACCGCGACATCACCAACCCCGAACACCGCGCGCACGTCGCGAAGGTCTGGGGCTGCGACGAGAGCGAGATCCCCGGCAAGGGCATCCCCGCGCAGGAGATCATCGAAGCGATCCACGACGGCACGATCAAGGGCCTGCTGTCGATCTGCTTCAACCCGGTCGTCTCCGCGCCCGACTCCACCTTCACGACCGAGGCGCTCGACAAGTTGGAGTTCTACGCGGTCATCGACTTCTTCCTCTCCGAGTCCGCCCAACACGCCGACGTTGTCCTGCCGGGTTCGCTGCATGAGGAGGACGAGGGAACCTCGACCAGTGGTGAGGGACGCATCATCAAGATCAACGCCGCGGTGGAACCACCGGGCGACGCGCGCCTTGACTGGCAGATCCTCCTCGACATCGCCGAGGGGCTCGACCGCGGTGAGCACTTCCAGTACCGCGATACCCATGAGATCTTCGAGGAGCTGTGCCGGGCATCGGCCGGCGGGACCGCGGACTATGCGGGGGCGACCTGGGAGCGGATCGTGGCCGAGCACGGCCTGTTCTGGCCCGTTCCCGAAGTGGGACACCCGGGCACGCCTCGACTGTACGAGGGCGGCACGTTCTTCCATCCCGACGGCAAGGCTCGCTTCCACGCCGTGCCATTCCGGGAGTCCGCCGAAGTCGTCGACGATGAGTACCCCGTCTGGCTGACCACGGGCCGGGTCGTGAGCCAGTACCTCTCGGGCACCCAGACCCGTCGCATCGCCTCGCTCGTCGACCAGTACCCCGAACCGTTGTGCGAGATGCACCCCCATCTCGCGGCCAGCCTCGAAGTGGCCGATGGAGACCTCGTCACCGTCACGTCACGTCGCGGCACCATGACGTTGCCCGCGAACGTCGTCACCACCATCCGGCCCGACACCGTGTTCATCCCCTACCACTGGCCCGGGGCGAAAGCCGCGAACCAGCTGACCAACCGGGCAGTCGACCCGATCTCGAAGATGCCCGAGTTCAAGGTCGCCGCCGTCCGAGTCGCTCGCGCCGGCGGCCGGGGACCGACCACGGATGATCGCGACCTCGACCTCCACACGGGAACTGCATGAAAGCGACGCGCTACGGCATCGACGACGCACCGATGTTCGTCATCGACCAGAGCCGGTGCATCGGGTGCGAAGCGTGCGTGCAGGCATGCATGGAGTGCGGAACCCATCGGGGCCAGTCACTCATCCACCTCGAACGCATCGACCAGGCCACCACCACGCAGACCGCGCCGATGGTCTGCATGCATTGCGAGGATCCCACCTGCGCCGAGGTTTGTCCTGCGGATGCGATCAAGCAGACCGAGGGCGGCGTCGTCCAGTCCGCGCTCAAGCCCCGGTGCATCGGCTGTTCGAACTGTGTGCTGGCGTGCCCATTCGGTGTACCCAAGTACCTCGCCGACTTCGATCAGATGATGAAGTGCGACATGTGCACGGACCGCACCTCCGAGGGGTACGCGCCGATGTGCGCGTCAGTGTGTCCGAGCGAGGCGCTCTGGTACGGCACCGCCGAAGAGTTTCAGCAGTTGCGGCGCGGGGCGCTGGTCGACGACTGGCTCTTCGGCCGTCAACAAGTGCACACGAAGGTGTACACGGTCGTCGACGACCTCGCCGGCGGGCCGCTCGACGCCCTCGCCGGCGCCGTCGGCACCTGGCTCGACGACCCTTTCGGCCTGAACGACGGGACGACACCATGAACGACCCGGAGATCCCCGCACCCGCGTGGAAGCTGGACTTCCCCTACGAGGCCGCCGCCGAAGAAGAGGTCACCCGCCGTGAGTTCGCGCGGTACCTCGTCGGAGGAGCCGTGGTCATGGCCGCGGGCAACGTCGGGCTCGCAGCATGGACCCAGCTCCGTTCCATCAACACCGGCGAACCCCGAGCGATCGTCGCGCTGAACGACGTCGCGGTCGGCGACACGCATCTGTTCCGGTATCCCGCCGAGCACGACCCGGCCATCCTCGTTCGCCTCGCAGACCAAGAGGTCGTCGCTTTCAGCCAGAAATGCACCCACCTCGGCTGCGTCGTGTTCTACGAGGCAGACGAGAGCCGTTGGCACTGCCCTTGCCATGAAGGCAACTTCGACACCCGCACTGGAGCCGTGCTGTCCGGGCCGCCGCCGCGTCCCCTGGGCCGCATTGACATCGAGATCCGCGGCGACATGATCTGGGCGCTCGGAGCGCACGCATGAGGACGTCCCAGCAGTCGCGCCGCGCCACCTCGGCGCTGGTCGTCTACGTGATCATCCTCGTGGCCTTCCAGGTGTTCCTCCTCACCGTTGCCGTCGAGGCGTTCCAGACCGACAAGGAGTCACTCGCGTGGGCAACGGCCGCGGTGTCGGTCGCGCTCGCCGCCGCTTCCGTCGCCCTGCTCCGGTACTTCCGACCATGACCACGCCCCTGGCCGCGACTGACGGCCGCCCCTCGCCGATCGCCAGTCTCTCCCCCGGTTACTTCGCGCTCGTGATGGCCACCGGCATCATCGCGACCGCCGCCGCCCAACAAGACATCGGATGGCTCGCCAAGACCCTCTACGTCATCGCCGCTGGTGGCTACATCGCCCTCGTTGTCCTGTACACCCTGCGGCTCGTTCGATACCCGCGACGCTTCACTCACGACCTCACCAGCCACGCGAAGGGCTTTGCATTCCTCACCGCAGTCGCCGGCACCAACGTGTTGGGCAGCGCATCCGCATTCATCCACGGATGGTGGGACCTCGCCTGGGTCCTGTGGTGGATCAGCATCGGGCTCTGGGTGGTCCTGCTGTACAGCACGCTCTTCGCAGTCGTCCTGCGCGGACCCAAACCCGGGTTCGGCGCCGGCATCAACGGAACCTGGTTCCTGCTCACCGTCTCAGCCGAATCCGTCGCCGTGCTGGGCGCGCTGCTCCTGCTCGATCACCCCAACGACACCCTCGCATTCGCGTGTGTCGCCGCGTTCGTGCTCGGCATCGTCACCTACCTCATCGTCATGACCATGGTGTTCCTTCGGTGGACCTTCCAGGAGCTCGAACCCACCGAAGCCGACCCGCCGGCATGGATCGCCGCGGGCGCGGTCGCGATCACCGTCCTCGCCGGCTCCAACCTCCTCATGGCCCGGGCGGTGTCCCCCCGCATCGATCGGCTCGCCCCGTTTCTCGAAGGGATGGTCACCCTCGCGTGGGCGACGGCGACGTTCTGGTTCCCCCTGATGATCGCGATCGGCATCTGGCGACACATCGTGCGCCGCGTCCCGCTCCGCTACCAGCCGTCCTACTGGTCGCTCGTCTTCCCGCTCGGCATGTACGCGGCCGCCACGTTCAAGATGCGGGTCGCGCTCCAGCTCGAAGCCCTCGAATGGCTCCCCAAGGTGGCCCTAGCCATCGCGCTCACCGCATGGGCCGCGACCGCCGCCGGACTTGTCCACCTCGGCGTCACGACCGTCGCCGGCCGGAAGAGGGGAACAACCGGACCACCCACCTGAACGTGTCTTCCCTCCCGGCAGCGTCGGGCGCTGCTCAACCCGAACCCACCGAGCGGCTGACCGCGGGCTTCAGGAACGCACCATGCTTGAGCCGGTCGAGCTCTTCGAGGTGACGGCAACTCAATCGCGCCAGCTTCCGCGCCCCTGCGGCCGTGAGCCGGAGTCGCACGCACCGCTGGTCGTCCGCGTCCTGCTCTCTGCGGATGAGACCAGCCTCCGTCGCTCGATCGACGAGACCGACCGCGCTGTGGTGCCGCAACAGCAGAGAACTCGCCACATCGCTGATCGTCGGGCCCCGACGATCGTCATGTCCCCGTATGGCGAGCAACAGCTGATGTTGAGCAGCCGTGATCCCCATCGCCTCGGCCTGCTCCTCGCTCCAATGGACAAAGCGACGCAACTCGGTGCGGAACTCCAGCAACTGTTGGTACTCACGGTCGGTCACGGGCCAAGACGCTCGCGTCCTGGACCGCGAAACGGGCCGGGCTCGTCGTCAGAGAATCTCGGGTTCTGACGATCGCCGGCATGGCCGCAGGTTTCACCGTCCTGTTTGGCGCGCCGCTCGGCTCGGCGATCTTCGCACTGGAGATGCTGCACCGCCGTGGCCTGCAGTACCACGAGGCACTGCTGCCGGCGGTGCTCGGTTCACTCAGCGGCTATGCCGTCTACGTCGGGGCGACCGGCGCGGACCTGCAACCGGTCTTTCATCTCTCATCGCCCATCGTGCTACGGCCCAGCGATCTCGCGTGGTCGGCCGCGGCCGGTGTTGCCGGCGCGCTCATGGCCGTGGCGTTCACCTACCTCAGCACCGCGTTGCGCTGGGGAGCGCGCCGGATCACGCCCGAGCTGCGCCCGGTTATCGGGGGCCTGCTCCTCGCCGCGCTCGGGCTCCTCTCTACCTACTCACTGACGTTCGGCGAGACCCAGATCAACGAGATCCTCGACCACCACGGCGGTACCGTTGCCTTCTTCGCGATTGCAGCTCTCGCCAAGCTCCTGGGCACATCGGTGACTCTGTCGTCGGAGTGGCGCGGCGGGTTCATCATCCCACTCTTCTTCATGGGTGCGTGCCTGGGTCGCGCGTTCCACGTGATCGCCCCCGGCACCAACGAGGCGGTAATGGTGGCAGCGCTGATGGCCTCCACGAACGCGGGGGTGACCAAGACGCCGCTCGGCTCGACCGTCGTGGTGAGCGAGATGGCCGGCTTCCGGCTCCTGCCGACCACGTTGCTCGCGACCGTCGTCGCGTTCGTGCTCACCAGTGAGGTCGGCCTCATCCACACGCAACGCGAACGCGACGTCGTGGGTGATGAAGCAGACTAGAGCCGTGTCCACACCGCGACCCACGCATCCCACCCGGAAGGCGCTCATCCTCATGGTGGGGATCGTGCTCGTCGTGTTTCTCCTCGCCGTCGTCAGTACGTTCGGCTCCGGTTGATTCGACCTGGTGGTGGTGAGCCGCTGCGGGTGGTCGAAGCCACGGCGGCGGTTGCAGCCCTATCCGCTGACCGAGATGCGCGGCTCGTGGCACACGAGCGCAACCTCTCCGGCAATCGTCGGCATGGATTTCCGGTACCGGCCGCGCCCGGGGATTCGCGGACGGCTGTTCGCGATCGCGATTCAGGCCGCCTTCCCCCTGGTGCTTCGTCGCATCCTTCGAGGCTGGCATCGAGCCGCCGCGTCACGCGCTACGTCAGGCTGAGTAATCGTGTGCACGGCGCGCTCTGTTCCAGCGATCAACCAAGCGCCTGTCCACGACCGCGGCGGCCACGGGATCGAAGCGTTCTTGGTCAGTCGTCGAGACCGGCGATGCGAACCACTGCTGCCCCGCCGAAGAGCGCCGGAACCTCGAAGCCCATGCGCTCGTAGACCAAGGGTGGGACCGAGATGTCGGCGAGGTACAGCTCGCCGACGACCTCCGGCGCGAGGATCAGGCCGGACTTGGGGAGCGCGAGGGTCATGGTGGCGGTCGCTCGGACGCATGGGTCTCCGACCGCTCCGGTGGTGACGTCGAGGCCGCTGGGCGTGTCCAGCGCCAGCACCGGCGACGATCGTCGGTTCGCCCAGGTGATCAGATCGGCGGCGGTTCCGCGGGGGTCGCTACGGAGGCTGTAGCCGATGAGCGCGTCGATCACGAGATCGGCGGGTGCAGGCTCGTCAGAGACCTGCACCCCCATGCGACGCAGGATGTCGAGCTGGTGCTCCGGTACCGGCGCAAGATCACTGCCGGAGGGCACCACGAGCACGGCCACGCCGCGATTGGCCAAATGACGCGCCGCGACAAGGCCTCCACCACCGTTGCCGCCCGACCCGGCCAGCACGACCACATCGCTCGGACCGAACCGCGTCAGCGCGAGATCTGCCAGGTTGCGGCCGGCGTTCTCCATCATCTGGATGAGATCGATGCCGAGGTCTTCGACCATGGCGCGGTCCACTTCGCGCATCTCCGCCGCCGTCACGGTGGGAACCTGGTCGAGCCTCGGGCCGGGCACCTGACTCTCAGGACGATCCGGTTCGGACGTTTCGACCCGCCGAACGTCGCAGCCCTCGTTCCTGCTCATCGGACGGCTCCGTTCGTAACGGCGGTCAAGATCACCCGCAACATCGCAGTCCTGCTACCTCTCGACATGCCTGAGTTTCCCTCGGTCCGTGAAACCGCTCGGGGAACCCACTGAGGCGCAGGCTGCTTCCATCGCCGCTGCGAGCGAACCGATCCAGGTGTGGCATTCGGCGACGTGTCCGCGCTTGAGGCAGCTCCGCCGTCGGACGCGCGGAAGACGATCGGAAGGGGAACGCGTCGGAGCGGGTTCCGCATTCAGCTACGACCACTCGCGACGGAGCACCCCTCTTGCCCAGCATGACCGGAACCCTCGCCCCGTCGGCACCATCCAGCGGACCTCGATGACCCGCTCGGACTCCCTCGTCCTCTTCGGCGCCACCGGCGATCTCGCCCGCAAGAAGCTGTTCTCCGCGCTCTACCGCCTCACCGCCCGAGGCCGGCTGAACCTGCCGGTGGTCGTGGTCGCGCTCTCGGACTGGGACAACGAACGCTTCCGCGCCCACGCCCGCGACGCAATCGGCGCGACCGTCAGCGAGCCCGACCCCGACGTGGTGGACGCGCTCTGCGATCGGCTCAGCCTGGTCACTGGCGACTACGCCGACGCGTCGACCTTCGAGCATCTCCAACGCGAACTGCAGCGCGTAGGCGCCTCCTTTCCGACCTTCTACCTCGCCATCCCGCCGTCGTTGTTCCCCACGGTCATCGAAGGTCTCGCGGCCGAGGGCCTGCAGACCGAGAGTCGCATCGTCGTGGAGAAGCCGTTCGGCCGCGATCTCGCGTCCGCGGTGGAGCTCAACGCGGTGCTGCACCGACACGTTGCCGAATCCGACATCTATCGCATCGACCACTACCTCGGGAAGGAGTCGGTCGAAGACCTGCTCGTCTTCCGGTTCGCCAACTCGTTTCTCGAACCGATCTGGAACCGGAACTACATCAGCAGCGTGCAAGTCACGATGTCCGAGGAATTCGGGGTCGAAGGGCGAGGCAGCTTCTACGAGAGCGTCGGCGCGCTACGCGATGTCGTCCAGAACCACCTGCTGCAGGTGATCGCCCTCCTGGCCATGGAGCCACCGGTGAGTCCGGACGCGAACGCATTGCGCGACGAGAAGGTGAAGGTGCTCCGCGCCATGCGCCCGCTCGACGCAACCTCCGTCGTCCGCGGACAGTACGCGGGATATCTCGACGAACCCGGCGTCGCCCCGGACTCCGAGGTCGAGACCTACGTCGCATGCCGGTTCGAC
>JBBSBA010000075.1:0-13425 GCA_038251725.1 Actinomycetales bacterium
CCGCCTCGGCCGAGATCTCCTGGGCGTCACGCTCGGGAGACCAGTCGGTCGCCCCCATCTCCGCGTAGCCGACATACGGCCTCCAGGTCGTGATGATCTCGAGTCTGGTGTTGAGCACGTTTGCGAGGTCGGCGGCTCGGCTGAGCGCCTTCACCGACTCCGGGGACCCATCGACACCCACCACGATGCGTCCGGTCCGGGGGGGCGAAACCGCGTGCCGCAGAGGCTGCTCGCTCGGAAGGTGCGTCTCGTGGGGCGCGCCTTCGGCGGCGAAATCTGCGGGCTGCGGTGACGCCGTGCCGTTCGTATCGTCCATTGACACAGTTCATCCCGGGTTGGCGAGCGCCGGCTAGGGACCTTTGTCCCGAAGAGCCTGGGCTGCTCGAGTCTCAGGGCAGGCACGACGGCGAGCGTGCCGATCGCTACGATTGTCAGCAACGGATTCGCCGCAGCTCCCAGATTGTGCAGTCGGTGCGTGAATACAGCACGATCCGGCGCGGGACTCAGTCTTCAATGCGATTCTTACATTGTCCTTGGGCACCGCGCCCGAGATTACGCGGGACGGTCCGCTACTGGTGCTGGCCGCCGAAGGAGACAGTGATGCGTGTGCTCGCCCGAATGAAGCGCCTGACGCGACGGATCGCGCGCGCACTCACCGCGGAGTTGCAGGCGGTCGGTCGACGCGGCCGGGTGAGACCCGGCACCGTGATCTACGAATCGTTCGCCGGCAATGGCGCACTGTGCAATCCCGAGGCGATCTTCCGCGAACTGCTCGATTCCGCCGACCTCGACAAGCTGCGACACACCTGGGTGCTCGACAATCCGCGTGCCACCCGCGGGATCGTTTCCGAGTTCGCCGGCGACCCGCGGGTGCGCTTCGTTCGTTACCGCTCCCTCGCCTATTACGGGGCGCTCGCGACCAGTGAGTATCTCGTGAACAATGCCACCTTCCCGCCCGAGTTCAGCAAGCGACCGGGTCAGATCTACCTGAACACGTGGCACGGCACTCCCCTCAAGGCCATGGGCTACGACATGCCGCTGGGTGCCGCAGCATCGGCGAACACCCTGCGGAACTTCCTTGCCGCGGACTTCCTGCTCTCCCAGAATCCGTTCATGACGGAGCAGATGTACGAGAAGGCCTATCGGCTCCGCGGGGCCTTCCGCGGGCTCATCATCGAGGAGGGCTATCCGCGGCTGGATCGCCAGTTGATCGATCAGGCTGGCTTACGCGCCTGTCGCGCTCGCCTCGAAGAGGCCGGCGTGGACATCGGATCGCGCGACATCGTGCTCTACGCGCCCACCTGGAAGGGCAGCTCGTTCTCGTCACCGGACGACGATGCCCGCGCGCTGGTCGACGCCACCCTCGAGTTGCAGCGACGCCTGGGCACCGACCGCTACGTCGTGCTGCTCAAGACCCACCAGGCGGTGCACAGCTTCGCCGCGGCGAACCCGGAGTTTCGCGGTCTGCTCGTGCCCAACGACATTCCGACAAACAGCATCCTCGGCATCACCAGCGTGCTGGTGACCGACTATTCGTCGATCTTCTTCGACTTCCTCGCCTCCACCCGGCCAATCATGTTCTACACGCCGGATGTGGCGGCCTATTCCGAGTCCCGCGGCACCTACTTCGCTCCGGGCGAGCTTCCCGGACCGGTCTGTGCGACCCTCACCGAACTCGCGGGCGCGATCGTGGCGTCCGGGTCGGAGGCGACCGTTGACGGCGACGCGCGGGTGGCGCAGTGGCGAGAGCGGTTCACCCCGTGGGACGACGGATCGGTGTCGCGTCGGGTGGTGGACATCGTCTTCCGCGGCAGGGTCGACGGAAAGCGACTGCGGTCGATCTCCGACGACGGCCGCACGTCGCTGCTGGTGCACCTCGGGGGCATGCGCCCGAACGGCATCACGAGCTCCGCACTCAACCTGCTCAACGCCATCGACCACGACCGCTTCGATGTCTCGGTCGTCTTCGGGCGGCCGCGCAGCCGGGCCCAGCTCGCGAACCAGTCGCGGATCAACCCGCGGGTGCGCCAGTTCTTGCGCTCCGGGGGAATGAACGGCAGCAAGTTCACGCACCTGCGCCGACGGCTCGCCGAGCGGGTGGGGCATCCGACTTCGCACCGGGAGTCCGCCTCGCAAGGCCGCATGTGGGACGCGGAATGGCAGCGCTGCTTCGGCGACAGCCACTTCGACGTCGTCGTCGATTTCAGCGGTTACACCGCGTTCTGGGCCACTCTGATGCTGCACTCCCCCGGTGGCGCGCGCTCGATCTGGCTGCATAACGACATGGCCGCCGAGGTGAACCGGGTGATCCGCGGCAAGCGGCGGATGCGGCACGGACTGCGCGCCGTCTTCGCGCTGTACGGCGGGTTCGACTCGCTCGTCTCCGTCTCCGAGAGCCTCAACGCGGTCAACCGCGTGTCCCTCTCCGGCCCCTACGCTCTGGCGGAATCGGTCTTCCGCGCGGCCCGGAACCTTGTCGATGGCTCGCATGTCATCGAAGGCCTCGCCGTGCCGCTCTCGGCGCTGCGTACGGAGGCCGAGACGGCAGATGCGGCACAGGGTGCCGAAGCGACCCACTCATTCGACTGGGCGCGCGAGCTCGCCGACAAGCAGGGCACCCGCTGGTTCGTCACCGTCGGGCGCTTCTCCCCCGAGAAGAACCACGCCAGGCTGTTGCGCGCATTCGCGTCGGTATATCGAACCGACCCGAGCGTCCGGCTGGCGATCGTGGGCTACGGGCCGTTGCGCGACGACCTGCTCACGCGAGTGCGCAAACTCGGGCTCGAATCCGCCGCTTTCGTCGTGGGGCCGTATTCGAATCCGTTCCCGATTCTCGCCGCGGCCGACTGCTTCGTGCTCTCCAGCGATTACGAGGGCCAACCGATGGTGATCCTCGAGGCCGCGATAGCCGATCTCCCGATCGTCTCCGTGGATTTCGGCTCGGTGCGCGACGCCCTGCCGACCCCGACCATCCATGTCGTCGCGCAGACCGACGACGCACTCGCCGACGGCATGCGCGCCTTCCTTCGTGGCGAGGTGCAGCGGTCTACCCTCGACGTGGCGGCCTACAACCGGGAGGCCGTCGCCGAGTTTCATGCCGTGACCATGGGCTTCACGGGCGCACGGACGCGATCAGGCCCTAGATTATGGTGACATCCCCCTGAGGACAGCATGCCCCCCGACCGAGGAGACCCTGGTGGCACCACAGCCGACAGAGCGCCCGCGCCTGCTACTGATCGAGGATGATCCGCAACTCGGTCCGCTGATGGTGCAAGTGCTCACCGAGAGCTATCAGGTGACCCTCGTCGCGGACGGCGCGGAAGGGATGCGTGCGGGCCTGTCCTCCGAGTTCGACGTCATAGTCGTCGATCGTCGTCTGCCATCCCTCGACGGAATCGGGGTCGTCGACGGGCTGCGGAGGAAGCTGGTGACCACCCCAATCCTCATGCTCACCGCCCTGGGGACCGTGCGCGACAAGGTCGACGGTCTCGACGCTGGTGCCAACGACTACCTGGTGAAGCCGTTCGAGTTCGACGAGCTGCTTGCCCGGTTGCGCGCCATTCGCCGCGTCTTCACCGGGGAGGGCACCGCGTTGAGCCTGGGCGACTGGGAGTTCTTTCCCGAGAGCCGCACGATCTACTCCCCCTACGACGGAAGGATCCTGCTCACGGCGCGGGAGAGTTCACTGCTCCAGCTGCTCGCGGAGAGTCCGCAGCGTACCTTTAGCCGGCACCAGATCCTGCGATCCGTGTTCAGCAAGGAGGACCGTCCGGGAACGGTGGATACCTACATCCACTACCTCCGCCGCAAGACGGATGTCGGCATCGTGCTGACCGTGCGGGGGCAGGGCTATCGGTTGGGCCAGCCGTGAACCGGGAGCGCATCGCATCGTTGGCGTATCCCGCCTGTGCGGATTCTTAGAGCTCCGCCCGCAGAATTATGCGAATGCGACTCCCCACGAGCCCCTCCGGCACCGTTCACGTTCAGTCCGGCGTGAAGTTCTCAGCGAGCACGGTGCCGGAGATCACGGTGCTGTTCTGGATCGTCAAGGTGCTCACCACCGGCATGGGGGAAACGACCTCCGACTTCTTCGTGCGATCGATCAACCCGGTGATCGCCGTCGGTCTCGGCGCGGTCGGGCTTGCCGCGGCGCTCGCCTGGCAGTTCTCGCTGCGGCGTTACCTGCCGGCGGTGTACTGGCTCGCGGTGGTGATGGTGAGCGTGTTCGGCACGATGGCCGCCGACGTTCTGCACGTGGGACTCGGCGTGCCCTACGCCGTTTCGACCCCCGGTTTCGCGATCGTGCTTGCGACCGTCCTCGTGGTGTGGTTCCGCGTCGAGGGCTCGCTGTCCATTCACAGCATCACCACGCGCCGGCGTGAGGCGTTCTATTGGGCGACGGTGCTCACCACCTTCGCCCTCGGCACGGCGGCGGGCGATCTCACCGCCACGACGCTGCATCTCGGATTCTTCACCTCCGGCCTCGTCTTCGCCGCCGTGATCGTTCTTCCCGGGCTCGCCTATCGTGCGCGCCTGCTGCCGGCGGTTCCCGCATTCTGGTTCGCCTACATCGTCACGCGGCCGATTGGGGCGTCGTTCGCCGACTGGATGGGTCTGCCCGGCTACCGGGGCGGCATCGGCTGGGGTACCGGACCGGTGAGCCTCACCCTCGGCCTCATCATCGTCGTGCTCGTGGCCGTTCTGTCGATCCGGCACACCGCTGTGGTCCGCACGCAGGCCTTCCCGATCCGTTCCTCCGGCCAGACGGAATAGGCGAGCCTGTCCTACGTGGATATTCGGCCGAAAACGCGGTTCGATAGAGTATGACCAGTGAGCCTTCGCCCGACCAGACGACGACCGATCAGCACGGCAGCGAACCGCACCAGGGCGGAGTCGCCCAACGCCTCAACTGGCTTCGTGCCGGCGTGCTCGGCGCCAACGACGGAATCGTCTCGGTCGCCGCGATTGGCGTCGGTGTCGCCGGCGCCACGACCGCGACCGCGCCGATCCTGACCGCCAGCCTCGCCGCCCTCGTCGGCGGCGCGATCTCGATGGCGCTCGGCGAGTACGTCTCGGTGAGCGGCCAACGCGACAGCGAACATGCCCTGATCGAAAAGGAACGGCGTGAGCTCGAGGAATCGCCAGAGGAGGAACTTCTCGAACTCGCCGGGATGTACCAGGCCAAGGGGCTCAGCCAGGAGACCGCGCTCACGGTGGCGACCGAGCTCACCGAGAACGACGCCCTCGCCGCTCATCTCTCGATCGAGCTGAACATCGATCAGGACGACGTGGTGAGCCCGTGGCACGCCACCTTCGCCTCCGCCGCCGCGTTCCTCGTCGGGGGCGTGATACCGCTCCTCGCGATCCTGCTGCCACCGCAGGCCTGGCGGGTGCCGGTGACCTTCGCCGTCGTGCTCATTGCTCTTGCCACCACCGGTCTCATCAGCGCGCACCTCGGTGGTGCCGGGCGGGTTCGCGCGGCCGCCAGAGTCGTGATCGGTGGCGCCCTTGCCCTCATCGCCACGTTCACGATCGGTGCGTTGCTTGGCACCACCGGCATTGTCTAGCCTCACCCACATCCTCGTCGTCGAGGATGACGAGGCCATGGGATCGCTCATCGTGCGTGGCCTCACCGGCGAGGGCTACGAGATCTCGCTCGTCACCAACGGCATGGATGCGCTCATCGCGGTCGCCAATACCGAGTTCGCCGCCGCCGCGATCGACGTGATGATGCCGGAGATGACCGGATTCGAGGTGTGCCGCCACCTTCGGCAGCAGGGCAGCACGCTGCCGGTGTTGCTGATCACGGCCCGCGACGCGATCGAGGACCGGGTCTTCGGCCTCGACTCGGGGGCCGACGACTACCTCACCAAGCCCTTCGCCTTCGCCGAGTTCAGTGCGCGCATCCGGGCGCTGGTGCGCCGTGACGCGTCGACGCCCAAACCGGTCCTGCGCATCGGCCGGATCGCGCTCGATACCGCGAGCGTGCGGGCGACGGCGGACGACAAGCCGCTCCCCCTGAGCACGAAGGAGTTTGCGCTGCTGCGCTACCTCGCCGCCCGGCCGGGCGAGACGGTGTCCCGCGGCGAGATCCTTCAGGAGGTGTGGGGTACGACCCGTCACATCGACCCGACGATCGTGGATCAGTACGTCCGCTATCTCCGGCGCAAGCTCGAGCTGGCCGTCACCGACGTGAGCATCGTCACGGTGCGTGGATCCGGCTATTCGCTGGTGAGCGACGGCGTCCAGGAGTGAGCCCGCTCCAGCGAATGACCATCCGGGGGCGCATCACCATCGGCAGCGTGTTGATTGCGGCCGTCGTCTTCACGATCGCGCTTGCTGCCGCGCACGCCCAGATGGTCTCGATCCTGACCGGATCCGACACCAGTCTTGCGCGTTCCGACCTCGCCTACTATGCGTCGGAGATCGTCGCAGACCCCAGCGGGCTCGTGGATGACTCCGGCAAGGGGTTGCTCGTCTTCGTGAGGGACCCGTCCGGATCGGTGAAGCTCGACTCCTTCCCGAATGACATCCGCAAGGTCGTCGAGCACCGCGCGGGAACGAACGAGACATTCAATTCGAACGAGGACGGTGCCGGTTTCGTGATCGTCGGGCAGCTGGTCACGACGACGACGGGTACCTGGTCGCTCTGGGCGGCCCGGAGCACTTCGGCGAGCACTCTCGCGATACAGAGACTCGATGTGGCGTTTGTGGTGGGGGGAGGCGTGCTTCTCGTGGCATTCGGACTCGCGTCATGGCTGCTCGCCGCGGCGGCGCTCTGGCCGGTTCGGCGCATGCGCAACAAGGCCGAGTCGCTCGGGATGAATTCGACCGTACTGCTCCCCGTCACGGCGGCACGAGACGAACTCTCCGAACTTGCCGAGACGCTCAATGCATTCCTCGGCCGGGTGCGGGCGTCGAGCGCGCGAGAGATGCAGGTGGTGTCGGATGCCGCCCACGAGCTGCGCACGCCGCTCTCGGCACTCAAGACCCAACTCGAATTGGCCCACGATGATTTCGGGGACGCGGCGGCGCTCGCGGTCGAGATCGTGGCGGCCGAGAAGTCGGTCGCGAGCCTCTCCTCCCTCGCCACCAACCTGCTCGAGCTCTCCCGGCTGGAGTCCGAGCATGCCCCGTTCCGGCCGAGTGTGGCGGAGGAGCTCGTCTCGGAGCTCATGGGCTGCGTCGACCGCGCCCGCATGATCGGGCTCGACACCGGTGCGGAGGTCGGTTTCTCGGTCGACACCCCCGACGCGAACGCCCAATTCGCCATCAGCGCCCAGAACTTCGCGCGCCTGGTTGACAACCTGCTCGCCAACGGGATCGCCGCCATTCCGGAGGGCGGTCTCGTGGAAGCGGACCTGTCGGAGGAGGGGGACGCCCTCGTCCTTCGTGTCTCCGACAACGGCCCGGGCATGAGCGAGGACTTCCTGCCGCACGCGTTCCGTCGGTTCTCCCGCCCCGACGACTCACGCACCACGAGCACGGGTGGCAGCGGGCTCGGGCTCGCGCTGGTGCAGGCCATCGTCAGCGCCGCGAACGGCATCGTGACACTCACGAACCCGGGCACCGGACTGCTCGTGACGGTGTCGATTCCCAAGATGTGAGAACTCTCGTGTGAGGAGGCTCCCGTTCACGGCAGGCACATAGCGAACTACCAGAAGCTGTAGTCATGTCAGCAAATACGTCCACTCGAAACCGGCCGGTCAACTCCGGTCGGTCCCGCATGGTCGCCCCCGACCGGCGAAAGCAGTACCGCCGTCGATCCCGCACCGCTGACCTGCTTGTCACCGCGCTCTGGGCTTCCGGAGCCGTCGCCGCCGCGCTGTTCCTCGCCACCGGTGGCCCGGGAAAGTTCGGCACGTTCTCCGCGGCCATGACGAGCTTCGGCATCGTCACGGGCCTCATCGGCACCGACTTCATCCTCGTGATGATCGTGCTCGCCGCGCGCATTCCGATCATCGACCGCACCGTCGGCCATGACCGGGCGATCGCGGTTCACCGTTCGCTCGGCAAGCCGGCGCTCTACCTGCTGCTCGCCCACGGCGTTCTGCTGCTCATCGGCTACGGCGCGAGCACCGGAATCAACCCGATCGCCGAGATCGGGAGCATGCTCGCGATCCCCGACATGCCGCTCGGCTTCGTCAGCCTCGGCCTGCTCATCGTGGTGGTCGTCACCTCGCTCGTCGCCGTTCGGCGCAAGTTCAGCTACGAGGGCTGGCACATCGTGCACCTGATCAGCTACGTTGCCGTACTCGTGGCGGTGCCCCATGAGCTCAGCATCGGCATGGTGCTCGCATCCGGCACCGTCGAGCGGGTGTACTGGATCGCGCTGTACGTGCTCGCCTTCGGTGCGATCGTCACCTACCGGTTCGCCGAGCCGGTCATCTCGAGCTTCCGCCATAACATGTCGGTGCAGCGTGTCGAGACGGTCGCCCCCGGCGTGGTGTCGATCCACCTGACCGGCCGCAACCTCCGAGCTCTCGAGTCGGCCGGTGGGCAGTTCTTCGTCTGGCGGTTCTGGACCGGCCGCACCTGGTGGCACTCGCATCCCATCTCCCTCTCCGCCGTTCCGACGGAGTCGAACGCGCGCATCACCATCCGCGACCTCGGCAACGGAACCAGCGCGATCAGCGCGGTGCGGCCCGGTACCCGGGTGTCGTTCGAGGGCCCCTACGGCATGTTCACGGATGCCGGACGCACCGCACCCAAACTCGCCATCGTGGTCGCCGGAATCGGAATCACCCCGGTTCGTGCCTTCCTGGAGGACTCGAAGGTGATCCCGGGCGAAACCACCATCCTTCTCCGCGCCTCGACCCAGGAGGAGACCTACCTCTGGAGCGAGATGGCGGAACTCGCCCGCAAGAAGGGTGCGCGGCTCTACACGATGGTCGGCAAGCGGGCGCGCACCGGGCCGGGCTGGATGCCTCGGGCCGACGCCGACCGCGGCGTCACCCTTCGCAGCGTCTTCCCCGACCTGAAGGACTCCGACCTCTACATTTGCGGTCCGACCGCGTGGCTCGACCTCGTCGAGAGTGACGCGAGGCGGGCCGGAATCCCGGAGCATCAGCTCCACACAGAAAGGTTCGACTGGTGAGCACACGCGCAACACTGAGTGGCATTTTCGCCTCGGTCTCCATCCTCGTCGTCGGCTGGCAGGCCGGTGCCGCCGTCGTCTCGGCCCAGCCGTCGACCACCGGCACCAGCACGACCAGCAGCGCCGCGACCAGCACCACGAGCACCACGAGCGGCACCTCCTCGGCGGCGTCCCCATCGACATCCGCCACCAAGAAGACCCCCAAAGACGGCACGTTCAATGGCGACAGCGTCCAGACGCCGTTCGGCAACATGCAGGTGCAGATCGTGGTCGCGGGCGGCAAGATCACCGACGTCAAGGCGCTCCAGGTCACTGACTACGGCGGGCGTTCGGTGCAGATCAGCAACTACGCGACGCCCATCCTGCGCTCGGAGGTGCTGAAGTCCCAGTCCGCCCAGGTGTCCACCGTCGGCGGCGGAACCTACACGAGCGAGGGCTACCTCAATTCCGTGCAGTCGGCCATCGACAAGGCCGGCCTGTAGCCCAATGCGCCCGCATGTCTTCGACACGATGGGCACGGTGGTGTCCCTGGTCCTTCCTGATCGGCCAGAAGGTCGGGCGGTGGAGGTGGCGCGGGTCGCGAGCGTATTCCGGGAGTTCGATGAACGGTACAGCCTCTATCGCCCGGAATCGGAGCTCTCGCGGATCTCCCGCGGAGAGCTCGCGCTCACTGACAGCTCCGAGGAGCTCCGGAGCACCTACGTGGAAGCGCTGCACTGGCGGGATGCGACCGGCGGGGCGTTCACTCCCCACCGCCCCGATGGCGTGATCGACCTGAACGGCACGGTCAAGGCCTTGGCGATGCAGGCCGCCGCCGACGTGCTGCTGGATTCGGGCGTGGAGAACTGGTGCCTGAACGTGGGCGGAGACGTGCTCTTCGCCGGATTCCAGTCCGACGGCTCGGCGTGGACCGTCGGGGTCGTTGACCCCGCCGATCGCGCTGCGGTGCTCTTCGCGATCACCCCGACCGGCACGCGGCACGCGGTCGCCACATCCGGCAGCGCGGAGCGAGGCGAACACATCTGGCTGGCAACCGCGATCGATCGCACCTTCGTGCAGGCCACCGTCGTGGCGGACGACATCGAGACCGCTGACGTGCTCGCCACGGCCATCATCGCCGGCGGCCCCGAGGCGCTCGCCCACATCGTCGGCCACTGGCCGGTCGATGTTCTCACCGTGGGTCGGGATGGCAGCCTCACGGCCACCCCGGGGCTCACGGCGGCCCTGGCCGGTGCCTGATCGGGCGGCGGCGCGCGGAACGTCAGCCAGGCAACTCCGGCCCCGAATCCCCGTGTTTCAGGTGAAATGCATTCACGGCGTGAAATAATAGCCATTGCAGTGGGAGAGGGGCGTGCAGAACCGTTGGTGAATCGCCGTGGGTCGGCGGGAGCGAGGGCTTTATGTACAAGAAATACGGGTCGGCGCACACGCTGGACGGCTTTCCCGCGGCGTTGCTGAGGGCGATGCGAGCGCTCGACAGCAACCGGCACCGCATCGCCAAGGCCTCCGGGACCACCTGGAGTGAACTGCGCGCGATCGCCCGAGTGGCCGAATCCGGAAGCATCACACCGAAGGACCTCGCGATTTCCCTGGAGATGACGACCGGTGCCGTCACCGCGATCTCCAGTCGGCTGGTCGAATCCGGGTTGTTGCGGCGAACCGACCACCCCCACGATCATCGAAGTCTGCTCCTCGAACTCACGCCACGCGGGGACAGCCTCATGAAGGCGGTCTACGTCGAGTTGGAGGCGAGCATCGCCACGTCCACCGCGGGCATCGACGCTGCCGAGTTGAGGGCGTGCAGCGAGGTGCTGCTTGCGGTCTCGGAGCAGTTGGATCTCGACGCGACAGCCTCGGTCGCGGTGGTCACCGAAGCGTCACACCCGGGCCTTTAGTCCCTGCCCCGGTCGTCTCGTTTCGCGATCATTCAGGGTAGAGCGTCCGCCAGCCCGGTGCGGTCGCGTCCCATTCGGAACGGTCGTCCGACATGACGGAAAAGATCGTACTCGCCATCGATGGCGGTACCGCGAGTGCTGTTGCGCTCGATTGGACCATCACGCGCGCCAGCCGAAAGCCGGTGGTTGTGCGTCTCGTCACCATCGACGAGTCGGAGTCCCCCGGGTCGACCCCCACAGGCCGACTCGAGGCCGTCCGTGCGCTCGGCCAGGCCGCGGGAAGGCTGGCGGATGTCGCACCGCGGTCGAAGATCGATATGGTGTTGCGTCGCGGCAATTTGGCTGACGTACTGGTGGACGAATCCGCGACGGCAGACCTCATTGTCGTCGGGTCCAACCAGGTCCGCGCGCTCGAGGGAGTGTTCAGTGCGACGCTCCCCCTCCGGCTCGCTCGGCGCTCGCAGTGCCCCGTGATCGTCGTTCCCGTCGGCTGGCGGCCGTCACGCGGACCGGTCGTCGTCGGCATCGACGAATCGACCTCCGCGGCCGCCCGTGAATTCGCCGACGAGGAGGCGGAACGGATCGGACGCCCACTCGTGCTCGCGCGCGCCAGGGAGCTTCCGCCGACGATCACGACCCAGCCCGGGGGACCCGACGCGCTCGACGAAGCCCTCCGCGAGGCGAATTCCCAGATTCTCGATGGTGCGGCCGTCACCGTTGCCCGCAAGCACGGTGGCCTCGCCCTGAAGGAGCGGCTGGTCCACGCCCCACCGTTCCGGGCGCTCGCCGTCGAGGGCCGCGACACGGAGCTGGTCGTGATCGGCACCCACCATTCTCAGGCGCTGGCCGAGTGGATGCTCGGATCGATCGGCCACGACCTCGTGATGCACCCGCCGTGTCCGGTGGCCATCGTGCCCGAGCGGCCCGGCGAATAGATCGGGGTGACGCCCAAGCTCCTCGGCGGAGGCCTCTGAGCCGCACGAAGCTGGGGTCCACTGACGCCTGAGTAGACTGGGCCGCTGACTACCCGATCCACCGAGAGGCCTTCATGTACACGCTCTTCACCGTTCTGCACGTCGTGACCGCGGTCTTCATCGTCGGTCCGATGGCGATCCTGCCGATGACGGCGATGAGAGCCGTCAGGGCGGGGAACCGCGCACAGGTCGAGGGGCTCGCCAAGGCGACCTCCACGTTCTCGCTGCTGTCGCTTCTTGTCTTCCTTCTCGGCTTCGCGGCTCTCGGTATGAGCGACCCCAAGGACAAGTTCAGCATGACCTCGCCGTGGATCCTCTGGTCGATCGTCTTCTTCATCGTCGCGCTGGGGATCAACCTGTTCGTGACGGTGCCCGCGATGCGTCGCGCCGCATCCGCCCTCGAGGTGGCCCCCGCCGGAGTCGAGTCGGCGACGGTAAGCTCGTCACGCCCGCAGGGCTACGGAGCGATCGCCGGAGGGTCGGGCGTCGCGTCGCTGCTGCTCGTCGCCGTGGTCGTGTTCATGGTGTGGAAGCCCTAACGGCGGCCATTTCGCCGAACTACCGGGAACGCGGGGCCGAACGGCTCCACTCCGCCGGGTAAGCGGGTGTCCACTGCACGCGTCACCGGTCCTGCGACCGGTCGGTCGATGTGCGGATCAGACGGCCGTGACCGCGTCCTCGAGGTAGGACGCGCTCACCAGAATCGGCATGTGGTCGGAGGCACCGCGTTCGAGGGTCTCGACGTTGTCGATTTCGAGACCAACGGATGTCGCGAAGTCGAAGTGACCACGGAAGAACTTGTACCGCGTATAGGTGCGGCGATCACTGAGCGAAAGGTCGTATCCGGACTCGTTGACCCGTTGGGTGAGCTTCGTCGTGAACAGCGGGTAGTTGTAGTCGCCGACCATCAGCGTTGGCAGGCCGCTTCCGAGGGTGAGCAGCCGTTCGTGGGCCGCGCGGATCTGCTCGCGACGCAACGAATTGCGAGCGGTGAGTGGCGCAGCGTGGAACGAGGCGACCACCAGCTCTCGATCGGTCTCGCGGTCGACCAGCCGAGTGCCGATGAGTCGTTCGTGGGCGGGCTTCAGCACCCGGTCGTGAAGTGATTTCTTGAGCGCAAAGGTCTGGGTGTCCAGCGCGCCGAAACGGTCCATCCGGTAGTACAGGGCGAGCCCGAGTCGGTTGCGTTTGGTCGAATCGGCGAGTTGGAGATGGCCGACTTCGGCCGGAAGGTCGGACGTGTCGACCTCCTGGAGGCAGAGAACATCCGGATCGAAATTGCGGGACAGGGCGACAAGCTCACCGCTGGCGTGATTCTCGCGCAGGTTGTAGCTGATGACTTTGATCACGTTGGCCGCTCGACTCCGCTACCGGGCCCACCGATCGGAGGCCACCCGAACGAGCCTAGAGGGCGAAGCTGAAATCGACGACAAACGACCGCGGCGAGGTGACTGCGGCG
>JBBSBA010000076.1:0-13280 GCA_038251725.1 Actinomycetales bacterium
CCGGCCAGCGCCCCGCGCTGCTCGAGGCGACACTGTTGCGGCTGCGCACCGCCCTCGAGGCCCCGGCACTCAACCCGGATTCGCCCTCCGAGCTGCTGAAGGCCCTCGCGGTCGCGGGGCTCATGGTCACCTCCACCCGCTCGTGGGAACTGAAGAAGCTGAAGCACCCGGCGATCGAGCCGCTGCTGGAGTACAAGAAGCAGTCACGACTGCTCTCGGCGAACGGATGGCACTGGCTCGACACCAACGTGCGCGCGGGTCGGTTCCACCCCGAGTATGTTCCCGGCGGCGTCGTCACCGGGCGTTGGGCGAGCAAGGGGGGAGGGGGAGCGCTGCAGCTCCCGAAGCAGATCCGTGGCGCCGTGGTCGCCGACCCCGGCTGGAAGTTCGTGGTCGCCGACGCCGCGCAGCTCGAGCCACGCATCCTCGCCGCACTCTCCGGAGACCGCGGCATGGCCGAGGCCGGACGGGCCGGAGACCTGTATGCGGGAATCGTGGCGAGCGGCGCCGTCGAGACGCGCGACCAGGCCAAGGTCGCGATGCTCGGGGCGATGTACGGAGCCACCTCCGGCGAGGGCGGGCGGCTCATGCCCAGGCTCGCCCGCGCCTATCCGCGCGCCATCGGATTGGTCGAGGAGGCGGCGCGCGCGGGGGAGCGTGGCGAGGTGGTGACCACGCGGCTGGGACGCAGTTCTCCGCCACCGGCGGCGCTCTGGCAGGCGGCGCAGTCCGGGGCGTACGACGAGACGGCCACGGATGCCGATGCCGGTCGCGCCCGCGGTCAGGCGCGCGGCTGGGGCAGGTTCACCCGCAACTTCATCGTGCAGGGCAGCGCCGCGGAGTGGGCGCTGTGTTGGATGGCGAACCTGCGCCGCTCCCTCCACGACGAGGCCAGCGGGGCCTGGATCACGGATGCCCCGCACCTGGTCTTCTTCATGCACGACGAGGTGGTGGTGCACTGCCCCGCGCCGCTCGTCGAGGCGGTCGAGGCCGCGGTGCGCCGGTCGGCGGCGGAGGCCGGGCGCCTGATGTTCGGGTCGATGCCGGTGACGTTCCCCCTCACCGTGGCAGTCGTCGACGACTACGGGCAGGCCAAGTAGGGTTCAGCGGGTGGTGCGGCGTCCGCGCCTCGGTCGCGCGTCGGAGAGCGGACGGAACGAATCGAAGTCGACGAGCGCGGCGATCGCGGATCCGAGCCAGGCAATCGCGGCGACCGCCTGCGCCTCCCGTGCCACGAGCGCGAGCCGGGCATCCGGGCTCGTGGGTTCGGGCGTCGCCCGAGTTGCAGTGAGATCGGTTTCCCACCATCGGCGGAAACGCGCCGCAACCGATTTCGCCGCGATCGGGTCGATCGAGCTGGTGACGAGCACCTGGTCGAGCATCTCGGTCCACTCCGGCAGCGAGTCGAGCACCGGTTCATTCATCCACTGCGCGGCCGCGATGAGCCCGGCGTCGGTGAGGCGATAGAGCGGCAGTCCGTCGTCGGTGGCTCCGGCTGGCTGTACGAGCGACTGGCTGGTCAGCCGCTCGAGGGTGCTGTAGATCTGGCCGACGTTCACCGGCCGGCGGTGCGGGGCGCGGCTGGCGAGCTCCGAATGCAGCTGCAGGCCGTAGCCTTGGCCGAGGGAGAGCACTGCGAGCAGCCCGTCGCGCACCGACATCTGGTCCTCCTCGACGATCAATACCATGCCGAGTATACGTTGCAGTCAGCCGGGGCAACGAGGGCCCGATCCGTCACGGGGAAAACTCATCATCGAAAATCACACGGTTGTTATTTCGCGGTCCAGTCCGCGATAATGGTTCAAACGGTCCGCCGTTGAGAGTATTGTGCATGCACGGTTCATTCCGAGGTCGATGGGGAAGTCGCACCTCAACGGAATGGAGTTATCGTGGCTGCACTAAACAACACCAGTGTGACGATGGACAGCGGCACAATTGCTGGCGTCGCCATGTCACGTGGGGTGCTTTTCGTGCACTCCTCGCCGCGTGCCCTGTGCCCGCACATCGAGTGGGCCGCGGGCGGCGCGATGGATCGCGCCGTGAACTTCCAGTGGGAAGAGCAGCCCGTTCTCAAGGGTTCGATGCGCACCGAGTTCTACTGGGAAGGTGTCCAGGGCACCGGAGCGGCCATCGCATCGGCGCTGCGCGGCTGGGAACATCTGCGCTTCGAGGTCACCGAGGACTCGTCGCCCGGCAGCGACGGCGGCCGTTGGATGCACACTCCCGATCTCGGCATCTTCTTTGCGCAGACCGACACCGTCGGCAACGTCGTAATCCCCGAGGACCGGGTGCGCTACGCCATGGAGATCGCCGGTTCCGATGCCTTCGAGTTGCACCGCGAACTCCGTCTTGCCCTTGGCCAGGCCTGGGATGACGAACTCGAGGCCTTCCGCCATTCGAGCGACACCAACCAGGTCGTCTGGCTGCACAAGGTCGGTTAGCCATCCGTTTCGCTCAGGCCCGGTAGACCTCGAGGATGCGTTCCACGTATTTCGACGGTGAGAACAGCTCGCGGTCGATGACCGCGCCCCGGGAGAGTCCGACGAGCAGCGAGGGATCTTCGACGAGCGCCACGATCGCGTCGGCGAGGCCCGCGTCATCCGGAGTCACGGAAAGGAAGCCCGAATTCTGCAGCCCCTCACTGAGCTTGGGATCGCAGTAGAGCACGCCGCGCTCCCGGCTCACGGCCTCCGCGATGGTCATCGGCTGGTTGTCGAAGCCGAGCGAGGTGAGCGCGATCGCGGCGGAGGAGTCCATGAGCGCGAGCACTTCGTCGTGCGGAAGGGCGCCCTGCACGCGGATCTCCGGATGATCGGCCGCGAGCCGCTTCAGGGCCGCGAAGTCGGCCCCCTCGCCCACGAAATCGACGGTGAAGCCGCTGTCGGTGCGCTTCAGGGCCGCGATGGCAGCCCGCGCGAAGTAGAGCGGTCGTTTGACCGGCTCGCAACGCGCCACCCAGAGGAAGTTGGGCCTTGTCGCCTGCTCGAGCGTGAGTGCGTTGGACGCCGATTCGGCGGTCGCGATGGGGTTCGGGATCACCGAGATCGTGCCGGTGACCCCCGCGGCCGCGAGGTCGGCGGCCTGGTGGCTCGACGGTGACACGACCTGCTTGGCCCGGCGTGCCATCGCGAGCACCAGGTTGCGCAGCAGGTTGTCGCTCTTGCGCGTTGTCAAGAGGACGTTCGGTATCTTCTCGCCGATGACCTTCTGCAGTCCCCAGCGGAGGAACCAGGCCACGGAGCCCTGCGGCGCACTCTCGCTCGTCCAGTAGAAGCTGTGCACGGTGTGTACCAGCGGGATGCCGATGCGGGCGGCGGCAACGTCGGCCATGTGCGCCAGACCGAATTCGGTCTGCACGTGAACCACCTCGATCTGCTCGGCCCGCAGGAACTTCTCGAGGGAGGCGACGCTGCGGCCATCGTTCGGGATCACGGCGAGGTCGAGCACGGGCAGCCGGAACAGCGGCTTCACGAGGAGTCCGTCCGGCGTCGGCTTGAAACGCGGGCCGAACACCCCACGAGCAGGTGAGACGATCACGACGGAATGACCGGCCTCCTCCAGGGCGAGCTTCTGCTGGCGCATCGAGGTCTGGGCTCCACCGACGTAGTCGAAGTAGTAGTCACTGACGATGGCAATCTTCATGGGGACACGGCCCTAACTTGGGGGAAAGGCGGCCCGATCAGACACTTCGGAACGCGACGACGGCGTTGTGTCCGCCGAATCCGAACGAGTTACTGATGGCCAGGAGCGGCCCGTCACCGAGCGCGCGCGGGCTCGTCACCACATCCAGCGGGATCTCGGGATCCTGCTCGGTGAGGTTGATCGTCGGGGGGGCCGTGCGATTGTGGATGGCGAGGATGGTGAAGATCGCCTCAAGCGCACCCGTACCGCCGAGCAGGTGCCCGGTGGCGCCCTTCGTGGCGGAGACCGGAATGCCGGGGAGCAGGTCGCCGAATACGCGCAGCAGCGCGTTGTACTCGGCGATGTCGCCCACTGGCGTGCTGGTGGCGTGCGCGTTGATGTGCGAGACGTCGCCGAGGGACGCTCCGGCCTGCTCGATGGCGGCGATCATGGCGCGGGCCGCCGCGGTTCCGTGCGGGTCGGGAGCAGTGATGTGGTATGAGTCGCTCGTGACCGAACCGCCCGCCAGCTCCGCATAGATGCGGGCGCCACGGGCGAGCGCGTGCTCCTCGGTCTCCAGAACGATCGCGCCGGCACCCTCGCCGAGGACGAAGCCGTCACGGTTGACGTCATACGGCCGTGACGCCCTGGCCGGATCGTCATTGCGCTTGGAGAGGGCCTGCATCGCCGCGAAAGAGGCGATGGGAAGCGGATGGATTGCCGCCTCGGTGCCGCCGGCGACCACGATGTCGGCGATGCCGGCCTGGAGGTGGTCATAGGCGTTGATGAGGGACTCTGTGCCGGAGGCGCACGCCGAGACGACGGTGCGGGCACCACCACGGGCCGAGAGGGCCATGCTGATGGCAGCGGCCGGCGCGTTCGGCATGAGCATCGGAACGGTCATCGGAAGCACGCGGCGGGGTCCACGCTCGCGCAGGGCCTCCCAGGCGTCGACGAGAGTCCAGATGCCGCCGATGCCGGTCGCGTAGTCGATGAGGATGCGTTCGGGCGCGACATCCGGGCTGCCGGCGTCGGCCCAGGCCTCGCGCGCGGCGATCAGGGCGAACTGGCTGCCCGGGTCGAGTCTCTTGAGTTCTACGCGCTCGAGCACATCGGCAGCGGGAACCTTCGCCTGCGCTGCGAAGGTGATGGGGAGCTGGTACTGCTCGACCCAGTCCTTGTCAATGGTGCTCACGCCGGATTCTTTTGCCAGCAGCGCATTCCAGGTGTCGGTGACATTTCCACCGAGCGGGCTGGTGGTGCCGAGCCCGGTGACAACGATCTTCTTGGTCATTACGGCATCTCTCTCGTGGTTCGACGACGAGGCGTCGTCGTACGGGCGCGGCCAGCCCGGGCAGGAGCCGGGACTGGCCAGCCGCGTGTGTGTCTGAGCCGGGGCTGGATCAGCCCTGTGCCGCGACGATGAAGCTGACGGCGTCTCCGACGGTCTTGAGGTTCTTGACCTCTTCGTCCGGGATCTTCACGTCGAACTTCTCTTCTGCATTCACGACAATGGTCATCATCGAAATCGAGTCGATGTCCAGGTCGTCGGTGAACGACTTACCCAGCTCCACCGAGTCGGTAGCGATGCCGGTTTCGTCGTTGATGAGTTCTGCGAGACCGGCCAGAACTTCTTCGGTGGACAATGCCATTGTGTTATCTCCTTGAGGGGGTGTCGTTTGACCGTTGATTATCTTACGGGAGGACGATGACCTGGGCTCCGAAAACGAGGCCGGCACCGAATCCGATCTGCAGCGCGAGACCGCCGCTGAGCTCGGGATGTTCGTGAAGGAGCCGGTGGGTCGCGAGCGGAATCGATGCGGCGGACGTGTTGCCCGTCGTGGCGATGTCGCGGGCGATCATCACGCTGTCCGGCAGCTTGAGCTGCTTGGCGAATTCGTCGATGATGCGCATGTTGGCCTGGTGCGGGATGAATGCGGCGAGGTCGTCGGCGGTGATTCCCGCGGCCTCCAACGCCTGGTTCGCGACCTTCGCCATGTCCCAGACCGCCCAGCGGAAGACCGTCTGCCCCTCCTGGCGGAGGGTGGGCCATTCCGCCTTGCCGTCGCGGAAGTCGGTGAGCGTCGCGTTCATGCCGACGGCATCCGCCTTCGAGCCGTCGGAACCCCAGACGGCCGGGGCGATCGCGGGCGTGTCGCTCGGGCCGATGACGACGGCACCGGCTCCGTCGCCGAGCAGAAAGGAGATCGACCGGTCGGTCGGATCGACCACGTCGGACAGCTTCTCCGCGCCGATCACGAGAGCGTAGTGGGCCGCACCGGACCGGATGAGGGAATCGGCCTGGGTGACCGCGTAGCTGAATCCGGCACACGCGGCGTTCGTGTCGTAGGCCGCGGCGGGATTCGCCCCGACGCGGTCCGCGACGACAGCGGCCATCGAGGGCGTCTGCTGCACGTTGCTGATGGTGGCGATGATCACCAGGTCGATCTGATCCGCGGCGACGCCCGACTTCTCGATCGCCTCGCGGGCCGCATCGGTGGCGAGGTCGACGGCGAGCACATTCGCGGAAGCACGCATGCGGGTGATGATGCCGGTGCGCTTCTGGATCCACTCGTCGCTCGAGTCAATCGGTCCGACGAGGTCGTCATTCGGCACAACGCGGTCCCCGCGGGCGGCGCCGTAGCTGTAGATGCGGGTGAATTCCGCACCGTTGGTCTGCTTCAGGACTGGGTGACTCATGATGACTTCCCATCGATCAGGTCGAATGCTGCGGCGAGGTCGTCCGGGGTCTTCACGGCCACCGTCGGCACTCCCTTGAGGCCGCGCTTCGCGAGTCCGACCAGTGCTCCAGCCGGGGCAATCTCGATCAGCCCAGTGATGCCGGCGGCCGCGAATGCGTCCATCGTCTTGTCCCACCGTACCGGGGATGAAACCTGCCCGACGAGCAGATCAATGAACGCGGCGCCATCGGAGACGACGGTTCCGTCCTTGTTGGTCCAAATCGTGAGGGTCGGGTCGTGCTTCTCCAGTCCCGCGGCCACCTCGGCCAGGTGCTCGACTGCCGGGGACATATACCGCGTGTGGAATGCACCAGCGACCTGCAGCGGAATCACCCGCGCTCCCGCCGGAGGGCTCGCCTTAAGCGCCTCGAGGGCCGGGATCGCACCGGCGACGACGATCTGTCCTCCGCCGTTGAAGTTTGCCGGCTCGAGGCCGAGTCGAATGAGCGCGGCGAGCAGGTCGTCTTCCGAGCCGCCGATGACGGCGCTCATGCCGGTCGCTTCGAGCGCGGCCGCCCGGGCCATGGCATGACCGCGCTCCCGCACCAGCGCCATCGCATCCGCCTCCGTGAGAATTCCCGCGGCCGCGGCGGCGGTGGCCTCGCCGACCGAGTGGCCGGCGACCCCGCCGATGCGGTCACGTCGCCCGTCGAGCAGGGCGGCGAGAGTGAGCAGGCCGGCCGCAACGATGAGCGGTTGAGCGATGGCGGTGTCGCGGATGGTGTCGGCATCGGATTCGGTGCCGTGTGTGGCGAGATCGATGCCCGCGGCATCCGACAACCCGGCCAGGTGATGGCGGAAGCGTTCTTCGGCCAGCCACGGGGAGAGGAATCCGGGGGTTTGCGAGCCCTGACCCGGGCAGACGACGACGATCATCTTTCCAGTCTGCCCTGCCCCTGCCCCTCTCTGCTTGTAGCGACTCACCAAGATCCCGCCCGCACGTTGGCGTGTTTCGACAAGGCGATGCGGCATCCGCCCCGCCCACACCTCCCGCCTGCGCCCCCCCTGCGCGAAATCCATGCGCGGTGGATGACACGCCGGGTGACGGGGCTCTGCGGGCGGCGTGTTGCCCGAAATGCATGGATTTCGGGCAGGAGCGACAGCAGGCTGCAGTCGGTGCGCAGCAGTCAGCGTGCAGCAGTCAGGGTGCAGTCGGCAGTCGGCGGGCGGCAGTCGGCAGTCGGCGGGTGTCAGCGGCGGCGGAGCGGACCGTCCGGTTCGGCGATCGAGCCGATGATCAGGGCCGCCTGAAGGATCAGGGACTCGCGGGCGCCCGTGGCATCCCAGCCGATGACCTCGGAGACCCGCTTGAGGCGATAGCGAACGGTGTTGGGATGCACGAACAACTCGCGTGCGGTGGCCTCGAGTGAGCGACCGTTGTCCAGGTAGCACCACAGCGTGGCCAGGAGCTCGGTCGAGTGGGCCTGCAGCGGCTTGTAGATGCGGTTGATGAGGGTGGCGCGGGCGAGGGCGTCGCCGGCGAGGGCGCGCTCCGGCAGCAGGTCGTCGGCGAGGGTCGGCCGCGGGGCATTTCGCCACGAGCGGGCGACCGCGAAACCGGCCAGCGCCGCCTTGGCACTGCGGGATGCCTCCACGAGGGAGGGGACCTGATGGCCGAGCACGAGGTGCCCGTCACCGAAGCCGGGCTCGAGGGCGGTGGCGATGTCGAGGAATGGGGTGAGTGTTCCCCCGGCGGGCTCGTCGTTCTGCGGGGTCGGATGGGCCCGGCCGATCACGAGCACGAGCCGGCTTCCCTGCACGCCGATCAGCACGTCCGCATCAAGGTGCCTCGCGGTGCGGCGCAGCATGTCCACGTCGAGCATCTTCGGGGCGGTGCCGACGAGCACGGAAACCTCGCCGTGGCCGTGCCAGCCGAGCGCGGCGATGCGCGAGGGCAGTTCATCGTCGTACTCGCCGCTGAGGATCGAGTCGACGACGAGGGCCTCGAGCCGGGCATCCCAGAGTCCGCGGGCCTCGGCGGCCCGGGCATAGACGTCCGCCGCGGCGAAGGCGATCTCCCGCGAGTAGAGCAGGATCGCCTCCCGAACGGACTCCTCGGAACCCTTCACCCGGTCCTCGACCACCTCGACGGTCACCTTGATCAGTTGCAGCGTCTGGGTGAGGCTCACCGAACGGAGGAGCTCCCGCGGCGCCGCGCCGAAGACGTCCGCCGCGATCCAGGGGGTGGAGGTGGGGTCGTCGAACCAGTGGATGAACGAGGTGATGCCCGCCTGAGCGACCAGGCCGACGGCCGACCGCCGACCCGGTGGCATTTCGCCGTACCAGGACAGCGTGTCGTCCAGTCGTTTGAGCGTCGCGGTCGCGAGCTCGCCAGAGATCGCCCTGAGCCAGGCGAGCGTCTGTTCCTTGGTCTTGACTACAGGCGTCATGTCGTTACGAGCTCGCGGTACGGCTAGCTCTCGCCGCCCGCCGTGCCGGTCGTCCCCGCTGTCACATCGTGCAGCCGGTAACGTTCGATCGCCTCCTGCGGGATGCCCGGGTGAAGCTTGCCCTGCGCGACGAGCGATTCGAGCGTGCGAACCACCATCGACGGGCCGTCGATCTTGAAGAACCGGCGTGCCGCTGCGCGGGTGTCGGAGAAGCCGAAGTCGTCCGCACCGAGGGTGGCGAAGTCGCCGGGCACGAACGGACGGATGAGGTCCGGAACGGCGTGCATGAAGTCGGTCACCGCGACGAACGGTCCCTCGGCACCCGCGAGCCTCTGGGTGACGTACGGCACCCGTTTCTCGAAGTTCGGGTTGAGGAAGTTGTACTCGTCCGCGGCGAGACCGTCGCGACGCAACTCGGCCCATGACGTGACAGACCAGACATCCGCCGACACGCCCCAGTCAGTGGCGAGCAGTTCCTGGGCCTCGAGAGCCCACGGCACGGCGACACCGGAGGCGAGCAGCTGAGCCTTCGGCCCCTGCGTCTCTCCCGACTTCAGCAGGTAGATGCCCCGCAGAAGTCCCTCGACATCCAGGTTCTCCGGCTCGGCCGGCTGGATCATCGGCTCGTTGTAGACGGTGAGGTAGTACATGACGTTGGGGTTCGGGTGCGACCCTCCGTACATGCGCTCCAGGCCGTCCTTGACGATGTGGCCGATTTCGTAGCCGTAGGCGGGGTCGTAGGCGACGACGGCCGGGTTCGTCGAGGCGAGCACCGGCGAGTGACCGTCGGCATGCTGCAGCCCCTCACCGGTGAGTGTCGTGCGACCGGCGGTGGCACCCACGATGAATCCGCGCGCCATCTGGTCGCCCGCCGCCCACATGGCGTCACCGGTGCGCTGGAATCCGAACATCGAATAGAACACGTAGACCGGGATCAGCGGCTGGCCGTGGGTGGCGTAGGCAGTACCGGCGGCGGTGAACGCGGCGAATCCGCCGGCCTCGTTGATGCCGACGTGCACGATCTGCCCCTGGGCGCTCTCCTTGTAGGCGAGCAGCTGTTCGCGGTCGACCGAGGTGTACTGCTGGCCGTTCGGGTTGTAGATCTTCGCGGTGGGGAAGTAGGCGTCCATGCCGAACGTGCGCGCCTCATCCGGGATGATCGGCACGATGCGGTGACCGAAGTCCTTCGCCTTGAGCAGGTCCTTCAGCAGACGGGCGAAGGCCATGGTGGTGGCGATCTCCTGCTTGCTTGAGCCCTTCTTCGAGATCGCGTAGGCGGATTCGTCGGGCAGGCTGATCCCGACGTGATTCGTGCGGCGCTCCGGCACGTTGCCACCGAGCGCGCGGCGGCGTTCGTGCATGTACTGGATCGCCTCGTCGTCCTCACCCGGGTGGTAGTAGGGCGGCAGGTACGGGTTCTCTTCGAGCACCGCATCAGTGATCGGGATGCGCATCGCGTCGCGGAACTGCTTGAGGTTCTCGAGCGTGAGCTTCTTCATCTGGTGGGTGGCGTTGCGACCCTCGAACGACGGGCCGAGGCCATAGCCCTTGACCGTCTTGGTGAGGATGACGGTGGGCTGGCCCTTGTGCTCCGACGCCGCCTTGAACGCCGCGTAGACCTTGCGGTAGTCGTGGCCGCCGCGCTTGAGACGCCAGATCTGGTCGTCGGTGTATTCCTTGACCATCTCGAGGGTGCGCGGGTCGCGCCCGAAGAAGTTCTCCCGCACATAGGCACCGTTCTCCGCCTTGTACGTCTGGTAGTCGCCGTCGGGGGTGCGGTTCATGAGGTCGCGCAACGCGCCCTCCGTGTCGCGGGCGAGCAGTTCATCCCACTCGCGACCCCAGACCACCTTGATGACGTTCCAGCCGGCACCGCGGAAGAAGCTTTCGAGCTCCTGAATGATCTTGCCGTTGCCGCGCACCGGTCCGTCGAGGCGCTGCAGGTTGCAGTTGATCACGAAGTTGAGGTTGTCGAGGCCGTCGTTCGCGGCCAGCTGCAGCGCGCCGCGGCTCTCCACCTCGTCCATTTCGCCATCGCCGAGGAACGCCCAGACCTGCTGGTCGGAGGCGTCCTTGATGCCGCGGTTGGTGAGGTACTTGTTCGACTGCGCCTGGTAGATGGCGTTGATCGGGCCGAGACCCATCGACACGGTGGGGAACTGCCAGAACTCCGGCATGAGCCTCGGGTGCGGGTAGGACGAGAGTCCGCCGCCCTGGTGCGACTTCTCCTGGCGGAAGCCGTCGAGCTGGTCGGTCGTGAGGCGTCCCTCGAGGAAGGCGCGGGCATACATGCCGGGGGAGGCGTGGCCCTGGTAGAACACCTGGTCGCCACCGCCCGGGTGGTCGTGGCCGCGGAAGAAGTGGTTGCTGCCCACTTCGTAAAGAGTGGCGGAACCGGCGTAGGTCGAGATGTGACCACCGACCGAGATTCCGGGGCGCTGCGCGCGGTGAACCGTGATCGCGGCGTTCCAGCGAAGCCAGGCGCGGTAGCGGCGTTCGAGGTCTTCGTCGCCCGGGAACTCCGGCTCGTTCTCCGGAGCGATGGTGTTGAGGTAGTCGGTGGTCGGCACCATCGGAACTCCGAGGTGCAGCTCCTTCGACCGCTTCAGCAGGCTGAGGATGATCTCCCGCCCGCGCTCATGGCCTTGCGCTGCCACCAGCGCATCGAGGGATTCCTGCCATTCCGCAGTTTCCTCAGGGTCCTGGTCAGTGTGGATCACCGAGTAGGGGTCCTGGTCGTTTACCGTCAACGTCGACCTCGCATCTTTTCCGTGGGCAAAACGTGCCCTGCGCGTCGACGGTCGGATTACGACCATCGGCCGAATGCAGGGCCTCATCGAGTCTAGTTCTCGTGCCGGGCTGCCTCGTGCCAGTCACGGTGCGTGCGGCAAGAGTACCGTCGAGGCCATGGCTCTGCGCACGATCGACAATGGCACTCTCCGCGCCTTCATCGACGACGACGGAGCGGAGCTGTCCGGTCTCCGGGACCAGATGGGGAGGGAACTGCTCTGGCAGGGCGAATCGGTCTGGTTGCGGCGCGCGCCCATCCTGTTCCCGATCGTCGGGCAGATGCCGGGCGGCGTGCTCCGGCACAACGGCGAGGAATACCCGATCGGACAGCACGGGTTCGCCCGGGACCAGCGGTTCGAGGCATCCGAACAGTCGGAGACCTCGGTTCTGTTCACTCTCGTCGACTCGGCAGAGTCCCTCTCGCACTTTCCGTTCGGCTTCAGGCTTGAGGTTCGGTACACCGTCACCGGCGCCACGCTCACCGTGCTGACGGAGGTGAGCAATACTGATGCCGTTGCGTTCTCCGCCTCGCTCGGCGAGCATCCGGGGTTCGCCTGGCCGCTCGTGCCGGGAGTGCCGCGGGAGGCCCACACCATCGAATTCGCCGAGGAGGAGCCCGAGCCGATCCGCCGCATCTCCGGCGGGCTCCTGTTGCCGCAGGCGCTGCCGACACCGGTTGTCGGTCGCACGCTCGCCCTGGCCGATTCGCTCTTCGTGGACGACGCCATCATCTTCGACCGCCCCGCGAGCCGGACGGTGCGCTACTCCGCCCCGGGGGCGCCGAGTCTCACGATCTCCTTTCCCGACTTCCCGCAGCTCGGTGTCTGGTCGAAGGCGCCCGGCCAGTTCCTGTGCATCGAGCCGTGGTTCGGTATCACCGCGCCGCAGGGATTCGCGGAGGACTACACCACGAAGCCGCACCAGTTCGTGCTCGAGCCGGGGGCGGCACGTGGGTTCGCCTACAGCGTCACGGTGCAGCAGCCGGAGGGATAGGCCGCGGTCGGTCTCGGGCGTAAGATTGTCAATCGTGTTTACCGGGCGTATACCTCGTCCGGAGGATAGGAACTGAACATGGCTCTGGCCAACGACACCCAGGCACCAGACTTCGAACTCGCGAACCAGTTCGGCGAGCACATCCGGCTGAGCGATTTTCGCCACAAGAGGCCCGTCGCCCTCGTCTTCTTCCCGCTCGCGTTCTCGAGCACCTGCACGAGTGAACTCTGCGAGCTGCGCGACAACCTCGCGCTGTTCAGTGACAAGAACATCGAGCTGCTCGCCGTGTCGGTCGATTCGAAGGCCAGCCTGCGTGCCTTCGCCGAGGCCGAGGGCTACGAGTTCACCTTGCTCGCCGACTTCTGGCCGCATGGTGCCGTGGCGAAGGAATACGGTGTCTTCCTGCCGGAGAAGGGCTTCGCGAACCGCGCGAGCTTCCTGATCGACACCAACGGCATCATCCGCGCCAGCTTCATCACCGCACCGGGGGAGGCCCGCTCCATGGCGGACTACCGCACCGCGCTGGCCGAACTCGCCCCGGTAGGCGTCTGACGCCGGCACAGGATCTCCTGCGGCTCGCGCGACACCGCGCCCGCTCGGTTGCCTGTACGATGATGTTTCGTCGCAGCCGTCTGAAGAGGGCGAGCACTGCGGGCCTTTAGCTCAGTTGGTAGAGCGCCACGTTTACACCGTGGATGTCATCGGTTCGAGCCCGGTAGGGCCCACCACGTAAAGTGCTGGTCAG
>JBBSBA010000077.1:0-11453 GCA_038251725.1 Actinomycetales bacterium
ACCGCTCGGCTGGAAACCCTGGGAGCGGACTCGATTTGCCACTGTCCGAGCGCCCTGCAACCACGACTTGGTCTGACGCTCCTCCTGCAACCCGTCAACGAGCCGGAACAGCGTCGACTGCAGGAGGTACGGCGATTCCTCGCCCTCGCCAGACAAGAGGGCAGCCGCGACATGACCTAGGAGTGAAGTGTTAGAGCAGAAGATTCGGAAGCGTTCCGTGTAGTCCCAAGCGCGGGCGGAAAGCTGCTTGCCCAGTTCTCCAGGGTTCTGCAGCAGTTCGGCTGTAAGGCCCATCCGGAAGTCATAGAGCAGGTGGGCCAGGTTCCGCTGCAGATAGACCGGCAAGACGGCGTGTGTGATTGGCCATGCAATGATCGAGAAGTTTTTCGCAAAGGCCCCCGCGGGGATCGCTCCCCCAAACTCGACTGCGAAACGCTGGAACCATATGCGAATGCGCGTTCGGTCACCAAAATATGCCCAGCCAGGCGTGGCCGAGTCGAAGGTCGTCCAAAATTCGTCGCCCGCGTACGAGTAGCCAACCTCCGACGCGTATACGACGAATGGAAGCCAATTGTCCCGCCAATGTCTATATCTGAAGCCTTCCGCGACGACCAGGCGAACAGCGGACTTGAGCTCCGCGAGGTCGCCCGTAGACAGACCATGCTCAAGCGCAAATACGGGAGCGTCTCCGCCCAGAGATGCTCGTTGGTTTCGAAGCTCGGCGAAATGCAGCGCGAGATACTGCCCATGTCGCTGAAGTATTTCCAGAGAAGCGTCAGGAGCCACCCCAGCCATCCGATTCTCCTCCATTGATACCAGGAGAACTCCCGGAACTATTCTCATAGTTTGGCGGTAGTCACTGTCATCGTAAGCAGAAAAGGCGATATCTCGAAAATTGCGGCACCCTCGACCGTAGAAGTGCGAATTGCACGGTCTTGTAGTCAGCGGCGTAGTCAGAACTGCCCGTATGCAACAAAAGGCCGGTTCCGACATTTATCGGAACCGACCTTTGACCAGCGCTTTCGTTTGTTGCGGGGACATTTGTTGCGGGGACAGGATTTGAACCTGCGACCTCTGGGTTATGAGCCCAGAGACCGTCTGCGTGATTCGTCTGACAGTACCGATTTCGCTTCGCGGCCTCCGGCGAGCTGGAATCGATGAATTCGAACTCATCCTGAGCTGTGCTTGGTGAGGTCGGTGCTGCGAGGAGTTTTCGTGGGATTTTCGTGGGATTTTCGTGTTTCTGGCCCGATTCAGGGTTGAACTCGAATGTCCGATTCACCGCAATCGCTGACATTTTGGTGCCCCTGGAGGGACTCGAACCCCCAACCGTTTCCTTAGGACGGAACTGCTCTTCCATTGAGCTACAGAGGCTGGCGAAACGAGTTTAGCCGAGTGGGGTTCATCGCTTCACAGCCAGGCCGAACAGGATCAGTGACTATGCGACCGAGCGGGCGGCACGTTGCCGCCCTGTGGGTTCCGGGCAGGCGGCACGGTGGGTGCAGCGGTGGCATGCGGGTTGGCCGGCACCGTCGTTGCTCGCGGAGCGACGGTCGATCTGGGGACCGAAGTGGACTTGGTCTCGCCGCTGCGTCCTGGGGCATCCGTGGGCTTCGACGAATGCGGCGTGGAAGCGGGGATGCCGCTTCGCGACGGTGCCCCCGATGGGGCGACGGGCACACCCCGATCCGGAACTAGAGCATGCACGATCACCGCTACAACGTTCTGGGCGGCGCTCCGGACCTCTGGAATCGCTGCTGCCGCAGCCGTGGCACCGAGCCCCAGCGATGCCGCCACGGCCAGCGTGATGATTATTGCCTTGCGATGCCCCGACCGCACGCGCGCCCGCTGCACTCTCGCCGCCGGGGCCATCAGCGCGAGCACCTCGGGTGACGGGGCTGGGGCCTCGCCCGCTCCGAGCGCCTCGATGTCGCTGAGGAGCGCATGGAGACGGGCATCGTCTTCCATGCCCGACTGCGTCAGTAGTTCTTCGATGTCCACGCTGGTCATGATGTGCTCTCGCCGTTCCTCGTCAGTTTGGTACGAAGGGTGGTCAGCGCTCGGCGCTGGAGTTGCTTGACCGCTCCGGTGGTCTTGCACATGATCTGGGCCGTCGCCTCCAGCGAGAGGTCGGCAATAACCCTCAGCGCGAGCACCTCGCGATAGTCATCCGGCAGCGATTGCAGCAATTCCTCTGCCTCCGATCTGGCGATGAGTGCGGTGTCTTCGGCCGAGTCAGTGGTGCGCGTGTCCTGTTCCGGGTCGTACTCGGAGAAGGTGGGCGATCTGCTTCGGCGCCGGTGATGATCGACAACCCTGGCGTGGGCGATGCTGAAGACGAGTGCCCGAAGGCCTTCGACACCGCCTCGGATATCTGCCAGTCGAGGGTAGAGAGCGAGAAAGACGTCCTGCGTGACGGCATCCGGATCCTCGATCCCCTGGGATCGCAGATAGCCGCTCACCGTGGCCGCGTGCTGCTGGTATGCGACCGTGAACGACAAACGCAGGTCGGGTGTCGATCCACCATTTCCTGCCACCATTCTCCTTCAGCCGCTCGCATTGCCGTCAGCCGTGACGGGCCGCCGAACGGCCATCTGGTTCCAGACGACCGTTCGGCTCCATGACGATGCTACGGACGAGACTTCTTGTGCTCTGCGCCGGTCGTCGCCTGCGTGGGCAACACCGGGGCTGACGGTGCGACGGTCGAGTCCGAGCTGGTGTCGTGCGACTTTGAATTCGACGAGCCGTCAGTGACGGCGGGACGGTGGGAATCGGCCTTGCCCGGCACGACGACGGTGGCGCAATAGGCCGCAATGCTGGTGGAGCCGCTCGCCGCAGTCGCCAGTGAGGCGTAAGCGGTCGACGTGGTGGCGAGACCCCCGTGGGTGAAGGCGGTGCAGAGTCCGAATGCAGCCGGACCCGTGGCATCCGGCCCGATGGCCGTCGCGGTGGGAGTCGGTGTAGAAGCCGGAGCGTCAGTCGACGACGCGCTCTCGGCAGCAATCTCAGCCTCCGTCGGGGCCGGCGCACCGATAAGCACGTGAGCCACCTGCTGCGTGGGCACGGGCAGGTTACCCGTGTAGGCGACTGCCGCTGTGCCGCCAACGGCAACGGCTCCGATCGTGAGCGCCCCCATGGCGATTTTGCTACCGATCAGCACGGTGAAGAAAGACATAGTCAAGTTCCTAACTCTTTATGATTTCGCAGCCCGGCATACTGCAGGGCCCCTGCCTCTGTAATCGTCCGGGCTACCCAAAAGGTTACGGTGGGCTCGAATTGGGAAGTGAGCGGGGTCTCGGCACGACCACCGGTGTCAGGCGGCTGGGGCGAGAAACTCTTCCCACTCGGCCTCGGCGCGCTCTACCCCGCGCACGATCCACGAAGTTGCGTGCGGCGGTTTCGGGCGCACTCGCAGCGTCCAGCTCATCTCGGAAGGAGTGCGGTCGCCCTTGACGTTGTTGCAACGCAGGCAGCAGGCCACAAGGTTCTCCCAGCTGTCCTCCCCGCCGCGCGACCGCGGCAGCACGTGGTCGATGGTGTTCGCCGCTCCCCCGCAATATCCGCAGCGCTGCCCGTCGCGCCGGAGCACACCGCGGCGGGAGACCGGAATCAGCCTGCTGTTCGGGATGCGCACGTACCGTGTCAACAAGATGACAGACGGGCGATCATAAGAACCGCTCGCTGCCCAGACCGGATGTTCGGCATCCGCGGTGACGACGGTCGCCTTCTGGTTCATCACGAGCACGAGGGCTCTCTTGAACGACACCACGGCGAGGGGCTCGAAGCCCGCATTGAGGACCAACGTGCGCATTCTCTTCCTTTCGACAACGCCTGGACGGCTTCCAGGCGGATCGATGCACCTTGGTTCTGTGTGACGCGACGAAAGCATGCGATCAAGCAAACGGGCAAACAAAAAGGCACTGTCAGTGAGACAGTGCCTGATGATTGCGCGCGCGGGCGAGCACCCGTTGCTGACAGCAGTGCCGTATGAAAAAGAGCGCGCGCGCATCCACGGATTGGATGGTTCGCGACTTCGACATGTGGCTCTCCCGAAAACGACTCTCAGAATTGCAAGAATCCAAGGCTAACCCAGAAGACGCGGAGTTTAGAAGAGACGGACTCACTGCGCCCAACCGTTAGCCGGCCGTTAGATTCCCACGTAGATATGGATGGCGACCTCGTTGGGCAGTTCCAGGCCGTCGTCATGGCCCTCCACCTCCACGAGCACATACGATCCGACCGCGGTGAAGCTGGCCCTCGCACCGGGCAGCACACCCGCGGCGCCCAGTTGCTGGAGCAGCTCAACCTCGTACTGCACCGGCTCGCCGAGGCGGCGGATGACACCCCGCACCGGTCCGACCGCGCCGAGCGTGAAGTTGACGATGTTCACCACGCCGTCGGAGAACTTGCCCACCGGATTGTCGCCGAGCTCGTCGAGACCCGGGATCGGGTTGCCGTAGGGGGAATGTGTGGGGTGCTCGAGCAGCTCGACGATGCGTCGCTCCACCGACTCGCTCATCACGTGCTCCCAGCGGCATGCTTCCTCGTGCACGAGCGCCCAGTCGAGGCCGATCACGTCCGCGAGGAGCCGCTCGGCCAGACGGTGTTTGCGCATCACATGGACGGCCCTGCTCCGCCCCTCGGGGGTGAGGGCGAGGTGACGGTCACCTTCGACGACCACCAGGCCGTCACGTTCCATGCGCCCGACGGTCTGTGAGACGGTCGGTCCGGAGTGGCCGAGACGCTCACTGATGCGGGCACGCAGCGGGAAGATGTTCTCTTCCTCGAGCTCGTAGATGGTGCGCAGGTACATCTCAGTGGTGTCAATGAGATCCGCCATGCCGCCTCCTCGAGCTGTATACCGTGTCAGGTAAGCCTAACCTGCGCCCTACTCCCGTCATTCCGTGCCGAAAGAGGCCCAATATGATTGACGGCATGCCGGATCTGACTATTCCCTCTTCACTCCTACCCGCCGATGGACGTTTCGGCTGCGGCCCGTCCAAGGTGCGCGTCGAACAGCTCGCCGCCCTCGCCGGAGCGGGAGGGACCATCATGGGCACCTCGCACCGCCAGGCTCCCGTCAAGAACCTCGTCGGCCGGGTGCAGTCGGGGCTCGCCGAGCTCTTCCGCCTGCCCGACGGGTACGAGGTCGTGCTGGGCAACGGCGGCTCGACCGCGTTTTGGGACGCCGCCGCCTTCTCCCTCATCGAAAAGCGCAGCCAGAACCTCACCTTCGGCGAATTCGGCTCCAAGTTCGCGCAGGCCGCGGGAGCCCCGTTCCTCAGGGCGCCGATCGTGATCGACGCCCCGGCCGGCTCGCGCAGCGAGATCGAGATCACCTCCGGCATCGACGTCTATGCCTGGCCGCACAACGAGACCTCCACCGGGGTCATGGCGCCGGTCATCCGTGCGGATGGCGATGAGGGAGCTCTCACCGTCATCGACGCGACGAGCGCCGCCGGCGGAATCGACTTCGACGCAGCACAGGCCGACGTCTACTATTTCGCGCCGCAGAAGAACTTCGCCTCCGACGGCGGACTCTGGTTCGGCCTGTTCTCCCCCGCGGCGCTCGAGCGCGTCGGCCGCATCGCCGCGAGCGAGCGCTGGATCCCGGAGTTCCTCAGCCTCCAGAACGCCGTGACCAACTCGCGACTCAACCAGACCCTCAACACCCCCGCACTCTCGACCCTTCTCCTGATGGAGAACCAGATCGACTGGATCAACGGCAACGGCGGCCTCGCCTGGGCGGATGCGCGCACCAGGGAGTCGTCATCAGTTCTGTACGACTGGGCCGAGTCGGTGGACTATGCCACCCCGTTCGTCTCGAACCCGGACCACCGCTCGCAGGTCGTCGTCACGATCGACTTCGACGAGAAGATCGACGCGGCGGCCGTCGCCAAGACGCTGCGCGCCAACGGGATCGTCGACACCGAGCCCTACCGCAAGCTCGGCCGCAACCAGCTGCGCATCGCCACCTTCACCGCCATCGAGCCGGAGGACGTGCGCAAGCTCGTCTCCTCGATCGAATTCGTGATCGGCAACAGTTAGCCCATGCGCCTGTTCGTGAGGGACTCCCAGCGCCGACCCGATCCGCCGCCCGTGAAGACGGATGACCGAAAGGCCGTCCTCACCGGTATCGGCGCGTGGGCGGTCGCCCTCGTCGTCGTTCTCGTGTTCTTCTCGCCGATCAGCGAGCCCGACCAGCGCTGGCTGCTCTGGGTGAGTGTGGTCGGACTCCTGCTCGGGTTCGCCGGTCTGATCTATACGATCCGGCGGCGCAAGTAGCGCGCTGCGCTGGCTAGACCGAGCGCTCGTGCTCGTCCTCGGGCTCGTCGTCCGAGGGCTCGTCGTAGGACTCGTCGTCGTCCTCGTCGTCGTGCTCATCGAGGTCGTCGATGTCCACGCCGTCGAGGTCTCCGCCATGCAGCACATCGCTGCCGAAATCGTCATCGTCGTCATCGTCGTCGTCATCCGACTCGTCGTCGTCCGCAACCGTCTCGGGGTCGAGGTCATCGTCGATTTCGTCGTTGGTCTCGTCGTCGTCGAGCTCGGTCTCCTGCGCGGCGGTGTAGTCGGCGAGCCGATCGACCCACGGCACCCAGGCCGGGGAGAGCAGCGCACTGTCGCCGGGCGTGAGCTCGGTCTCGAGCACGCTCGCGGCCTCACCGTTGACGTGGGCGATGCTCACGGTCCAGCGCCATCCGGGATACCCGGAGAGCTGGGTCCCGAAGTACACGGTGACGGTGCCGTCGCCCTCGTCGATCGAGCCGGCGGGAGCGCCGATCGAGTCGGCCGAGGTGATCTCCAGGAGCGCGGTGCGGCCGAGCTGGAAGTCGGCGTCCGTTGCGAGCGGCTCAGGCATCGAGTTCGTCCGCGACCTTGCGCAGCATCGCGGCGATGGTCTTGCCGTGCTTGCTGTCGGGGTAGCGACCGCGCTTGAGATTGGTGCCGATGCCGTCGAGGAGCTTGACCAGATCCTCCACGATGATTGACATGTCGTCGGCCGGCTTGCGGCCCAACTTGGCGAGGCTCGGGGGCGCTTCGAGCACGCGCACCGAGAGCGCCTGCGCGCCGCGCTTGCCGTCGGCGATGCCGAACTCGAGCTTGGTTCCGGCCTTGACCGTGATGCCAGCGGGGAGCGCTGAGGCGTGAAGAAAGACCTCCTGGCCGTCATCAGAACTGATGAAGCCGAAGCCCTTCTCGTCGTCGTAAAACTTGACCTTGCCGGTGGGCATGGCAGTACCTCTTTCAGTTGGCTCGCACCCGTAAGCCTACGGTGAGTCGGGGCCCTATCCTTAGACTGTGGAAAAAGACACCCCGGTGACGATTCATCGTAACGAACGCGTGCTCGCGTTCATGATCGCCGCGATCGTCGGCCTGTCGATCCTCGCATTCCTGACCGTAATCATCGCGACGGCTGCGGGACTCAAGGGCGACCAGTTCACCGGTGGATTCTGGCAGTTCATGGCCCTGCTGCCGGGTGTGGGGCTTCCCCTCGGGTTCGCCATGATCATCGTGCTGATCGTTATCAGCGGGCGCCGGCGTGGCCGGGATGCCCGCGACGAGATCGCCAACGCCAAGGTCGCCAACACCAAGAGCACAAAGAGCACCAAGAGCACGCCACGCAAGAAGTAGCACGCAGCAACCCGGCGTCGCCGTCGGACTCGGGAGTGGGTGGGCACGAATGAGCGACACCCTGTCTCTCGCGACCCGGCTGCGGGCGATGTCCGACCCGGAGCTCGTCGCCGCCATGCGCGACCGGGAGATCGGCGCGGCCGGCATCAAGGACTTCTTCGACCTGGCCGAGGCCTTCCTGCACCGCGCGTCGGCACAACAGGCGCTCACCCGCCTCGACCGCGAGACCCTCGCCGTGCTCGCGGCAATCGGCCAGCTCACCGAGGAGGTCGGTCCGCCGACCGCCTCCGACGTGGCGGCCCGCCTCACCGAGCTGTCCGGCAACACCCGGTCGGTCGCCGACATCGCCGAGCGCATCGCGGCCGCAACCGATGCGCTGCTGCTCGAGGCCGAATCGCACCGGTTCGCCACCTACGGCAGCGTTCGCGACCAGCTGCGCTCCTGGCCGGCCTTCGGCCTGCCCTCGCTCGTCGACCTCGCCACGACGACCGCGCCGGCGGCGCTCGAGCCGGTGGCGGATGTCGACCGCCGTTTCATCGACCGACTCGGCTCCGAGCGCGCGTTCTTCGCCATCACGGCGATCACCGAGCTGCTCGTCGAGGTGGAACGTGACCCGGCCCGCGAACTCGCCAAGGGCGGCGTGGCCCTTCCCGATAACAAGCGCCTCGCCAGTGCGATGGCCGTCGACCTCGAATCGGTCGCCACCTTCCTGGCGGTCGCCGACCGCGCTGGCCTCGTCGCGCGGGAGACAGGCTCCTGGATGATCACCGAGAAGGGCGGCGCGTGGCTGCTGCTCTCCACCGGCGCCCGGTGGGGCGCCCTGGCGGAGGCCTGGTCAGAGAGGCTGCCCGTCGACATCCGTGAGCTGCTCGGGGAACGCACCCACGCGCTGTGGGGCACGGGACTTCGCGGCTACATCGACTGGCTGTATCCCGCCGGCGGCGGCTGGATGGAAGAACGGATCGGCGCCTTCACCCGCGACGCCGAAGTCCTCGGCATCGCCGCAAACCAGGCGCCGACGGGACCAGGGACCCTGCTTCTCGCCGACGGCCTCAGCGCGGCGGAGGAGGCGATGACGGCGCTGCTGCCCGCAGAGGTGGAGCAGGTCTACCTGCAGCACGACCTTTCCGTGGTGGCACCCGGTCCGCTGACACCGCGGGTGGACGCGCGGCTACGGTCGCTCGCCGACGTCGAGAGCCGTGCGCTCGCCTCCAGCTACCGCGTCTCCATCTCGAGCGTGAACCGGGCCATGGCCGCCGGGGAAACTGCGGAGTCCATTCTCGAGTTCCTCTCCGGCATCTCGCTCACCGGCGTCCCACAGCCCCTCGACTACCTCATCGGCGAGGCCGCGAGCCGCTACGGCCAGGTGCGGGTCGGCAGCATTTCTGACCCGCACCCCGACGCGCGCAGCTACATCCGTTCCGACGACGAGTTGCTCATCGGCACGATCCTGGTCGACCAGAACCTCTCCTCACTCGGTTTCGAGCGCACCTCGAATTCACGAGCGGTGAGCCGGTTCCCCCTCGACGTGGTGTTCTGGTCGGTCAGCGACGCCCGTTATCCGGTCGCCGCTGAGGACGCGGCGGGCGAGATCATCGCCCTGCGCCGCCAGCGCACCGCCACGCCGGCCGCGGCAGGCGGCAGCAACCCGATCGAGTCGCTCATCGAACGACTTCGCATCGGCAGCGGACCCGACGAGGAGCAGACCGGGCAGGCGTGGCTCGTGCGCCAACTCGATGCCGCCGTCAAGGCCAAGACGCCGCTCACCGTGACGGTGACCATGCCGAATGGCACCCTGGTGGATTACCAGCTCGAACCGACGGCGGTCGCCGGCGGGCGCCTGCGCGGGCGAGACAACCGGGCCGCGATCGAACGCACCCTTCCGCTGTCGCGTATCGCGGGCATCGGCCCAGCCCAATAGGGTCAGCCACACGGGAGCACCCGGCCGCGTGACCTAGGCTTGGGAGGTGGATGCGCTGTCTGGACCCCTGATCGTGCAGAGCGACCGCACCGTGCTGCTCGAGGTCGCGCATCCCGACGCCGAGGATGCCCGCCACGACCTCGCCGTCTTCGCCGAACTCGAACGCGCCCCCGAGCACATCCACACCTATCGCATCACGCGGCTCGGCCTGTGGAACGCCCGCGCCGCCGGGCACACGGCCGAGAACATGCTCGCCACCCTCGAGAAGTACTCCAAGTTCCCCATCCCACAGAGCGTCTCCATCGACATCGCCGAGACCGTGGGTCGCTACGGCCGCCTCGTGATCGAACGCGACGAGGACGGCACGCTCATCCTGCGGTCGACGGATGCCGCGGTGCTCAGCGAGATCGTGCGGGCCAAGCGCATCGCGCCACTGCTCTTCCTCCCGGAGGACCAGCGCGGCAAGGGCCCCGCGATCGACCGTTACGAGATCCAGGCCTGGGCCCGCGGGCAGGTCAAGCAGGAGCTCGTGAAGCTCGGCTGGCCGGCGGAGGACCTCGCCGGCTACACGCCAGGCACGCCGCACGCGATCTCCCTCGACACCGCCGACTGGCACCTGCGCGAATACCAGGACCAGGCCATCTCGAGCTTCGTGGACGGCGGATCCGGCGTGATCGTGCTGCCCTGTGGCGCCGGCAAGACGCTCGTCGGTGCCGGGGCGATGGCCAGGGTCGGGACCACAACGCTCGTGCTCGTGACCAACACGGTGTCGGCCCGACAGTGGCGCACCGAGCTGCTCAAGCGCACGAGCCTGACCGAGGATGAGATCGGCGAGTACTCGGGTCAGGTGAAGGAGGTCAAGCCGGTCACCATCGCGACCTACCAGATCCTCACGGCGAAGCGGAAAGGCGAATACGCCCACCTCGCGCTGCTCGACGCCCTCGACTGGGGGCTCGTGATCTACGACGAGGTGCACCTGCTGCCCGCCCCTGTCTTCAAGCTCACCGCGGAGCTGCAGGCCCGCCGCCGGCTCGGCCTCACCGCGACGCTCGTACGCGAGGACGGCCGCGAGGGCGACGTGTTCAGCCTCATCGGCCCGAAGCGATTCGATGCCCCCTGGAAGGAGATCGAGGCCCAGGGCTTCATCTCCCCCGCCTCCTGTTTCGAGGTGCGCATCGACCTTCCGCCGCAGGAGCGGCTCGAATACGCGGCATCCGCCGACGACGAACGCTACCGGCTCGCGGCGACCGCCCCGGCGAAGCTCCAGGTGGTGCGGGACCTCGTGAAGCGGCACGCGGGCGAGCGCATCCTCGTGATCGGCCAGTACCTCGACCAGATCGACACCCTCGCCGAGGTGCTCGACGCGCCGAAGCTCACCGGGTCCACCCCGATCGAGGAACGCGAGCGGCTCTACCAGGCCTTCCGCGAGGGCGAGATCACCGTGCTCGTGGTCTCCAAGGTCGCGAACTTCTCGGTCGACCTGCCCGAGGCGACCGTCGCCATCCAGGTCTCCGGCAGCTTCGGATCCCGGCAGGAGGAGGCCCAGCGCCTCGGCCGCCTGCTGCGCCCGAAGGAGAGCGGGCTCCCCGCCAACTTCTACACGCTCGTCGCGCGGGACACCGTCGACCAGGATTTCGCGCAGAACCGCCAGCGCTTCCTCGCCGAGCAGGGCTACAGCTACACGATCCTCGACGGACACTCGATCGCCTCCTGAGGCGGCAGTTGGCGCCCAGGGCACGGCGTCACCACCGGCACGGTTAGGACGTCTAGACGATATGAGTATGAGCTCGACCTCTTGAGGCTGGGGCCTCCGTTCGAGTAGACGTGGGTTACCAGCCCGTGGAGGTTGGCCTATCCACAGTCGAACTTTGGAGGCCCCAGTTGATCGAATATCGTA
>JBBSBA010000078.1:0-11253 GCA_038251725.1 Actinomycetales bacterium
CCGCCGAGTTTCTGGTCGATGAGCACCTTCGCGGCGGCGCGGGAGACGAGGAACGACCCCTTCGCCATCACGTTGTGCTGCAGGTCCCAGTCGGCGACGGTGGTCTCGAGCAGCGACTTCGACAGCGACAGCCCGGCATTGTTGACCACGAGGTCGAGCCCGCCGAAGGCGAGAACGGTCGCGTCGACGGCGGCCTGCACCTGGTCTTCGTCGGTGACGTTCGCCTGCACGCCGATCGCGACATCCCCCGGGTTGGAGAACGCAGCGCCGATCTCGGATGCGGCGGCCTGCGCCTTCTCGAGGTCGAGGTCGGCGATGACGACGCAGGCTCCCTCGGCGGCGAGACGGGTTGCGATTGCCTTGCCGATTCCGGAGGCGGCGCCGGTGACGAGCGCGACGCGGGTGGCGAGTGGCTTCGGCTTCGGCATCCGCTGCAGCTTGGCCTCCTCCAGTGCCCAGTACTCGATGCGGAACTTCTCTGCCTCGTCGATCGGCGCGTAGCTGGAGATCGCCTCGGCGCCGCGCATGACGTTGATCGCGTTGATGTAGAACTCGCTCGCGACCCGGGCGGTCTGCTTGTTCGCGCCGTAGCTGAACATGCCGATGCCGGGCACGAGCACGATGAGCGGATCGGCACCGCGGATCGCGGGGGACTCCGGTGTGGCGTTGCGGTCGTAGTACGCCTGGTAGTCGGCGCGGTACTCGGCGTGCAGTTCGGCCAGGCGGGTGAGCTGGTCCTCTAGGGACGCCGTCGGCGGCAGGTCGAGCAGCATCGGCTTGACCTTGGTGCGCAGGAAGTGATCAGGGCAGCTCGTTCCGAGTGCGGCGAGGCGGGGGTGCTCGGAGCTCGCCAGGAAGTCGAGGATGACCTGCGCATCCGTGAAGTGGCCGACCTGGGTGCGGTCGGTGGAGGCGAACCCACGCAGGGTCGGGGCGAGCGCGGCGGCCCGCGACGCGCGGGATTCCGGGCTCAGCGGGGCGTAACCATCCAATGGGGTTCCGAACGGGTTGTTGCGTCCGTTGGCCTCGATGTACATCTCGGCGGTCTCGATGATCCACAACGAGTTGGCCTCGGCCTCCTCGCTCGTGTCGCCCCACGCGGTGATGCCGTGGCCGCCGAGGATGCAGCCGATCGCCTGCGGGTTGGCGGTCTTGATCGCGGCGATGTCCTCCCCGAGCTGCCAGCCCGGCCGGCGCCAGGGGACCCAGACGACCTTCTCGCCGAACGCCTTCGCGGTGAGCGCCTCCCCGTCGGCGGACGTCGCGAACGCGATGCCGGAGTCGGGATGCAGGTGGTCGACGTGCGCGGCATCCACCAGCCCGTGCATGGCGGTGTCGATCGACGGTGCGGCGCCGCCCTTGCCGTGCAGCGTGTAGTCGAACGCCGCGACCATCTCGTCCTCGCGGTCGACACCGGGGTAGACGTTCTTCAGCGCGCGCAGGCGGTCGAGGCGCAGCACGGCGAGACCGGACTCGGTGAGGGTGCCGAGATCGCCACCGGATCCCTTGACCCAGAGCAGCTCGACGGGCTCACCGGTGACGGGGTCGACATCCACACCCGTGGCCGAGGTATTGCCGCCGGCGTAGTTGGTGACTCGCGGGTCGGAACCCAGGCGGTTCGAGCGGGCGATGAGCTCCGCGGCAGTGGGGTTGGTCATTGAGTGGTCCTTCGATCTGGCGGGAGGAGAGTGGTCGGGGAGGCAGGGGTGGCCTCAGGCACCCCAGGATGCCTGCTGGCCGCCGACGCGGTCCGCCGCGATCCGCGCCTGGTAGCCGGAGGCCGCGTAGGCGGCCATCGGATCACCGGCGAGGCCGCGGGACTCGCGCCAGGCGGCGAGGTCGCCGCGCACGTCGGTGTAGAAGGCGTCCATAAGGATGCCGTTGGCGCCGAGTACGTCGCCGGCGTCCTGCGCGATGCTGAGCGCGTCGGCGTCGACGAGCAGCGCGCGGGCCGTCATCTCCTGCACGTTGAGCACGGAGCGGATCTGGCCGGGGATCTTGTCCTCGACGTTGTGGCACTGGTCGAGCATGAACGCGACGCCGGAGTCTGGGCCGTAGCCGCCGCCGCGAATGACTTCGTAGAGGATGCGGAACAGTTGGAACGGGTCCGCAGCGCCGACGATGAGGTCGTCGTCGGCGTAGAAGCGGGAGTTGAAGTCGAACGAGCCGAGCTTGCCGAGGCGTAGCAGTTGCATGACGATGAACTCGATGTTGGTGCCCGGGGCGTGGTGGCCGGTGTCGAGGCAGACGAGCGCGCGGTCGCCGAGGGCGGACACCTGCGCGTAGGAGGTTCCCCAGTCGGGAACGTCGGTGTGATAGAAAGCGGGCTCGAAGAACTTGTATTCGAGCACGAGACGCTGGCTCTCGCCGATGCGGGCGTAGATCTTCGCTAGGGAGTCGGTGAGTCGGTCCTGCCGCCCACGGAGGTCGCCCTGGCCGGGGTAGTTGGTCCCGTCGGCGAGCCAGATCTTGAGGTCGCGCGAGTCGGTCGCGCCCATAATGTCGATGCACTCGAAGTGGTGGTCGATCGCCTTCTGGCGAACGCGCGGGTCGGTGTGGGTGAGGCTGCCGAACTTGTAGTCGTCATCCTGGAAGGTGTTGGAGTTGATCGTGCCGAGGGCGACACCGTGGTCGTTCGCGAAGGCGCCGAGGGCCGCATAGTCGTCGACCTTGTCCCACGGGATGTGCAGGGCGACCGTGGGCGAGAGGCCCGTGTATTTGTTCACCTGGGCGGCGTCGGCGATCTTCTCCTGCGGGGTGCGTGGTGTTCCCGGTGTGCCGAACACCTTGAACCGGGTGCCGGAGTTACCGAAGGCCCAGGAGGGAAGTTCGATGGCCTGCTGCGCGAGCAGTTTTGTGATCTCGGTGAATTGCACCATTGGAATTCTCGTGTCTTTCTCGTGGTCAGGTGAGGCGAATCGAGCGTGGATGAAACGATTCACTGAATCGTTTCAAGGATAGGGCATCGACGATGATCGCGCCAGTAGGAGCAGCGCCACCGGACAGCGACCTGGCGAGGGCGGAGCAGTCGGGAGCCGTGGCGATCATGGGCGTGCTGCGGCGAGCTGGTCGTCGAGGTTGAATACTTCGGAAAGCCGGTCGAGGCCCTGGTCGGGGCGGTCACCGTCGAGGTTCTCGAAGAAACCGCGCATGTCGCGTTCCCAGTCGGCGGCCACCGGCGAGGCGTCGAGGTAGGCCTGGCTCGCGGCCAGGTCGTCGGTCTCGAAATAGCCGATCAAGAGCCCGTCGGGCCGCAGGAAGAGCGAATAGTTGCGCCGACCGGATGCCGCGATCTCCCGCAGCATCGCCGGCCAGACATGAGCGTGCCGTTCGCGGTATTCGTCGAGCCGCTCCGGCGTGACCCTGAGCTCAAAACAAATGCGTTCCATTGCCGGTCTCCTCGAGTCGAATGGTGGGGCGGGAAGCCGGGGGGCGGCAGAGCTGCTCTGCCGCCCCCGGCATCCGGTGGTGCCTAGAAGTTGAACTTCGCGATGTTGCTCTTGTCGAACGTGTACGGGGCGCCGAGCAGAACGGTTCCGTTGGCGCCGACCTTGAATGTGCCGAGCTTGCCGGCCTTGAAGCTGTCGCCCTCCTTGCCGGTGATGGTGCCGTCGATCAGGGCCTTCGCCGCGTAGGAGGCGAGGTAGCCGAGGTCGGCCGGGTTCCACAGCGCGAACGCGGTGACGGTTCCGTTATTGACGTAATCACGCATCTGGTTCGGCGTTCCGAGACCGGTCAGCGCGACCTTGCCCTTGAAGGACGAGGTGGACAGGTAGCGGGCGGCGGCGGCGACACCGACCGTGGTGGGCGAGATGATGCCCTTCAGGTTGGGGTAGGTCTGCAGCAGCGCCGCGGTCTTGTCGAACGAGGTCTGGTCGTCGTCGTTCCCGTAGACGACGTCGACGAGCTTCACGTTGGGGTGGTTGGCCGCGAGGTCCTTCTTCATCAGCTCGATCCAGGCATTCTGGTTCGCCGCGTTCGCCGTGGCGGAGAGGATGGCGATGTCGCCCTTGTCACCGATTTCCTTGGTGATCAGGTCCACCTCGATCTTGGCGATGCCCTCGGCCGTCGCCTGGTTGACGAAGATGTCGCGGTACTTCGCGTCGGTGTCCGCATCGTAAGTGACGATCTTGACCCCGGCGGCCCTCGCCTGGGTGAGTGCGCTCCCGAGCGCGGTCGGGTCGTTCGCTGACAGAACGATGGCTCCGACCTGCTGCTGCGTGAGGGTGTTGATGTAGCTGACCTGGGCGTTGGCGGCGGCCGTCGCGGGTCCGACCTCCGAATAGGTCCCATTGAACTCCTTGATCGCGGCTGCACCGCCCTTGTCGGAGGTGTCGAAGTACGCGTTGCCGAGTTGCTTGGGCAGGAAGGCGATCTTGTAGTTCTTGGCACCGGATGGTCCGGAGGTGCTGGATCCACCGGTGCTCGCGGCGCAACCGGTCGCGACGAGGGCCAGGGTGATCGCTGCTGCAGTGAGGCTCAGTGCGCGCGTGACAGAGCGCTTGCTGGATGTTTGAAACAACATCGTTGTTCTTCCTTTCGTTGGGTGGGTGCCGGTCACCTGGCGGCGGTCGGCAGAGTGATGCAGGCAGCGCTCCTGTGCAGTGGAGCGCCTATTTTCTTTGCCTGGCCACCGACGGTCGAAGCCGTCGAGCCCAGGCAAGAATCCGTGGGGAGAGCACTGACACGATCAGCAGCGCTCCGATGATGATGTTGATCGCGTCGGAACTGACATTCGCCAGACGGAGAGCGCTCTGCAGCACACCGAGGAGCAGCACTCCTGCGACGACGCCGTGCATTGCCCCCTTGCCGCCGAAGATCGACACTCCGCCGAGGAGAAGAACTGCCGCGATCACCGAGAGCTCGAGGCCGGTCGCATTGTCGCCGCGGGCGCTGCCGTATCGGAGCGTCCAGTAGATGCCGGCGAGCGCGGCGATCAACCCGGTGAGCAGAAACGCGATGAACTTGGCGCGGTTGACCTTGACGCCCGAGAACGCGGCGGTGTCCTTGCTCAGGCCGAGCGCGAACAACCCGCGTCCGAACGGCGTGAAGTGGAGCACGAGGGCGAAGATCACGATGAGCACCACGACGAGCACCATGACCACGGGGATACCGGTGAGCCCGAACCGTGCCTGGGCGAGGTTCTGCCAGAACGGCGGGAACGTGGTGATCGCCGTCGTGCCCAGCAGACCGACCGCGATTCCGCGGAAGAGGGCGAGGGTGCCGATCGTCACGGCGAGCGAGGGCAGACCCACGACCGTGACAAGGAATCCGTTGACCGCGCCGGCGAGCAGTCCCACGACCAGGCAGACGATCATCGCGAGTTCGATGGGTACCCCGCCCTTGGTCAGCACTCCTAGCATGACGCTCGAGAGGCCGAGGGTGCTCGCCACCGAGAGGTCGATCTCCCCGGTGATGATCACGAAGGTCATCGGCAGCGCGATCATGAGAATCGGCGTCGCATCGAGAAGCAGGAAGCCGAGCGTCGTGGTCGTGCCGAAGTAGGGAACAACCCCGGAGGCGACCACCCAGACCAGGATGACGGCGACGATGACGGCACTCTCCCGGCTCAGCAGCCAGCGCCGCCACAGGGGGCGACCGTAGTTCGCGATCGTCTTCGCCGCGAGGGGGGTGCGGGTGTCGAGGCTAGTCATGGGACACCTGCCGTTCCGAGATCAGCTTGCGGAATAGTCGAAGAGCCAGCACCCGGTCGAGAACGATGGCCCCGATGATGAGCGCTCCGACGACGGCCTGCTGCCAGAAGTCCTGGATGCCGAGAATCGGAAGCGCCCGGTTGATCGTGAGCAGCAGCACCGCGCCGATCGCGGCGCCATAGACCGTGCCGCTTCCGCCGAAGATGGCGACGCCACCGATCACCGCTGCCCCGACCGCCTGCAGCTCCAGCCCGGTACCGGTCTGCGAGTTGGTGGTGCCGTACCGGGCGGCGAACAGGATGCCGGCGAGACCGGCGAGAGCGCCGCTGAGCACGAAGGCCACGAGGATGCGGCGCGTGACGTTGAGACCGTACAGTTCCGCGGCGGCCGGGTCGGAACCGATCGCGTAGAGCTCGCGACCGCCGCGCCGGTTCCGCAGGTACCAGCCGGCGGCGAACACCACGACGAGCGCGATGATCGTGAGAGAGGGGATGAAGAGCGACGTTTGGGTTCCAAGCCCGAGGAACGCCTGGGGCATGTCGGACGAGTTGATCCGGTTGCTGCCCGTCCAGAGAACGTTGATGCCGCGATAGGCGTACAGCGTTCCGAGGGTGATCACGAGTGCCGGGACCTTGCCGTAGGCCACGAGCAGTCCATTGACGAGCCCGAGAAGTGCGCCGGCGGCGACCGCGATCAGGAAGACGGCGATGATCGGGATGCCCGGAACGTCGATGAAGAGGCGGCCTGCGAGGTACGCCGTGAGCCCCACGACCGAACCGACCGAGAGATCCACGTTGCGGGTGATGATCACCATCGCCTGTCCCACCGCGATGAGGATGAGGATCGACGGCGTGAGGAGCAGGTCGCGGAATCCGTCGGTGCTGAACAGGAAGGTCGGGTTGACGATGGTCGTCACCGCGATGACGATGACCAGTGCAGCGAGGATGCCCGTTTCTCGAGAGCGGAAGAATTGGCCGGTGAGCCGGGCGACGGCGTTCGTCGGCGGCCGTTTCGTGCTGGTGAGGCTCATCGGACCGGCTCCTCGGCGTGGGTCGCGGCGAACATGACGGACTCGGCCGTCGCATCCGCCCGGGTGATTTCGGCGGTGATCCTGCCCTCGCGAACCACGAGAACGCGGTCGGCCATCCCGAGAACCTCGGGCAGTTCGGAGGAGATCATGAGGATGCCGATGCCGCGGCCGGCCAGGTCGGAGAGCAGGCGGTGGACTTCGGCCTTGGTTCCCACATCGATGCCACGGGTCGGCTCATCGATGATGAGCACGGTCGGCTCGGTGGCGAGCCACTTGCCGAGCACGACCTTCTGCTGGTTGCCGCCGCTGAGCGTCCCAGCGAGGGTGTCGAGCGCACTTGACTTGACCTGCAAGCGGGTGGCCCAGATGCGCGCCGCCTCGTTTTCGGCGCGGGCGGTGATGAAGCCGAATCGGCTCAGCCTCTTCCGGATCGAGAGCGTGGCATTGCGCGCAACGGATGATTCGAGGATCAGGCCCTGCTTGCGGCGGTCCTCGGGCACGAGAGCCAGGCCGAGAGTCATTGCGGCGGCGGGGTTATGGCGGGGAACCGTGCGGCCGCCGAGTGTGACGATGCCGCTGTCGTAGTCGTCGACACCGAACACGGCACGCGCGATTTCGCTGCGCCCCGCGCCGACCAGTCCGGCGAGCGCGACGATCTCGCCGGATCGCACGGAGAAAGTGACGTTGCTGAACACTCCGGAGGACGAGATGTCGTCGACCTGGAGCAGCAAGTCTCCGATCACGGCATCCTCCTTGGGGAAGAGCTCCGTGATGTCCCGGCCCACCATGCGGCGGACGATCTCGGCTTCGGTGACGTCGGCGATGGCATCCGTCGAGATGTACCGGCCGTCGCGCATGACCGTGATGGTGTCGCTGAGCGCGAAGACCTCGTCGAAGCGATGCGAGATGAAGACGATCCCGCGGCCCTCGTCGCGCAGACTGCGGGCAACGGCGAAGAGCCGGTCGACCTCGACGCCGCTGAGCGCCGCGGTCGGTTCGTCCATGATGAGCAGGCGGGCGTCAAGGGAGATCGCCTTGGCGATCTCGATGAGCTGCTGGTCGGCGATCGACAGACCCTCCGCCGGGCGGTCGAGGTCCATGTGAACGTCGAGTCGCTCGAAGATCTGCGTCGCCTCGGCCTTCATCGCCTTGCGGTCGATCCGGCCGAGACGGTCGGTTGGCTGGCGGCCCATGAAGATGTTCTCGGTCACGGAGAGGTCGGGGAAGAGTGTCGGCTCCTGGTAGATCACGGCGATACCGGCGGCCTTGGCCTGGGCGGTGGAGGTGAAGTCGACCGATTCGCCGCGAAGCAGGAATTCGCCACTGTCGCGCTCGTAGAGGCCGGCGACGATCTTGACCAGGGTCGATTTGCCGGCGCCGTTCTCGCCGACGAGCGCATGGATCGAATTCATCTCCACACGCAGGTTCGCCGAGGCGAGCGCGATAACGGCGCCGAAGGACTTCGCGACGCCCTGGAGTTCCAGGGCTGCGGGTGCGGGGCTATTGGGGCTCATCGTCATTGACGCCGGATCCTCCACGGTGAGGTTATTGAATCGTTTTAAGAACGGGAACGGAATGAACTCTATGACTCCGCCCGCACGCCAGTCAAGTACTATTGTGAATCGTTCCAAAATTGGTCACACGGCCGCACGATTACTGGCATCATGCAATGAGCGGCGCAGCGGTGCGCCGCCTCCACGAACTCGAGGAACCAGATGTCAGCCAGTGTCAAGGACGTCGCCGCTCTCGCGGGAGTCTCCGTGGGCACGGTCTCCAACGTGATGAATCGCCCGGAGAAGGTGTCCGCGTCAGTCTCCGTGCGCGTGCAAGCCGCCATCGACCAACTCGGATTCGTACGCAACGACGCGGCCAGGCAGTTGCGGGCGGGCCACAGTTCCACGATCGGGCTCGTCGTGCTCGACGTGCGCAACCCCTTCTTCACCGATGTCGCCCGTGGCGCGGAAGACCGGGCGGCCGAGGGCGGGTTCTCCGTGATCCTCGGCAACAGCGACGAGAAGACCGACCGCGAAGCCACCTACCTCGAACTGTTCGAAGTGCAGCGTGTGCACGGCGTGCTGATCTCACCGCTCGGCGACATCACGGCGCGACTGCGGCAGCTTCGCGACCGGGGAATCCCCGCGGTGCTGGTCGACCGCACGAGCGCCGACACCTCGTTCAGCTCCGTCTCGGTCGACGACATTGACGGGGGCACGCTCGCCGTGGAGCACCTCATCGCGCAGGGACGCCGCCGCATCGCCTTCATCGGCGGACCGATGGAGATCCAGCAGGTCGCCGACCGGCTCGAGGGGGCGCGCGCCGCGGTGGCCGGTCATCCGGATGTCTCGCTCGAGGTGATCACGATCGACGCGTTGAGCGTGCTCGCCGGCCGGGCAGCCGGTACCAGACTCGTTAGCCGGCTCGCGCAGGACCGACCGGACGCCATCTTCGCCGCGAACGACATGGTGGCCATGGGGGTGCTTCAGGCGCTCATGATGCAGGGGGCAAACGTGCGCGTGCCCGAGCAGATCGCGCTGATCGGCTATGACGACATCGATTTCGCCAGCGCAGCAGTCGTGCCGTTGTCGTCGATCCGCCAGCCGAGCGCACTGATCGGGCAGACGGCCGTGGAGATCCTGCTTGAAGAGGCCGCGGACCCGACCCGCCCGCCACGGCAGGTGGTGTTCCAACCCGAACTGGTGGTGCGAGAGAGCACCGCATAGCAATCATGTCGGCCGAGAGCCCCGCCGTTGCTCCTGTCAGCGCTCTTCCAAAAGTAGGCCAGTAGGGCTTGGGCCACCGGACTTCTTTTCAACGACCGTCGACAGCACTGTCGAAGAACGGCAAGGCGCTCGACTCGAGTGCTTCCTGCGCGGCTCTCAACCGAGTGCCGTCGGCAACTCGCGTTTTCTGTTCAACCCCCGGCTCGGTCCGCGACCGCGATCCGACGCCCGAAAAACGAAAACGCGCCCGCAAATACTTGCGAACGCGTTCTCTGGACCCCAGTACTTAGAGCAGTACTTAGAGGTGCCCTCTGGCGGGCACCTCTAAGAACTCCGAAGGCCAATGGCCAGCGGGGTACTTTTCCGGCCCTCCGAAAATAATCCCCTGGCTCCGAGGGAAAAATCCCCTGAGCCCGCTCGGACTGCAGTTAGGCGGCAGATTGCCAGCGCCCCAACTGCCATCTTGATCTCTTCCCATCGCCAAGTGTTGTCACAAGGTCCCCTTTTTTGATCAGCGTGAAAGATCAGCGAGAAGGATCAGTGTGACGGCACGCTCCCCGAGATCGCCACCGAGCTGAACTTCGAAGGCTGAAGCAGCAGAGCCAGCACCAACCCGATTGCCGAGCCAAGCACGATCTGTATCAGCCCGGCGGCCGCCCACGAAATGGACTGCGCAAGCGAGCTCATGAGAAGGCCAGCGAAGGCTGCGGGAATGTAGATGCTTGTAACGAAGATGCCGGATGCCGTACCGGTTCGGCGAACATTCACCGACTTCACGAGGTAGCCGGCAAGCATCACGAAGGCACCGGCACTGAAGGAGATGCCAAGCAGCAGCGCGAAGACCGCTTGCCACGCAAAGTTGCTCGGTCCGAGGAACAGCGCGGCGCCGGCGACACCGGTCAGCCCGAACGCGACGGCCAACACCACCCTCGGCGAGTACCGGTCACCCAGGTGTCCGCCGAAGAATGACAGCAGCGCTCCGGCTCCCGAAATGCCCATCACGACACCAGCTTCGGCTGGAGTGTAGTGAAGGGATGTCTGAGCGAAGGTTGCGTACATACCAAGGAAACCGAAGTCGACGAGTCCACCGATCACCGTCATGATGATCAGCACGATGGTGTTCCGGTTGAGCAACGTGTCAGATCCTCCGGAGATGTTGCTTACCTTGTTGTGCTGAACTTTCTTCTCGGTCAGCCATGGCTTCACGAAGATCGCAACGGCCACCGCGATGATGCCACCAAGTACGGCGAAGATGATCTCCGGTACTCGCCATTGGCCGGTCTGGCTGAGCAGAGCGCCCCCGAGTGCCGGCCCGATGAGCGCGCCGAGCGCGAAGCAGATGTTGACCGTTCCGATTGCCAGACCGCGCCGGGCAGGAAACGCCGTTGCCGCGATTGCGATAAGCGCGGTGAACTGGAATGACTCGCCGACTCCGCTGAGCACACGCCACAGCGTCATGCTCCAGAAGCCGACGGCGATGGTGGTGAGAGCGGTGGCCACCGAGAAGACGAGAGTTCCCATGACGACCGCCTGCTTGCGACTCAGTCGGTCGATCAAGTAACCCGCCGGAAGGCCCAGAACACCGATGCCGAGGGCGAAGATCGTCGATTGCAACCCGGCCTGAGTCGGGCTAAAGCCGAAGTCACTGCGAACGCTGACAAGCAAGACGGGAAACACCTGCCGGTCCATCGCGTTGACCGTGTATGCAGCTAGTGTGTCGCGCCTGAAATTCGTAGCTTAAGTTGTAAACTGGGGTATGGCTCGAACTGGACGTCCGAAGAGTGTGTTGGTCCTCACTGATGAGGAGCGTGAGCAGCTGATGAGGTGGTCTCGGAGGGCGAAGTCGTCG
>JBBSBA010000079.1:0-11040 GCA_038251725.1 Actinomycetales bacterium
CCAGCTTTAGCGGCGGCGCTAGCTGCTCCCGAAACGCAGCCGCAGCGTTCGCGCCTCCGGCCGCAGGGCGTGAGCCGGCCAGACGTCCACTCCGCACGCCCTCGAGCCGAGCCCGTTCTGGGCGGCATCGATGTAGAGATACGTCCTGGTCGGAACCGGGAGTTCATAGGGGTGGGCCGCTGCCGAAACCTCTTGGGCGGTGTGCCGGGAGAGGCTGAATCCGGGACGGCGCCCACGGTGGTCCGGGATCACCTCCACGGCCAGCCGCCCGGCCCCGCCCGTCAGCCCCAGTTGGCGCAGCCCCGGTCGGTGGCCGGTCTCCTGGGGGCGGGCGTAGTTCACGTTCAGGTCGTCGATCGCGCTCGTGAAGCTTCCGATCCGAGCCGCGTTGGCGCTGTCGGAGTAGGACTCGAGCGGCCCGGTGCCGAACCAGCTTGCGGTGTCGAGTTCCAGGGGCAGGGCGAACCGGATTCCGAGGCGCGGCCAGACGATGTCCCAACCGGCGGACGGCGCGATCTCGACCGTCAAGAGCACCGAGTCGTCGAGTGCCTGCCAGCGGATGTCGGTGTACACCGACTCCCGACCGGCGGCGGGTGCCCACCGACGGAGTTCGCGGATCCCGGAGAGCCCCTCCTCCCGCTCGACGATCCGGCTGGTCAGGCGGTCGAGCCCGGCCGCGTGCCAGATCTCTGCAAGGGCGGGGGCCGGCAGCCCACGATCGTGCACGGTGGGATCGGCCAGGTCATAGCTTCCGGGGCCGGCGCGGAGCTCGTTGTCCGTGGGGGCGCGGAACAGGCTGAGCTCCGGCCCCTCGATGGCCAGGTCGCCGATGCCGGTGATGCGGCCGTCGTCGAAGGACGCGATCCCCAGGCTGCGAACCCCGGATGTCGCCGCTCCGGCCACCCAGCGCGGAAGCCTCGCCGGCGGCGATGGCTGGTGTCGGGTCGCGTCGCGCTGGCCGAAGGCGAGCACATGGCCGGCGTCGGCCCAGACGGTGTCCGCCCGCAGCCGCGCCTCGACGGTCAGCCAGGTCTCGCCCGTCTCGTCGACGACGAGCGGCGGGAGGGGGACGGAGACCGTCGAACCGGCGCCGAGCGGGGGAACGTCGAGGGTTCCTGACCCGGCCGGACTCCCGTCGTGCTCGAGTCGCCAGACGAATTCGACGTCGTCGGAACCGAGCGAGTGGCGCATGCTGCGGATCTCGACGGCGCCGAGATCGGGGGAGACGGTGAACCGGAACGGCGCCACCACGGCCGCGTACTCGTAGAGGCTCGGCATCGGGGTGTCGTCCGAGAGGATCATGCCGTCCATCACGAAGTTGCCGTCGTGCACGACCTCGCCGAAGTCGCCGCCGTACCCGAAGTACTCCACCCCCCGCGGGGTGTGGGTGCGGATGCCGTGATCCCGCCATTCCCAGACGAATCCACCGTGTAGCCGCGGGTACTTCTCGACGAGGCTCTCGTACTGGTCGATGGCTCCCGGTCCGTTGCCCATCGCGTGCACGTACTCGCAGTGCAGGAAGGGCTTCGAACGCTGGCGCGCCGATTCCGCGGCGGAGCAGCCGAGAAGCAGCGAGGTGTCGCCGCGCCCGATGGACTCGGTCTCCGGCACGGACGGATACATGCGCGAGTAGACATCGGTGTACTCACCCGTGTAGTCGCCCTCGTAATGGACCGGGCGCTCCGGGTCCCGATCGTGCACCCACGCGGCCATCGCCGCGAGATTCGCCCCAGTCCCCGACTCGTTGCCGAGAGACCACATCATCACGCTTGCGTGGTTCTTGTCGCGCTCGACTGTTCGTTCGATCCTGTCGAGGTACGCGTCGCGCCAGCCCGGATCGTCGCTGGGGTTGGCCGCCCAGGCGCCCGCGCCGGTGCTCGCATGTCCGTTGTCCCGCGCGGTCAACCGGCTGGTGCGCTCGGCGACCGCGGCCGCGCCGTGCGTCCAGTCGTTGCCGGCACCACCGGCCTCGAAGCCGTGGGTCTCGAGGTCGCATTCCAAGACCACCCAGAGTCCGAGTTCATCCGCGAGATCGAGCAGTCGCGGGTGTGGCGGGTAGTGGCTGGTGCGGATCGCGTTGACATTGAATCTCTTCATGCGGGCGAGATCGGCGCGCGCGTGCGTCTCGTTGAACACCCGCCCGCGGTCCGGATGCGCCTCATGACGGTTCATGCCGTGGAAGACCAGCCGGCGACCGTTGGCGAGCAGCTGATCGCCGACGATTTCGATCGTGCGGAATCCCAGCCGCAGGGTGATCGTCTCGGCGGATGTCGAGACGGTCGCCTGATAGAGCCGCGGCGTCTCGGCCGACCATGGCTCGACACTCGGCAGCGCGATCGGGGCGACCGCCGTCTCATCCGCCCACAGCACGTCCACGCCGAGTTCCGGCACCTCGAGGCGCACCGGGTATGCGCCGGGAACGGCGCGCAGCTCCGGGTCGATCCATCCACGGCCCTCGCGCCACGACGTGCGCAACCACACATCGTCGATGCCGGCAACCGGGCGCGCGGTGAGGGTGACGTCGCGGAAGATCCCGGGCAGCCACCACTGGTCCTGGTCCTCGAGATAGCTGGCATCCGACCACTGGTGCACGCGAACGGCGAGCACGTTCTCACCCGGATGAGCGAGCTCGGTGACGTCGAATTCGTGGGCGAGCCGGCTGCCCTTTCCGACGCCGACCTCGCGACCGTTCCACCAGACCCGGTAGGCGGATTCCACGCCGTCGAATCGGAGCACGAGGCGGGCGCCGGCGCCGAAGCCGTCCGTCAACTCGACCGTGCGCCGGTAGTCGCCGGTCGGATTCGCGTCCGGAACCTGCGGCGGGTCCACCGGGAACGGGAACTGCACGTTCGTGTAGATCGGCAGCCCGTACCGACCGTCACCGAGCAGCACCCACGACGCCGGCACGGGGATCCGATCCCACGACCCCACGTCGGTCGCGGGCTGCGCGAAGGCGTCGGCCTCCTCGCCGGTTGGCGTGGCCGTCGGCAGCAGGCGGAAGGACCATTCGCTGGCGAGGTCGAGACTCGGGGCATCCGAATGCAGCCAGGACCGCGCCGCTCGCCCGCCGAATCCCGCTGACCGGTCGGTGAGATATGGGGTGAGAGTCATCGTCAATCCTTCACAGTGTGGTCAGCGGCAGTGCGAACGTCACGCACGGCCAATTCTGGCACTCGTCGACACCACAATCGAAGCGCCGGCCGTGTCGTGCGGCCGGCGGCAACGCGATCCGAGCGCGTAGGCTGTAGGCGAGTCATTCTTGAGCCTGGATTTGGGCTTTGACGCGTTCCGTTGAACGCTCGCCTCCCCACCCTCCCGAAGGTCTCCCATGCCGAATCCCGTCGTGCACCCGGAACTGTCCGGCGCGTTGACGCGCCTCGAGAACTCCGCCGCCGTCGACCAGCGGGATGCGGAGCTCCTGTTCGCGGCGAGAGGCGACGAACTCGAACGCCTGCTCACCGTCGCCTCGCGAATGCGCGACGAGGGACTCGACCGTTCGGGCCGAACCGGTGTCATCACCTACTCGAAGAAGGTCTTCCTCCCGATCACGCAGCTCTGCCAGGACCGGTGCCACTACTGCATCTTCGTCGATACCCCCGGCGGACTGGCCAAGCGCAACATCCCCACCTTCATGTCACCGGAGGAGATCCTCGAGGTGGCGAGGCAGGGCGCGACCCTCGGGTGCAAGGAGGCGCTGTTCACCCTCGGCGACCGTCCGGAGAACCGGTGGCCGAGCGCGCGCCGGTGGCTCGACGACCACGGCTACGAGTCGACTCTCGACTACATCCGGGCGATGGCGATCCTCGTGCTCGAGGAGACCGGGCTGCTGCCGCACCTGAACCCGGGGGTCATGTCGTGGTCGGAGCTCCAGCGGCTGAGACCGGTCGCTCCGTCGATGGGCATGATGCTCGAGACCACCGCGACGAGGCTCTGGTCCGAGAAGGGCGGGGTGCACTACGGCTCGCCCGACAAGGACCCGGCGATCCGGCTGCGGGTGCTCGAGGACGCCGGACGCTCGCGCATCCCCTTCACCACGGGGGTCCTGCTCGGCATCGGCGAGAACGATGCGGAGCGATCAGAGGCCATGTTCGAAATCCGGCGCTCGCATGAGCGCCACGGGCACATCCAGGAGACGATCGTGCAGAACTTCCGCGCGAAACCGCGGACGGCCATGCAGAACGAGTCCGACCTGGCGTTGCAGGAGTATGTCGCGGCCGTGGCCGTTGCACGCATCGTGATGGGGCCGGATGCCACGATCCAGGCGCCCCCGAATCTCACCGACGCGCACGAGCTCGGCCTGCTGATCCGGGCGGGAATCGACGACTGGGGCGGTGTCAGCCCCCTCACCCCGGACCACGTCAACCCGGAGCGACCCTGGCCAGAGCTGGAGACGCTCGAGCGTCTGACCCGGGACGCGGGATTCGAGCTGCGCGAGCGGCTGACCGCGCATCCCGGTTACATCCGTGACGAGGAGACCTGGCTCGACCGGCGGCTGGGCGGCCACGTGCGTGCGCTCACCCAGGCGGGCCCCGGCCTCGCGCAGGCCGACGCGCCGGTGATCGGCCGCCCCTGGTCCGCCCCGCCGGCGACGGATGCCGGCGTGCTGAGCGACCTGCTCGACGCGGCGGAGCTGACCCCGGCCGGGCTCTCCGATGCCGAGTACGAGACGCTCCTCGGGGCGGACGGCACCGACCTCGACCGGCTCGCCGCCATCGCGGACGAAGTGCGCCGCTCGACCGTGGGGGACGACGTGTCCTTCGTGATCAACCGGAACCTCGACCCCTCGGCCTACGATCCCGAGCGGCGAACGGAGGGCTCGATCGATCTCGACGCCATTCGCGCGCTCGCGGACGAGGCCCACGCCCTCGGGGCCACCGAGATCTGCCTGCAAGGAGCCCTGCCCGCGGGCGGCGACGACGCGTATTTCGACATCATCGCGGCCATCCGGGCCGCCCAGCCCACCGTGCACATCCATTCGCTGAGGCCGGTCGAGATCGCGACCGCGGCCGGCCGGCTGGGCCTGAGCGTGCGCCAGTTCCTGACGAGGATGCGCGCCGCCGGCACCAACAGCGTTCCCGGCACGGGAGCCCGCATCCTTGACGACCGCATCCGCGCCGTGCTGAGCGACCGAGCCGACCCGCCGGTCGAGTCCTGGATCGAGGTGGTCACCACCGCGCACTCTCTCGGGCTCACGACGACCGCGACCATGGTCTACGGGCATATCGAGTCGCCGGCCGACCAGGTCGCGCACCTGCGGCTGCTCGCGAAGATCCAGGATGAGACGGGCGGCTTCACCGAATTCATCCCGATGCCGTACCTGCCACAGGAGGCGTCCGCCAGCGTCGCCGCGGTGGCGGGGCCCGGGCCGAGCCTGCGCCAGACGCGGGCCGTGCACGCGGTCGCGCGGCTGATGCTGACCGGCCGGATCGACCACGTTCAGGCGGCCTGGACCAAGCTCGGCCTGGCCGCCGCCGAGTCGGTGCTCCGCGGCGGGGCGGACGACCTCGGCGGGCTCCTGCTCGGTGGCACGCTCGCGCCGACCGCGGGAGCGGAGGCCCATCGCGAACTGTCCCTCTCCGACGTCCGCGCGATCGCCGCCGAAATCGGACGGCCGCTTCGCCAGCGCACGACCGGATACGAGACCCTCGCGCGGATCGGGTTGCGCGAACCGAGGGGCCGGGCGCGGATGCTGCCGATCGAGGACCGCTCGGCGGCTCCACTGCACGGCCCGGTGGTCTGAGCGTGGACGGCGACCCGACCACCCGCACCGTTGTCGTCGACGGTGCCGCTGTGCTGTGTTCGCTCGGCGGTGTCGACCGCGCCGACCTCGACCCGGTGGTGTTGCTGCACGGCCTTGGCGGCAGCACGGGTCGCGACTTCCCCTTCCTGCTGCCGCTGCTCGCCCGCACCCACCGTGTCGTGGCCGTCGACCTGCACTACGGCAATCGCCCAACGGTCGACCTCGAGGACCTCGCCGGACAGCTGGCCGAGGTGCTGCGACAGGTGCTCCCGCAGCGCCGGGTCACACTCATCGGGTTCTCCGTTGGAGCCTCGGTCGCGGCCGCGTATGCCGCAACAAGCTCCGAGGTCACTGCCCTCGTGCTCGTCGCGGGCGTGCTGCGCGCCACGGCGCGGCACCGGCTGCTTGCGGAACTGCGCGCGGGACTGCCCCCCGGAGAATCGCTGCGCATTCTCGACGTTGTGGTCGCCCACAGCCCGACCTTTCTCCAGGGGCGCACGCCCGACCAGTTGTCGGCACTCGGGCCCTTCCTTCGCGACGACCGCACGTCAGTGCAGTCGGAACTCTTCGCGAGCACCGACCTCGAGCACCGACTGCCGCGCATCGACGCGCCGACGCTCGTCATCGGATGCTCGCAGGACGACCTCGCCGGGGTCGATCAGGCCAGGGCGCTCTTCGCCGCGCTGCCGAACGCCCGTTTCGCGGAGATCGACAGCGGACACGCCGTGCTGGCGGAACGCCCCGCCGAGGTGCTCGCGCTCGCGCTCGACTTCGCGGGCGACCCGCAGCGGCACCGACCGGGTTCCGTGCTGGAGAGGTCACAACCGTGAACGGCCGGGGCGAACCCGTCGAGGTCGACACGATCATCGTCGGCTCCGGCTTCGGGGGACTTGGCATGGGCATCCGGCTCGCCCGGGAGAGCGAACGATCGTTCCTCATCCTCGAGCGGGCGGACGACGTGGGGGGCACCTGGCGCGACAACGTCTACCCGGGCGTCGCGTGCGACATCCCCTCGCACCTGTACTCGTTCTCGTTCCGCCCCTCGAGCGACTGGGCCCGGTTCTACGCGAGCGGCGCCGAGATCCACCGCTACCTGAAGGACGCGGCGCGCGAGGAGGGGCTCCTCCCGCGGATGCGCTTCGGAACCGACGTGCTGGAGATGCGCTGGCAGGGCGAATCGGCGCGCTGGGACCTCGAGACGACAACGGGTCGGTATCGCTGCCGGGTGCTCGTGGTCGCCGCCGGCCGGCTGTCCGAGCCGCGAATTCCGGCGATCCCCGGCCTGGAGGGCTTCACTGGGCCCGTCTTCCACTCCTCGGCGTGGGACGACAACGTTGACCTCGCCGGCAAGCGCGTCGGCGTGGTCGGCACGGGGGCATCCGCCATCCAGATCGTGCCGAGCATCGCGGGCGTCGCCGGCTCCGTCGTGCTGTTCCAGCGCACGCCGGCCTATGTCGTGCCGCGGGCCGATCGCCGCTACACCGAGGCCGAGAGACGGTACCTCTCGCGCGTTCCCGGGGCGGTCGAGCGCCTGCGTTCACAGATCTTCTGGGATGCCGAGGCCGGCTTCGCCAGGCGCATCGGAGTGCCGTCCGCCATCGCCGAGTTCCGCGACGCCGCGCTCGGGCACCTCGCCGCCCAGGTCGCCGATCCCGGGCTGCGGGCCAGGCTCACACCCGGCTACGAGGTCGGATGCAAGCGCGTGCTGCTCTCGGATGACTTCTATCCCGCGCTCGCGTCCGGTGTCGTGGAGCTTGAGCCGTCGGCGCTCGCGGCCGTCGACGGGTCAGTGGCCACGGCCGCGAGCGGAGTCGCCCATGCGCTGGACGTGCTGGTGCTCGCCACGGGCTTCCATACGACCCGCCCGCCGTTCGCGTCCCGCGTCTTCGGGCGGGATGGCCTCGCGCTCTCCGAGCGGTGGAGCGACGGAATGGTGGCGCACGCATCCACAGCGGTCGCGGGGTTCCCCAACCTCTTCGTGATCGACGGACCGAACGCGAGCCTCGGCCACAATTCGGCCGTGCACATGATCGAGACGCAGATCGGATTCGTGCTCGGCGCCCTGGATCACCTCGACATCCTGGGCGCCGACGTGCTCGAGGTCTCCCGCGAGGCCGAGGACGCGTACGTGCGCGAGCTCGACCGGCGGAGCGCCGCCACGGTGTGGCTGAACGGAGGCTGCTCCAGTTGGTACGTGGACGACCGCAGCCACCGTCTCACCCTGCTCTGGCCGGACTTCGCCTTCGCCTTCCGCGCCGAGGTGGGCACCTTCGACCCCGACGGTTACCGGTTCAGCGCGGCGCCGGTCCTTTCCGCCATCTAAAACCGGCCGGAATTTATTTCGCGTCGAGTCGCCGTCACGGGGTCAATCGCGAGACCATTGAAGGCCCGGGCATGTCGTCCGGGGACTCAACGAAGATGGTGTCGCCCGTGAACGATCGCATTACCCTCAGGTTTCTCGCGGCACCCGGGGATGCGGCGGCCGACGGCACCACGGTGCAGGCCGGCAGCGTTCTGGAATGGATCGACAAGGCCGGGTACGCGTGCGCGGTCGGCTGGGCGCGCAGCTCGTGCGTTACCGCCTACGTTGGCAACGTCAATTTCACCCGACCGATCCACCCCGGCGAGCTCGTGGAGGCCCAGGCGCGGGTGATCCACACGGGGCGCACGAGCATCCACGTGTGGGTGACGATCTCGTCCGCCGACGCGCGGGACAGCCGGTTCGAGGTGGGGACCAACTGCCTGCTGGTGTTCGTCTCCGTGGATGCCAATGGCATGCCGCAGGAGGTGCCGAAGTGGAAGCCGCGCGACCTCCAGGATCTCGAGTTCGCGGCGGGAGCCGAGGGCCGCATCGCCGCCCGGGCCGAGATCCACGAGGAAATGCGCCGTCAGGCCTACACAGATGCCGGAACAACGCCGCGCGTCACGCTGCGTTTTCTCGCCGCACCGTCGGTCGCCAATTTCGGCGGCAACGCCCACGGCGGAACGGTCATGCGCTGGATCGACGATGCGGCCCGCACCTGCGCGGCCACGTGGTGCAGGCGGGAGGCGGTCGCGGTGTATTCCGGGGGCATCCACTTCTACCGGCCCATCCACATCGGCGATCTCGTCGAGGTCGAGGCGCGCCTCATCCACACCGGTCCCCGCAGCATGCATATCGCCATCCATGTGCGCTCCGGCGATCCGGCCGTCGGCGAGTTGAAGATGACCACCCAGTGCATGAGCATCCTGGTTGCCACGGGCGACGATGGGCGGGCGCTGCCCATCACCCCGCTCGAACTCGTCTCGGCCGAGGACATCGCCCTGGACGCCCACGCGCTGAAGCTGATCGAGATGCGCGCCGCCCTCGGCGCACTGCCGGTGGACGAGTTCGGCGTCGATCTGCCCTAGGCGTACCCGGGCGCCTCAGGGTCGGCGACCTACACTTCGAGCTGTGCGTCGAGGCTGATCTCGACCCCGGTGAGCGCCTGGCTCAGCGGGCAGGTGTTCTTTGCCTCGGTGGCGGCGGCGAGGAACGTCGCGTTGTCGATGCCGGTCACCTCGCCGCGCACGGTGAGCAGGATGCCGGTGACGCGGGAGCCGCCGGTCGGGTCGGCGCCGAGGGTCACGTCGGCCTTGACGTCGAGCGCCTCGACGGTGCCTCCGGCGGCTCCCAGGGCAGCGGAGAACTGCATCGCGTAGCAGGAGGAGTGTGCCGCGGCGAGGAGTTCCTCCGGGCTGGTGAAGCCGTTGGCCTCGTCGGCGGTACGCCGGGGGAACGACACGTCGTAGGTGCCGATCTTGGAACTGGTCAGTTCGACCTGCCCCCCGCCGGTCTCGAGGCTGCCGTTCCATGCGGTGCGTGCGGTGCGAGTTGGCATCGTTTTCTCTTTTCTCTTCGTGGTGATCTCTTTGTGATGGCAGCCGGTATTCCGGCGCCGCGGGGCAGTCGTGCTAGTGTCCTGCGCCTGAAATTCGCTCGGTAAATTGTAGGATGGGGTATGGCACGAACTGGACGTCCCAAGGCTGAGCTGATTCTGAGCGATGATGAGCGTGAACAGCTCGAACGATGGGTGCGCAGGCGGAAGTCCTCGCAGGCGCTCGCGTTGCGTGCGCGGATTGTGCTCGCGTGTGGTGAGGGGTTGACGAACAAGGACGTTGCGGCGCTGATGGGATGCTCGGCACCGACGGTGACGAAATGGCGTTCCCGGTTCGTGGATTCCCGACTCGATGGCCTGGTGGATGATCCCCGCCCTGGGCGCCCCGCAACGGTGACGATCGACCAGGTCGAAGATGTTGTCGTGGCGACCTTGGAACAAACTCCGCAGAACGCGACGCATTGGTCGCGGTCGAAGATGGCCGAGCGGACGGGCTTGTCGAAGTCGACGGTCGGGAGGATCTGGAAAGCGTTCGGCTTGCAACCGCATCGTGAGGATGGGTTCAAGCTCTCGAATGATCCGCTGTTCGTTGACAAGGTCTATGACATCGTCGGGCTCTATCTGGATCCGCCGGAGTCCGCGGTCGTGCTCAGCGTCGATGAGAAAAGTCAAGTGCAGGCGTTGTCGAGGTCACAGCCGGCGTTCCCGATGATGCCGGGCATGCCCGAGAAGCGCACGCACGACTACTTCCGGCACGGAACGACGAGCTTGTTCGCGGCGATGAACGTCGCGGACGGGACGGTGATCTCCTCCACCCATCGCCGTCACCGGGCGGTGGAGTTCAAGAAATTCCTTCAGAAGATCGACCGTGAGGTCCCCGAGAATCTCGACATTCATGTCGTGTGTGACAACTACGGCACGCACAAGTCGCCGTCGGTGACCGCATGGGTGGAGAAACACCCCCGGTTCCATATGCACTTCACGCCCACATACTCGTCGTGGATCAATCAGGTCGAGCGGCTCTTCGCCGAAGTCACCCGCGACCTCCTCCAACGCTCCGATCACCGCAGCGTCCAGGCACTGGAGAAAGACCTCCGCGAATGGGTGAAAGCCTGGAACGAGAACCCGAAACCCTTCATCTGGACCAAGACCGCCGAACAGATCCTCGCATCCCTCGGACGACTATTACAACGAACTAACGGATCGGGACACTAGAGGTCGTGAAGGGCGAGCCGAACATCCGCTTCTACGCCGGCTACCCGATCGAAAGCCCCGACGGCCATCGCATCGGAGCCCTGTGCGTCATGGACCCACAGCCGCAGCGGTTCACGGACCAGGACTCCGCCCTGCTACGGCAGATCGCACACCAGGTTCAGCTGCGGCTGTGGAACCTCAGCGAACAGGGCTCCCCCGACTAGGGCTTGGACTGTCGCTCGACGGAAA
>JBBSBA010000080.1:0-10958 GCA_038251725.1 Actinomycetales bacterium
ATGGCGTTCTCATCAGTTTTCGTCGTCAGCAACAGCTTGCGACTGCGCAGATTCCGCGGAGTCGCAAGCTAGCCCGCGATAAGGCACTGCCGAGGAGCTGCCGTCTCCCGCGTCGGCGGCAGGCCGCGCCGGAGCGCCTAGAGCAGCGGGTTGTCCGCCAGGCCGATGGACACCGAGACGAGCTCGAGGATTTTCGCGAGCGTGATGCTCCCGCGCCCGGGCGCGACGGGAGCGGGAGCCAGTCCAAGAGGCATCCTTAGACTGGGTAGCCATGACTCTGAACTCTTCGATCGCACCTGACCCCACCGAGACCGAACTCAACTGGTAACCAGGCATCGTTGGAGTTCAACACAAGCGAAAGGACTACTGACTCACGATCTGCGTGCGGGCGTGGGGCCTTCGATGCCGCAGGGCGGGGAACTGGGCCTTCGCCTCGGCTAGGTGGGCGCAAGTGCGCGAAGCCGCTGCGGTCGTAAACGAGCGCGCCCGTGCTGGGTCGCCTTGCTGCACGGGACTTAGCGATCGCTGAAACCATGGCGGAGATCTCGCCGGAACTTGATCGTCCAACCCTTCCGTTTCAGCTCTCGATAGAGACATTGCCATTTCCGGAGTCAGGTCTGTGATGGGTGGCGCCAACGCGGGATTTAGTCAGCCTATACACGCGCCTCAATCCACACGGTGGCAACTCAGAGGATCGATGCCAGATCTGATCCGCTTGACGGGTAAACGGCGGTCGTCGATTTAATCTGTTTCGTTGTCAGACCGCATTTCATGGCCAAGCTGATGGTGTTGGCAACCTCGGCATAATCGTGACCGAAAAGGTGTGCACCGATGATGCGGTCCGTGCTTCTGTCGATCAGGATCTTGGTCGCCCCAGCTGTTTCTCCAATTCGGTAGTTCGAATACCAGGCACTGGTATCGGTGAAGCGCACGTCGACGTTGAGGTCCTTCTCTCTGGCATCCTGCTCGAGCATTCCGACCCGGACGAGTTCCGGAATCGTGAACACGGAAGTGGGAATTGCCATGTAGTCCGGGATGGCAGTGTCGGATTTCAGCATGTTGGATGCAGCGACCTTCGCCTCGAACACTGCTACCGGCGTGAGCGGCATGCCGGGAGTGTCCGCGGAATCGCCCGCCGCATAGACATGAGGGTTCGTGGTGCTCTGCAGGTGGCCTGCGACGCTGATGCCACGGGGGCCGTAGCCAACGTCACCAGCATCAAGGCTCATTCGGGTGAGGTCCGGAGTTCGCCCAGCGCCGTGGACGACGAGGTCGGTATCGATCGTGGCTGTCTCCCCGCCATGTTGCACCGTGATCCGAAATCCTTCGGGGATCTTCACCACGCTGGTGATCGTCGTTTTGCGCCGGACGGTCACGCCGGCGGTCGCGCCGCGCTCCAGGAGAAGTTCGACGAGGTCGGGATCGAATTCTTTCAGCGGGGTGTTGCCACGGTCGATAATCACGGGGGAGCTTCCCGCACGTGCAGCGATGTGTGCGAATTCGAAGGACACGAAGCCGCCGCCAATGAACGCGATCCGGGGTGGCAGATTGGGCAGATCCAGGAAGCTCGTGCTGTCGATGAGGTGCTCGTGCCCAGGGAAGTCGAGTTCGCGAGGCCGGGCACCGGTGGCGATGAGGATTTTGCTCGCCTCGTAGACCCTGCCATCGATGTCGACATGGGTCTTGTCAGTGAACGCCGCCACCCCATGGAGGGTGGTCACGCCGCGTGAGCGAAGGGCCTCTTCCATATTGTGCGGAACAGGGTCGGTGAAGCCGTGTTTGTGGTTCATCAGTTCAGCCCAGTTGATGCTGAGTTGATCAGCATCGATGCCTTTGCCATTGAGCAGACGGGCGGCATCAACGATTTCTGCCCCGCGGCGCAGGATCTTCTTCGGGTCGCATCCGCGAAGCGCGCAGGTTCCCCCATACGGCAGTGCATCGACGATGGCGACGCGCCATCCCTGCGTGGAGCACTTGGTTGCGGCAGCGATCCCGGCCATTCCTGCGCCGATCACGAGTAAGTCAAATTTGTCAGTCATGGTGGTCTTTCCGTCGAGGAATCGGAGGTTGTTGCAGGAGGCAGTCGAGCCGACCGAATTCGATTCGCGCGTCTTCGCCCGGGCGTCACGTGATGAGCAGCGCCGACTTCAGTTGCTCCACAGTTGGTGCACCCGCGTATCCATCCGGTGTGAGATACCGGCGACAGGACAGCCCGCCGGAGGCGCTTGCGCGCGCAAAGGGGTCGATGCCGTTGACGAGGATGCTCGGGGAACCGCCGAATCCGACACGTTCGGCCGCTTCCACGGTGTCCACGATGTGTCGCCGTACGACCATCCCCGGGTTTCCTTCAGTAAGAGCAACGAGCCGCTCGTCGGCAACTTTCCAGTTGGGGCAGCCGTCGAAGTACTGCAATGTGATGTCCATGCGCCAACGCTAAACCTTGAAGCGCTCTGCAAGGTCAAGCGTTAGGCTCGCCCCATGCTCATTGGAGAAGTCGCCGCTGCCCTGGGCGTTCATCGTCAAACCATTCGTTTCTATGAAAAGCAGGGGCTCCTGCCACCTGCTCATCGTCAGCTCAACGGGTACCGCGACTATGACCCCGGCGTGATCAGCAGGGTGAACTTCATTCAAAGCGGACAAGCGGCCGGCCTCACACTCGCGGAGATCACAAGTGTTCTTTCCCTCCGCGACGCAGGTCAGGCTCCCTGCTCTCACGTGTCACTCCTGCTGGCTCGCAAGCTGGAAAACGTCCAGGCCCGCCAACTCGAGCTCGTTGTGCTGGCTGCGGAACTCGAGAGAATCATCCAAGCCAGTCAAGGGCGGGACCCCGCCGAATGCGATGAGGCAGACATCTGCAACATAATCACCAAGTCCGAACACATCGAAGACGGCAAACGAAGGATATGGAAAGCTGCCCCCTCTTCTGGTTAGCCGGACGGCCAGCGCGACAGATCTGGGGCGAATCCACCCAGCGAGACGGCGGATTGGTGGGAATCATTAATGCCGGTTACCACTTGACGCCGCTCCGGCCGTTAACACCGCCACCGGATCGATGTGGACGATTCGTGAACCCGCCCGCCACTACACCCGCGACTTCGGCCAGCCCAGTGCCTCCTGTGGGTCCTGGTCCGGCAGATCGGCTCAGTTCGCGTTGGCCTTGAGCCACGCGAAGGGGTCGATGAAGGCCCCGCCAATAGAAATACCAAGGTGGAGGTGGGCCCCGGTAGATGCACCGGTGTTTCCGACGAGTCCGAGCGTTTGGGCCACCGTCACGGTTTGTCCGACTTTGACCGTGGGCGACCCGGCGATCATGTGGGCATAGGTGCTCTGGAAGTGTTGTCCGTTCACGATGTGGTCGACGACCACGTGAGTTCCGTACCCACCTCGGTCGGCGACCACGGCGCTCACCACACCCGGTGCGATCGCGCCGATCGCGACGCCGCCGCCCGGTAGAAAATCGACTCCGTCGTGGTAAGAGGAACAGGATCCGCAGGGAGCCAGCCGGGGGCCGAATCCGCTGGCAATGGGCACGTAGCGTGGAAAGGGCCACTGGATGCTGCCATTGGGGTCGTTGGTGTAAAGGAAGCCTCCAGTGGGCGCAAAGTGTCCCGCCGCCTTGGCTGTGGGCCGCGGCGGGGGCGGCAACGTCACGGAGTACCGATCACGGCCGAGACTGGATGGTTCGACAAGAGTCACTGCCTCTTCCGCAGCAAAGGACTGTGCAGATACCGAACTGGTCTGATTGGAGGCAGCGGGGCGTTCGGGCTTGTAGAAGGCGGCGGCCGGCAGCGACGTAGACACAATTAGTGCGGCCGCTCCGATGAGGGCTCCTACTGCGGTGAGCTTCGAGGTCATATGGCGAATCACTTCACGCCGATTCAGCGGCTGCTTGCCCGGCTTTGCGCCGTTTTTTCGAGTTTCTCGCCGCGATGAAAGTGGTTTCCCTGAGGAAGGCGTCACACGGGTTGGGTCGGGGAGTTCAGTCATCATTTGTGTATCTAGGCTCCGCCAATATCGGCGTTGTCGATTGTCCGGCAGCGAACGGACTGGGCGAGAAACAAGCAACTGCTACCGGGGAGGCTAAGGTCAGTGAACCAAAACTGAAGCTCGTGACTCGTGGCTCAAAAGTAACAATTCGATAAAGGGTACCAACGATCGCGGAATTCGACCAGTCGATAGGCTCCGAACTGGGGTGCCTCGGAGACTGGGGTCGCCCAGGCACGCCGGCCACACACAGCCGAACCTAAGCGCCGTCATAGCGGTGCCTGAGCGTGATGTTGCTGCAAGTGCGCCTGCTGTGCGCAGCGCTAATGACAGAGGTGTCCGGACGGCCCGACTGCGGCTCCTGACCATCGACGACGGAGCAGAGGGTCCGTCATTAGCCGAGGCACGTGCGTCGCGATCACGCCCCCTACGTAGGGGACTCACTCCCACCGATCGAGGAGCTACGTCAGCGGTCGGTCATCACACCGATCCTCATGCTGTCCATACTGAGCAGCGTGCACGACTAGGTCCTCCGATGGGGCGAGTTAGCGCGTGACGCGGTTGGTGCTCGACCATCCTGACGATTATCTTGAGGCGCAAGTTGGATCCGGCATATCTGGCGTGGGTTGAGTCAAATCGAATCGCGCTTGCCGGGCCTGTCAGATATGTCGAGCGCGTCTTGATGTGAACCCATCTACTCGCCGAAGGACGACCGAGACCCACAGCATTCGGGCCAGTGGCGCGACCACGATGCCCCACACGATGGAAGCGACTACGTCGCTCGGGTAGTGCACGCCGTCTATGACGAGCGCTGCTCCGACCCCAAGAATGAGCAGTCCACCAACGATTCCGGCCAGCCAACGCCTGCGCCCGCCGGCGAGACCGATCACGATCGTGACCACCAGGGGCAGTGACGAAGGCGGCGTGCCCGCTGGGATATGACGCGTCAATCTGGGCGGGATGGAAAGGGAAGTGTAGGAGGTTCGGGTCCGGACGAAGCCGGTGCACGATGAGTTTCACCACCGCCAACGAGAGCCAGGTTGTCGCGATGGTGGCAGCGAAGGTAGATGCGACCCGGAGGTTTCGCGTCAACGCGGTGATGATGATGGTGAGAACCACCGTTCCTACGATCGCCGATGCCGGTCCGAATACCGTGTAGACGGTGTTGGTCAGCGAGCCGATCGCGCCGTGGTGCAAGCCGTTGAGGAACTGCACAGTGGCCAGGTCGAAATGGGTAGTGCGGATGATCAGGCCGACGAGCACAACAGCGACGACTCCGATGGATGCCGTCCAAATAACCTGCGTGCGGAGGTGAGCAGGGGCAATCAGGGCCGCAAATAACCCTCGCGCCCCGCTCGCGGATGATCGACCGGTGATGTCCGGCGCAGCAGTCACGCCTTGTCTCCTGCGGCGACGGGTTCAGACGCGACGCGCATGGCGTCGTAGACCAGGCCGGCGTAGTTATTCAGCGCTGACACGCATCTTTCCAGCTCTACGCGGGCCACGGCGGCATCGGCCTCGGCGATGCCTGCTAGTGTCCCGCGTCTGAAATACGCGTCAGATATTTTGCGAGGGAGTGGAGGATCTCGTCGGCGGTTTTGGTCCAGGTGAAGGGGCGGGGGTTCTCGTTCCAGGTGTCGATCCATTGCCGGATGTCGGCCTCGAGGGACTGGACACTGGTATGCACGCCTCGGCGAATGAGTTTGTCGGTGATCAGGCCGAAGAACCGTTCGACCTGGTTGACCCAGGAAGAGCCGGTCGGGGTGAAGTGGACGTGGAATCGAGGGTGCTTGGCCAGCCAGGCGTTGACCTCGTCGGTTTTGTGGGTGGCGTAGTTGTCACACACGATATGGACATCAAGGTCGGCGGGCACGTTCTTGTCGATCTTGACCAGGAATTTCTTGTACTCGGTCGCGCGGTGACGTCGGTGCAGTTGTGAGATGACCTGCCCGGTGGTGATGTCGAAGGCGGCGAACAGACTGGTCACGCCGTGGCGGAAGTAGTCGTGGGTGCGGCGTTCGCGCATCATCGGCAGCACGGGCTGGGACCGGTCCAGGGCTTGCACCTGGGATTTCTCGTCCACGCAGAGCACGACAGCCTTCTCCGGCGGGTGGTGATACAGCCCGACCACGTCGACGATCTTGTCCACGAACTGCGGGTCAGTGGAGAGCTTGAACCCATCGACGAGATGCGGTCTCAGGCTGAACCTGCCCCAGATCCGACCGATGGTCGACTTCGACAGCCCGGACCGCTGGGCCATCGAGGACCGAGACCAGTGCGTGGCGTCCTTCGGGGTCTCCTCCAGCGTCGCAGTGATGACTTCCTCGACCTTGTCCAACATGATCGATGGCGGCCTACCCGGGCGCGGCTCATCGACCAGACCATCCAGGCGGCGCGCGATGAACCGGTTACGCCATTTGGCCACCGTCTGCTCCCGCACCCCAAGCCGCGCTGCAACCCGCTTGTTGTCCAGCCCCTCGGCGCAAGCCAGCACGATCCGGCAACGCAGCGCCAACGCCTGAGACGACTTCGCCCGCCCGGCCCACCGAGCAAGCTGCTCCCGCTCGGCATCGACCAGGACCAGCTCCGTCTTCGGCCGTCCCGGACGGGGACGCTCGATCAGACCCTCCAGCCGGCTCGCCGTGAACCTCGCCCGCACATTCGAGACGGTCATCGCCGACACACCCACCTCGCGAGCCAGTCGCGCATAGACAACCCCCGGCTCAGCGCAGGCCAGCACGATCCGCGCCCGCACACCCCGCCGCGACGACTCCCGCGACCACGCCACCAGCTCGTCCCGTTCCCAATCGCTGAGCACGAACTCCGCCACCAAAACAACCATACAAACAGCCTACTTATTTACACCACGAACTAACGGCCCGACACACTAGCTGCCGCTTGTCGAGTTCGGCAACCCAGCGTTGCAGGCGCTCCAAGCTTTGTTCCTCTTCCTCCAGCTCACCGAAGGTGAATTTTTGCTTGGCAATCTCTCGATCAATCTCGTCGAGGAACTTGCCGCAATCGGTGACGAACTCCACCCACTCGTCACGGCGGGCGGACTCAAAGAGCTCCGGCAGCATCATGCCAGAGGCCGCATCTCGCGGCCGGGTTACCAGCACGGCAAGCGTGCCACCTCCTTTTTCGCAGAGGTGCGCTACCGGGCGATCGCGCGATCGAATTTCGAGTCCTGTGGCAGCGCCCATGCCCCGGAGGAAATCGGGACCGCGCCGGCTTTACGCAGTTCGCGCCACACGGCCACCCGATGCCGGGACGGCTCCGCCGGGACGCGACTGATCAGAATTAGCCATTCAGCGTCGCTACCCACCCCGCGAATTTAACACATGTTCCAATCAGACAGTAAAGGATTGCGATTCAATCGAACATGCGATTGAACGCGGGACATGCATTTCGCGCATCTTTCGGGTGAGCGTCACGTGCGAGGGACTCAACGGCGCCCTGCTCCTGCCTATTGGTTCCTGTCCGGAGTATCAACGGCATCGTGGATGTCCTCAGCCGGCATGAGCTTGGCAAGCCCTACGAGGCGAGTTCTCCCGACAGCGATTGCAGGCAGGAAGAAGCCTGCTAGTGGAGTTGGACCAGGGCTGCTTTTCCGTCCGTGAAGAAGGAGTCACCGCTAGCATTCTTTCCCAGTTGAGGGCCGACGACGTTCACGAGCGGGGCATCCGGCATGTTGAGGGACTGCAGTATGTACTGCCTCTCACTGTCAACGTTCGGGGCGATGTGGTGGGTGGGGAGTGGAATCGCCGAACCGATGCCTATCCCCTCGTCGAGGCTCGCGGTCGCTACCCACACGGGTTGGCCGTTAAGGTCCACGTTGAGTTTCCAGATTCGGATGTGGTGGCGTTGTTGCAGCGTATTAGCCACGGTCGGTTTCTCGAATGCCAGAGTTTGCGGCTTGGCATCGAGGTAGGAGGGCGTGACGGGTGCGGTGAGGTATTGCTTGTTGTCGGCGGCAGTGACGACTTCTCGCAGCGTGTTTGCCAGGGTGGGCGCGTCTGCCTTGTACCAGCCGTTGGCCTCGAAGGCGTGTTCAAGTTGCGCCTGGCCGCCGACGAAGACGAAGTTGATGGGCTCCATCCTCGCGCCGGTGAGGGTCTCGCTGAAGTGGGGAAGCCGTTGAATGGCGCTGCTGTTGAGAACACTCAACTTCAACGGGGTCGCATGAGCTTGTGGGGACTCGAAGTGTGTCAGCCCGCTGAAGATCGCGGTGAAGGCGAGCATTGCGACGAAGGCGACACCGAGCGAAGGGATGACCGAGGCGTCGAGTTGCGCCCATGCCATCAGCCGATACCGCTGATTCATCTCGATCACGGTGATGAAGAGGGTGAGGACGAATGCTCCGAGCAGAATCCCACCCAACACATCCGTCGGGTAGTGCACGGCGAAGTAAACGCGGCTCATCGCGACGAGGGCGATCGTGGTCACGGCAAGTAAAACAATGAGCACCTTCAGCAAGTGCGTCTTCGTGAATCGAAAGAGCAGGTAGGCCATCAGTCCGATGATGACCGTGGCGGCCAGGGCGTGACCGCTGGGATAGCTGAACCCCGTCACGGAGAGTTGACGCAGTGCCACGTCGGGACGGGGGCGACCAAACGCGTGCTTGGCGACTTGCGAGAACAGGGCCTCAATCCCGTATGCGGCGATGAAAAGCGCGGGAAGTGGCCATTGGCGGCGCCACAAGGCCACAGCGCTCAGGACACCGAGGAAGAAGATGATCCCGAGATAGCTTGCCGCGAAGGTGAAAAACGCGAAGACGCCGTTCTCGCCTGTGGTGCGAATACTGGGCATGAGATTGACGACCCGCAGATCGATGCCTGTGTTGAGGCTCTGCGAGACAACGGCGCGGGTGAGATTGGCGAAGAGCATCCCGAACACGGCCGCAGCGATAATGCCGAGGGTGAGCGGGAGCCCGGTCGGGCGTTTGGTGGAGAAGCGCCGCTGGATCCACGGCACGAGGAACGGCAGGCGCCGTGAAGCGTGCTGCACATACTCGTTCTCGTACATCCCTTGCAACGCAGAGAGCACGATTGCCCAGACGACTCTTGCTGGAGTGCGCAAGACCACGAGCAGGCTGAAGATCAGCAGCGTGACCAACAGAACTTGATACAGGAGCAAGAGAGCGAAGATCGAGGGAACCCCGGCAACGTCAAACGCTCTCAGCAGGAAGATGTTGAATCCGGTCAACAGAAGGACTACGGCGAGGGTGACGGAATACCACAGTGTTCGCCTTGCGCCGATTGTCTTCGAACGCCGTTCCTGGTCAGGCTCGACAGTGGTGTCCTCGCCCATTCTCACGAACTCCCGTCTGCTCGGACGGCCCCTCCCACTCGAAGGCTGGGTGCCGGGCCGGCGGCCGCTCATGCGGTTGCCGTTTCGCTCGTTGCACGTCGGGCCCTGGCGCGGTGGATGCCGTATTCACGCCAGGTGAGGTACACGATGAAAATGTCGAACAGAGTCAGGAGCAGCAGCCCCCAGGAGAAGGCCACGACGAGCTGGTAGCCCTGGTACACGATGAACACGAGAAGGAACGCGGTCAGCCACGGGTAGGCCCAGAGATGATCACGGAGCACTGCCCACACCAGGACTACCTTCACTACCCCGTGCAAGAGGAGGTAGATCGCGCCGAACACGGTCACTGACAGGTTGAGGCTGCTGGTCAGGTGGAGCACGCCATTCGCAATGAGATCGTGAGGATCTTCAGAAAGTTCGTGCTGAGTCAGGAATCGCGTAATGGCGCCGATCTGCGCCGGCGTGACGACCAGAAGCAGGACGCCGCCGACGAGTTCGAGGACACCGTCCAAGCCTTTGAGGATCAGGCTGACGAAGAATGTTCGATCAAGAAGTGTTGGTCGCGGCTCTGGTGCGCTCATGAATCACCCTCTCAGGTGACCGATGCTACAGACTCGCCAGCGACGAGGAGTATTCGCTGGCTGTTGGTGTTCGTTCAGCTGCAGTCCGAGCAGTCCCGACGCCGGGTCGCCGTGTGGCGAGCGCTGCGGAAGTCCGCCTCACTCGGCTACGGGCTCGACCGGCGCGTTATCGGTTTCATCCGCCGAACCGGCGAGGTCTTCGCGGGCCGCGCCGGAGCAGAGATCACGGACAGTTCAGAGCGGCTGTCTCTAGGCTCGTTCGATTTGAGTCTCCAGCGGAACTGCGTTCATGACGGTGTAGGCGAATGGACACTTGTCTCGGGCGGTCTGCTGCCACCGGTTCAGCGTGCGGTCGTCGACGTCGGCGGTCACTTTCAGGGTGACGGAGACTCGTTCCATGAGCGGGTTCTCGGTGATGTCGTAGACGCGCGAAACGTCAGCATCGCTTTCTGCGATTACCTGCAGGTCAGTGATCTCGACACCTTCGAGGGCCGCGATGGTGACGACGGTGGCCGCGTAGCAGGAACCGAGGCCGAGCAGCATATATTGCAGCGGATCGGGGGCAAGTCCGGCGCCGCCGAACTTGGGGGCGACATCGACGTGCAGTGTCGACTCCTGTGTGCCGTGGGTCATTGTTGCCGTGAACGCGGGTTCACCGGGGGTGAAGTTCCAGGCGCCTTCGACCCGCTTGTGCAATTTGAGGGTGGAGGGATCCTGCTGGCCTTCGTGAAGAACGCCGGCGAGGGCTTCGAGATCAATGTTGTTGGGGCTCATGAGTTCTTCTCCTGAGAGGGTCGTGCGTTGGGTGAGGCTGGGTGGTGTGTGGGTCAGAACACGAGGACCTTTTCGGCGGCGAGGGTGTGGTCGGCGAGCTCTTCCATCGTGGATCGACGCGAGCCGTCCATGAGCATCGCCTCGGTGATGCCGCGGGCGTCCATGCAAGTGCCGCAGCATAGGATCTGGCCGCCGCTGCGCGTGACGGTACCGAGCATCCGGTCGAGCTTGTAGTAGCCGTCCGGGGTCTTCTGCCCTGCCATTGCGGCGGTGACGCCATCGCCCATGAGGAACACGGTGACGTCGACA
>JBBSBA010000081.1:0-10680 GCA_038251725.1 Actinomycetales bacterium
CAGCAATTGCGTGGGTCCCGACACCCTCGATTACGAACGCGCGACTGGATCTGATTTGACCATCAGCGATTAAATAGCATTCCCAACCTGATGGATTCGTCAATTTCGGCAATCAGGTCTTGGAACGGCATCAAGAATGCCAGCTGCGCCTTCATGTCGATACTGCACTGAGGCGACGGCTTGAAGAGCGCTCGGAAGCGGTCGGCAACCTGTGGGTAGTCAAGGTGGCCTCCCGATGCGAGAAGCCACTCACCACCCTCCTCAATTTCCGGCCAATACGCATTGTTGAATGCCAGTGCCCACGGCAGCGATACGAACAGGTAGCCGTTCGTCCGAAACAAGTCGTCGTCCTCCGAATCCGGGTAGGTTACCTAACCCACCGAGTCAACTGAACTCGGGGCAGTCCCCTCTTGCAGAATCTGCAAGGGTTGCCTTTGGTCGGCCGTGCCGCGCATGGAAGTACCATGACGACTACAGGAATGCAGCCGACTGCAGTGAACGGAGACGCTGTGGGCGAAGTCGAGATCTACCAGTCTTCGGATGGCTCCGTGAGGTTGGAGGTCCGCACGGACGGTGACACGGTCTGGCACACCAGGCAGCAGATCGGCGACCTGTTCGGCCGCGACGTGAAGACCATCGGCAAGCACGTGGCGAACGCACGACGTGAGGAACTTGCCGACGAGTCAACTGTCGCAAAATTTGCGACAGTTCAGCAAGAGGGCGATCGCGTCGTCGAGCGTTACATCGAGCACTACAACCTCGACATGGTGTTGTCGATCGGATACCGGGTGAAGTCGCCGGAAGGTATCCGCTTCCGGCGGTGGGCAAATGACGTGCTGAAACGATACGTCCTTGCCGGGGTCGCAACGAACGAGGCCCGGCTCCGCGAAATCGGGGCCGTTGTGCGGATGCTGGAGCGATCCGATGACGCGACCGTCGCCGGTATCGCCGAGATCCTGAAGCGTTACTCGCCAGCCCTCGAACTTCTCGACGAGTACGACCACGGCACTCTCAAGACTCCACACGGCACCGAGCCGACTATCGAACTTGACTCCCGAGCATGATTTCAGTGTGATGAGAATGGCTCGCTCTGGTGACTTCGTGGATCTGTCGCTGTAGCCTTTTCACCTGAAGAAGGGGTCTCGTCATGGCCGGTGACGTGATGGTTTGTCCGCGCGCCCATCAGGGTGCCCGGATAGTTCGTGATGGGATCCAACGTTCCGGCGGCCGAAGCAAACAGCGGTGGCGTTGCACCCTTCAAGACGGATCTTTCCACCGGTTCCTGGGGGTGGTCAGCAGGACACGCGCTGTTGACCAGACCTGTTCGGAGTGCGAGAACCACGTCGCCCCGCACGAGGGGCCGGCCGCGCCGGCGGAGTTCGAGTACCTCATCCGAGAGATTGCCAATGCCCTGATCGCGGTCGGCCACGGGAATACCTACACCGACGTCGCGAAGCGTGTTCGGATGAGAGCGAACGTCGGCAAAACGAGCGGGATGCGCGCCGTGTCGAAAGGACAAACTGTCGCGGACTGGATGGCAGATTTCGTTCCGATAGTCGCCAAACCACACGCCGTGCAGGAATGGCCACCGATGATCGTCCTGGATTCGGTGAACTTCCGCTGGACCGACCAGGAGGGCAAGAACCACATGCTCTACTCTGTGCTCGCCGCCTACGGATACGACGCGGACGGCAAGAACGGATACCTGGTGAAACTTGATGCGAACCCGTCCGGCGGGACAGCCGGCTGGGCGGAATTCCTCGGATCACTGCCGGGACGACCGTTGTCGATCGTCGCGGACCAGGACAAAGGCATCCGCGGAGGCGTTATCGCGACATGGGGCTCAGGATCCGACTTCGAGCTCATCCACAATTGCGAGCATCACCTCCGCGCGAACGCGGTTGCGGCGATGGAACGCGACAAACTAACGAGCCGCGACACCATCTGGCAGCTGTTCCGGGATGCACTCACCTCGCGCGCTGGTTGGGGAGCGTTCGAGGCGGCTGTGATGGAGCAGCCTGGTCTGCTGAACACGAAGAACTGGACCCGAATGTTCGGTCCTAAATTGCGCGACCAAACTGCGAGACGGCCAGAAAGGCCACCTGTTTGCGCAAACGGCGCTGTCGAGGCGGCACTCGCACGGGTGCGACAGATTCTCGAGCCGCGGATGTACTCGTACCGGAACCGAGTGCGGACTAATCGGATGCTCGAGCTCGTCCGATTGTCCATGCTTCGAGCTGACGACATCTCCGAGTACACGACCGCCATCCGCTCGCATTTGGATGCACAGCACGGGCACCTGCAGCGCAGCTACCGGAACTTGTACGACAAACGTGCCGAAGATCCGCGAGAAAGCCTCAGCAGCCTCTGGTCTGTGTCGGCGCAGCATGCCATGCGGGAGACCAGAAAACGGAAGATGGAACACCTGTTGTTGCGGGCCCGCCGGGCTGCGGCTGAATCCGTCGCCTCCGGCGGCCAGCAGCTTTAGTGATCCTGCCGCGCATGTCTGTGCAGAAGACGAACACAGATAGTATGATTGCACATACGTTGCACATGAAGGAGATGGGACGCATGGCCGCCAAGACCGTAGGGTTTGCGATCGCAGAGGAAGACCGCGGCGAGCTTGACGAGCTCGTGGAGTACTTCGGACACGGCAACCGTTCCGAGTTCCTTCGCATTGCGATGAAGCGGCTGCGCCGTGAAAAGATGGCGGAGAATTTGCAGCGCATTCAGGCGCAGATGCGTGAGGACATGCACGGTCGGGTCATCTCGCCCGAAGAAGTTACCGAGATGGTCAAATCGGTATTGCGCGAAAGTGCCTGAGCCAACTGCGGTCGTCTTCGACGTCAACGTCTTGGTTAACGCAATGGTTGGCAAGGACTCGAGCTACCCGCTGTTCACCCAGCTGCCGCCGGCGACAGGCAACCCTGCCTCGGACTGTCTATCCCTGATTTTCGACGCGGAAGAATTCGCGCTCTACAGCTCTCCACACATCATCCGAAACACCGTGCGTGTTCTCGTGCAGAAAGCAGGCGTGAGCGAGGAGGCGGCCCGCGCCTACATCGAAGCAATTACCGAGATGATCGGATGGTCGGGAGGCGCGATCGTGGATCCTCCACGCACCGTCCACGAAGTCCATGACTTTGAAGACAATCTCATCCTTGACCTCGTGGTTGACGTCGGCGCGCTCATCCTCGTTACCGATGACGCCGACCTCACCGAGCTGAACCCTTGGAATGGTCGGCTGCTGATTCGTCCACGGACCTTTGTTGAGAGGGCCGTTCAGAATCGACGGTCTCGCGCCAACATCAGGTTGGCACCTGGGCCGTCCGCAAACGGTGACCAACCTCGCACCCCCGAAGGCCGATTCGGGGAAAAGCTGCAGAGCCCGGCAGAAATCAGCCTGGACCCTAACGCCTTCTAGCGGGTCACGGTCAATCGACCAGACCGAGTTCGTTTGAAAGGGAGGCGAGTTTGTCCATCGCGCCGTCTCTAATGGCTCGGTCGCGTTCCGCATGCACTTGGCCGACTCTGGTGGACGTCTGTGCCACCAGATCTTCGATCGCGGTGAGGCCCGATCGTACTTGTTCGCAGTCGCGGCGTCTTCGTCCGAGATCGTGAAGCCTTCCGCCAGGAGGATGTGCTCCGCGCCATCCACAACGATCCAGCGGTTCATTCTCTCGGTTGGCGTGATAGTCGCGTGCGAATCGGATGGAATGCTTCCTGCCTATTTCGTGCCGGCGCTGGCCGGGAGTTCGCCCATTTCTTTCGTAACGAGCATGGTCGGACGGGCGCCCTATTCCATACATTGTGGCTGAACTGAGTTAGTGTCATCACACTGAAATCGTGACGGGGATAGGTGTTCGGTCGACCATCAGTGTCACGGTCACGGCAACCCTCCCCAACCGAGTGCGATCGGCACTGTCAAGCAAAACTCAGGGAGTGGTTCCTGCCTGACCTCGACACGCCGCGAATCGACATCGGGCCGCTAGGAAGGCGAAGCGAACGGTTCGATGCAAAGGCCTCACCTGCGCAATAGGAGTCCCCGAAGCGTTCGCCATTACGTTTCGCGCCGCCGGGAGTTCAGGTAGGGATCAGCTGACCTTCACTGTTCCACCAGTTGATGTCATCGTCCCTCTTCTGGCCGATTGCCGCGGCTGTGATCGCGGAACCAAGGTCCGCCCAGGCCGTCGGACCGTTCGCGAGTCCCCTAGCTCGGCTTATTCCAAGACTTCTGAGGCCTGTTTCGGCCAAGACACTGCGGGAGACGACGAAGAACTCCCACTGAGCGATGTCCAACTGGTCATAGCTCTCGTGCTCAGTTCGCGTGTGCGCGCAGAAGACATAGACCATTGCATTGAACCGCTTGCCGAGAGGATCCTCGCCATCACCCGGCGCACGAGGGTGATACCGGGTGCCCTGCAAACCTGAAAACCTCAGCGTGCTGACCTTCTTCTGATCCCACGACTGCAGGTATGCCGACGACTTGATCTCGATAGTGATGTCGCCGAACAGCAGGTCGTAAGAATCCCACTCGACGCGTTTCAGATTCTCGATGCCGAGCGCCTTGCCCACGATGAACTCGGCAAGATACCCCCGCGCGTTGTTCATCCTCAGGTCCCCCAGAGCGAACTGCCAGAAATCCCGGACGGTCGCTCCGGTCATACCCACGAATTCCTCATTGCCAGAAAGTTGCGCCGAAACAGGTGGGACTAACCAGTGGATCTCGTCTTCCATGGGAGGAGCATATCGGCGCGGAAGGTCACAGCCGGGGTGCGAAGAACCTTCCAAAACAGGAGCTCCTGGCTTTCATCAGGACTACGGCGCGGAACGGAGTGTCGTCCGGGTGCGGGCCCCGCTCGTTTGCATGCGGCTGAGTTATGCAGGGACTTGGAGAACTTCGACCACGAGTTGTTTCAACCAACCGTCGGGAGCGAAGGTTGAGAAGTCGGACCAATGAACCGCAACCCGGCCCACAGCATCAACTGAAACGCCCCTGTCGTTAACCCTGGACTGCGGCGGGCGAAGCCGTCACCTACTACCTGGCCGACGTCGCCCGGTAGCCCGCTTACGGGAGGACGTGCCCGGCGGTCGTGAAGAGGCGGTACCACTCCTCACGGCTGAGCGGAATGTCGGAGCCCGCGGCGGATTCGATCACCCGCGCAGGCTTGGTCGTCCCGAGCACCACCTGCATATTAGCCGGGTGCCTGGTGATCCAGGCGACCGCGATCCCGGTCGGTGTGACACCGTGCGCCGCGGCGATCTCGTCAAGAGCATCGTTGAGCGGGCCAAAGTTCTCCCGGTCACCGATGAACACACCGTCGAAGAAGCCCTTCTGGAACGGCGACCACGCCTGCAGCGTGATGTCGTTCAGCCTGCTGTACTCGAGGATGCCGTTGTCCCGGTCGATCGACTGGTCAAGCCCCGCCATGTTGGCGGCGATTCCCTGCGCGATCAACGGCGAGTGGGTGATGCTCAACTGCACCTGGTTGAAAGCGAGCGGCTGGTTGACCGAACGCTTCAACAGTTCGACCAACCCCGGAGTCTGGTTGGACACGCCGAAGTTGCGCACCTTGCCGGCGGCGTGCAATGCGTCGAACGCCGCGGCGACTTCGGCGGGCTCGACCAGGGTGTCCGGACGGTGCAGCAGCAGGATGTCCATGTAGTCGGTGTTCAGCGCCGCAAGGGACTCGTCGACCGAGCGGAGGATGTGCTCCTTCGAGAAGTCGAAGGAGCCTTCGCGGATTCCGACCTTCGACTGGATGATGACCGACTCGCGCTCGGCGGCCGTGAACGTGACCGCGTCACCGAACCGCTTCTCGCATCCGTGCGCCCCACCGTAGACGTCGGCGTGGTCGAAGAAGTTGATCCCGGCATCCCTGGCCGTGCCGACAAGGGTGCGAATCTCCTCGTCCTCCATTTCCGAGATCCTCATCAACCTGACTATGGCAGCGTTGGCTGGACCCACCGGGGCAATCTAAGCGGGACCCACCTTTGGTTTGTCAGGGTGGTCGCGGCGTTGTGAGCGGTGCCTGCCTCATCGTTGTCTATCTGGCGTTTTTGTTGCCGGTGACGAAGGGCAATGATGAGGCCGAGGATGGAATTGTTCGCACAGATCAGGCGTGATGCGCGTGTCGATGGTCTGGGGATTCGGGAGCTGGCCAGGAAGTATCAAGTCGGGCGCACGACGGTCAGGTTGGCGTTGGAGTCGGCGACGCCTCCGGAGAAGAAGCCGCGGGTCCGCACCGCGCCCCGCTTGGAGGGGTTCAAGCCGGCGATCGACGCCATGCTGGTCGAGGATCTGACGGCCCCAAAGAAGCAACGCCACACCGCCAAGCGGGTGTTCGCTCGCCTGATCGAGGAGCACGCGGCAGCCGAGCTGTCGTATTCGACGGTGCGTGACTATGTTCGCGTCCGGAGGGTTCAGATCGAGATCGAGTCCGGCCACCGCCGGGTGGATGCGTTCGTTCCCCAGGGCCACGCGCCGGGCGCGGAGGCTGAGGTCGATTTCGGGGACGTCTGGGTAATCCTGGATGGGGTGAAGACGAAGTGCCATATGTTCGTGTTTCGGCTCTCCAACTCGGGCAAAGCGGTCCACCGGATCTACTCGACACAGTCGCAGGAAGCTTTTCTTCAGGGCCATATTGACGCGTTCGACACGATTGGCGGGATCCCGACCCGGCATATTCGTTACGACAATCTGACCTCCGCGGTCACGAAGGTTGTGTTCGGGCGGCAACGGGAAGAGAACGCCAGATGGGTGCTGTTTCGTTCGCATTTCGGGTTCGATGCGTTCTACTGCGAGCCCGGGATCGGGGGCGCTCATGAGAAGGGTGGGGTTGAGGGCGAGGTTGGTCGGTTCCGTCGCAACCGTCTATCTCCGATGCCGAAGAATGGATCGTTGGCGGAGTTGAACGAGAGGTTCCGGGCCTGGGATGAGGCCGATGACGCCCGTCGGGTGAACGAGCGTATTCACACGGTCGCCCAGGACTTTGCCATCGAGCAGCCATTACTCGCGCCCGTCCCGCAGGAGCGGTTCGATCCAGGCTTGGTCCTTTACCCACGGGTGAGCAGGTCGGCTCTGATTACCGTGAGGCAGGCGAAATATTCTGTCCCGGCCCGCTTGATCGGCCGTCAGGTTCGGGTGTCTCTGCGGGCGGCGGAACTCGTCGTGTTCGATGGCCGCACCGAAGTCGCCCGACACGAGCGCGTCGTCACACGCGGTGGCGAGTCGGTGGATCTCGATCACTATCTTGAGGTTTTGAAGATGAAACCGGGAGCTCTGCCCGGCTCCACTGCTCTGGCTCACGCCCGACAAACCGGCGCGTTCACACCAGCACATGAGGCATTCTGGGCGGCTGCCCGAAAAACCGATGGCGATTCCGTCGCGACCCGCCAGCTGATCGACGTGCTCCTTCTGCACCGGTCGATGGCCACCGCCGATATCGTCGCCGGAATCACTTCCGCTCTCAGTGTCGGTGCGGTCACCGCGGACGTCGTCGCCGTCGAGGCCCGCCGCCATGAAACCGCGGGTGGGCCCAGTTCAAGCCGTCATCCTGTTCGCTTTGTTTCGGAGGCCGAGCAACAGGGCGGACAATCCGCCGAGACCCACCACCGAGTAGTTTCTCTCACTCAACGCCGTCTCGCCGACCCGCAGAAAATGATCGCTGGCCTCCCACCAGACCGGCGACCGTTGCCCTCGGTCGCCGGCTACGACGGCCTCCTGAGACTTCCGGCACCCTTGCCGGCCACCGAGCCACCAATAGAGAAGGAAACCGGATCATGACAACATCAACACCTGTCACCACCACCCTGCGACGACGGCGCGGAATGACCGAGGAGGCAGCCACGGCCGCAGTCGACCAGGCCTGCCGCCGGCTACGACTGCCCACGATCAGAGCGGTCATGGACGAAGCGATCACAGCCGCGCAGAAGGAGCAACTCACCTATCAGGGGTTCCTCGCCGAACTGCTCCTCGCTGAATGCGACGACCGCGACCGCCGCTCCTCCGTTCGCCGAGTCACAGCGGCTGGGTTCCCGCGGGACAAGTGGATCGGGGACTTCGATTTCGACGCGAACCCGAACATCAACCCCGCCACCATCCACACCCTCGCGTCCGGCGACTGGGTCCGCCGCGGCCAACCCCTCTGCCTGATCGGCGACTCCGGCACCGGCAAATCTCATCTCCTCATCGGGTTGGGCACCGCGGCAGCCGAGAAGGGCTACCGGGTCAAATACACCCTCGCCACCAAACTCGTGAACGAGCTCGTGGAAGCAGCCGACGAGAAAACACTCGCCCGCACCATCGCCCGCTACGGCCGCGTCGACCTCCTCGTGATCGACGAGCTCGGCTACATGGAACTGGACCGCCGCGGAGCCGAGATGCTCTTCCAGGTCCTCACTGAGAGAGAGGAAAAGAACTCCGTCGCGATCGCCTCCAACGAGTCCTTCTCCGGCTGGACCAAAACCTTCACCGACCCCAGGCTCTGCGCCGCGATCGTCGACCGACTCACCTTCAACGGCACCATCATCGAAACCGGCACCGACTCTTACCGCCTCGCGCACATGAAGAGCCAGCTCCAACACGCCTAAACCCGGTCTGGTTTTCACCCGTGTCCACGAAACGGGGTCAAGGCGATCCCAGTCCCCTGTTTGGAGGACTGTATTGCGAACTTGCCTGTCATATTCTCAAGTCAAGGCGGCGCAACTGGCAGCTGCACTGTAACCACAACAGGAAGTGCTGATATGCGCATTCGGATCTTGGCTGTCGGAAGTGTCGTCGCTCTCGCAGGGCTATTGGGCATCGGAGCGACCCCTGTTCCAGCACCGCCCGCTGCCACCAACTCGGCGGCTCCGACGAACGTGCACGTTACAACCACGGCCACCGGATGGACGATCAGCGGCACGGCGCCGGCCGCACCAACAACGCCGGGACAGCTTGCGCAGCCCAACGCCGCGCAATCCTTCAACTGTACGGGGACGTTCTACGGGGCGAAGCTTGTCGGCTCGACGCTGGAGTGGGGCGCTCAACAGACGTGCAGCGGATCGGGCTGGTCCCCGCAGAAAATACAGATCACCCTAGTGGGCACCTGTGTGGGGTTTGGATGCATCTATTGGCCGACAGAAGACGGACCATATTCCACGACTACGTTCTCCACGGTGGCGACAAAGAACGGTGCTCTGCTGCATTGCGCGAATAACCTCGGTCACCAGTATCAGACGCTCGTCGATCTCTGGTACAACGGCGTCTACGACACTCAGATCAAGAGCCCTATCCACACGCTCTCCTGCACTCTGTGATCCAAGATCTCGTCGTTTGTGATGTCGCCGACGTGTGGACAATCGCGATGGACACCGATCGTGCGCGTCTAGTCATCGCCGTGCAGCGGGTCCCCGGAGGTGGGGCTCACGTTTGGGTCGATGTGAAGGAGAGTGATCCCGAAGGGGAGGGTGATCTGTTCGATTCATTTCTTTCACCGACGAACGAGACTGACCTGCGAATAGACCTCGAAACTTCGACCGGGTGGGTGCGGGGCGCGCCGTTTGAAGTCGAGCGAATTCCCGCACCACGACGACGACCGGCGACCGGCGTCAAAATCCACCTCTTCCCGGCCGTAGGAGACCTCGTGGTGATTTCCCTGACCAGCGAGGTATTGCAGCTGAGCAAGCGAGTTGAACTACCCGCTTGGTCCACCATTGGTTCTGAAATTGAGACGGTGCTCCCGGACGGTCAGACAGTCTCTTACTCCGGACTGCACGAGTTGGATGGTCGCACGGATCTGTATCTCACCCTGGTGGGGACGAAGTACGAGGATCGGCCATGGACGGATGTGGACCACGGCAGGCCGGCGATTCGTACCAGTGATACGTCTTTCGCGCAGGGGATGCTCGTTGAAGTGCCCTACGGCATCGTCGGTGGGTTGCAGTTCTCCACCACCCTTCCGGCGGTCACTCTTCACATTGAGACATGACGCTTTTCTACTCGGGATGGAAGACAACGGCGACGAACTCATGTGGGTCGGTTCGGATTCTCCGCCCATCGCTTGAACAACCCAGATACGAAGCCGCGGCCGCGGTGGACTCACCGAGTGCCGCCGCCGACAGGTGCAGTGCTGCTTCGCCCCCTAAAAGACCCTGGCCAGTAAGTGACCCCGAATAGCTAGCGGAGTTGTGAGCCGCCAGCAAAGCGCGCGCGGACACGGATTGATCTTCTGCGCCCCTCGCGAAGCAGGCTGAAACCAGCGAAATCACGGCACTCCAGGATGCATATGGACCACAGCCCGCAGCCCCTAACAGCCGCGACGGAACGCAACCAAGTCCCGCTCAGCGCGCTCAGAGAACACGGGACTGTTTCACGGACAGGCCGAGTGGGTCCCGCTTAGATTGCCCCGGTGGTCCTGAGCTGAGTTGACATACTCATCAATCCGAGGATGACGTTGGATGCCTGCAGATTCGTCTGGGGAGGTGTGAATGTCTTCATCGATCCATCCTCCCCCATCACCCATCGTCACCCTGCACCGTGACCGCGCGCCGATGCGTGCCTCGAACGTAGACGAGGTTGTCGCGGGTGGGCTCTTCCAGCGGCAATTCGGTCGACACGGGACGTGCCCTGCCAGTCCCTCTTCGAAAAGCCCGCCAGTAACGCTAGAGCTCACCCGGCACTGGCCCCATTTTCGGTCC
>JBBSBA010000082.1:0-10529 GCA_038251725.1 Actinomycetales bacterium
CCGTGCGCTGCTGGAATCGCGGGTGCAGCACCGTGCCGGGCATTTCATGCCGGCGTCGTTGCTCGACTCGCAGTTGGCCACCCTCGAGCCGCTTGCCGCGGACGAGCCCGGGGTGACGGTGACCCTCGACGCCAACCTCACAGTCGTGCAGATCGTGAACCGACTGGTCGGCCAGATCGCGAAGGGCCGAGACCGTCGCATCCGGCAGCCCTGGAGTGTGTAAACTTGGCCGCTGTACTTCGGCGAGGGATGCATTGCATCCGTTATCGACGCGGTGGAGCGGGCACGTGGCTGATTACAGCCAACAGTCTTTCCTCACGCTGATGCGTTCGAGTTGAAACCAATAGACGCGGGCTGCGCCCGCGAAGGAGAAATCATGTCTGAAAAGAAGGCTCACAAGGAGCTCACCAACAAGATCGCGGCCGAGGCCCGCACCACCTTCGGCAAGGGCGTTGCCCGCAAGCTCCGCGCCGCCGGCAAGGTTCCCGCGGTCGTCTACGGTCACGGCACCGAGCCGAAGCACGTGAGCCTTCCGGCCCACGAGATCTCGCTCCTGCTGCGCCGGGCGAACGCCATCCTTGACCTCCAGCTCGACGGTGGAGCCAGCCAGCTCGCCCTCGTGAAGGACGTGCAGAAGGACCCGCTGCGCCAGATCATCGAGCACATCGACCTCATCGTGCTGCGCAAGGGCGAGCGCGTCCACGTGGACGTCGCCGTTCACGTCTCGGGCGAGTCGGCCCCCGAAACCATCGTCGACCTCGACGCCAAGTGGATCAGCATCGAGGCGCTCGCCACGAACATTCCGCAGAACGTCGTCGTCGTCGTCGACGGGCTCGAGGCCGGCACGCAGATCTTCGCCAAGGACATCGTGCTGCCCGAGGGCTCGGTGCTCGTCACCGACCCCGACATCCTCGTCGTCGCGATCAGCACCCCGTCCGAGCAGGACCTGGGCGAAGCGGTCGAGGCCGAAGCCCCCACAGAGGAAGCCGCCGCAGAGTAGTAACCCCGTTATCACCTCGCTGCAGTCGCAGTCCATGGACTCAACTCAGTGGCTCGTAGTCGGGCTCGGCAACCCCGGGCCCGACTACGCCAGCAACCGACACAATGTCGGGCAGATGGTGCTTGCCGAGCTCGCGGACCGGGTCTCGGCATCCTTCCGCTCGCACAAGGCCAATGCCCTGGTCGCCGAGGGGCGCACCGGGGGCGAGGGTCCACGGCTCGTACTAGCCAAGCCGAACAGCTTCATGAACCTCTCGGGCGGACCGGTCGCGGGCCTGCTCAAGTTCTACAAGATCGAACCGGCGCAGCTGATCGTCGTGCACGACGAACTCGACATTCCGTTCGACAAGCTCAAGATCAAATTCGGTGGCGGCCACGGCGGCCACAACGGCATCCGCGACATCGTCTCCGCGATCGGTACCGGTGACTTCACCCGCGTGCGCGTCGGCATCGGCCGCCCGCCCGGCCGCATGTCCGCGGCCGACTTCGTGCTGCGCGACTTCGGTTCGGCCGAACGGGCCGACCTCCCCAACCTGCTGACGGATGCAGCGGACGCCGTCGAGTCCATCGCCCGCGACGGCCTCATCGCGGCCCAGCTCCGCTTCCATACCGCCGCGGAGTAGTCCCGCCCGCCCCCGGCGAGCCCGCCGGGTCGAGCCTGCCGGGTCCAGCTCACTGTCATCGACTCGGGGGACGATGCCGTCTGCGCGGTCGCCAGGCAGCACCTGCTCCCGAGTGGATGGAGGGACCCGCCCCAAGTGGATCCGGGATGCGGCCGCGCGTTCCTCCGACTCGCCCGGCTAGCGGCGGATAGCCGAGCGGCCGCGCCCTCTCTTCCACAGTGGGTCGAGCGCGGCGATGTCCTCCTCGCTCGCCGAACCGAACGTCCCCGCGGGCGGCGCGACAACCGAGCGCCGCCCCTGACCCCGTGTGGCACGAAGACTCGCGATCACCGCGACGGCAATGATCGCCGCCACCACCCCCAGCGACACGGTCGTCGGGACGTAGACGACATCGAGCAGGAGCATCTTCAGCCCCACCCACACCATCACGAAGGCGAGGCCCACCTTGAGGTAGACGAACCGGTGCATCAGGTCGGCGAGCAGAAAGTACATCGCCCGAAGCCCCAGGATGGCGAACGCGTTGGCGCTGAACACGAGAAACGCCTCGTCGGTCACCGCGAACACAGCAGGGATCGAGTCGACCGCGAAGATGATGTCCGTCACCTCCACGAGCACGAGGACCGCGAGCAGCGGCGTCGCGAGCAGGGCTCCGGCCCGCCGCACCACGAAGCGCTGGCCGTAGTAGGCGTCCGTCATCGGCACGAGCCGGCGGAACACCCGCAGCACCCGCGAGTTCTCGGGATGGATGTGTTCGCTGCGTTGGCGGATCATTCGATATCCCGTGTAGATCAGGAACACGGCGAACAGGTACAGCACCCAGGAGTACCGGTCGATGATTGCGCCGCCCGCGGCGATGAACGCCCCGCGGAAGGCGAGAGCCCCGAGCACCCCGAAGAACAGCACGCGGTGCTGGTAGGCGCACGGCACGGCGAACGCCGCGAAGATGATTGCCCACACGAAGACGTTGTCCACGGCCAGGGACTTCTCGATCAGGTAGCCGGCGAAGTACTGCTGACCGAATTCCGCGCCGTACAGGTTCCACACGACGACCCCGAACGCGACGCCGCAGAGCACCCAGACGGCCGACCACACCGCGGCCTCGCGAACCGCGATCACGTGAGCCTTGCGATGGGCCACCAGGTCGATCGCGAGCATCGTTACGATCGCGCCGAGAACGGCGATCCAGCCGGCGAGGGGAACATTCATGGGTCGTCTCCAGTCGATCTAGCCAACTGAAGGTCTCATCCGGCCCCTCGGGCCCGTGACGCCGGGACTCGATCGCGAGTCCGGGCTGACGACGTCACGTCGCGGGATTACTCCCCTCCAGAGCCAGTGGAACACGTCGCACGCCACGGCGCAATCGGCCGTTTCCCAGCAAAGCGGGCCGGTGTGCGGGCGCGCGAATCGGCTGACTCCCGTCCACGGGAACACTGTCGGGGCCGGCGCGTAGACTCGAGCGGTGATCCTTTCGGGCTTGAACTCTGCGCTTTTGCGCGCCCACACGTTCGAAAACGCCGTCTCCTGGGCCTCCCGAAGCGCGGACTTCTCCCTCGTCGATGGCCTCCGGGCCCCGCTGCTCGCGGCACTCCTCGCCTCGCGGGCTGGCACGACGCACATCCCGCAGGCACTGCTCGCCATCGTGGCGACCGGTCGCGACTCCGAATCCCTGCGCTCGGCGCTCGGAAGCGTGATTCCGGATGCCGACGTGGTCGAGTTCCCGGCCTGGGAGACCCTGCCGCACGAACGACTGAGCCCGAGCGCCGAAACGGTCGGTAAGCGCATCCACGCCCTGCGCCTCATGCAGCGCTGGCAGGAGAATCCCGGCAAGGATCTCGTGATCGTCGCGAGCGTGCGCGCCGCATTGCAGCCACTGTCGGACAATCTCACGAGCATCGAGCCGCTCGCACTGACCGCAGGCGAACGTGGCTACAACCTCGCCGACATCTCCCGCCGGCTCGTCGACCTCGCCTACTCCCGTGTGGACATGGTCACCCGCCGCGGCGAGTTCGCGGTGCGCGGCGGCATCCTCGACGTGTTCGCGCCGGTGGCCGAGCACCCCTGGCGGGCGGAATTCTTCGGCGACGAGGTGGAGCAGATCCGCCAGTTCTCGGTGGCCGACCAGCGGTCACTCACCGAGCCGATCGCGCGCGTCGAACTGCCGCCGAGTCGGGAACTGCTGCTGAGCGAGGCCGTGCGCCAGCGCGCGCGGGAGATGCAGCACGAGTTTCCGAGCCTCAGCCAGATGCTCGCCAAGATCGCCGAGGGCATCCCGGTCGACGGCATGGAGTCGCTCGCCCCCGCCCTCGCCGACCGCCTCGTGCCCCTCACCCATTACCTGCCGACGGATGCCGCGATCGCGGTGCTCGCGCCGGAACGCGTCGCCAGCCGGGCGGTGAGCCTCGTCGAGACCAACCGCGAGTTCCTCAGCGCCGCCTGGAACGCCGCGACCGCCGGCGCCGAGGCCCCGATCGACCTCGACTCTGGCGACTTCCTCAGCATCAGTGCGCTGCGGGATGCCGCGGGCGCGCGCAACTGGTGGACACTGAGCTCCTTCGACAGCGGTGCCGCAGCGGCCGAGGGCCCGGCCGAAGTCGAAACCTCCGCCACCTCCGAACTCCGCGACGGCGACCACTACATCCGTATCGACGCGGCCGCCGTGCCCAGCTTCCAGGGCCAGGCCGACGGCGCGATCGACTACGTCGGCGACAAGCTGAAGGACGGCTGGACCGTCGCGGTCGTCGCCGCCGGCCACGGCCTGGTCGAGCGGGCGTCCGAGGCGCTCGGCGAGCACGGCTTCGCCGCCCGGATGGTCGACGAGTTCCCGGTCGAGACCGAGACCGGCGTCGCGTACCTGCTGCGCGCATCCGTCGAGCACGGCTTCGAACTGCCGGAGACCAGGTTCGTTCTACTGAGCGAGAGCGAATTCTACGGGCGGGCCGCCGGCTACGACACCCGCCAGGTGAAGAAGCTCGCGAGCCGGCGCAAGAACGTCGTCGACCCGCTGCAACTCAAAGCCGGCGACTTCGTCGTGCACGAGACTCACGGCATCGGGCGGTTCGTCGAGCTCGTGCAGCGCGTGGTCTCCACCGGCGGACGCAACGCAGTGAAGAACAGCCGCGAGTACCTGCTGGTCGAATACTCGCCGTCCAAGCGCGGCTACCCCAACGACAAGCTGTACGTTCCCACCGACCAGCTCGACCTGCTCACTCGCTACGTCGGGGGAGAGGCGCCCGCGCTCAGCAAGATGGGCGGATCCGAGTGGGCGGCCCAGAAGGGTCGCGCTCGCAAGGCCGTGCGTGACATCGCCGTGGAGCTGGTGAAGCTCTACTCGGCCCGTATGGCGAGCCGCGGCCACGCCTTTCCGCCGGACACCCCGTGGCAGCGCGAGCTTGAGGAGGCGTTCCCGTTCATGGAGACCCCCGACCAGCTCACCACCATCGACGAGGTGAAGGCCGACATGGAGCGGCCGATCCCGATGGACCGTCTCATCTCCGGCGACGTGGGCTACGGCAAGACCGAGGTCGCCGTGCGCGCCGCCTTCAAGGCGGTGCAGGACGGCAAGCAGGTGATCATGCTGGTGCCGACCACGCTTCTGGTGAAGCAGCACATGGAGACCTTCGCCGAGCGGTTCGCCGGCTTCCCGGTGCACCTGCGCGCGCTCAGCCGGTTCCAGACCGACAAGGAGTCCAAGGAGACCATCGAGGGCATGGCGGATGGCACGGTGGATGTCGTCATCGGCACCCACCGGCTGCTGAGCCCCAGCATCCACTTCAAGGACCTCGGCCTGGTGATCATCGACGAGGAGCAGCGCTTCGGGGTGGAGCACAAGGACGCGCTCAAGAAGCTGAAGACCAACGTTGACATCCTCGCGATGAGCGCCACGCCCATCCCGCGCACGCTCGAGATGGCGGTGACCGGCATCCGCGAGATGTCGACGCTCGCCACTCCGCCGGAGGACCGGCATCCGATCCTCACCTTCGTCGGCCCCTACAACGACAAGCAGGTCGGCGCCGCGATCCGGCGCGAACTGCTGCGCGAGGGCCAGATCTTCTTCGTCCACAACCGCGTCTCGTCGATCAGCCGCGTGGCCGCGCAGCTTGCCGAGCTCGTGCCAGAGGCTCGCGTCGCGGTCGCCCACGGGCAGCTTCCGGAGCACGTGCTCGAGCAGGTGATGGTGGACTTCTGGGAACGCAAGTTCGATGTGCTCGTCTCCACGACCATCATCGAGACCGGCCTCGACATCGCCAACGCGAACACCCTCATCATCGACCGGGCCGACAAGTACGGCCTCAGCCAGCTGCATCAGTTGCGCGGTCGGGTGGGACGTGGGCGGGAGCGGGCCTACGCCTACTTCCTCTACGACGCCGACAAGCCGCTCGGCGAGGTCGCGCACGACCGGCTCGCCACGATAGCGGCGAACAACGAACTCGGTGCGGGAATGCAGGTCGCGCTCAAGGACCTGGAGATCCGCGGGGCGGGCAACCTGCTCGGCGGCGAGCAGTCCGGTCACATCGCGGGCGTCGGGTTCGACCTCTACCTGCGCATGATCGGCGAGGCCGTGTCGACCTTCCGCGGCGATGTCGCCGAGGGCCAGACCGAGCTGCGGCTCGAGCTGCCGGTGGATGCGCACATCCCCGAGGACTACGTGGAGAGCGAACGCCTGCGGCTCGAGGCGTACCAGAAGCTGTCGACGGCATCCTCGCCCGCGGCGTCCACCGACTCGATCGACCGCGTGCTCGAGGAGCTCACCGACCGCTACGGTGAACCGCCCGTGCAGGTGCAGAACCTCATCGCGGTCTCCCGGTTGCGGCGGATGGCGCAGAAGGCCGGCCTCTCGGAGGTCGTGACCGCGGGCGGCAACCTCCGCGTCGCCTCCATGGAGCTCGCGGATTCGATCCAGGTGCGGTTGCAGCGGATGTTCCCGGGCGCCCGCTACTTTGGCCAGACACACTCGGTGTCGGTTCCGATGCCGGTGCGGCAGGGCATCCCGCTCGCCGACGCGGATCTCATCGAGTGGACCGGCCAGTTGCTCGTCGCCATCTTCGGCGCCGAGCTGAAGGTCGACGCCCCGGTGGTCGAGTAGGTCGCTCGACGCCTGCGGTTTACCGGCTGGTGGTGCCGGGAGTGCGCCGTCGCACCAGCATCGTGATCCCCACGCCGATGGCCGCGCCCACGGAATTGGTGAGGATGTCGCTCCAGCTCGCATAACGCGCCGGCAGCAGTAGCCCCTGGCCGGTTTCGATGAACCCCGAGAGCGCGATGCAGGCGACCAGCGCGATCCACCAGTGCCGTCGGCTCAGCTGCGCCGCGGCAAGCGCCCCCAGCGGCACGAACAACAGCACGTTGGCTCCGCGTTCGACGAAGCGGTAGTTCACGACATCCGGAATCCCGATGGAATGCAGGTACGCGAGCACCCGCCCGAGCGAACCGTCGACGGGCGCGTCGACGGGAGACGGCCAGAATCCGATCACGAGGCACGCCGCGACATACACCACGCCCACAAGGGCGAGAAGTCGTCGGGTTCGTTCTCGCAGCATGGGGGAATCCTACTGACGGCGGCGTGGGCGCAGACAGGCTCGGTAAGTCCGATTACCGACTGAACTCTGCAAATCGGACCGCAAGTGAATCCTTCGATGGGTTATCGGCCGGTCTTGTCGGTGTTTTCAGGCGCCGCCCGTGCATGTCTTGGAGTCCGTGTCGGAGCATCGGTCCATCGATTTCATCAAGGAGTTCCCGATCAATACGCACCTCATAGTCCGGCGTAATCCCCAGAAGATTCCTGTCGTACGCTGCGTGATGAATCTTGCAAAGGGCTAGCCCATTTGAAACTCGAGCGAACCCATCGACGTCAGAATCGGCGATGATGTGTGCGGCATCGAGGAGATCGCCGTGTTTAAGGCTGCAAATTGCGCAGGTGGTCGTGTATGCGTACATGACTTGGGCTCGAAATACCGGTTGATGCAGCCTTGTTCGCGCGGTCCTTTCGGCATACCGGCGCTCGTTGAAGGTCATATGCAGCGGGTCGCCGAAGAACCTCATGGTTTCGTCAATCGCGATCAGAAACTCTCTCGCAATTGTGTCGTCCGCCACCACATAAACCGGATAGTACGGAACGAAGGCCTTTGGACGAATGCCACGGAAGTAGACGAGAGGCTCATTCATTTCAAAGGCTCGACGGAGCTTGGAGTTGTCCCCACCATCGCGAGCCTGATACGAATAGCGGACGAATCCACCTTCGCTAATCGTCTCCTCGCCGTACGGACTCTTGGTGCTGGTCATGATGGTGAGAGTCGAATCGAAATCTTGCGGATTTCGAATACCTCTAGACGATATGAGTATGAGCTCGACCTCTTGAGGCTGGGGCCTCCGTTCGAGTAGACGTGGGTTACCAGCCCGTGGAGGTTGGCCTATCCACAGTCGAACTTTGGAGGCCCCAGTTGATCGAATATCGTAGTTTCGTTGGTCTGGATGTGCACGCTCGCACCGTTGAGGGTTGCGTCATCGATGCGATGACCGGACAGATCTTGCATCGAAAACTCACGGCGAATACGCCTGAGATCGTGGGATGGGTGGCCTCGCTGCCCGGTCCGCAGATTGTCACCTATGAGGCCGGTCCGACTGGGTTCGGCCTGTTCCGTCAGCTCGTCGCGGCCGGGATTGACTGCCGCGTCGCTGCCCCGTCAAAGCTGCAACGCCCGACCGGTGACCGGGTCAAGACCGATGCCCGCGATGCGGAGCACCTTGCGAAGCTGCTCCGCCTCGGACAGATCGTTGAGGTGACGGTCCCGACTGTTGAGGCGGAAACTGTTCGTGATGTCGTGCGGGCGAGGGAGGACACCAGGCAGGTTTTGATGGGCAACCGGCACCAGCTGTCGAAGCTGTTGCTGCGGCACGGGCTCGTCTATGACGAAGGTGCCGCCTGGACAGGAAAACACGACCGGTGGCTGCGGGAACACCGCTTGAGCGGCGACCGGTCGTTCACGACCGCGTTCGACGCCTACTACGAGGCCGTCTCCCAGACCGTCGCCCGCAGGGACCGCCTCGACACGGTGATCGAGGACCTTGCCGCGAACTCGTCGTTCACCCCGATGGTGAACCGGCTCGGTTGCCTCCGGGGAGTATCAGCCCTGACCGGGTTGGCGTTGGCGGTCGAGATCGGCGATTGGCACCGATTCACCGGGAAGACCATCGGTTCCTTCGTCGGCCTGGTGCCCTCGGAGTACTCCTCCGGGCAGTCTCGCAGCCAGGGCGGGATCACCAAAACTGGCAACTCCCACGTCCGTCGGCTGCTGGTCGAGGCCGCCTGGCAGCACCGCCGCGACTACAGCCCATCCCGCCAATCGATCTTGCATGCCCGGTGGGAGAAAGCACCAGCGCCTGCCCGTCTCCGCGGCCAGGACGGCAACGTGCGCCTGCACCGGCAGTGGGTCGCCTTCACCGTCCGCCGCAAACGTCCCGTCGTGGCCAACACCGCCATTGCCCGCGAACTCGCCGGCTGGTGCTGGTCGCTGGCCGTCATGGACGGCTGACCCCCAGACCGCTGATCATCATCCGATGTGTGTCGGCGAACACGTGGAGTGACCCGCTATACAGCTATGAGCAACGCCAACCTCGGCCCCCGGCGTGACGCTCGATTTCTAGACCCGCGGCACCTCTCCAGCTCGAACACTTCGCCCTGCGGTAACCAACCCGCGCATATCAGCCTGACCGTGAACATCGACAACGACACGTTCGACACCACCGGCTCCAATGACCAGCAGAAGCGGCGCCCGGGAACGATCATCCCGGACGCCGCTTCACCCTGCCCACTTGACAAAAGCAACTACATATCAGCTGTACTGAGTCGGCAGGTTGGTGACAGTTCGAGGCTTGTGAAAAGGGAGAACCTCCGGTTCTAGTGGAGATGTCTAAGTCGCCACGAACACGGAGGTTCTCATGCCCCACGCTAATACCCGTCTCACTATCCACGGCAGGGCTTTGCTCATCGAGCGGGTCTTGGTCGATGGCCGCCCGGTCTCCCATGTGGCCAAAGAGCTCGGCATTTCTCGGCAATGCGCTCATCGATGGATTAACCGGCATCGAGCCGAGGGCCGTGCAGGATTGGTGAATCGGTCATCGCGTCCCCGGTCGATGCCCCGCCGAACCGCCGCCGACCGGGAAGCGGCCGTGGTTGTTGCCCGCCTGCTGGACCGGTCAGGACCCTTGCGGATCGCCGCGCTCACCGGGGTGCCGGCTCGGACAGTGTCGAGGATTCTGAACCGTTACCAGCTGCCCCCGCTGGCATGGTGCGATCCGTTGACCGGTCAGCTGATCCGCGCTTCCCGGGCGACGGCGAACCGTTACGAACGTGAGAAACCCGGCGAGTTGGTGCATATCGATGTGAAGAAACTCGGTCGGATCCCCGATGGCGGAGGCTGGCGGGCCCACGGCCGCTCCGAGAACGTCCGGGGACGCGGCATCGGGTTCGACTACGTCCACGCCGTCATCGACGACCACTCTCGGGTCTCCTATGTCGAGATCCACGACGACGAAAAAGGCGACACCTGCGCCGGCGTCCTGACCCGAGCCGCGGCGTTCTTCGCCTCCTGCGGCATCGAGAAGATCGAACGTGTCATCTCCGACAACGCGTTCGCCTACCGCCGGTCTCAGGCATTCAAGGACGCCGTCGCCGACCTCGGCGCCGAACAACGGTTCATCAAACCCCACTGCCCCTGGACCAACGGGAAAGTCGAACGCCTCAATCGGACCCTCGCCACCGAGTGGGCCTACCGACAAGTCTTCACCAGCAACGCCGAACGACGAGCAGCCCTTGCGCCCTGGCTGAACTACTACAACACTGAACGCATCCACACCGGCATCGGAGCAACACCCATCAGCCGAGTGTCACCAACGTCCTGACTCAGTACA
>JBBSBA010000083.1:0-10291 GCA_038251725.1 Actinomycetales bacterium
CAACGACCGCCCGGCTTCGAGCGAGCGCCCCTCATACAACGATCGTCCGGCTCGTACGGATCGTCCGGCGTACAACGATCGTCCGGCTCGTACGGATCGTCCGGCGTACAACGATCGTCCGGCTCGTACGGATCGTCCGGCCTATAACGATCGTCCGGCTCGTACGGACCGCCCGGCCTACAACAATGACCGTCCGCAACGCTCGTTCGAGGACCGCGCCCCGCGCCGCGACAGCGCTTCCCGCGACAGCGACTTCTATCCGGCCAAGCACGGTTCGTCCTCCTTCGTGGCCCACGACGATGTCGTGCTCGAGCGCCTCGAAGCCAAGGTGATCACCGCTGGTGACGCCGAGGGCAAGACCTGGAAGGACCTCGGCATCGGCGACAACATGAGCCGCCAGCTCGTGCTCATGGGCGCCGAGACGCCGTTCCCGATCCAGGCGGCGACCATCCCGGATGTTCTCGCGGGTAAGGATGTTCTCGGACGAGGCAAGACCGGATCCGGCAAGACCATCGCCTTCGGAGCCCCGCTCGTCGAGCGCCTCATGGAGAACATGGGCGGCGCTGGGCGCAAGCCCGGTCGCAAGCCCCGCGCGCTCATCCTCGCCCCGACCCGCGAGCTTGCCATGCAGATCGACCGCACCGTGCAGCCCATCGCGCGCAGCGTCGGCCTGTTCACCACGACCATCGTCGGTGGCGTGCCGCAGTACAAGCAGGTTTCCACCCTCCAGCGCGGCGTCGACATCGTCATCGCCACGCCGGGTCGCGTCGAAGACCTCATCGAGCAGGGCCGCCTCGACCTGAGCGAGGTCTTCGTGACCGTGCTCGACGAGGCCGACCACATGTGCGACCTCGGCTTCCTCGAGCCGGTGCAGCGCATCCTCGAATCCACGAGGAAGGGCGGCCAGAAGCTGCTGTTCTCCGCAACGCTCGACAAGGGTGTCGCCACTCTCGTCAAGCAGTTCCTCAAGGAACCGGCCGTGCACGAGGTCGCCGGTGAAGACCAGGCCTCCTCCACGATCGACCACAAGGTGCTCCTCATCGAGCAGCGTGACAAGACCCGCATCATCGAGGAGCTCGCCGGTGGCGAGGGCAAGACGCTGATCTTCGCCCGCACTCGCGCGTTCGCCGAGCAGCTGGCCGACCAGCTCGAGGATGCCGGCATCCCGGCCACCTCGCTGCACGGCGATCTCAACCAGTCCCGTCGCACCCGCAACCTCCAGCTGCTCACCAGCGGCCGGGTCAACGTGCTCGTGGCGACGGATGTCGCGGCCCGCGGCATCCACGTGGACGACATCAGCCTCGTCATCCAGGCCGATGCACCCGACGAGTACAAGACCTACCTGCACCGCTCCGGCCGCACCGGCCGCGCCGGCAAGGTCGGCACGGTCGTGACACTCATCTCGAAGGCGCGTCGCCGCCGTATGGACGAGCTTCTCGGCCGCGCCGACATCAAGGCGTCCATCGAGATCGCGGCCCCCGGTGACCGCGTCATCGGAGTACTCGCCGCGCTGTAACATTCGCAACCAACGAAGGGCGCTCATCCGATTCGGATGGGCGCCCTTCGTCGTCCCGCCGATGACGGAGCCGGTGGCGTCGTGGGGAACGCCGGCCGTGATTGAGAAGCCGGAGTGCTCAGTGGCATCCGGATCTCCTGTTGGACAGGTGGGCGTCGCGGGAGGAGCGTAGGAGCATGGAATACACGCATCTGGGCCGCTCCGGCCTCACAGTCTCCCGTTTGTGCCTCGGCACCATGAACTTCGGACCGCAGACCTCGCAGTCCGATTCATTCTCGATCATGGACGCCGCCCGAGACCGCGGCATCAACTTCTTCGACACCGCCAATGTGTACGGCGGCGAACTCGGCAAGGGCGCGACCGAGACGATCGTTGGCAACTGGTTCGCGCAGGGCGGCGGGCGACGCGAGCGCACCGTGTTGGCCACGAAGCTCTACGGCGACATGACCGACTGGCCGAACGAGGGCAAGCTCTCGGCGCTCAACATCCGCCGTGCGCTCGACGCGAGCCTGTCGCGACTCCAGACCGACCACATCGACCTCTACCAGTTTCACCACATCGACCGCGACACCCCCTGGGACGAGATCTGGCAGGCCATGGAAACCGCCGTGGCGCAGGGCAAGATCCTCTATGCCGGCAGCAGCAACTTCGCGGGATGGCACATCGCCACGGCACAGGCCGAGGCGCGGCGCCGCAACTTCACGGGCCTCGTGAGTGAGCAGTCCATCTACAACCTGCTCACGCGCGACATCGAGCTCGAGGTGATCCCCTCGGCGGTGGGCAACGGCCTCGGGATCATGCCATGGTCGCCGCTTCATGGCGGACTGCTCGGGGGAGTCGTTCGCAAGGAGCGGGACGGCAAGCGCCGCCTCGAGGGACGCGCCGCCGAGACGCTCACGACCCATCGCGGCGCGATCGAGCGCTTCGAGGACTTCGCCGAGGAACTCGGTCACGAGCCGGGCGACGTCGGCCTGGCCTGGCTGTTGCACCAGCCGGCGGTGACCGCACCGATCATCGGACCGCGCACGATGGACCAGTTGGATGCCGCAGTCCGCGCGCTCGACGTCACCCTCGATGCCGAGGCCCTCGCCCGACTCGATGAGATCTTTCCCGGTCGCGCCACCGCGCCGGAAGATTACGCCTGGTAATCCGGCACAACGGCGACTGCCACGAAACGGAAAGAGAGAACACCATGAAGACGCGAACCATCGGCGACGTGCAGGTCAGCGCGATCGGCCTTGGCGGCATGCCCATGTCGATCGAAGGCCGCCCGGACGAAGCCCGCTCCATCGCCACCATCCACGCCGCTCTCGACCTGGGGGTGACCCTCTTCGACACGGCCGATGCCTACCATCTGTCGGCCACGGATGTCGGCCACAACGAGACCCTGCTGGCGAAGGCGATCGCCTCCTGGGGCGGGGGCACCGCGGGTGTGCTCGTTGCGACCAAGGGCGGCCATCTCCGCCCCGGGGACGGCTCCTGGACGGTGAATGGCCGACCCGAGTATCTGAAGCAGGCGGCGGAGGCGTCGCTGAGGCGTTTGGGCGGAGATGCGATCGGCCTCTACCAGTTCCACCGTCCGGACCCGGAGGTGCCCTACGCGGACTCCGTCGGTGCGATCCGCGATCTCCTCGACGCCGGAACGATCCGGCAGGCTGGCATCTCGAACGCGAACCCGGAACAGATCCGTCTCGCCCGGGAGATCCTCGGCGGTCGGCTCGCGTCGGTGCAGAACCAGTTCTCGCCCGCCTTCCGCACCAGCGAGCCCGAACTCGAGCTGTGCGATGAACTCGGGATCGCGTTCCTGCCGTGGAGCCCGCTCGGCGGCATCTCCTCGGCTGGTGCGCTCGGCGATCGATTCGAGGCATTCGGGCGCGTTGCCGCCGACCGCGGGATCAGCCCGCAGGTCGTGTGCCTCGCGTGGGAGCTGGCGAAGTCGCCGCGCGTGATCCCGATCCCCGGCGCATCGCGGCCGGAGAGCATCACCAATTCGGTTCAGGCCACAGAGGTCACCCTGACCGCTGACGAGCTCGTGATGCTCGACGGCGCCTGAGGGGCCTCCTCGAACAGCTGATCGAGGAACGCGGTGGCGGCCGGACTCGGTTCGTCCGTCACGGCGACGGCGACCGTCCACTGTGGCATGTGCTCCGGGAGCGCCACGGCACACAGCGTGTCCGGACGCTTCGCGGCGAAGCTCGCCGGCACGATCGCCACTCCGAGGTTGTAGCCGATGAGGTCGAGCAGCGGATGCACGTCGTTGACCTCCATCGAGGTGCGGTAGTCAAACCCGGCGGCCGCGAAAGCGCGGCGAGCCAGCACGTGGGCACCCCACCCCGGTTGGAAGCCGATCACCGTTTGGTGGTGGAGCGACTCGATGTCGACCTCGTCTCGTCCGGCGAACGGATGATCCGGGTGGCACAGCACCACGAGCTTCTGTGAACTGACGCTGCGCAGCCGCACGCCCTGAGGGGCTGGACCGGTCGCCACGACGAGGGCAACATCCCGGAGTCCGCTCGCGACGCTCTCAAGCTGTTCGACCGAACCCTCGTACCGCAGGCGCACCTCCACCCCGGGATTCGCCATTCGAAACCGGCCGAGTTCGGCCGGCAGGTCGATCGCGCCGATGCACGGTTCGGCACCGACGGTGAGGCGACCGCGAACGAGTCCGCGCACCGCGGCGACCGCATTCTGGGCGGCGGCCGCGCTGGCGAGGGTGCGAATCGAGTCCGCGAGCAGCGCCTGGCCGGCCGCGGTGAGTTCGACCCGTCGGGTGCTGCGCACGAACAGCGAGGTGCCGAGCTCCGTTTCGAGCGCTCGGATCGAGGCGGAGAGCCCCGATTGCGATATCTGCAGCAACTCGGCGGCTCTGGTGAAGTGCCGCTCGTCGGCGACGGCGACGAAGTGTTCGAGTTGACGCAATTCCATTCAGCAAATGTAGCTCTGAATGGACCACCGGCCAGAAACGCGAGGGTGCAGCCGCGGCGCCGGAATTGTTCCTGCTGACCGGGTCGAGCGGCCGCGCCTTCGTTTTCGCGCGGCGCCCCGGGGGACGAACCGGGCCACCAGAAGGAGGACAGGACGGGGTACAAATCGTCAGGAGAGAGGCAGAATGAACCATCAACCGCGGTGCGGTGATCGCATCCGTTGACGTGGGTGGCCTTGGACCGGGGGACAAGAGTCCCGTGCCGGCACACCGCTTTCTGCTATGTTTCAGTCAGATGAGGCGCTCCCTAGGCCACTCACCCACGGCTGCCCGAAACAGCACATGCGTTTTACTTGTGCGATGAATCGGGGGATTCCATGTCGGCATTCGGGGCTGTTCGGCGAATTCTCATCCTCGCGGTCATCGGTGCTCTGGCGGCTCCAGCCGCCGTGGCCGGTGCGGCATCGCTCGCCTCCGGCGCCACGATTGCCGCGGCGTCGGCCGCTGGGTCGCCCGTCGTGTCCGGCGCCCCCGCCGTGTCCGTCTCCGCCGGGGATGACATTATTTCCTCTGGCGACTTCTTCTCCCTCCGGGCCGTGCGCCTCGAGGCCGTCGCCCGCACGGCCGCCGCGCTGAAGGCAGAGCGCACGGCCGCCGCCGCGGCCAAGGCCGCCGCTGTCGCGCAGGCCGCCGCCGCGCAGGTCGCGGCGCAGGCGGCGGCTCAGGCGGCGGCCGCTGCCGCCGCTGCCGCCGCACAAGCGCAGGCCCGCGCGGCCGCCGGGTTCGTCACTCACGTCTGGACGAGCGGCTTCCAAGCCCAGATCGACCAGTGCCGTGGGGCCGTGGACGTGACGGCGGTCTACAAGGTGCATGTGATCGCCGAGCACGACGGCTGCGGCGGCAACCGATTCCCGACCGCTGCCGGTTCCATCGTCACGATCACGGGCCTGGATGCCGGCCGCTACCGGGTCATCGGAGTGGTCGCGCGGCTGAACGGTCTCGTCAACCATGCCGAGGACATCCCGCGCGGCTACGATCTGCTCTTTCAGACCTGCGTGGGGGGCTTCACCGACATGCGTTTCACCGCGCTCAGTCGCCTCGGCTAGCCGCCCGTCCGCTCAGGCGAGCGCGAGCATCGCGGCCGCCACGAGCGCGAGCACGAGGCCCACGATCTGTACCGGCGCGATGCGTTCCTTGAGCACGACGGCGGCGAGGAGGATCGTCCCGGCCGGGTAGAGCGCGGTCAGTACCGACTGGATGGTCAGGTCGCCGATTCGCAGGCCAAGAAGGAGGACCCCGTTGGCCGTCGCGTCGATCGCGCCGCCGACGAGCGCGAGGACGAGCCCCGGCTTCCAGCCCCTGCCGGTGACTGCCGGTGCGCCGTGTCGACGGGACCAGAGCAGCATGATCCCGATAGCGCCGAACATCACGGTGGCGTTCACGGCCCGGTTCACGACGAGGGGCACGAGCCCCGAGTCGTGCGGCGTCAGGTCGATCACGATGAGGAAGACACCGATGAGTGCCCCGGCCCCGGTCGCCATCGCCAGGGCCTTCAGCGACGGCCGCACCGCGCCCCGCTCCGGCACGAACCCGACCAGCACCACGGCGACGAGGGCGAGGCCGATCGCCACAGAGCCGAGTGAATTGAGTCGCTCGCCGCGCACCACGCCGGCGAGCACCGGCACGACGGCCGAGACCACCGCGGTGAGCGGGGAGAGAATGCTCATCGGCCCGATGGCGAGGCAGGCATAGAGCAACACGACGGCGAGCGCGCCCGTGACGCCGGAGATGCCGCCGAGAACGACGGCCTGCATCGACCAGGTTCCGCCGATGAACGGGAGCGCGAGGACGAGCACGACGAACCCGGCGAGGCCGCCGAGGGCGGTCACCCGCACGGCGCTGATGCGCTTCGCGGCAATGCCACCGATGAAGTCCGCACCGCCGAAGATGAGTGCACTGGTCACACCGAGGAGCACAGCGAACACGGCGGACCTTTTTTTGAGGGGGAGCCTTCCACGGTAGCGGCTCGCGGGGCCGTGCGTGGCTGAATCCCCGGTCTGGTGATTAGGCTCGCTCCCGTGGAATTCGCCTATCACCGTCTTGCCCGCTCCGTGCCCGGCTATCGCTGGTGGAAGCCGCTGGTCACCGGCCTCATCGCCCTCGGCCTGTTCATCGGCTTCACGATCGTGCTCGTCATCTTGCTGCTGCTCTCGACCCTCGCGTTTCCGCAGATCCGGCCCGTGATCACCCGGCTCATCACCACGGGTGTCATCGACAACAGCCTCCCGGTGGTGCTGGCCTTTTCGCTGTTGACGATCACGGTGATCCTGCCCTCGATCCTGCTCGCCCGGCGCATCATGGGCCCGCGGCCGGTCGGACTGCTGTCCTCCGTCGCCGGCCGACTGCGTTGGCGCTGGATGACGCGGCTCATCCTTCCCGTGGTCACTGCGTACGGTGTCTCGACCCTGTTCTCCGTGTTTCTGTTGCCCCTTCTGGCCGGCGGGTCGCCGCCGACACCCACGATCGGTCGCGACACATGGACCGTCATTCTCGTGGCGGTGCTTCTCGTGCCGCTGCAGGCCGCGGCCGAGGAGTACTTCTTCCGCGGCTACCTCGCGCAGACCATCGGCGGCTGGCTGCGGCATCCGCTGTTCGCCATCCTGCTGCCGGTGCCGCTGTTCACCATCGGCCACCAGTACGACGCGTGGGGACTCGTCGACGTCTCCGTGTTCGCGGTGGTCGCCGGCTGGCTGGCCTGGCGAACCGGCGGCCTTGAGGCCTCGATCGCCGCCCATGTTGTGAACAACACGGTGATCTTCGCGATCGGAGCGTTCGGCCTGGTCGACGTGAATTCCAAAGGGGGCAACGGTCTCGAGGTCGCGATCTCGACGCTCACCCTCGCGTTCTACGCGTGGTTGGTCGTGCGGGCCGCCCGGCGTTTCGGGTTGGAGCGCGTGAGGGCGGTGCCACCGGCTCCGCTCGCTCCGCCCCCGGATCCGGTGACCCGCGTGCTCGCCGACGATCGCCCGGCCGACGATGTCGGCACCCGAGGTTAGACTCACGCAGTGAGTTGGAGCGCGGACATCCCCTGGGACCCAGATGACCTCGAGCCCCCGGACGAGTTCGAGCCTTCTGAGGGTTCCGAGTATGGGCCGCCTTCCGGCGAGGAGCGCGACTTCATCGCCAGGCAGCCCTCGCTGACCTCGTCGGCCAAGTTCTCGAGCGCGAGCGACGCCCTGCACACAGTCTTCGGCTACGACACCTTTCGCGGTGACCAGGCGGAGATCATCCAGCAGGTCGTCGACGGTGGCGATGCCCTGGTGCTCATGCCGACCGGCGGCGGCAAGTCGCTCTGCTACCAGATCCCCGCCCTGGTGCGCGAGGGCACCGGCATCGTCATCTCGCCGCTCATCGCCCTGATGCAGGACCAGGTGGATGCCCTCTCCGCCGTCGGCGTGCGGGCCGCGTTTCTCAACTCCACCCAGGACCAGGCCCAGCGCAGGGGGGTCGAGCACGCGCTCCTCGGCGGCGAACTCGACCTCCTCTATCTCGCGCCAGAGCGCCTGCGCGTGCCCGCGACAGCAGACCTGCTCGACCGTGCCGCCATTTCGCTCTTCGCCATCGACGAGGCCCACTGCGTCTCCCAGTGGGGCCACGACTTCCGCCCCGACTACCTGCAGCTCTCGATGCTGCACGAGCGCTGGCCGACGGTGCCGCGCATCGCCCTCACGGCGACCGCCACCGAGCAGACCCACCTGGAGATCCAGAAGCGGCTGCAGCTGACCGGCGCGCGCCACTTCGTCGCGAGCTTCGACCGTCCGAACATCCAGTACCGCATCGCCTCGAAGAATGCCCCGCAGCAGCAGCTTCTCGAGCTGCTGCGCAGCGAACATCCGGGCGACGCTGGCATCGTGTACTGCCTGTCCCGCGCATCCGTCGAGAAGACCGCGGAGTTCCTCAGCCAGAACGGCATCCCCGCGCTGCCGTACCATGCGGGTCTCGACACGCGCGTGCGCGCCGCCAACCAGTCGCGATTCCTGCGCGAGGATGGCATCGTGATGGTGGCCACCATCGCGTTCGGCATGGGCATCGACAAGCCCGATGTCCGCTTCGTCGCGCACCTCGACCTGCCCAAGTCGGTGGAGGGCTATTACCAGGAGACGGGTCGGGCCGGCCGCGACGGCCAACCCGCCACCGCCTGGCTGGCCTACGGACTGCAGGATGTCATGCAGCAGCGCCGCATGATCGCCGGTTCGGAGGGCGATGCCGAGCATCGCCGCCGACTGGGACTGCACCTCGACGCGATGCTCGCGCTGTGCGAGACGATGGAGTGCCGCCGCGTGCAGCTCCTCGCGTATTTCGGCGAAGAATCCACCGCCTGCGGCAACTGCGATACCTGTCTCTCGCCGCCGGAGTCATGGGATGGCACGGTACCGGTCCAGAAGCTGCTCTCGACGGTGGTTCGGCTGCAACGTGAACGCAACCAGAAGTTCGGCGCCGGACAGATCGTGGACATCCTGCTCGGCCGCACCACCGCCCGCATCACGCAGAACGACCACTCCTCGCTGTCGACCTTCGGAATCGGGGCGGAGCTCTCCGAGCAGGAGTGGCGTGGTGTCGTGCGCCAACTGCTCGCCCAGGGGCTCCTCGCGGTGAGCGGCGAGTATGGAACGCTCGTCGTGACCGAGGCGAGCGCCACGGTTCTGGCCGGGCAGCGACCGGTGATGCTGCGTCGCGAACCCGAGCGAGCCGCCCGCCCGACCAGGTCCCGACGCGGTGCTGCGGTTGAGCTGCCCGCCGGCGCCGGGCCGGTCTTCGAATTGTTGCGGGCCTGGCGCGCCGCCGAGTCGAAGGAGCAGGGTGTGCCGGCGTACGTGATCTTCCACGATGCGACGCTGCGCGAAATCGCCACCGGAACCCCGGGGACGCTGGCCGAGCTCGGCACCATGAGCGGCGTCGGGGAGAACAAACTGGCCAAGTACGGCGAGGCGATCCTCGCCGTACTCGCCGTCGACTAACGGCGGCCAAGCCCCCTGTTTGCCGACCCGCGGGTCCGACGGACTCGCCGTCGGGGGTCGTAGGCTCAGATTCATGCGCAGCTTCTACCCCGAAATCGAACCCTACGACTCCGGCCTGCTCGACGTCGGAGACGGCCAGAGCATTTACTGGGAGACGTCGGGCAATCCGGATGGCAAGCCAGCGGTCTTCCTGCATGGTGGCCCCGGTGGGGAGAGCGCACCGAATCATCGCCGGCTGTTCGACCCGGCGAGCTATCGCATCGTGCTCCTCGACCAGCGCGGATCGGGCCGCAGCGTGCCCCACGCTAGTGAGGCCGCGGCAGATCTCTCGACGAACACAACCTGGCACCTCGTCGATGACCTCGAGGTGCTCCGCGAGTATCTCGGCATCGACCGTTGGCTCGTGTTCGGCGGATCGTGGGGCAGCACTCTCGCCCTCGCCTACGCGGAGACGCATCCCGCGCGCGTCTCCGAACTGGTGCTTCGCGGCATCTTCACCCTCCGAAAGTCCGAACTCGACTGGTTCTACGAGGGCGGCGCCGAGGCCGTCTTCCCGGATGCCTGGGAGGGATTCGTCGCGCCGGTGCCGATCGACCAGCGCAATATTCTCATCGAGGCATATTATCGGCTGCTCGCCGATCCCGACCCGGCGATCCACGGACCGGCGGCGGTGGCCTGGTCAACCTGGGAGGCCACGACGATCACCCTGCTGCCCCGCCCGGACATCGTGGCGACCTTCGCCGACCCGCACTTCGCCCTGGCTTTCGCCCGCATTGAGAACCACTATTTCGTCAACCGCGGCTTCTTCGACGAGGGCCAGCTCATCCGCGATGC
>JBBSBA010000084.1:0-10270 GCA_038251725.1 Actinomycetales bacterium
GCCTGCCGCTGCGTCATCGTCAGCTCCATAGAAACGGGCGTATCCCACATCCACCAGCCCACTTCTGAACCACGCCGAAGCGGAGGTTTTCAAATGAGGCAACGAATGGTGCTACGCGGAGGTTTCTTATGAGTCAACGCGATTAGTTGCGTTTGCATCAGCGTGTCCACCATAATGAGGACGTGCAATTCCGCTAGATGTAGGGGGTCGCATGATCATGACAGCACAATTTGTACCCCGATTCGACGATCGGTCTAGATGGCCTTACCCTCCGGCTAGCCCGCGCACGACCAGCATGCAGCATCACCGTCGCGAGATTCACTCGAGGAGTCTCGCGACGATGCACGATGGGTGTCCTCGGCTTCGATGGCGCCCATCGTTCGCGTCTGGTCGACTCAGCTCGAGACCGGCGGCGCCGTCGTGCTGCGTCGCACCACGAAGTCGACCGGCATCGTGACCCGCTCGATTGCGGTCTCCTCGGACAACCGCGCGAGAATCATCTCGACCGCGCGCTCGCCTTGGCGCGCCGGATTCTGCTCGAGCGTCGTCAGGCCGAACATGTCGGCGAGGGTGTGCCCGTCGATCCCCACGATCGACAGCTGGGCCGGCACGGCGATCCCCAGTTCGCGCGCGGCCAGCATCACGCCGATGGCGATCTCGTCGCATCCGGCAACGATCGCGGTCGGACGGCGGGCCGGGTCGGCGAGAACGGCAAGACCGCCTTCGTAGCCCCCCGGGATCGAGAAGGGCACGGCGCGGAAGTCGTCGGCGTTCCGCAGCCCCGCGGCGGCGAGCGCATCGCGAACACCGGAGAGTCGCTGGGCATGCACCGCGAAGTCCATCTGCTCGTCCTGGTCGCCGCCGAGGTGCATGATGCGGGTGTGCCCGAGGCTCAGCAGGTGTTGGGTGAGAAATCGGGCCGCGGCCCTGTCGTCGATGCTCAGCGTGGAGATGCCCGGGACGGCGCCACCGATGCCGACGATCGGCTTGCCGATCGCCCGCAGCGACTGCACCTCGTGCGCGGTGAGCGAAATGCCGACCGCGATGACGGCATCGACGCGCTTGCGCGCGAGGTAATAGTCGAAGACGCGCTGCCGACGCCCGGTCTCGTCGTGCAGGCGATAGAGCGTGAGATCGTAGCCGGCTTCGATCAGGGCGCTCTCGATTCCCTCGAGCACCTCGGTGAAGAACCACCGGTTGACAAAGGGGATGACGACCCCGACATTGAGGGTGTTCCCGGTCGCGAGGCTCGATGCGATGGAAGACGGCACGTAGCCGATCTGGGCCGCGGCCTCCTCGACACGCACGCGAGTGGAGTCCGCAACGTACCCGTGCCCGCTCAACGCGCGAGAGGCGGTGGACTTGGACACACCAGCGCGGCTGGCCACATCCGCAATTGAGCTCATCGGGCCTCCCGCTCGGTGAATGTGACGAGCCATCGCCCATCATAGGGGCCGGAAGGCCCGATGGGAGCGGTTGCGGATAAATGTGGTGAATGGCGCGGATGGAAGTTCCGCGAGCGTGTGCGCTCGCGGCAGGCGTGTGGTCTCTTCATTAGAAGAATCAGCGTCGCAAGCGCTTGCATTCGTCCAACCGTAGCCGTAATTTGTCTCATGGAACCGGTTCCCGAGTGCACGCGTCTACGAGCCGGTTCGTGTTGTAATTAGTAGGCCGCCGTCGAATGGACCCCACGCGGGTTGATTTTCGTCGAAGTGCCCACGCTGGTCGCTCGACCAGCGAGCGGTTCCTTTCACCAGGACACGCCCAGTTCGCTCAATGAGGAGGAAAAATGCCAGCACCATGGCGCCGAAAGATCGTATTACCCCTTGCCATCGCGGCCATCTCCGGTCTCGCCCTGACCGGTTGCACAACGAGCAACTCGGCGACACCGGCATCAGGCGGTTCCGCCAGCGGGCCCGTCACCGTGTACGGGCCCTGGTCCGGTGCCGAAGCCGTGGAGGTCCAGGCCAGCTGGGCGTCCTGGGCGAAGACGAACAACATCAAGATCAATTACTCGGGCGACGCAAACTTCGCGGCGAACATCGCCACGAAGATCCAGGGCAACGCCGTTCCCGACATCGCGATCTTCCCCCAGCCCGGACTGCTCGATGCGGCCATCAAGTCCGGCAAGATCGTTGAGAGCGACGCCCAGACCAAGAGCAACGTCGACAAGAACTTCTCCAAGGACTGGCAGAACTACATCACGGTCGGGGGCAAGCTCTACGGCACGCCCCTGGACGCCAACGTCAAGGGCTACGTGTGGTACTCGCCGGCCGAGTTCGCGAAGCTGGGAGTCGCCGTTCCCAAGACGTATGCCGAACTCCTGACCTTGACCCAGACGATCCAGCAGAAGACCGGCACCCCGCCGTGGTGCGCCGGATTCAACTCGGGATCCGCGTCGGGTTGGCCGGGCGCCGACTGGCTGGCCGACATGGTCCTGCGCGGAGCCGGCCCCACCGTCTACGACAACTGGGTCTCCGGCAAGACGAAGTTCACCGATCCCGCCATTTCCACCGCATTCACCGACCTGGGGAAGATCCTGCAGAACCCCAAGTATGTGAACGCCGGCTTCGGTAACGTCGCATCCATCAACTCGACCGCATTCGGGGACGTGGCGGCACCGCTCGCCAGTGGCAAGTGCATCATGACGCACCAGGCCAACTTCCTCGAAGCCCAGTTCGGCTCCGTGAAGACCGCGTCCGGTTCGATCCCCACCGTGGGGCCGAATGGCGACGTGTGGGCCTTCATGCTTCCCCCCATCAAGTCCGGCGGTGGCGAGTCAGTCACCGGAGGCGGCGACTTCGCGGCGGCATTCTCGAAGGGCGCAGCGACGACGAAGGTCATGAACTACCTCTCGAGCGCGGCCTGGGTCAACAACCTGGTCGGCGCCAAGGGTTCGTCGTTCATCAGCGCGAACAAGGGTGTCAACGCCAACCTGGTCACCGACCCATTGCTGAAGAGCGCCACCCTGACGCTCCAGGACCCCAAGACCACCTTCCGCTTCGGCGCAGACGACCTCATGCCACAGGCGGTGGAAGCCTCGTTCTGGAAGGGAATGGTCGACTGGATCAACGGGAACTCGCAGAGTTCGGTGCAGAAGGCCATGCAGGCATCTCGGGTAGGCAACTAAGACCCGGAAACAACGACGGGCGGGTTACGGTGGTTCGCCGCTGTAACCCGCCCTTCGCCGAACCGAGTCACCACCACGGTGACACGACCAGTGAGTCCAACGTCGCACTCGAAAGGGCCCGTTCATGACCGCTCTGTTCAAATTCCTGGCGAATCTGCCGGCAATAGCCCAGATTCCCCTCATCATCTTCGCCTTCGCCGCTGTCGTTGGAATAATCCTGTTCTTCGTTGAGGTGGCCCCACGGAGCGGCCTTCGGTACACGATCATTCGTCTCGCCGTCGCCATCCTGGTGCCGGTCGTCCTCATGCTGTTCTTTGGGATCTACACCTCCGCCTCATGGGTGATGATCCTCGGGGCCCTCGTCGGCGGAGGGTTGTTCGTCCTCGACTACCGTTCGCGGCAGGGAAGGGGCTATGTCCTGCAGCTCATCGCGTTTCTATCCCCGGCCATCGCACTCCTGCTGATCGGCCTCGTCTACCCCGCGGTCAGTACCATCGTCGCCTCGTTCTTCAGCAATGACGGTTCCAAATTCGTCGGTCTGGCAAATTTCGCCTGGATCTTCTCGGGGGGCAGCCAGGGTCTCGTTGCGGTGATCAACTCCATCGCGTGGGTGGTCATCGCCCCGATCGTGGCGACCGGCATCGGGCTCGCGTATGCCGTCTTCATCGACCGGTCCCGGGGGGAGAAGGTATTCAAGACGCTGGTGTTCCTGCCGGTCGCGATCTCCCTGGTTGGCGCGTCCATCATCTTCAAGTTCTTCTTCGACTACCAGCAGGGCGCCCAAATAGGCCTGCTCAACCAGATCGTCGTCGATTTCGGCGGCACTCCCGTCAACTGGTTGCAGGTGAGTCCGCTCAACGTTCTCCTGCTCATCATCATCCTCATCTGGTCGCAGACCGGCTTTGCCATGGTCATCCTGTCCGCCGCCATCCGCGGAGTCCCGACCGAACAGGTCGAGGCGGCCCAACTCGACGGAACCAACGCCTGGCAGCGATTCTGGAACGTCACCGTGCCGGGAATCAGGCCGACCCTGATCGTCGTGCTGATCACGATCTCCATCGCCTCGCTCAAGGTCTACGACATCGTCTCGGCAACGACCGGAGGCCAGAACAACACGACGACGCTCGCCTACCAGATGATCAACGAATTCCAGCTGCTGCCGCCCCAGAGCGGGTACTCGGCCTCGCTGGCGGTGCTCCTCTTCCTGCTGGTGTTGCCGTTCCTCATATTCAACGCTCGCCAGATACGAAAGCAGAGGGAAATCGGATGACCGCTACAGCCGCAACGGTGCGCAGCAGTCGCACGCCGAAGAAGACGTCGGTCACCATCGACGGCAGGGTCTTCCACCACTCGAAGAAGAGGCTCACCAGTCCCGGCGCCACCATCGGGGCGCTCATCATCGCCGTGCTCTGGACGCTGCCGACCTTCGGATTGTTCGTCTCCTCGTTCCGACCAGCGGCGAACATCACCACGTCGGGTTGGTGGACCGTGTTCACCCAGCCGGAGTTCACCGTCGACAACTATCTGAAGACGGTCAACTTCGGCGACACCGTCTCCGTGGGACAGTCCTTCCTCAACTCGCTGACCATCACGATCCCGGCCACGGTGTTCCCGATCGTCATTGCGGCGCTGGCCGCCTACGGCCTCTCGTGGATCAACTTCAAGGGCAGGGACGCGCTGTTCATCGGCGTGGTCTCCCTCCAGATCGTTCCGCTGCAGATGGCGCTCGTGCCGCTGCTTCGTCTGTTCTCCAGTGGCGTCAGCATCGGGTCATTCCAGCTGTTTCCCGGGCTGAATCTCAACAACGTGCAGGCCAGCTTCGCGCAGGTGTGGATCGCCCACACGATATTCGCGCTCCCGCTGGCGATCTTCCTCCTGCACAATTTCATCTCCGCGATTCCGTCGGACATCATCGAGGCCGCTCGCGTGGACGGCGCAGGCCACGGCCAGATCTTCCTGCGGATCGTGCTGCCGCTGTCCGTGCCGGCCCTCGCGGCCATCGCGATCCTCCAATTCCTCTGGGTCTGGAATGATCTCCTGGTCGCGACCATTTTCACGTCGGGGGAGAACCTTCCGATCACCAAGGTGCTGAACGACCTCTCCGGCCAGTACGGGTCGAGTTGGTACCTGCTCACCGCCGGGACCTTCCTGGCGATCATCGTTCCGGTGCTGGTCTTCCTGTTCTTCCAGCGCTTCTTCGTGCGTGGCCTCCTGGCCGGAGCCACGAAGGGGTAGGCGGTCGGAAGGCGCCATCTCGTTGCGCCGTGCGCGAATCCCGCGCGGAGCGGGCGGTCGCGGTGCGTAAAGTGATCGCGTGAGCGGAATGCACGGTGGTGGAGCCCAGACAGGGCGGATGGGCAAGCAGCGCACCCGCATCGGCGCCGGGGACGCCGACGCGCAGCGGGCGGAGAACGCGGATGCCCCGCGCATCCCCGATCTGTTCGCCCGCATCACGCAGCTGTTCGCACCGCATCGCTCGGCCCTGACCGTCACGGCGGTGCTCGTGATCGTGAGCGCCGGGCTCACCGTCTTTCCGCCGCTGCTAACCAAGCAGGCATTCGATTTCGGGCTGTTTCCGGCCTCCGGCGGGCCGAACTTCCCGGTGCTACTGAGGATCGTCGGCACCATGATCGCGATCTACATCGCCTCCGCCGGCCTCGGCGTCTGGCAGACGTTCCTCACCGCGACGGTCGGAAACCGGGTGATGGGAGAGCTGCGGGTGCGGCTGTTCGGCCACCTGCAGAGGATGGAACTCGCGTTCTTCACGCGCACCAAGACCGGCATCATCCAGTCACGCCTGCAAAACGACGTCGGCGGTGTCGCGAGCGTGCTGAGCAACACCATGGCGAGCGTGCTCGGCAACACGGTGACCGTGGCTGCCGCGTTCGTCTCGATGCTCGTGCTGTCCTGGCAGCTGACGATCGTGGCCGTCATCCTGATGCCGATCCTCGTGATCGCGCAGCGCCGCGTCGGACGCGTGCGCGCGAAGATCGCGACGAAGACGCAGGAGTCGCTGAGCGACATGACGGCCATCACGCAGGAGACGCTGTCGGTCTCCGGCATCCTGCTCGCCAAGAGCTTCAACCAGCAGGGCGCCGAGATCCGGCGCTACAGCGACGAGAACGACAACCAGATCCGCCTGCAGGTGCGCGAGCAGATGAGCGGGCAGTGGTTCTTCGCGACCGTGCAGATATTCCTCGCGATCATCCCGGCCGTCATCTACCTCTGCGCCGCCTGGCTGATGCTCGGGACGGTGCCGGTGACGGCGGGCACCATCGTCGCGTTCACCACGGTGCAGGCACGACTCATGTGGCCGCTGCTCGGGCTCATGCGCGTGGCCCTCGACCTGCAGACCTCGCAGGCCCTCTTCGCCCGCATCTTCGAATACATCGACCTGCGCCCCGCGATCGTCGATGCCCCGAACGCGCACCCCGTGAACGTCGCCCAGCTCGGCCGGGTGCAGTTCGACGACGTGGTCTTCTCCTACCCGGACTCCGGCACGGCGACGACGCCGACGCTCAAGGGACTGTCCTTCGCGATCGAGCCGGGCCAGTTCGCGGCCTTCGTCGGGGCGTCCGGTGCGGGCAAGACCACCGTGTCCTATCTGATCCCGCGATTCCACGACGCCACCGGCGGCCGCATCCTCTTCGCCGGCGACGATCTGCGCGAACTCGAACAGGACTCCCTCGTCGCCAACATCGGCATCGTGAGCCAGGAGACCTACCTCTTCCACGCCACGATCGCGGAGAACCTCCGCTACGCCAAGCCCGGGGCGACGGATGCCGAACTCGAGGCGGCCGCGAGGGCCGCCAACATCCACGACACGATCGTCTCGTTCCCTGACCGCTATGACACGGTGGTCGGCGAGCGCGGCTACCGCCTGAGCGGCGGGGAAAAGCAGCGCATCGCGATCGCCCGGGTGCTCCTGAAGGACCCGCGCGTGCTCATTCTCGACGAGGCGACGAGCGCGCTCGACTCGCTCTCCGAACGGATCGTGCAGGACGCCCTCGACACGGCATCCGCGGGGCGCACGACCATCGCGATCGCGCATCGACTCTCGACCATCGTCTCGGCCGACGTGATCTTCGTCGTGGAGGCCGGACGCATCGTCGAGCGAGGCACGCACGCGGAGCTGACCGCGGCGGACGGCGTCTACGCCCGGCTCTACGCGCAGCAGGTCGGTCAGCGCTGAACAACGCGGTCATTACTGAACAACACGGTCATTACTGAACAACGCGGTGCCGCCAGGAGCCCGCTGGTAGATTGGCCGCACTATGAAGTTCGCCAATAGCGTCATCGACCTCGTCGGAAATACTCCTCTGGTGAAGCTCAACCGGGTGACGGACGGCATTGCAGCCACCGTTCTGGTGAAGGTGGAGTATCTGAACCCGGGCGGGTCGTCCAAGGACCGTATCGCCACCCGCATCATCGATGCCGCGGAGGCGGAGGGGCTGCTTCGACCGGGGGGCACCATTGTCGAGCCCACCTCGGGCAACACCGGCATCGGCCTCGCCCTCGTCGCCCAGCAGCGCGGCTATCGCTGCGTGTTCGTGCTGCCCGACAAGGTGGGCGAGGAGAAGCGAAACGTGCTGTTGGCCTACGGGGCCGAAGTGGTCGTGACGCCCACCGCCGTCGCACCGGACAGCCCGGAATCCTATTACTCCGTCTCCGACCGGCTGGCACGCGAGATTCCCGGCGCCTTCAAGCCCAACCAGTACGCGAACCCGAACGGGCCGCTCAGCCACTACGAGACCACCGGTCCGGAGATCTGGGCCGATACCGACGGCCGCATCACCCATTTCGTCGCGGGTGTTGGCACCGGCGGCACGATCAGCGGCGTCGGCCGGTACCTCAAGGAGGTCTCGGGCGGCGCGGTCGCGATCATCGGCGCCGACCCGGAGGGGTCGGTGTACTCCGGCGGCACCGGCCGACCGTACCTCGTCGAGGGCGTCGGCGAGGACTTCTGGCCGGAGGCCTATGACGGCTCGGTGGTGGATCAGATCATCGCCTCGTCGGACGCCGAGTCGTTCGAGATGACCAGGAGGCTCGCGCGCGAAGAGGGGCTGCTCGTCGGGGGATCGAGCGGCATGGCCGTCGCCTCCGCGCTCAAGGTCGCCCGCGACCTTCCCGCCGAGGCGATCATGGTGATCCTGCTCCCGGACGGCGGCCGCGGCTATCTCAACAAGGTGTTCAGCGAGAAATGGATGCAGTCCTACGGCTTCACGCAGGTCTCGGACGAGAAGACGGTCGCCGATGTCGTCGGCCACAAGACCGCGGGGCTGCCAGCGCTCGTGCACGTCCATCCCTCCGACACCGTGCGCGACGCCATTCAGATCATGACCACGTACGGTGTCTCGCAGTTGCCCGTGCTGTCGGCGGAGCCGCCGGTCGTGATCGGCGAGGTCATCGGGGCGATCGAGGAGAAGTCGCTGCTGGAACAGGTCTTCAACGGCGACGCGAAGATGACAGACCCGGTCGGGAAATTTATCGGCTCCCCGCTCGGTTTGATCGGTGTACACGAATCCGTGGGCGCGGCCCGGTCCGCCTTGGGCCGGTCGGACGCCCTGCTCGTCACCGAGGACGGCAAGCCGGTCGCCGTCGTCACGCGTCACGACCTGCTCACGTTCCTGTCCGAGTGAACTCCGCACCAAACGAAAAGAGCCACGTGCCCCAGCCCCACGATTTCTCCACCCGCGCGATCCACACCGGGCAGGCGTTCGATCCGACCACCGGGTCCGTGATTCCGCCGATCTATCAGACGTCCACCTTCGTGCAGGACGGGATCGGCGGCCTCCGCGGCGGCTACGAGTATTCGCGCAGCGCGAACCCCACCCGCAATTCGCTGCAGGAGCTGATCGCCGACCTCGAGGGCGCCGCGCACGGCTTCAGCTTCGCCTCCGGCCTCGCCGGCGAAGACACGCTGCTTCGTTCGATCCTCACCCCCGGCGACCACGTGGTCATGGGCAACGACGTCTATGGCGGAACGCACCGGTTGGTGAACCGGGTCTTCGTGCCGTGGGGAATCGAGCTCGACACGGTGGAGCTGACGGATCTCGATGCCGTTCGCGCCGCGATCCGCCCCAGCACCAGGGTGCTCTGGGTCGAGACCCCGAGCAACCCGCTCATGAAGATCAGCGACATCGCGGCGCTCGTGGAGATCGGGCACGCCGCGGGTGTCATGGTGGTCGTGGACAACACCTTCGCCTCGCCCTACCTGCAGAATCCGCTCTCCCTCGGCGCCGACGTCGTCACCCACTCGACCACCAAGTACCTCGGCGGGCATTCCGATGCGCTCGGCGGCGCGGTCGTGCTCAACGACGACGAGCTTGCCGAGAAGATCGGCTTCCTGCAGTTCGCGGTCGGCCCGGTGTCCGGGCCGATGGACGCATGGCTCACCGTCCGCGGCATCAAGACCCTCGCGGTTCGCATGGACCGCCATTCGTCGAACGCGCAGGCGATCGCGGATGTGCTCGTCGCCCATCCGGCGGTCGAGCGCGTGTACTACCCCGGCCTCGTCGAACACCCCGGTCACGAGCTCGCCTCGCGCCAGATGCGCGGCTTCGGCGGGATGCTCTCCCTCGCGCTCGCCGGGGGCCCAGCCTCCGCCCGTGCCTTCGCGCAGTCGACCGAGATCTTCCAGCTCGCCGAGTCTCTCGGCGGCGTCGAGTCGCTCATCGGCTACCCCACCGAGATGACCCATGCCTCCGTGCGCGGCACGGCGCTCGCTGTGCCAGAAAATCTCGTGCGACTGTCGGTCGGCATCGAGGGCGTCGACGACCTCGTCGCCGACCTGCTGGCGGGGCTTGATCGCATCGCCACGGTGTAGCGGTCACCGCGAGGCGAGTCGGGTGACGCTCCGCGGGGGCTCAATGGCGAATATTCCCATTACGGCATGCAGCTGGTCCGGCATTTCGCGGCGTCCGGTGACGTTGGCGTCGGCTGCCTCGTGCGCACGGCAGCTCGAATTCCCTGAATCGAGCGTGCTCCCGCGCGGTGAGTGATAATGGTCACGCCGTGCGGCGTTCGTGCCCGGGCGCCCCTCGACTACGAAGCCGGAAACCTACCGTCCATGGAACCAGTGAAGGTTCGCGCCCCCAGCATCCGCGATGTCGCGCGGATCGCCGGGGTGTCCTACCAGAC
>JBBSBA010000085.1:0-9131 GCA_038251725.1 Actinomycetales bacterium
CCCCTTGTGCGCGAGGGGGGACTTGAACCCCCATGCCCTTTCGGGCACACGGACCTGAACCGTGCGCGTCTGCCAATTTCGCCACTCGCGCAGACTCAGCGAGATTAGCACAGCAAGCGAGGAGCCGGAGTGCGCGGGGTTCCGTGATCCTCTCCTGCGCCCGCGTGCCCCTGCCTCAGGACGGGCGGCTAACATCGATCTAGTTAGATGTGTCAGTGACGAGGGAGACCATTGGGCCTGCTGGACAGCTTTGAGAAGGGTTTGGAGCGCGCCGTCAATGGCGCGTTTGCCAGGACCTTCAAGTCTGGGCTGCAGCCGATCGAGATCACCTCCGCCCTCCGGCGGGAGCTCGACACCAAGGCGGCCGTCGTCGCGCGCGACCGGATCCTGGTGCCGAACCGCTTCACCGTGCGCCTCGCGCCCCGCGACTTCGAGCACATGACCGCCATCGGCCCCACGCTCATCGACGAGCTCAGCCGACTGGTTCAACAGCATGCCGCCGCGCAGCATTACCAGTTCTCGGGCGGCATCAGCATCACCCTCGACACGGACGCGGCACTCACCGAGGGAGTTCTCGGCATCGACTCCGAGAGCGTCAGGGGCATCGTCGTCTGGACGCCGGTTCTGGATGTCGCTGGCAAGCGCTACCCAATCGTCAAGTCCCGCACGATCATCGGCCGGGGCAGCGACGCGGACATCACGGTGGAGGACACCGGAATCTCCCGCAAGCACGTCGAAGTCCTCTGGGATGGCACCCGGGCCGAGGTTAATGACCTGGACTCCACGAACGGGTCGGAGCTCAATGGCGTCCCCGTGCATCGCGCGCCACTCCCGCCGGATTCCGTCATCAACATCGGAAGAACCCGTATTGTGTTCCGGGTGCTCGCCCATTCAGCATCGGCTGACAAGTTCTCCGACTCCCACCCGGGCGACGATGGCACCGGGGATCACCGATGAGCGCACTGACACTCCTCCTTCTCCGGTTCGGCTTCCTCTTCATCCTCTGGGCGTTCGTGTTCGCGGTCATCTACGCGTTGCGGACCGACCTGTTCGGCCAGCGTGTGCGCCGACTCCCCACCGAGGCCGCGGCGGGCCAGCCGTTCATCACCGCGGAAGTCGCCCCCGTGAGTGTCCCGGCGCCCGCCTACGGACAGTCCTCCCCCTCCGACGCCACCGAGGCGTTCGCGGTGCAGTCAGCCTCAGCCGGCGCGACGCGACTCGTGATCGTCTCCGGTCCCAAGGAGGGACTGGAGCTGCCGCTCGGCAAGGAGCCCCTCACGATCGGACGTTCGAACGAGAGCGGCCTCGTCGTCCGCGATGAGTACACCTCCACCCATCACGCGCGCCTCATGCTGTGGAGCGAGGATTGGGTGATCCAGGATCTAGACTCGACCAACGGCACATTCCTCAATGGAACGCGGGTCAGCCTGCCCACACCGGTTCCGCTCAACACTCCCGTGCGCATCGGCACGACAAGCTTCGAACTTCGGCGGTAGGTGAATGGCCACATCGGTTAAGAGCACGGCCGTGTCCCACGTCGGAAAGATTCGGGCGAACAACCAGGACTCCGGCTACGCGGGAACGCAGCTCTTCGTGGTCGCCGACGGCATGGGTGGCCACGCCGGCGGAGACGTCGCCTCCGCGATCGCGTTGAAACGCGTGATTGAGGCAGACCGCCCGTACGCGTCGGCCGCCGACGCGGAATTCGCGCTGAAGTCCGCGCTGAGCGCCGCCAACACGATGCTCGCCGAGACGGTATTCGAACACCCCGAACTCACCGGCATGGGCACGACGGTCAGCGCGCTGCTGCGCTCCGGCTCCCAGGTCGCCATCGCCCACATCGGCGACTCCCGGATCTACCTGCTGCGGGACGGCGAGCTGAAGCAGATCACCGCCGACCACACCTTCGTGCAGCGCCTCGTCGACAGTGGCCGCATCACCCACGAGGAAGCGGCCGTGCATCCGCGCCGGTCGGTGCTCATGCGAGTGCTCGGCGACATCGATGCCGCTCCCGAGATCGACACGACGGTGTTCGACGTGGTGCCTGGTGACCGCTGGTTGCTCTGTTCCGATGGTCTCTCCAGCTACGTCTCCGACGACAAGATCGAGCACGCCCTCTCCTCCCTGCCCGATGTGAAGGACGCCGGGGACCGCCTGGTGAAGGACAGCCTCGACCAGGGCGCACCCGACAACGTGACCGTGGTCATCGTCGATATCGATGACACCGCCAGCTCGGCCTCGGTGCCGGCGATAATCGTCGGATCCGCCGCCGCCCCGCTCACGTTCGAGAGCGAGTCGGGCCGACGGCCACTGCGTCTGCCCGCCTTGCTGCTCCATCCGCTCAAGTCGACCCAGGTTGAGGACAGCCACTTCGAGCCGGAGTCGGACGAATACCTGGACGAACTGATCCTCGAAGACCGGCGCCGCGCCCGCAGGCGCCGCATCGCCTGGATCATCGGAATCATCGTGGTCATTCTCGTGATTCTCGGGTCCCTCTTCGCCGGCTACCGCTGGTCGCAGTCGCTGTACTACGTCGGCGCCGACGGCCAGACCGTGGCGATCTATCGCGGCATCCAGCAGGACATCGGCCCCATCTCCATGCACAGCGTCTATTCGGAGACGAGCCTGAGGCTCGATGACCTGCCGAGTTATACCCGCAGGACGGTGGAGGACACGATAAGCGCTGCCGACCTCGCCGAGGCGAAGGCCATCATCAAGCGGCTGACCGATGCCCAGAAATAGGGCCCGCCCGTGACCAGCACGAATTCCACCGACCGCATCGGCCTTCCGGCGCCCGCCGAGACGAGTCCGATCGCCCTGTTCACCAACACCCTCCGGCTCAAGCTGCGGGTGCCGGCCAGGCTGCGTAATCTCGAACTGGCTCTGCTGCTCTTCGCCTTCGTCATCGTGGGGTCCGCGATCTCGCTCGTCGAGCTCGGCGCACTCGGCTCGGTGCACGGAACGGTACTCGTCCTCACCGCCGGACTCGGGGTGATTACGCTCGTCATCCACATTGCGCTGCGGCTCGTCGCCCCGCAGGCCGACCCGTTCATCCTGCCCGTCATCACCGTTCTCAACGGCCTCGGCATCGCCGAGATCTACCGCATCGACATCGAGAAGCACCAGGTCGGCTGGGAGGCCGCGGGTGTTCGACAGATCGCGTGGACCGCCATGGCCATGGTGATCGCCCTCGGCGTGCTGCTGCTCATCCGAAACCATCGCGTGCTGCAGCGCTACCGCTACATCGCCATGTTCGTTGGCATCGCGCTGCTGCTGCTTCCGATGCTTCCCGGCATCGGCGAGACCATCAACGGCGCGCGGCTGTGGATCCACTTCGGCAACTTCAACTTCCAGCCCGGTGAGCTAGCCAAAATCGCCCTGGCGATCTTCTTCGCCGGCTATCTCGTCACCGCTCGCGACAGCCTGTCCCTCGTCGGCAGGAAGGTCCTCTGGATGCGCTTCCCCCGGGTGCGCGACCTCGGCCCGATCGTGGTGATCTGGCTCGCCGCCATGGCGGTGCTCGTCTTCCAGCACGACCTCGGCACGGCGTTGCTGTTCTTCGGCCTCTTCCTCGTGATGATCTACGTGGCCACCGGACGCCTGAGCTGGATTATCATCGGGCTCATTCTCTTCGTCGGCGGCGCGCTGATCGCCAGCCGCCTGCTCGGCTATGTTCAGGGCCGGTTCGACTCCTGGCTCGATGCCTTCAGTCCGAAGATCTACGGTGCGGTCGGGGGAAGCTACCAACTCGTGCAGGGCATCTTCGGACTCGCTCATGGCGGGCTGATCGGCACCGGACTCGGCCAGGGCAGTCCCGGCATCACCCCCCTCGCCGAGAGCGACTTCATCATCACCAGCCTCGGCGAGGAACTCGGCCTCGCCGGGCTGTTCGCCATCCTCGCGCTCTACCTGCTTTTCATCTCTCGTGGATTCCGCATCGGCTTCACCGGGCAGGATGACTTCGGCCGGCTGCTCGGCGTCGGCCTGTCATTCGTCATTGCGCTTCAGGTGTTCATCGTGCTCGGCGGCGTGACCCGCGTAATCCCGCTCACGGGACTCACCACACCGTTCCTCGCGGCCGGCGGGTCGTCGCTCGTTGCCAACTGGATCATCGCCGCACTCCTGCTTCGCCTGTCGGACAGCGTGCGCAATCAGCCCCGATTGGTGGTCGAAGGATGAACCGTCAGCTCAAGCGCGTGACCATCGCCGTGCTGCTCATGTTCCTCGCGCTGTTCACGTCCACCACGGTCATCACGGTGTTCCAGGTGGACAAGCTCAACGCGGACACCCGCAATGTTCGCACGCTGAACGACAGCTACTCGGCGGAGCGCGGCCCGATTCTCGTCAACGGCCAGGCGATCGCCGAATCGAAGCCCGTCGCCGACCGCTACAAGTTCCAGCGGGTGTACAGCGCTCCGCAGCTGTACTCCGCGGTCACCGGCTACTTCACCCTCAATCAGGGTGACACCGGCGTCGAGGGTGCCCTCAACAGCTACCTCAGCGGCAGCGCGAACGACCAGTTCCTGTCCAAAGTCAATTCGATCCTCACCGGGCAGACCCCGAAGGGCGCTTCCGTATCGCTGACGATCGACCCGAAGCTGCAGAAAGTGGCGTGGGATGCGCTCGGCAACCTCTCCGGTGCCGTGGTCGCCCTCAACCCGAAGACCGGCGCAATTCTCGCCATGGTGTCCAAGCCCGCCTACGACCCCAACCGGTTGGCCTCCCACAACACCAACGACGTCATCGCCGCATACAAGCAGCTCCTGGCCGACCCGACGAAGCCGCTCATCAACCGCGCCATCGCTGGCAACCTGTACTACCCGGGCTCGGTGTTCAAGCTCGTCTTGACTTCCGCCGCCCTCGACAGCGGCAAGTACACCCCCGACAGCACCTTCCCGAACCCCCTGTCGCTGACCCTCACCGGCACGAGCACCGTCATCCACAATGCCGGGGGCGACAATTGCGGCGGTGGTGCGACGGTGTCGATCGCCGATGCGCTTCGACTCAGCTGCAATATCCCGATGGCGCAGCTCGGCGCGGCCCTCGGCGGCGATGAAATCAAGAAGTACGCGTCGGCCTATGGCTACGGCAAGAAGTTGTCGATCCCGATGGCGGTGACCCCGAGCATCTACACCGTGGGCAACGCCCCGCAGGTGGAGCTGTCGGCCTTCGGCCAGTTTGAAGACAAGGTCACTCCGCTGCAGGTCGCCATGACCACCGCGGCAATCGCGAATGGTGGAACCCTCATGAAGCCGACCCTCATTAAACAGATCACGGCTCCCGATCTCACGGTGATCCAGCCCTTCCAGCAGTCGGTCTTCAGCCAGCCGATCACCGCGGCCACGAGCGCGACGCTGACCCAGATGATGGTCAACAACGTAAGCAATGGTGTGGCAGGTAATGCAAGAATTAGCGGAGTCGAAGTGGGCGGCAAGACCGGCACGGCGCAGAACGGCGGCAACAAGCCGTATACCCTGTGGTTCACTGGATTTGCGCCCGCCAACGACCCACAGGTCGCGGTAGCGGTGGTCGTTGAAAATGGGACCAGCTTCGGCAACGCGGTCGCAGCGCCAATCGCGAGAAAAGTAATTGAGGCGGTGCTAGGCAAATGAGACCCACAAGTGGCCTCACTTTCGGGGGACGGTACCAGCTCGCCAGCCGAATCGCCATCGGCGGCATGGGTGAGGTCTGGCAGGCGACCGACCTGGTCATCGGACGCACCGTCGCCATCAAGATCCTGAAGGACGAGTACCTCGGCGATCCCGGATTCCTCGAGCGCTTCCGCGCGGAGGCCCGCCACGCCGCACTGGTGAACCACGAGGGAATCGCCAACGTCTTCGACTACGGCGAGGAGGACGGCAGCGCCTACCTCGTGATGGAACTCGTGCCGGGCGAGGCCCTCTCGACGATCCTCGAGCGTGAGCGTGTGCTCTCCGCCGACCGGGTGCTCGACATTGTCGCCCAGACGGCATCCGCCCTGCACGCCGCACACTCCGCCGGCCTCGTGCACCGCGACATCAAGCCGGGCAACCTGCTGATCACCCCGGATGGCCGGGTCAAGATCACCGACTTCGGCATCGCCCGCATCGCCGACCAGGTGCCACTCACGGCCACCGGCCAGGTGATGGGCACCGTGCAGTACCTGTCGCCGGAGCAGGCGAGTGGTCACCCAGCCTCGCCAACCACCGACATCTACTCCCTCGGAATCGTCGCGTACGAGTCCCTCGCCGGCCGTCGTCCGTTCACGGGCGAATCGCAGGTCGCGATCGCGATGGCCCAGATCAACGAGCAGCCGCCGGACCTGCCATCCACCGTCTCCGAGCCGGTGCGCAACCTCGTCTACGCCTGCATCGCCAAGAATCCGGCAGACCGCCCAGCCTCCGCCGCGCATCTGGCTCGCGCCGCCCAGTCGCTGCGCCGCGGGGATGTCGCGGGTGCGGCGTCCGCGGTCCCCGGCATTCTGGCCGCCGGCAGCCTTCCCGCCCTGCTGCGGGAGAACCCCGCGACCCAGGCCACCCGCCTGCTCACCACGACATCCGGCGGCAACTACAACCCGCCAACGAAACCCACCCAGACCAGCGGCCGCAACCCATGGACCTGGCCGCTCATCGCGCTCGTGGCGATCCTGCTCGTGGTGCTCCTCGGGACCCTGATCACCCTCGTTGGCAACCCGAAGCCCATCCCGTCTCCCAGTCCGACTCCGACCGTCTCGAAGACACCGTCGCCCCCGCCGACCACGCCGTCACCGACTCCGACGAGCGACATCCGCAACATCGGCCCGACCATGTTCATCGGCGAGAAGATCGCGGCCGTGCAATCGCAACTCGACCAGCTCGGGCTTGGCGCCAACATGGTGCCGGATGCCAGTCCCGCCCCCGACGCGTCGAAGGTCGGTACGGCGTACTTCGTCAACCCCACCGGCAACGTGCACGTGGGCGACACCATCACCGTGCGGTTCTACGGCGACGTTCCCCCGGCGACGCCGACCCAACCGGGCGCCCTCACGGCAACCACACCCACCGCCGCCACACCCACCGCGCCCGCAACGACGACCGTCACCATTCCCCCGTACACGGGATGTCCCGCTGACTCAACGCTCCAGTACTTCACGTTCACCGCGAGCGCCCCCTCTTCCTTCAGCCCGCCCAATCCGGTCGGTCCCTCCCAGACGAGCCTGACCTGGACTCTCGCTCCGACCCCGGGCACGTCCAACACCATGAGCTATGTCGCCCAGTGTTCCGGCGGCTCGGCACCGGCCGCGTCCTCACCGTCCTCTGCGACACTCACCGTCAAGACACCGGTCGCAGCGGTCCCCTAACCGACAGAGTCCAAAAGTCGACGCAGTACACTTGGCAAGGTCCCGCCCCCCGCACCACCAGGAGAAGACTCGTGACTGAAGGCACTCGGCTGCTCGCCGGCCGCTACGAAGTCGGCGACCTCATCGGTCGGGGTGGCATGTCGGACGTGCACCTCGGAATCGACACGCGGCTCGGCCGCAAGGTCGCGATCAAGCTCCTCAAGCCGACCCTCGCGACGGATCCACGTTTTCGCGTGATGTTCCGCGAGGAGGCGCAGAAGGCCGCGCGAATGGCGCATCCCACGATCGTGCGCGTCTTCGATGCCGGGGAAGAGACCGTGCGCGAACCGAACGGCCTCGAGACGCAGGTTCCGTACATCGTCATGGAATACGTCGACGGGCGCCTGTTGAAGGACATCGCGGCCGAGGGTCCTCTCGACCCGAAGGAGGCCGTGCGCATCGTCTCCGGGATCCTCACCGCACTGGAGTACAGCCACCGCGCGCTCCTGGTGCACCGCGACATCAAACCGGGCAACGTGATGATCACGCAAAACGGCCAGGTGAAGGTGATGGACTTCGGCATCGCCCGTGCCGTCTCCGACAACTCCGCGACGGTGGCCGACACGAGCGCGGTGCTCGGCACCGCCCAGTACTTCTCACCCGAGCAGGCAAGGGGCGAGACGGTGGATGCCCGCACCGACCTGTACTCCACCGGCGTCGTTCTCTTCGAACTGCTCACCGGGCGTCCGCCGTTTCGCGGCGATCGGGCCGCCGCCGTGGCCTACCAGCACATCAGCGAGGCCGCCGCGGCGCCGAGCACCATCAACCCGCGGGTGTCGCCCTCGATCGACTCCGTCGTGCTGCACGCCCTCGCCAAGGACAAGTTCGAGCGCTTTCAGACCGCTGCCGAATTCCGCCACGATCTCGAGGACGCGAGCGCCGGCGGGATTCCGCCACGCATGCCCCCCGCCGGGGACTTCAACATGACGTTGTTCGGCATCAATCCGAGCGCGACCGCCGGTTCCGATGCGGCCCTCCGCCAGCTGTCCGCCCCGAACGACGACCGTGGCGTTCGCACGCAGACGAGGCCGCCCGTCGCCTGGATTTGGGTCGGCATCATGGCCGTGGCCGTGATTCTGGCCGCCGTGTTCTTCTGGGTCCTCAACCTGCCACCGGCCTACATCGGCAACGATCTGTCAGTGAAGGTCCCGAGCGTCACCGGGCAGCTCTACACCGACGGCGCCGCGTCGATCACGAAGCTCGGTCTCGCGACGACCAGGTTAGACGAGCCCAGTTCCAAGGTCGCCGTTGGTCGTATCATCTCGACGGACCCGGCCGCGGGCCAGAAGGTCGGCAAGAACGCCACGGTGAGCATCTTTGTGTCGTCGGGGAAGACCCCGACCACCGTGCCGAGCCTCAGCAACCTGACGCTGGAAGCCGCCAAGGGGGCCCTTGCTGCCCGCAATCTGGCCTTCGGGACCTCAACTCCCCAGCACTCGGCCACGATCACAGCCGGCACCGTGATCAGCAGCCAGCCCGCGGCGAGCACGGCGGTGAAGGAGGGTGATGTGATCAACCTCGTCGTCTCCGACGGCCTGGTCACCGTTCCCAACCTGGTCAGCATGAGCCTCAAGGACGCGAACGCCGAGCTCAGCGCCCTTCAGCTCGGCATCAACGCGGTGCCCGACAAGGGCTGCTCTGGCCTCAATGTCACGTCACAGTCGCTGACGAACGACCAGCCCCAGCACTCCACGATCACCATCACCTACTGCAGCGGCTAGGCGTATCCGGCGGGCTCCGCCGGATCGTCAGCCGAGCCGGATCGTCAGCCGAG
>JBBSBA010000086.1:0-8955 GCA_038251725.1 Actinomycetales bacterium
CACGGCCGACTCCGACCCTGCACCCGCGGAAGCAACGGCTCGATCACAGCCCACGCCTCGTCAGAAATCACATCACGATCATGCATACATCGATCGTCGCCCGAGCGACACCGAAATCACTTGATCAACACGCCCTAGGCCGGCCAGACCGGCGGGCTCGGCACGACGAGCACAGGAACGGTCGCGAACTCCAGCACCCGCAGGGTGTGCCTTCCCAGCGAGGGGATGGTGTGGCTCGGCTTGTCGACGGTCGCCATCACGATCAACATCGCGTCGACCACCCGTGCCTCTTCCAGAATCGCGGCGGCAACGCGCCCGACCCGCTTTCTGCCATCGACAGTCACACCGGCGGCAACGCCGAGGGCGGCAACGTGATTGAGCACCGCCTCCGCGGCAGACTGGCGGCGTTCGTCCGCGGTCGCGATCACGTCGAACCTGGCACCGAACTCTCCGTCTTCGATCACCGTCACGACACACAGGCGCGATTCCCACCGTCTGGCATGGTCGATGGCGACCTGTGCCGCGGCGAAGGCCGCCGGTGAATCGTTGACGGCGACCAGAATTGTCCCGGTCATGGTGCCCTCTTCTCTCTGCTCGACCCCGTGCGGGAGGCCCCCGTTGGCGCCGGGGATCCGACGGCCCTCGTGGTCCTGTCCGCCGCCCAGCGGACCCGAAGGCTCTCTTCCAACTCCTGGTCCTCGAGCTGTCGGTGCAGGGCCCTGAGCTCCTCTTCCAGCCGCGGAATCCAACGGTTCTCGACGGATCGCTGGCGGGTGCGAGTACTCGCGAGCTCCGTGGAGACCAGCAGGACCGCGCGCTGGATCGCCGCATGCTTCACGGCCGCCATCAGGGCATCCCGGTGCGCGAGCGCCGCGAAGGAAAGCGCAGAGCTTCCCCCGGCCGACGGGGGCGCCGGCGGCACACAGGTCGCGTTCTCCGGGTAGACCACCCCCATCGCCCCGCCCCAGTGGATCTCCACCTCGGCGGACTCGGGCGGCGACGCTCGTTCGATTCGCTCCCGGCCGTCGAGCGCTTCGGCACGCCGAAGCCACTGCGCCGCCTCCCTCGCACGCTGTTCCCACTCCCGCGTCACATCGTCGGCGTGAAGCTGGAGCCGCTCCAGCTCCTCCGCCATGATGTGTTGTTTGCGCTCGAGCAGCATCGCCCCGTGACGGGCGGTCAGCAGCCGCCGCTCGAGTCGCACCTTTCCCGCACGTCCGCCCGCGCTCATCCGGACGTCGATTCCTGGGGGAGGTAGCGCGCGATCAGCTCGCCGGAGAGCATGGTCAGTTCCTTCCGGGGCAGCCCGGCCAGGGCGGACCACGCCCGGTCCAGCGTCTCTTCAAGGGTTCGCACCTCGTCCCGTCCCTGATTGAGCAGCCCGTCTTCAACCTTGCCGCGAAAGGCGATGTAGCTTCGATCCGTTTCGCTCAGGGCGGCCGCGCCGACCAGCTCGGCCAGTTCGGCGGCCTGGCTGGCCCGCGCCATGGCGGAAAGCACCTGGGCTGCGACATCGAGATGGTCCTCGCGGGTGCGTCCCGCACCCGCGCCGCTGCGCATCAGGCGGGACAGCGAGGACAGAACGTCGACCGGCGGATAGATTCCGCGCGCCTCCACATCGGCGGAAAGCACGATCTGGCCCTCGGTGATGTACCCGGTCAGGTCCGGCACCGGGTGGGTGATGTCCCCACCGGGCATGGTGAGCACGGGCAGGATGGTCACGGACCCGTCGCGCCCGGTGACCCGGCCACAGCGTTCGTAGAGGCTGGCGAGGTCGCTGTAGAGATAGCCGGGGTACCCGCGTCGGGCGGGGATCTCTCTTCGGGCGGCGGAGACCTCACGGACGGCCTCGGCGTAACTCGTCATGTCCGACATGATCACGAGCACATCGTGACCTTCGGTGTATGCCAGGTGCTCCGCCACCGTGAGGGCGATGCGCGGAGTGAGGATCCGTTCGATCACCGGATCGTCGGCGGCATTGAGCAGCAGCACCAGCTCGCCCGCAGCCGATCGCTCCTCGAGTCGGTCGCGAACGAAGCTGATGTCGGCGTGGGTCAGCCCCATCGCGGCGAAGACAACCCGGAAGGTGGACCCTCCCGACGTGGCCTGCGCCGCGATCTGGGTCGCGAGAGTCAGATGGGGAAGTCCCGGCACCGAGAAGATGGGGAGCTTCTGCCCCCGCACCAAGGTGGCGAGGGCGTCGATCACGGACACGCCGGTCAGCACCGGTTCCTGCGGTGGCTGGCGATGCACCGGATTGAGCGGCCATCCGCTCACCGGAAGGGTCGCGGTACCGGCCACCGGCGGTCCGCCGTCGAGGGGTTCACCGCGACCGTTGAACACGCGCCCGAGCCAGTCGGTGCCGACCCGGACGTGCAGCGGGCGTCCCCCGAAGCGCACCCGGATGCCCGTGGGAGCCATGCCGTCGGTCCCCTCAAGCACCTGCAGCGTCACGAGATCGTGATCGACCTCCAGGACGAGCCCGTGCCGTTGGCCGTCGGGCAGGTCGACCGTCGCAAACTCGTCCCAGCCGACATCGTCCACGCCGCCCATCACGAGAAGCGGCCCGCGCAGCTCCCGCACGTCGCCGTGCGAGATCAGCCCGGCGCTCCGGTTTTCGGCCTCGGCCACGGCCGACGGGGCGGCGTTGTCGGTCGTCATGTCAGGTCCTCGAGCCGGTGCAGCACGTCCGTCTGCCGGGCGGCAACCCCCTCGGCATCCGTCGGTCCGGTCTCTTCCCGCGCCCGAAGGATGGGTCCGAGGTCGGACTGTTCGATCGTCGTGGCCGGCACTCCCCGCTCCACGAGCGCCTGGCAGGTATCGACAACGGCGAGAACGAGGTCGAGCAACGCCGCCCCCTTCGCCGCGGAACAGAAGCCGTCGTTCGGGCTGAGGGCGTTCTGCATCAAGACCCCCTCCCGCAACAGCCGACCGCCCAACAGCACCATCCGTTCGTGACCGGGCAGGGCGTTCGCGCCGATGATCTCGGCGAGGTCGCTCAGCCGATCCGCCTCGGCCAGCAGTGCGGCTGCCTTCGCGCGTCGCCCGGCCCATCCCGGGTCGCCGTTCGTGGTGTGCCAGTTGCCGAGTCCCTCCTCATCCCTGGCGAACGAGCCGGTCCAGCTCACCGCCGGATAGTGCCGGGAGTAGGCGAGGTCCCGGTCGAGCAGCCAGAGCGAGCGGACGAAGCGCTGGGTATCGGTGGTCACCGGTTCGGTCATGTCCCCGCCGGGCGGAGACACCGCTCCGATCACGGTCACCGATGCCGTGCGTCCGCCGAGAGTGGTCACGCGGCCGGCCCGTTCATAGAACGCCGCCAGCTCCGACGCGAGGTTCGCCGGATAGCCCTCCTCGGCCGGCAGGTCGCCGTTGCGGTTGGCAAACTCCCGCAGGGCCTCCGCCCACCGGGACGTGGAGTCGGCGATGACGACGACGTCGTACCCCATGTCGCGGTAGTACTCGGCAACGCAGATTCCGGTATAGATGCTCGCCTCCCGCGCCATCATCGGCATGTTGGAGGTGTTGGCGATGATGACCGTTCGGTCGATCAGCTTTCCTCCGGTGCGTTCGTCGACCAGCTGGGAAAGCCCGTCAAGGACGTCAGCCATTTCGTTGCCGCGTTCGCCGCATCCGACGTAGACGATCACATCGGCGTCGCTCCATTTGGCGATCTGCTGGAGCAGCATGGTCTTCCCGGTGCCGAACCCGCCCGGAACCGCGGCGGCGGCACCCTTGGCGAGCGGATAGAGCAGGTCGAGCACTCTCTGGCCGGTGTGCAGCGGAACCGTTCCCGCAGGACGGTCCCGAAACGGACGGGCGGCCCGCACCGGCCAGCGCTCGGCCAGCCGTACCTCGTGATCGCCGATCTTCGCGACGACATCGAGCGCGCGCAGCTGGCCGTCCGGTGCCAACCAGGTGAGCTCACCGGACACGTCGGGCGGAACGAGCACCCGGTGTTCCACCGAACCCGCGCCGGGAACCGTTCCGAGGACCTCACCGGGGGAAACCCGGGCGCCGAGCGTGGCGGTCGGCGCAAACGTCCAGAGCCGAGCGAGCGCGGTCGCATCGTCGATGGACGAGGCGCGGTCCGGTGTCAGCCAGAGCGGCGCCGAGGAGAGCGGCCTCATCAGTCCGTCGAAGACCTGGCCGAGCAGGCCCGGCCCGAGCAGGCCGGTGAGCTGGGCACCGGTCGCCTCGGCGCTGTCCCCGACCTTGAGCCCGCCTGTGTACTCGTAGGCCTGCAGCGTCACCCGGGTACCAGCGATTGCCACGGTCTCCGCGCTGATGCCCTGGGGTCCGACCGAGACGAGCTCCAACATGGAGACTCCCTCAACGCCCTCGACTTCGACGAGCGGGCCGCTCACGCGCACAACGGTGCCGGCCGGTCCGGTCGTCACGACGTCCACAGCGCACTGACTTCGGTGGCCATCGAGTCGAGCGTCTGGGCGGCGACGGCGGGCAGCGAGAGATCAACGCTTCGAGTGCCCGCGTGCGCCGTGACTCCGCCGTCGGCGCTTTCGGTGATGATGGCGTCCTCCCCCAGGATGGCGCGGCAGCGCTGATCAAGCCGATCGAGAAGCGCCGGATACCGCGGATCGTCCCGCAGTGGCGAAACGGCGACGCCGACATGCCGCTGAAGTTCCCGTCGGAGCGCACTCTGCTGGCACAGTACCGTCTCGTGGGCCTGCCGACGCGCCCCCGCCGAGCGCAGCAGTGCCTGCGAACGCGCCGCCTCCTCACCGTTGGCTGCCGCGGCCTGGCGAAGCTCATCGGCCTGGTGCGTCGCGTCGCGGATGATCACCGCGGCCCGCGCCTCGGCATCGGCGACGATCGCCGCCGCGCTGGCTTGAGCGGCCCGCAGCAGTGCCGCGCGCAGAGGCGCGAGGGCGGCATCCGCCCCGGCGGGGAGCGTCGTCACGATGGCAACACCGCCGTCAGGGGTGATTGTGAATCCGGAATGCCGTCGAGCGCCCGCGCCGCGCGCGGGGTCAGGATCACCATGCCCACCTCGGGCGGGAGCGCCGCCCAGCCCGTGCGCACCTCTTCGTCGGTCTCGGCAACGGAGAGCACCACTCCGGCGAGGCCGAAACCTTGCAGGAGCGATCGCTCCCCCAGCGCGACGCAGATCTTCGGCACGATCGGGACCCCTCACGCCTTGCCGATGAGAATGATGGAGATGATGAGGCCGTAGATGGCGATGCCCTCGGCCAGGCCGACGACGACCATGGCGCGACCGAAGATCTCGGGCCGTTCGCTCATCGCCGCCAGGGCGGCCGACCCGGTGTAGGCCACCGCGAACGCCGCGCCGATCGATGATCCGGCCACCGCGATCGCGGCGGCGATGAGGGCCGAGCCGCCGATGCCGGTCGTGGCGACCGCGACCGGGGCACTCGCGCCGGCCGCGAGGGCGGGGCTCGCGTTGAGAGCCACCATCACCATGGCAAGCGCGCCCACCATGACGACCACGTTGATGCCGACCAGGATGGCGATGGCAAACCTTCGGCGCCTCCTCAACAGCAGGATGGCACCGGTTGCCGCCACAAGGAACACGGGAATTGCGATGAGCCAGATGTTCACGCTGGATGCCTTTCGATAGTGCTTTCGGTGTGGGAACCGGACGCCAGCGGCGGCGACCATGGGCGGAACGGGCGTCCCTCGGACTGGAACACGCGAGAGAAGAGTTCGTAGTACTCCAGGCGAAGCGCCTGGATTCCGGCGACGAGGGCTTCGAGCCCGAAGGTGATCACATTGCCGACGACGAACAGAAGCACCGCGGCGGCCGCGCGCCAATCCGGGGCCCAGAGAGCGGTCGTGCCCTGCCACACCACCGTCAACAGGGCCGCGTGGGTGAGTCCGAAGGCCGCGAGTCGAACGAACGACACGACGTTCGAGCCCAGCCGGATCACGCTGTCCAGCACCTCGATGACGGCCTGCATCGTGCCGGTGGCTCCCCCACCCGCGTCGACGAAGAAGCCGATGAAGAGCAGCACAAGGGCGGAGGTCGCGAGGAGCACCGCGATGAAGGTGACCGGCGCCAGACCGCCGAGGATTCCCCAGGCCAGGAGTCCGACCGAGACGAAGAGCAGGGATCCGGCGACACCGGAACCGGCGTACAGCGCATATCCCCAGCCGCCCTCCCGGATCCGGTTGATGGTGCCCACCAGATACGCGCCGGCGAGCAGCACCGCGCCGATCACGAGCGCGGTCAACATCAGCGGGATCGGGTTGGCGAGCGGGGCGAGCCACAGCACGGGAATCAGTCCGGTGGGACCGAAGGCCTCTCCGTACAGCGCGCCGAACAGCATCGAAACGAGCCCACCCCCGACGACGAACGACCAGACCTTCGTGTAGTTCCGCAGCGCAGGGATTCGTCCCCCGCGCACGAGCAGCCCGGCGACCACGAGAATTGCGCCGTGGCCGACGTCGCCGAACATCATTCCGAACATCATCACGTAGGCGATTCCGGACAGCCGCGACGGGTCGACGTCCGCGTAGGGCACCGTCCCGTACGTCTCGACGAGACTGCGGGACATCCGGGGCTTCCCGGTGCCGGCCAACAACGTCGGCGGCTCGATCCCGCGCGGTCGGGCCAACGGCACGACGGCGGCTCCGAGCGGGGTGAGCCTCGCCTCCAGCGTGGGGATGTCACGACGGGGAATCCAGCCGACCCAGCCCGCGGCCGGGCCGGAGAGCACTGCCGCGGCGACGGCCTGCTCGAGTTGCTCGGGACCGTCCGCTCGCACGGCGGGAAGGTCCATCTCGACGAGCGCGCTCGCGGCCACTTCCGCGAGCACATCGTGGGAATGTTCCACGGGTGCGACAAGGGCCACCCTCGACATCGTCACCGGACTCAACGATTCACGCCACGACATCGAGCACCTCGCTCGAGCCGAGTCCCTCGGCGGCCGAGGCCAATGCCGCCCGAACGCGCCACGCATCCGTGGCAAGCACCGCGATGGCGCCGAGGATGATGTCCGGGCCGGGGAGCGAGCCGCGCAAGAGGCGGAACCCGTCGGATTCGCACAGCGACCGGAGTCCGGCCTCGGCTCGCCAGAGATCCTTCGGACTCGTCACCCCGCGGAATATTTCCTGCGTCGTGCGGGGGAAGGCGGCGACCATGCCACGCAGATCGCGCGACCGCTCCCAGTCTTCGCCCAGGACCGGGCGAACAAGCCGGATGAGGGAGCGCGAAGCCGCGGACCGGTCGACGAGCACGATCCGGGCCACGATCAGTGCGCTGGCGGCCTGCGCCCACCGGCGGGCGGCCGGCGCGACGGCCACGAGTCGGCGCAGCGACACGACGGTCAGCTCATCGCGGGCGACCGGCAGGTCGAGGGAACCGCCCTCGTCCCACGGCGAGGAGCGGACGCCGTCGGTCAGCTCGTCGAGCGATCGCGCCGTTCGAAGGCGATTCCACGCCGTCGAGAGCGAACCGACGTCGAACGGCTGCGGCACGGGGCCACCCACGGCGAGACTCTCGGCCAGGTCGAGGATGTTCTCGCGTTCGAACGCGGCCGCCGCCGCCCGAACCAGTCGTGTACCCGTGGCGGGAACCCACCCGGCCAGAACCCGGAGCTGCCACAGGACGGTCTCCTGTGTCGACCTCTCGGCGTCGGCCAGGCTCGTGCAGCCGGCGAGCCGCTCCGCATAGACCGTGCCGGCCAACAGCTCGAGCCCGGCGGCGAGGTCTCGCTTGGCGGCGATTTCATGACTCGCGCCCGCACCAATCCGGCGCAGTGCGAGGGAGCGGGCGCGCACCGACGCCGCGACCCAATCCGCCTTCATGGCTCCCCCAGATATTCGGCGAACATCGCGTCGATGACCTTCTGCGCGGTGGACGGCAGCAGTGCCGTGCCGGACCGTTTCAGCGAGGCCGCGTCGCGCTGCGCCCGCGCCAGGAGCGCGGCATCCTGCTCCGCCGCCCGTTCGGTCACCCGCGCCGCGGCGTCGGCCTGCACGCCGGGCACATCCAGCTGCGCCTGCGCAAGCAGAGCGCCGGCCCGCTCCCGAGCGTGCGAGAGCGTCCCCTCTGCCTGGGTCTTCACGGTCGCCACGAGTTCGCTGCACGCCGCCACGTCATCGGCCAGAGCCGCAAACACGGGTGCGAGTTCCGTGGCCGGCCCGATGCTGTCGGCTGCCGGAATACCGACCACCCCGGCGGGACCGGGGGCACCGGCTGGCCGGAAGCGGTCCAGGATACTCAGCCGCGCCATGGGAACCTTTCGTCCGATTCCTCAATCGTTGCCGGACAGCGAATGGTGTCTTCACGATCGGGTTCGCCCTGCGGCGACCCGATCCCCGACAGCTCACACCCTATGACCTGCCGACCGAGCCGAGCCGGGACTTTGGTCCTTCACCGGGGAGCTCCGTTATTCGCGAAGCCCTTCGATCGGAAGTCCGGTGTACTGCTCGGCGAGCCCGCGCTTGGCGTACTGCGACCCGGTCACATACTCGAGCTGCCCAAGCTGGCTGTGGTGACGAAAGGCCCGATCGGCATCGGAAACACCGGGACCGCTCGTGTGCAACATGTCGGTCATCCACTGCGAGAAGTACTGCGTCTTCCACTGCCGGCGCAACGCCCGGTCGCTGTACAGTGCCAACGGCCCGGTGTCCCCGGCGAAGAACGCGGTGAGGGCGGCCCCGAGCATCGCCACATCGGAGATCGCGGCGTTGAGACCCTTGGCACCCGTCGGCGGCACGATGTGGCCGGCATCGCCGACAAGGTACAGGCTGCCGTACTCGAGGGTCGAGGCGACGAAGCTGCGCATCGGAGTGATCGACTTCTCGGTGATCGCCCCCTCGTGCAACGTCCAGCCCTCCACCCCGAGGCGGGCATGCAGAGAGTCCCAGATGCGGGCATCGCTCCAGTCGTCGATCGACTCGCCGGGATCGACCTGCAAATACAGTCGGGAGACCTCCGGAGAGCGCATCGAGTGCATGGCGAAGCCGTCCTCA
>JBBSBA010000087.1:0-8865 GCA_038251725.1 Actinomycetales bacterium
AAAATTTTGGACCACCGACAATGTCGACCATGAAGTAGCCGACGGCTCCCTCCCGATCACCCTCGGTGAGTTTGGCGCTCAGATCGGCGATGTAATTCATCGGCTTGCCCTTTTTCGAATTGATCGCCACGTAAGGCGCCTCGTAGCTGGCGAGCTTCTTCATGCAAACCCCGGACGCGGCAGCCTGCAGCGCAAGGGCACCACCCGAGCTGTAGCCCATCACAAAGGCGTCACCGCCTGCGGCGGCGATCACGGCTGCGAGATCCTCATACTCCCGCTGGGGAGCATAAGGTTTCGTGTCCCCGCTTTCGCCGCGTCCGCGTCGGTCGTAGAACGTGACCGCGAAGCGTTCCTTCATGTGTTCAGCTAGGCTGCGGCAAGGTCCGAATTCTCGGTAGCACAGTGCCCCGTCAACGAGCACAAGTGCGGGCCCGGTGCCGAGCGTCTCGTATGCGATTGCGGTGCCGTCGGCGCTGGTTGCGAATTGAGTGGTCATGATTGTGCTCCCTCGAAAATTGCGTGAAGTCGTTCGAACGACTGGTTCCAGCCGTCCGCGGTGAGGTCTCGGATCTCTGGCGTGAAGGGGCCTTGATGCAAGGTCATCCGCGTCGTGTTTCCGTGGTCATGGAACTGGACCCGGAGCACTATGTCTTCAAGATGGCCGGTGCTCGCCTGCGCGGACACGATCATTTCGAGGTACTCAGGTTCGATGGCCATAGTGATGGTTGCCGAGAGCGGGTAGACCTCGCCGGTCGCGTCGTCGGTCATGCCGAGATTCCAGGTGCCGCCTTCGCGCAGATCGACGTCGATGCGTTCCACGGGGGTGTGCATACCGTCCGGTCCGAACCATTCGGCAAGACGCTCAGGTTCGGTCCAAAACTTCCAGACGGTCGCACGGGGTGCAGCAAAACTGCGCGTGATGTAGACATCACGGTCGGTGACGGCGGGGAGGTCAATCATGGGTGTTCTCCTTGTGGTCTTCGTTCTCTTCGATGGACTGGAAGGCAGCCAATGCCGCATCGAGTCGGTCGAAAGTCGCGGCCCAAAAACGCTTGTATCTCTCCATGTACTCGGTCGCCTCCTTCAACGGCTGAGCCTCCAGGTGGCTGTAGCGCGCGGTCGCGACACGGCTGCGAGAGATAAGCCCCGCCCCCTCGAGTACCTTGAGGTGCTTCGAGATCGCGGGCTGGCTCATCGCGAAGGGCTCGGCAAGCTGCGCCACACTCGCGTCCCCTTCCGTCAAGCGACCCAACAATGCGCGCCGGGTCGGATCCGCAAGAGCTGCAAACACCCGGTCGAGTTCAGTCGAATTCATATAAAACCAATCCTTTTTGAAACCTGTTGGTTATACATTACATCGATTGCACACGAAGTCAACGTCGAAGACAGCCCGGTACATGAATCTGCCGGCACCGAGAGCGAGATGAATTACCCTGAACTGGAAGCTTCTAACGCTGGGCCGTGTCGAGATCTCTCCGTTTCGAGACACTGAGGTTACGACACACCGCGATGCCCCACGTCGCCCGCAAGTGGAACTTTTCGCGGTAATCACGGTAGGGGCTAGTTCCCTCCCCAGGCGGGCATCAATTGCCGCGATTGACAGAATCATGCCGCGCTATCTCGGGCGGCGTGAGGCGAAGCCGCTCCTTTAGCGCGGCCAATCGTCTGCAATCACTGGAGCATGTCCTCGACCCCTTCTCCTGACCGTGCTGTGCAATTGGAGTTCTACCCCTTCCCTGACGTCGGTGAGCTAAACGACGCCATTTGCCGCTCCGGCGTGCCCGAGGCGACAGGCGGGATGCCACGACTGCATCCCGTGCATATGCAGGGATGGCCGCCACGAGTGGACACTCTTGCTGATGTCGCGATCGCTGAGTTGGCGGCGGGCATGGAGATACTGATCTTGGGCGGGACGGCTATTGCGGGGGTCGTGTTGGCCCTAACCGCTAAGCTCCCCCGCGTCCGCGACGCGATGCTGGCGAGAATCGGACGTCACATTCTCGTCGCATCGAGCGCGGGACAATGGCCCTCGTTCAGGCTTTCGCCGCCGCGGCACCGGGATAGGCCGGGCGCAAGAGCGGGTTACTCGGAGCCATGCGCAGGCGCGATGGTCTTTCGCATCACGGTCTTGCGCTTGCCAATGTGGCGCTCGAAAGTGAAGCCCGCCTTCTCGAACATCGCTCTGGTTCCGTTGTGCAGGAAAGAAGACGAGGTCTTCTTGTCGGGCACGAGTTCGTTGGGGAACGACACCACTTCACCGCCACCGGCCTGCGCGATCAGCTCGAGGGCACCGTCCAAGGCTTCGCGCGCCACTCCGGATCGCCGGTGGTCGCGGTCGACGAAGAAGCACGTGATACGCCATGGTGCGGGATTGGTTTCGCCCGTGTCGTACTCTTTACGATGGTAGATGCCGGGTAGTTCGGCCGGGCTCCCGTACTCGCACCATCCGACCGCCTCATCGCCCTCGAACACTAGTGCGGCGTGCGCGACGCCCTCGTCGACGAGCCGCTTCTTGAACGTCGGCCCGTCGTGCTCGCGCTTAACCGTCTGGTCGCTGTCGCCGTGGAAGTACGTGCAGTAGCACCCGCCCCAGACACCGTTGTGCTTCCGCGCGAGCGCCAGCCATGCCGGAAAGGTCTCGGGAGTGAGGGGTTTGATCAGATGAGTCGTCGACACAAGGTAACCTCCGTTATCACAGTGAAAATGCAGTGTCTCGTCTGGGGAGCATGCCGCGCGGGTTTAAGCGACGCACAGGACACCCGTGTTGCCGTCCTGATCGGCGATGACGATCAGTGACGGTGCGCCGCTGTCATCGACGATGGTCCCGCCCGCAGCGACGGCAGCAGCGACTCGCTGCTCAGCCACCTCGGGCGCCACATAGACCTCTACGTGGAACCGTTGACGTGAGGCGGCGTCCTCCTCCGCATCTCCGAACCATAGGTTCGGCACCCGTCCCGTCGCATCCCTGATCTCATCACTGGGCGAGCCATGACCCTGGGCCGTCGCACTGCCGGTCAGCAAAGCCGCCCACACTGGCGCGATCGTTGCGGGGCGACCCGTATCGAGACCGAGCTCTACAACGCTGACTGCACTCGGCTCCCCAACGAGTGCGTGGTCGCGGGCAATTTCGGTGATGCGTCGCGCGAGGTCTACGTCCTGTTGGGTGACCCATTCAACGACGTGCTCGGTGCCCGCGGCGTCGCGGTAGATCGCTTCGGCGCTGGCCAGCTTGAGGTCGACGTAGTGCTCGCCCATCGACACACGCGGGTGGTGTCCGATCGCGTCGCTCGCTTCACCGACCGCCGCGACGAAGCGTGCGCCGGCGCCGAAGTCGTCGACCAGGTAGCGGGTATGCAGCCCCTGCGCCAGCTTTCGCCAGTCGGTCAGCGCGGCCGCCGCGATCTCGTCGCCGCCTAACATGTCCATGTTGGGAGACCCATTCGCTGATCCGGTCTGAGGTTTCGCGTTTGTCATTGAAATTACCTCCCGTGCTTATGCCGATAGTCCCGTTCGGACGATAGCCCCTGTGTCCGACATCGCTTCATAGGATGTGGTTGCGGACGGCGTCGAGGAACGCATCGGTGTCGTCGACGGATATCCGCACGGTCGAGACGGTGACATCTCCTTGGGGGAGGCGAAACGTTGTGGGTTGTTCGAGGGTGATGTCGATCTCGGTGCCGTCTTGGGCGACCTGACAGAGGGCTTCATCATCGCCGTGGCCGGTGATGCAGAGCGAGGGCGCGTTGGGCAGGGACCGGCGGCGCCTGGCGACCGAGGCGATCATGTCCCATGTGAGGTCGATATCAGTGTCGCCGCCGCTGCGGACCAGGATGCCGGTGGGACCGACCGCGTGCGGACGGGTGAGGTAGGTGAGGAGCATGCCGACCATGGTGAGTACACCCCAGATGCCAAGTATGAGGAGCGGGAACCGGATTGCCGGCCACGGGTGAGTGATGAGGTCGACGATCGGGATCTCGATGGCGCAGAGGCACAGAAAGATGATCAGGATGGTGCGGAAGGGTTTGTCGTAGCTGTGGGCTGACGCGCCCGCCGGCACTCGTGGCCGCGCCGTGAGTGCACGCCCGATGCTTCGCCATCCTGCGGCCTCCATTGCTGTTGCGCGGCGCATGACGTGGCGGGTCCTTTCAGCTCCGTGGAGTTCGGGGCCGATCCTCCGCGGCCTCGCGCCGTTCGCGCTTGTCTTGGCCATGGTCATTCGCGTGCTCTTCGCAGGTAGGCGATCAGTGAGAGGGGAACAAAGACGATCAGGATCCCGACCATCCACGCCAGCGTGAGAAGAAGGGGCTCGCTCACGGGTCCGCCCATCCAGAGTCCCCGGACGGTGTCGACGAGATGCCCGACCGGGTTTGCCTCAGCAATGGTCTGCATCCAGTCGGGCATGGTGTCGACCGGGACGAAGATGTTACTGATGAACGCGAGCGGGAAGATCAGCAGCGCACCGATGCCCTGTACTGCTTGGGGTTCCTTTGACAGGACAAGCAGCGAAGACTTCGTCACGTCGACTGCGCCATGGACGTCCGTGCACTCGCCAGTCTGAACAACGTGTCTCACTGGGAGATTCTCAGGATTACATGGAGAAATTCTTTGATGAGACGGTGGGATTTGGACCATAGTTGAGTCCCGCCGGGTCAGCCGTCGCCGGCCGCCAAGTGCCGCAACAGAACGCCGCCATTCGAGGGCTGAAGCCACACGCTCTGCCGCTTCATCCAGCGCGCTCGACCGAGAGCTTTGTCCCCGCTCGCGTGCTGAGATTGAAGTTCTGAATAATCTTGCTCGAGGCGAAAGGTATCCCAATATGTCGTACCCATTCGCCTTAAGCACCCTCCAGTGAACACTCCGGTAGAGGGGTGTTCGCTGGAGGAGCCCCTGTTTGGAGGCGCGAAGCCCGTCAGCTACTTGCTGTCACGGGGAGGGAAGGGATCCCGACCCGGCGCCACCGTATCGCTGTCGCGAATCCGGCCGTCTCTGCCGTGGATGACCACTTCGCCGCCACCGGCGTTGTGCGTGATCTGACGCGCGCGGTCAACTGCTTGCGACTGCGTGTTCAGATGGGCCGAAGCACGTGCAGCTCCGGGAGCTTTGACGTCCCACCCGCCATCAGGGTTCGGGACAACGTGTCGACTGTTGGAACTTGCCATAACGACTCATTTCTTTAACGTCCAATTTGATTGTAATAGCGGGACGACGCGCCAAGACTTAAGGTACACCACGTTGATTACTGAAAGTAGGCTATACTATAGACATGTCGGAAAAAGAAAAGATCTGGGCTGAGCTCGAGGCGAACGCTGCACTTGAGCTGCTGCCATGGGCCGCCGCCACCACATTCAAGCGAGTCGCGCAGGACTACGACAAGCCTGCCGGTCACACTCAGACTGTCGTCGGAGTTCTGGCCTACACCTACCTTCAGGATCTTCTCGACCGAGCGACGTCATGCGGCGAGTACGCCCTCCCCGCGGACGTGACAAGCACCAAGGGCATAGACCTTCTTCGAGAGGGAATTACCCAAGAGGCATTCGAGGCGATGCCACGGCTCGATCCCGAATTGTTCAACCGCTCTGACTACAACGGATCTCCCGGTTGGGCGACGAGTTCAACCCGCTGGCTCTTGCAGTCGTTTCCCTATGGCGGAATCGAAAAGATCCAGTGGTCTCAGAAAAGTCCGAGTAAACAGATCGTCGCTGGCCAGCCCTACATCTCGCCCGATGAGACCCTCGTCGGATGGGATGCGCTCGGTCTCGAAGAAGGCACCGTGGCGACCATCGACGAGTTTGTCGGAATTACGCTGGTCCTGGCGCACGGCTTCGACCGTGAATCAGGCGCATATGAGATGTATCTGGGACGGAGCCGCCACCGCGCCCACCGTGGAGAGTCGCCATGGCACTGGAAGCGACTCGTCAGTTACGGTGGCGCCTTTGTATCCGAAGTCAAAGTTCCGACAGAGTCGCTGCTGCCCGGTCATCCTCCCGTGCGTAACGAAGCTGACGCGGAGGTTCGGCTGCGCCGCCCCGATCTGAGTGAGTCGGCTGGAAGCGCGAAGGAAGACTGAAGATGATGGAGAACACTTCGCGCCCAGCTGGGCGCCTCAGCGGCGTGTCCGCGCTTTTTGACGGGAGCCGACTGACCCTCGCGCGCAAACTAGTAGGGCTCAAGAAGACGCAGGTAGCCGAGCTTGTCGGCATGACACCGGCATCTGTTTCGGCTTGGGAGAGTAACTCTACGAAGCCCAGTAGTTCGACTGTTGCGAGGTTGTCGCTTGTACTCGAAGTTGAACCCCAGTTCTTCCTACCCATAAATGCGGAGGCTGCGGCGACGGTACCGCATTTCCGATCTCTGAGATCCACAACGCAGACCGCGCAGGATCAAGCCGCGGCGTATGGCCGTCTTGTTGGAGACATTGGCACTCTCATAGAAAAGAGTGTGGAGTTTCCGGAGAGAAAACTCCCCACAATCCCCGTCGATGCCACTCAACCATCAGTTGACGGTCCCGAGAATGCCGCGCGCCGGTCACGACATTTCTTCGGCCTTCCAGTCGGACCTGTCGCCCATACAGTCCGGCTCGCGGAGCGGGCGGGAGTTCTGGTCGTTTTCAGCGCACCACGAACAGCCTCGATCGACGCCTTCTCGATGGAAGTCGACGGTCGCCCGATTATTGTCTTGAATCCAGAAAAAGATGACTATTACCGGCAGCGATTTGATGTCGCACACGAACTCGGCCATTTGGTCATGCATTCCGACGCTGAGCCTGGCGGAAAAATCGCAGAGGATCAGGCTCACCGCTTCGCTGCAGAGTTCCTAACTCCGGCTGATCAAATTGAGGCGGACCTGCCACGAACTACCACTGATCGTGGCTGGGAGAAGCTCGCCCAACTGAAGGAGCACTGGGGTGTCAGCATGCAAGCTCTACTTTTCCGCTCTCGAGCTCTAGGTGTGATGAGTGATGTCAGCTACCGGAATGCGATGATCCGTGTTTCGGCCAACGGGTGGCGTCGCGCAGAGCCAGGTTCGGTGGTCGCCGTGGAACTGACTTCGCTCATTCCTCGAGCAGTCGAGGTACTTGAGGATGCTGGAGTGTCGGCTGCGGACATTGTGCGGGGCCCAGGACTACCGCTGTCTGTATTCGAAACGATCGCCGCTCGAGGCCCACAAAGCATGAACTCAAGATCCAACATTTCAAGTCAAGGATTGGGTGAGGATCGGACCCCGACTACAGGGCTGGCCTCCGCGCTCCTAGGATCGCGCGGCCTCTAAAAAGTGGTTCGCTTCCCACGGGATAAAAAACGATTGGGTGACACTTTTGGACTCCCAGCATTGGCGCCCAAAACGCCTCCAGCCTCAGCCCCGCACTCGGATATCGATCTGCTACCGTCAACCTCGTTTACAGGACAAGTCCAACGCATCAACCATGGGTATCTTCATCTTTCAGAAGAGAGTCGAGGGCCGCGGTGAGCTTGTCCTCATCGGGCAGCGCATTGCGCTCTGCCGCTGGCAGCGTGTCGTACGTGTACGTCGACACGGCCATCGGGGCATCGGTCTGCCCGAGGGCGTACCGGACGGTGTGGTCGTTGCGGCTGCCGCAGATGAGGATCCCGACCGTTGGATTGTGGGTAGCGAGCCGGAGCTTGTCGTCGACGACGGCAATATAGAAGCCGAGCTTGCCGGCGTACTCGGGCTGGAATTTTCCGGTCTTGAGCTCGACGACGACGTAACGGAGCTGGACGACGTGGAAGAACAACAGGTCGAGGTAGAAGTCGTCCCCGCCCACGTCGAAGTGCACCTGCCGGCCGACGAACGCGAAGCCGGCGCCGAGTTCCCGCAGGGTTTCGACGATGCGATCCATCAACGACTGTTCCAGGTCCCGCTCGGCGGCCTGATCGGTCAGCTCGAGGAAGTCGAAGACGTAGGGGTCTTTCGCGATCTGCTGCGCGAGCTCCGACTCGGCAGCGGGGAGTTGCCGGGTGAAGTTGGTGGGACCGGATCCGATGCGTTCGTGGGTGCGGTTCATGATCTGGTTCATCAACACGTTCCGTGACCACCCATGCTGGACGGCGGCCGCGACATACCAATTGCGTGTGGTGGGGTCGTCGAGCTTGTCGAGAAGGACCAGGATGTGGCCCCACGGCAATTGTGCAACAGGCTGCTGCACAATTGGCTCGCTCGGCCAGGCAAGGGCAAAGGCCCGCATGTACTGCAGATTCCGGTACGACAGGCCAGTCAGCTCGGCGAATTCGATTCGCAGGTCTTCTGAGAGCCGGCGGATGACGCCGCTCCCCCAGCTGCCCTTCGTCTGCCGCGACAAAATCTCGCTCCCAATCCCCCAATACAGTTCGATGAGTTGGGTGTTGACGACACGTTGCGCCTGGATCTGGGCGTCCCGGACCCGTGTCTTTAGACCGTTGAGAAAGTCGGCGTATCCCTCTGGAAGGGTAAGAGCGGAATCCGTGGCCATGTCCTTCATTCTCCCTGTCGGATTCGCTCGTCGTGTTCCGTATGACCCTCGTCGAGACCAGCCGTGAGCTGGTCTACCGGGCGCGGTGGCAGGTAGCGGTACAGGCTTGACCGGGTGATGCCGGATTTCGCGACGATCTCAGTCATGGTTAGGCCGGTGTCTCGCAGATGCGCCGCATAGGCGAGTTTGCTCGGGTCAACGACGGAAGGCCGACCGATCTGCCGGCCTTTGCTGACGGCGACGGCGCGGGCATGAGCGGCACGTTCAATCGCATAGGTACGTTCCATCTGACCGAACAACGCGAGCATCACCACCGCGAGTTGCGACATAGGATCTTCCGGGTTGGCCGAGTCCACCCGGATCGGATCCGCCAGGTTCCGAACCCCCACACCTCGCTC
>JBBSBA010000088.1:0-8851 GCA_038251725.1 Actinomycetales bacterium
CTCATCGAGGAGCAGGAGGTTGCCGCCCTGCTTGAGCGTGAGCGCGAGGTTCAGCCGGTTGCGCTCCCCACCGGACAGCACGCCAGCCTTCTTCTGCTGGTCCGGACCCTTGAACCCGAACTGCGACACGTAGCCACGCGACGGGATCTCGGTCCTGCCCACCTGGATGTAGTCCTGCCCGTCCGACACGACCTCCCAGAGGGTCTTGTTGGGGTCGATCCCGCCACGGTCCTGGTCAACGTAGGAGATGTCGACCGTCTCGCCGATCTTGAGGTCGCCACCGTCGAGGGGCTCGAGGCCGGTGATGGTCTTGAACAGCGTGGTCTTACCCACGCCGTTCGGGCCGATGACGCCGACGATGCCGTTGCGCGGCAGGGTGAAGCTGAGGCCGTCGATGAGCACGCGGCCGTCGAAACCCTTCTGGAGCTTCTTCGCGTCGATCACCTGGGCGCCGAGGCGAGGCCCGACGGGGATCACGAGTTCCTCGAAGTCGAGCTTCCTCGTCTTCTCCGCCTCGTTCGCCATCTCCTCATAGCGCGCCAGGCGCGCCTTCGACTTGACCTGGCGGCCCTTCGCGTTGCTTCGGACCCATTCGAGTTCGGACGAGAGTCGCTTGGCGAGCTTGGCGTCCTTCTTGCCCTGGATCTCCAAGCGGGCGGTCTTCTTCTCGAGGTAGGTCGAGTAGTTGCCCTCGTAGGGATAGAGGTGGCCGCGGTCGACCTCGGCGATCCACTCGGCCACGTGGTCGAGGAAGTACCGGTCGTGAGTGACGGCGAGCACGGCACCGTGGTACTGCGCGAGGTGCTGCTCGAGCCACAGCACGCTTTCGGCGTCGAGGTGGTTGGTGGGCTCGTCGAGCAGAAGGAGGTCGGGCTTCTGCAGCAGGAGCTTGGTGAGCGCGACGCGGCGCTTCTCACCACCGGAGAGGTTCGCGACGGTGGCGTCCCCCGGCGGGGTGCGCAGGGCATCCATCGCCTGTTCGAGCTGGGAGTCGAGGTCCCACGCGTCGGCGGCGTCGATCGCCTCCTGCAGTACGCCCATCTCGGCGAGCAGCGAGTCGAAGTCGGCATCCGGGTCGGCCATCGCGGCCGAGACCTCGTTGAAGCGGTCGACCTTCGCCTTTATCTGGCCGACGCCCTCCTGCACGTTCTCGAGAACGGTCTTCGACTCGTCGAGCTCCGGCTCCTGCATGAGGATGCCGACGCTGTAGCCGGGGCTCAGCCGCGCTTCGCCGTTGCTCGGGGTGTCGAGGCCGGCCATGATCTTGAGGATGGTCGACTTTCCCGCGCCGTTCGGACCCACGACGCCGATCTTGGCACCGGGGAAGAACGACATCGTCACGTCGTCGAGGATGAGCTTGTCACCGACCGCTTTGCGGGCGCGGACCATCGAGTAAATAAATTCGGCCATGCCCCAAGTTTAGGCGGCTGGGCCGGGGGCCACTTCTCGCGGGGTGATCTTCACCAGTTGATGACGCGAGTCTTGCCGATCAGGCAGACGCCGCTGTTCAGCGCTGCCTCGACGGCGCTGCTGTAGCCACCGCCGCCGTGCTGGCCGAGAAGGCACATGTCGCCGATCTTCACCGAGAACAGGATCGAGTCAACGCTGCCGTTGATCGAGGTCTTGTCCGGTGTCACCTGCATCCCTGCCTTGTCGAAGCCGGCCGCGACGAGGGAGTCGATGATGGTGCGGCCGTTCGCCGAGCCATTCGCCGCGAAGAGCCGCCTGTTCACCTGGTCGAAGTAGGCCTTGTTCGCCGCGGCGGTTCCGCCGGCAATGAAGCTCGGCGTGGGCGTCGGGGTCGGGGTCGCGGCGGGGGACGCGGAAGCAGAGGCCGACGCGGACGGGTGCGCCGCTGGCATCGCGGACGGGTGAAATGCGGGCGTCGTGGATGTGCATCCGGCGAGGAGGAGGGCCATCGCGAGGGCGGCGATCGGCCGCCCGACGCGACGAGGAAGAATCACTGCGCCGACCTCCCCCACCCGCGATTGTCGCGGTCCACTGCTTTCGATTCTAATTCGCGAACCGTGGCCGGAGTACCAGTGCTCGACTTTTCAGTTAGCGACCACTAACCTAAAATGATCAGCGCCTGCTAACCGAAATGGACTGTCGATGGAGACTCTGGCCAGCACTGCCCGGCCGTCGAGCGCCGAATTCCGCGCCAACGATGCCGCGCAACGCGCGCTTGTGCGGGAGCTGCGGGATCGGCTCGACCAGGTGTCCCGGGCCGGATCCGACCCGTCCCGCGAACGCCACGCCGCCCGCGGCAAGCTTCTGCCGCGGGACCGGATCGACCACCTCCTCGACCGGGGAAGTCCGTTCCTCGAGATCGCGCCGCTCGCCGCCTGGGAGCTGTACGGCGACGAGTCCCCCGGGGCCGGCATCGTCACCGGCATCGGCGTGGTCAGCGGACGCCACTGCATGATCGTCTGCAACGATGCCACGGTGAAGGGCGGCACGTACTACCCGCTCACGGTGAAGAAGCATCTTCGCGCGCAGGAGATCGCGGCCGAGAACCGACTGGCCTGCATCTACCTTGTGGACTCCGGCGGCGCGTTCCTGCCCCGACAGGACGAGGTCTTTCCGGACCGCGACGACTTCGGGCGCATCTTCTTCAACCAGGCGCGCATGTCCGCGGCGGGCATCCCGCAGATCGCCGCCGTGCTCGGCTCGAGCACCGCCGGCGGCGCGTACGTGCCGGCGATGAGCGACGAGACGGTGATCGTGCGCAACCAGGGCACCATCTTCCTCGGCGGCCCACCGCTCGTGAAGGCGGCCACCGGCGAGGTGGTGACGGCGGAGGATCTCGGCGGCGGCGACACGCACGCGCGGCTCTCCGGGGTGGCCGACCATCTGGCCGACAACGACCAGCACGCCCTCGAGATCGTGCGGGACATCATCGCCCAGCTCCCGCCCGCTCCCCCGCTGCCCTACGAACTCACGCCGACCGTGCCGCCGGCCGTCGAGGCCGACGAGCTCTACGGCGTCGTGCCCACCGACCTCCACGTGCCCTACGACGCGCGGGAGATCATCGCGCGGCTTGTCGACGGAAGCGAGTTCCACGAGTTCAAGCGGGAGTTCGGCGCGACGCTGGTCACCGGATTCGCCCGCATCCACGGGCATCCGGTGGGAATCATCGCCAACAACGGCGTGCTGTTCAGCGAGTCCGCGCAGAAGGGCGCGCATTTCATCGAGCTCTGCGACCGGCGCAAGACCCCGCTGCTCTTCCTGCAGAACATCACCGGATTCATGGTGGGCCGCGAATACGAGGCGGGCGGCATCGCCAAGCACGGGGCGAAGATGGTCAACGCCGTCGCCTGCGCCCGCGTGCCGAAGCTCACGGTGGTGGTCGGCGGGTCGTTCGGCGCTGGCAACTACTCGATGGCAGGGCGCGCCTACTCGCCGCGTTTTCTCTGGATGTGGCCCGCCAGCCGAATCTCGGTGATGGGCGGACCGCAGGCCGCGTCCGTGCTCGCGACGATCCGACGAGAGCAGGTCGAGTCGGCCGGCGGCATCTGGAGCGACGAGGAAGATGCGGCGTTCCGCGCCCCGATCACCGAGCAGTACGAGCGCCAGGGCAGCCCGTACTACTCCACCGCCCGGCTCTGGGACGACGGCATCATCGACCCGGCCGACACCCGCACCGTTGTGGGCCTCGCCCTCGACGTGTGCTCCCGCGCCCCGATGGATGACGTCGCCTACGGCGTCTTCCGGATGTGACCGCGATGACCACGCAGATGACCCACCCCCAGATGCAGGCCACCATGTTCGAGACCGTGCTCGTCGCCAATCGTGGCGAGATCGCCTGCCGCATCATCCGCACGCTGCGCGAGCTGGGCATCCGTTCCGTCGCCGTCTACAGCGATGCCGATGCCGGTGCTCGGCACGTGACGCTTGCCGATGTCGCGGTGCGGATCGGCACGGCGAGCGCCGCGGACAGCTACCTCAACATCCCGCGCATCATCGCGGCCGCCCTCGACACCGGTTCGCAGGCGGTGCATCCCGGTTACGGGTTCCTCGCCGAAAACGTCGACTTCGCGGTCGCCTGCGCCGACGCCGGAATCGTGTTCGTCGGCCCTGGGGTCGATGCGCTTGCGGTGATGGGCGACAAGATCCGCGCCAAGGCCCAGGTCTCGGCCCGGGGGGTGCCGATCGTGCCCGGAGTCGCGGACCCCGACCTCGGCAACGAGGAGCTCGCGGCGGCGGCGGTCGGCGTCGGATTCCCGTTGCTCGTCAAGCCATCGGCCGGAGGCGGCGGCAAGGGCATGCACCTCGTGGAGTCCGCGGACGGGCTGCTCGAGGCGATCGCCTCCGCCCGCCGTGAGGCGCTCTCCTCGTTCGGTGACGACACCGTATTCATCGAACGATTCGTCTCGAGGCCCCGCCATATCGAGGTGCAGGTTCTCGCCGACAACGCCGGAAATACCGTGCACCTCGGCGAGCGCGAATGCTCGCTGCAGCGACGCCACCAGAAGGTGATCGAAGAGGCGCCATCGCCGCTGCTCGACGCCGAGACCCGGGCCCGGATCGGCGAGGCGGCCTGCGAGACCGCGCGCAGTGTCGGCTACCGGGGCGCGGGAACGGTGGAGTTCATCGTCTCCGCCGATGCGCCAGGCGAGTTCTTCTTCATGGAGATGAACACCCGCCTGCAGGTGGAGCACCCGGTGACCGAGCTGGTCACCGGTCTCGACCTCGTGGAGTGGCAATTGCGGATCGCCGCGGGCGAGAGTCTCGACTTCGGGCAGGCCGACGTGATCCTCAGCGGCCACGCGATCGAGGCGCGCATCTACGCCGAAGACCCGCAGAACGGATTCCTGCCCACCGGAGGCCGGGTGCTCGCCCTCCACGAACCGTGCGGGGAGGGCATCCGCGTCGACAGTTCGCTCACCGCCGGACTGACCGTATCCCCCGACTACGACCCGATGCTGGCCAAGGTGATCGCCTGGGCCCCCGACCGGGCGGGCGCCCTCGCCCGGCTGCGCGGTGCCCTGCGCGACACCGCGGTTCTCGGAGTCACCACGAACACCGAGTTCCTCGGACTCCTGCTCGCCGATGCCGACGTGGCGGCGGGAACGCTCGACACCGAACTCATCGCGCGGCGACTCGGCGGGTTCGCCTTCGCCGCGCCGGATGACGCGCTCCTGGCCCGCGCGGCACTCATCCTTTTCGCGAGCGAGTGGCCGGCCGCCCCGGCGTCGCGATGGCAGGTGCCCGACGGCTGGCGGCTCGGCGCCCATGCGCCCAGCGTCTTCCGACTTCGCGTGCCGGGCGCCACCGATGAAGTCGATGACGCCGACACGGTGGTGCGGATCACCGGCACCCCCCGGGCCGCGATCGTCTCCGTCGGCGAAGGCGCCGGACGCCCCGCGACCATTGCGCTGCACGACAGCACCGCCGCCACCACGCTCGACGGGATCTCCCTCGAATCACGTTGGGCCCGCTCGGGCGACACGCTGCACCTTGCCGAGGGCGGGCACGGCTGGACCATCAGGCTGCTGACGGCCGCCCCGCGACTGGCGGCGGATGCCGTCTCGGTTCCCGAGCTGCGGTCACCGATGCCCGGCGCCGTGGTGGCCGTCCACGTCGCCGATGGCACCGTGGTGGACGCGGGCACCGCCATCGTGGTGGTGGAGGCCATGAAGATGGAACACGTGCTGAGAGCGACCGCCGCCGGTCGAGTCGAGCTGCATGTCATTCCCGGCGCCCAGGTGCTCCGCGACGAACTGCTCGCGACCGTGGTCCCGCTCGACCACGCAACGGAGTGAGGCCGCGGCGGCCGAACGCACCCTAGAACGGAACCGCGACACTTGCCGAGGCACGGGTGTCATCACCCGCGCCCTCGTCGGTTCGCGCACTCGCCTCCTCCACGAGGTCTGGGGCGCCCGGTGTCGCCGTTGGCCATCCGGCCACAAGCGGCGCGCCGGCGCCGAAGCTCCCGGTGTCGAAGCTCCCGGCATCCGTCCGGTCGCCGTCGACCCCGGCCTGATCGTTCTGCGGGGCCTCCCCCTCGATCCGGGTGGCCGCGTCGACCGCCCCGCTCGACATGCCGCGCGTGAACGAGGCCGTGCCCCAGCTGAGGTCGTGCCCGATGGCATCGGCATCGATCTCCATCGTGGTGCCGGCCCGCTCGCCGGTCGTCCAGTCGCGCATGCGCAGGCGACCCGAGACGATCACTCGCTCGCCCTTGCGCAGCGAGCTGTTCGTGTTCATGGCCAGCTGCCGGAAGGCCGTGACGGTGTACCAGTTGGTGCCGGTGTCCACCCACATGTTGCGCGATCGATCAAAACGACGCTGTGCGGAGGCCAGCCGAAAGCTGGTGATGGGCAGTCCCTCGCCTGTGACGAGGTGGTGCGGGACGGTGGCCACAAGGCCCGTGAGTGTGATGGTGTCGGTCATGCGGGCCAGTGTTATCGCCGCCGGCCCGCGACGGACTCGCCACCGGCAGAGCCGGGGACTGCCCGCCGTTACCGGTAGGTGTGGAGGAGTTGCCAGTCGCCCCGCTGCGCGTCGTACAGCACGTCGAACATGCGGGTGTCGCCGTTGTCGCAGGTGCCCTGAAAACGCCAGCCGAGGGGCATCGCGCCGGGATGCGTGATCGCCGCATAGTCAACGTCGAGCGGCGTCGGCGTGTCAGTGACCGAATACCGATTGCCCGCCCAGACGAAGTGTTCGGGAATGCCCGCTGCACCGGTCCAGACGGTCACTGTCGCGCCAACACTGGTCATTCCTCCACCTTCGACATTCGAAACTATGTCCCGGGCACGATTTCAGTGTGATGAGGATTCATCGGCAACGGTCTGAGCGTCGATCGCCATTGGCCATTGCGCCGGTTGCGGAACCGTGGCGGTTGCCGCGCATGATGGTTATGATTGCGTATACGCACAGGAGAGGAGCTGTCATGGAGGCGAACGAGATTCTGCGTACGGTGCGCTCCCGTGGCGGACTGACCCAGAGTGAATTCGCACGGATGGCGGCGATCGCTCCTTCGACCGTGAGCCGCATCGAGCGAGGCGAACTGGAACCGACGTGGGCCGTGATGAATCGGCTCTTGGGCGCGGTCGGATACCAGCCGATCAGCGGCATTACCTCGACCGGCGATTTAAATGCTGTCGCAGCTGCGCGCTCGGTCCTTGGAGAGTCAATCGGTGTCGAGCGAGATGCCGTCCGCTCGTGGATCGATCGCTGGAAGCGTGCGCGGTTTGTTGACGAGAACGGCAACGCGCTCGAGGTCGAGAAGGTCGGCGTCCAGGCGGGAAACGCTTCCCGCGTCTTCGACCGACCAAATGCACGCCGTTCGGTCGTCTACGACAAGGCCTGGCAGGATGTTGCCGCCGCGTTCGACAAGGGCGGCATCAAGTACGCGGTCACCGGAATCACCGCGACGAGTCCAACCCGGGTCACGGATGGCGCCGCGTGGCCGCTCATGTACGTCGACTCGATTGATGCTGCGATTGCCGCAGCGAGCCTCACCGAGCAGAAGACGGCCGGGCCCCGAATCACGCTCCTCGACTTTGACGACATCGCGTCTTCTGGAACTGTCCAGGATGGCGGCTTCACCTTCGTCAGCCCCGCGCAAGCGCTGATCGACTCCTACGCCGGCCCGGGACGGATGGCCGATCAGGCCGATGCGGTAGCTGCCCGTTGGCAGGCTAGTCTCGTCGCATAATGGCGAAACGAAAACTTACGGTCGGATCAAACCAGCACAAGCAATCGCTGCAGCCCGACGGTGGTGACGCCAACTCCGCCCCGGAGATCTCGCTGACCACGACGAACCCATACATGACGCTCGGTCCCGAGTTGGTCGCCTCCCGGAACTTGCTACTGCGTGTGCTCGAACTACTCGAGGAGCAATCCGCCGCACTCACGGTGCTCGGTGCCCACGCCGTGTTCGAGCAGACCAAAACCATCATCGAGCTTCCATCCATGGACTCCACCCATGACGCCGATGTTGGAGTAACACCAGAACTGCTGGCACCCACACCTCTGCTAGACGAAATGATGGACTCGGCAGGCTTGGAACCGGCTAACCCCGCCAGACCTGGCGTCTGGGGCCTGAAATCCGAACACGACAAACCTCTCTACGACCGGCTCACCATCGATCTAATCGCACCGTCAGCAATCGCCGGAAACAAGCGTCGAAGCGCCGACGTCGGAGCACACGGGGCCAAGTCTGTGTCTAAGACTTCCGGCACCGAGCTCAGTGTCATCGACCGCGACTGGATGGAGATAGAGTCCTTCGACAACGACCAGCCCAGTCGTGAAGGATACGTTGCCGGAGTTGCGGCGCTCATCTGCGCCAAGGTCTACAAGATCTATGACCGGCTCGACCCCGCAGAGCTCGCTCGCAATCCTGCGCGCTCCAAACCGAAAGACGCAACGGACCTGTTCCGGTTGATAGTCGCCAAGAATGGCGTCGACGTTCGCGCGGTATTCGACCGAGGCATCAGAACTCCACAGATCGCCGATGCTGTGGTCGAGGGGAAACGTCGCCTTCTGGACCTGCGCGATCGCGACGAGGGTCGCTGGATCACCTCGCAAGTCCTCCTCCAATGGGGTGATGACGTGCTCTCGGCAGGCCAGATTCAGCGGGTTGTGGACGACTGGTTCAATGGATTCGGCGACTGACCAGGAAACTGGCCCCCGCGGGTCGGCTCTAACCGGACAACCGCCATTTGGCCGCCAGCACGCTGGATGCCATCGCGAACGATCCGCACGTCCTGGTGGGCGCGCGGGCAAACCATCACGTCACCGGCCATGACGAGACCCTCTCTTCGGAGAAGAAGGTTACCGCCGAAACCCCCGAAAATCACTCGGTCGAGAAAAGCTCATCACACTGATATCGTGGGCGGGA
>JBBSBA010000089.1:0-8482 GCA_038251725.1 Actinomycetales bacterium
CGACGAGGATACCCGTGTCGGGATCCAGATCCACGTCTTCGACAATGGTCTTATCGACTCCGAGCAAAGTTCGCCATAGTCTTGCATTTCGCACGCCGTTTTCTCGTCCCTAAGTTTCTTGCCTTTGACAGTGAGAAACCTAGACGGAGAGCGGCGTGCACTCGTTAACGAGCCCCGAAACGACCCACGGTTACGTCAGGAGAGCCCTTTTTTGGCCAGAGAACGCTAGATTCCCCGTCATGACTCTCCTTTCCCATCGGGCGAAAAACGGGGGCAAAGTGATTCAACAATGGTCAAGTCCCTGTTAGCGGTGTAGCTGTGTGTCCTTCGTTTTTGGGTTAGGCGCTGAGTTCGAGGGTGGGTTCGGTGATCACCTCGGTTCCGGTGTCGGGGGCGGGGGTGAGGCGGCTTTTGCGAGGATGTCGAGTCCGAGGTAGCGGCGTCCTTCGACCCATTCGTCGGTCTGCTCGGCGGGTACTGCGCCGACGAGGCGAACAGGTCATCGACGTGCTCGCTGGAGCCCTCGCCGCCCGCGACAACGACGACGGTCAGTCTCGTTCACTCGAGGCCGGCAGGCAATGGGCCAACGCGCTCGCCCGTGAACAACCCGAACTACCTGACGGGCACAGCCTCGGCCTCGGCAGGCTCCTGAACGTTCTCGACGAGCTCGGTTTCGAACCCCGAATTGACGGCGCAGATGTCATCCAATTGCACGCCTGCCCCTTCCGAGTCGCCGCGAGAAGCCACCCCAGGTGGTGTGCTCCGTTCATCGCGGGCTGATCGAACAGATACTCGAGACCAGCACGATCGCCGGTGACAGCTCGGCACGACTGCTCCCCTTCGTCGAACCGGAACTCTGTCTGATCGCTCTCAACCAAGACGGGGAAAGCCAAGCCGGGGAAAGCGCGCGCCACGGGTAGGGCATTCGGCCGCGCTCCGGGCGGGCACGTCACCTGGTTATCGTCACCGTCCCAAGTAGGCGACGCCGAGAACCAGAAGGAGGATCACTTTGACGCCCTCAAGCAGGATGTACCAGATATGCAGGGAATTGCGCGACAGTCCCGCCGCCCCCCGACCCGCCTTGACGCGGCGATCCATCAGGGGCCGCAGCAGGAGCGCACCGACAAAAAGGTCTGCGCACAGCGCCACCACAAGCCAGAGTGTCGCAGCCGTGACCGCCGGGGCACCGGCGAAGGCGCACACAATGAGTACGACTGCGAATGCTCCCTCCACGGTATTCAGCGCCCGGAAGACCAGCCGGCCGATCCCCACGCCGAGGGGCACAGTGATTCCTGGAGCACGGAACTTCAATGGCGCCTCTAGGAATGAGATCGCGAGCACCATCCCCAGCCACACGAAAACTACGGCGACCTGCACCCCACCGATCAGACCAGACACACCTACCGCCCTTCAATAAACAGGAGTAGTCTCCGTTTTATGAGGGTAGCCTCGTGGAGGCACAGAAGGAGAACACGCCGTGACCTACGTCATTGCCGAACCGTGCATCGACGTACTGGACCGTGCCTGCGTGGATGAATGCCCGGTGGACTGCATCTACGAAGGCGGACGCTCGCTCTACATCCACCCGGACGAGTGCATCGACTGTGGTGCATGCGAACCGGTCTGCCCGGTCCAGGCGATCTTCTACCAAGATGATCTCCCCCCGGACTGGTCGGACTACCTGGCAGACAACGCTCGTTTCTTCGAGACAGCACTTCCCGGTCGCAATCTTCCTCTCGGCTCGCCGGGAGGCGCAGCCAAGACCGGCCCCACAGGAAGTGACACGCCACTCGTCGATGGGTTCCCTTCTCGTGGAGTGGACCCATGAGCCAAGACTCCGCGTCCGCATCGAACGGGCGTGCCGCGCCAACGATTCGGGAGGAGCCAAGACGAATGGGGGATCTCCAGATCAAACGAATCTATGACCCGCCGGAGGACACCGATGGGTTGCGAGTGCTCGTTGATCGGCTCTGGCCTCGCGGCGTCACGCGCGAGCGAGCGCAGGTCGAACTCTGGCTCAAGGCCGTCGCCCCGAGCCCCGAACTGCGCAGCTGGTGGAACCACGACCCGGCCCGTCTGCCCGAGTTCGCCCGACGCTATTGCGCGGAGCTTGACGAAAACCCGGCGATCGCCGAGCTCCGCGAAGCGGTTCGAACGCACCCTCACACGACCCTGCTTTACGCCGCCCACGACCCGGAGGTCAACCACGCTCAGGTGCTTCTGTCCTACCTTCGCAGGGTCACGTCCCGTGGGGCGGTGTAAATCTCGGTAGCTGTGAGCGTTGCTTCGGCGACGTAGGAAGCCATCATGCGATGGTCAGTGAGAAACGATCAAGGTCACTCACGAAGGACACAAACATACGATGGCCGTGGACCAGTCTGCCCTGCTCGACCTACTTGCTCAACTGAAACTCACCGATGTCATCGACCGGATTTGGGTCGCGACCCAAGCGCCGTATCAAGAATTGATCGAGAGGTAAGCGACCGCGTACATCGACGTCGCCCCGTTCGAACGGACCACCGACCGCACGACCCACCGCAACGGCGCCCACCCCAAAGTTTTGACCACGACCGCGGAGAACCTGGATTTGACGATCCTGAAGCCGTGGCGAGGACGTTCTTCCCCGCCGTGCTGGAACGCCGGCGCCGGGTGACCAAGCCCTGAAACTCGTGGCCACCTGGCTGGGCAGTATCGCTGCGGTGCTGACCATCGCGGTCCTGGCCATCCTGCCGATCGGCCTCGTCTGGTTGCGCGGGTCAAGCTCGTCACCACATTGTGCATCTCTTCTAGGCACCGCTCGGCTACTTCGTGCGGCCCTACAGCATCTACCGCTCGCGGGAGACGCCCGCGCGGCGCGGATGCCCAGAGGGCCCGCCGCGGTTGGGAGCAGAGCGAACTGCCCAAGACCCGTCATAAGTAGGGCAGCCGCCGCTAATTGCCCACTCCGGCGGGAGTTCTCTGCAGGATGTGTCGGCCGACAGACTCGGCCGAGGGGCCGCTACCCGCAAGGTATCGGTCCGGGCGCACAAGTACCACGCGCTGGCGGTCAGGGACGTTGGCCGGCGCCTGAGTGGGAACCTGGGCGGGGAGGAACACAAGGTGAATTCCGCGCCAATGCGGAGCTTTGGGGTCGGGCGGGGTTTCTCCCGGTCGTCCCCACACAACCCAGGACCAGCCAGCCTGGCTCAATTGGTCGTAGAGACGCCCGCCGCCTGGCAGCTCCGGGTTCGCAAGTCGTCGGCCTGCGCCGGATGCGGTTGCCAGGGATCCGCTCGAGTAGGCGAGTTCGAGCATTCCTGCTGTGCGGCTCAGTTTCGCCTGGATGGCGGGTCGTGCCAAGATCCACGGTGCGAGGCGCGCCAGCACTCGGCGGATCGAGCTTCGGCGAGTCGTGAGTGCGGCGGTCACCCGGGCTACACCCGTGACCATGCTTCGGGCGGAGTCCCGCCGCTCCGCCTCGTAACTGTCGAGCAGTTTCTCCGCAGCCTCCGGGGAGTCCAGGCGGTCGACCTCGGCGATTTTCCAGAGCAGATTGTGGGCATCTTGAACCCCGGTGTTGAGACCTTGCCCGCCGACGGGGCTGTGGATGTGGGCGGCGTCCCCGGCAAGGAAGACTCGGCCCGCGCGGAAGTGGTTGGCCAGCCCATGGCTCAGGTTGAATCGGGACGTCCACTTCACGTCGTGGCTTCTGAATTCCATGCCAGACCGCTGCCGAATCAAGTCATCGAGGAAGGCGGCGTCCACGGTCGGTTGCGACTTCTCCACCAGGGTAGGCACGTGTGCGATGATCCGCCAGCGTTCCGGTTCCGGCATCGGGACGAGCAGAAGAAGCCCCCGCGGGTCAAGGTAGACGTAGCCCTCATTCTGGGTAATCGGCACGGTGCTTTTCACGTCTGCCAGAATGAAGGTCGCGCCGGCATCACGACGGGTGAGCCGGAGTCCGGCCTGGTCGCGCACCCGGCTGCGGCCGCCATCGCACCCGACAAGCCAGCGCGCGCTCACTCGTTCGGGCCCGCCGCCCCGCGACACCAGAGCCTCGACGTGATCGTTCCCATCGTGAATTTCCTCGAGTGAGGCCCCCCATTCCACGACACCGCCGAGGCTGTTGAGATGATTCTCGAGCACGAGTTCCGTCGCATCTTGGGGGATGGATAGCCAAAACGGATACTCGGTGTCGCCCCAGGGGAGTCCCAGCAGGTCCACGCGGGTGGACCGGCGCTGGGGGCCGGCATGCGCATTGAGGGCCGCGAACGGCACCCCGCCGGCGAGCATCGCGTCGGCGACCCCCATGGTCGCGAAAACCTCGAGTGTGCGGGCATGAGTGACGAGGGCCTTGGAGTGGGTCGAGCGCCCCGGCTTGTGATCGATTATTCGGACGCTCAGCCCGTGACGCAGGGCTTCGCAGGCCGCAGTTAGTCCGGTCGGACCGGCGCCCACGACGAGAACATCGACCTCGGCCGTGCCGGAGGGCCGAGGTGGGGCAAACGGATTCTGCGAAAGGCTCATGTCGGAAACTATACTAAAAAAATGTGACAACAACGTATCATTTCAGCGGGATGAGTGGTTGGATTGCGTCGCTGACTGGCCCGAGAATGCCGGCCCGGCCCGTGCCGAGCAGTCCCGTCGCGTATGGTCGAGGTCGACGTTCCTCCCGGAAAGGCACCATGCGAAGCTCCAATCAGCCAGCGGTCCCGCGCATCGATGTGGAACGCCACCATCGCGCGCTGCTTGCGGCTGCGGCCGATGAATTCGCACGCAACCCCGACTCTTCTATGGCGGATGTCGCGCAGGCGGCAAACCTGACTAGGGCGACCCTCTATCGCCATTTCAGCAACCGGGAGACTCTGCTCAAGGCTATCCAGGGCGAGGCCCTCGCGCGCGCGTCGGAGACGCTCACCGCGTGTCGACTCGACGAGGGAGACGCGCTAGAGATACTCAGGCGCGTGATCGGTTCGCTGGGCAAGCAGGGGATGCGCTTCCGTATCATTCTGATGCGGGCGCCCGACCACGATGCGCGATTCCTCGCACGGCGAGACCAGGTGCTCGCCCCGCTGGTCGAGGTCGTCAAGCGGGGGCAGGTCGAGGGGGACATCCGTGCCGACCTCTCGCCGGAATGGATCATCACGGCGATGGCCTCCCTGCTCATTTCGGCGGTAAGGGCGACGCCGCAGACGAAGCACTCCGAGGCAGAGGTGTCCGACCTCATCTACCGCACCCTGGTCGGCGGGATCGCTGCGAACTAACCGACCGGCGATTCACAAAACTAGACAACACTGTCTCATTTCATCTAGTCTCGAATGAGCAGCCCGAATCGGGCTGCTGGACTCGATGAACCGTGATGGGACTTTCCGTGCTCTCTGCGCTCGCTCGCATATCAACCCGCTACCGCTGGATAGTGGTCGCGATGTGGCTGGTGCTGCTCCTCGGCACCCTGTTCGGCAGCCGCGCGATCGGCGGTACCTTCAGCAATGACCTGACCCTCGCCGGCACCGACTCGCAGGCCGCGTACGACACCCTCCGCGCGCAGTTCCCGGAACTGTCCGGAGACGGCATGCAGGTGATCGTGCACAGCACGGATGCCGCGCAGCCAGTCACGTCGCCGGCAATGCGCGCCGCGGTCGAGGATGCCGTGGCCACGGTTGCCGCGCTGGACGGCGTTGCCGCCGCCCGGTCGCCCTATAGTCCACCCCAGCCGATGGTCTCCGGGGATGGCATGACGGCGATGGTCACGATCCAGTTCACCGAGCGGGCCAAGGGCATCCCGGCCCAGACGCTGACCCAGGCGCAGGCTGCGTTCCAGGGCGTGCGGGATGCCGGAGGGCAGGTTGAATTCGGCGGCCCCGCCGCACAGACCGAGTCCGGGCCCTCCGGCAGCGAGGCCTTCGGGCTGCTCGCGGCAGCCCTGGTGCTGCTCCTCGTGTTCGGTTCACTCTTCGCCATGCTCGTCACGTTGCTCACCTCGCTGATGGCCCTCGGCGTCGGCATCGCCTCGATCTCCATGCTCGCGTCGACGGTGACCATCGGCACGTCCGGTCCGATCGTTGCCGCCATGATCGGCCTCGGCGTCGGCATCGACTACGCCCTCCTCATCGTCACCCGGCACCGCGAGGGGATGTCCCGGGGGCTGGCCCCGAACGCATCCATCGAAGCGGCCATGACTACCGCGGGCCGCTCCGTTCTGGTGGCCGGCACCACGGTGATCATCGCCATCCTCAGCCTCTATGCCATCGGCATCCCGTTCGTCTCCTCCCTCGGGCTCGCCAGCGCCATTGTGGTCAGCGCCACTATGCTCGCCGCCGTCACCCTACTGCCAGCGCTGCTGGCCATCTTCGGCACCAACCTGGACCGCGTGCGGGTGCGGAAGCTCCGCAAGAAGACCGCCGTGACGACGGATGCCGCGAGCACCCCCCACACGCAGCCCGCGTCGGGCTGGCGCGGCTGGGTCGCCGGCATCCAGCGTCGGCGCTGGGTCTCGGCGCTCGCCGCCGTGCTCGTGCTGGCGATTCTGGCTCTGCCGCTGCTGTCGCTCCGCCTCGGCACCGCCGACGGTGGATCCCAGGCGGCCGGCACCACCCAGCGCAAGGCCTATGACCTCATCGTCGACGGCTTCGGGGCCGGGTGGGCCGGCCCGCTTCTGGTCACGGTCGACTTCGGCGCCGATTCCACGCCGGCCGAGAACCAGGCCGCAAGCATGGCACTGCACGCCGAACTGGCGGCAACGGATGGCGTCAGCGCGGTCACACCGCCGCGGCTGGCCGAGAACGGAACGACCGCGCTGTTCACCGTGATCCCCACGAGTTCGCCGGATGCCGCCGCCACCGAAACCCTGGTGCACGACCTGCGTGACACCGTGCTGCCGGCGGCGGTACCGGGCGCGGTCGCCCACGTCGGCGGGGCGACGGCGACGAGCATCGACCTGGCCGACACGCTCCTGGCGCAGATCGGCTGGTTCATCCTGATTGTCGTCGTGCTGGCCTTCATCGTTCTGCTGATCGAGTTCCGGGCGCCGTTCATCGCGGCCATGGCCGTCATCATGAACCTGTTCGCGGTCGGTGCCGCCTACGGACCCGTTGTCGCCGTGTTCCAGTGGGGCTGGTGGCCTGCCGACCTGCTCGGCATCGTTCCCGGACCCGTCGAGTCGTTCGTTCCGGTCATGCTCTTCGCGGTTCTGTTCGGACTGTCCACCGACTACACCGTGTTCCTGCTCAGCCGCGTCAAGGAAGAGCTCGCCCGCACGGGAGACGCCGACCGAGCGGTGCGCGACGGCCTGGCCGCGACGGCCCGGGTGATCCTAGCCGCGGCATCCGTCATGGTCGTCGTCTTCGGCAGCTTCATCCTCAACGACCAGCGAACCGTCACGATGTTCGGCTTCGGACTGGCCACGGCTATCGCCGTATACGTACTCGTCGTGATGCTGGTACTCGTACCCTCTCTCCTCGCGATCGCGGGCCGCGCAGCCTGGGGACGGACGACACTTCGGCGCTCACCTGAGCCCGACAAAGCGGCCGGCGAACTTGTTGAAACGCCCGGGCGGAGTTGAGGAGGAATTGCCAGCTGGGGAAGGGGCACCCTTGCGGGATAGTAGAACCAGACGAGCCACGTGCAGAAGACACAGCCCACGGCGCGGCCGACAAAGAACGCGGTCGGACTGATCATCGGCATCTGCTTGAACGTGCTGGCGTTGGCCAGACTGGCGAAGAAGAAGTTGATCAGCATCCCCGCGAGGAAGCCCAGGAACTCGTCCACACTGGTCGGCGTCAGGGAGAAGGCAGTGAGGGCAGTGCTTGCCACCATGCCGAGGCTGCGATCGCGACATTCTGCGCAGCGCCCTGCCGTTGCTCATCACGCTCGAACTGCTCGCCGCTGAGCGGGCGATTCTCCGCATCTTCAATACTCGTTTGGCGCAGGAACCCAGCCAGAACATCGACCAGCTCGTGCAGCTGAAACGTGAAGTGCTGGATGGCCTGGAGGAGTATTACGGAACGCTCGCAACGGGCAACGGCTTCAGCGTCGAGGTGACGGCGCGTGGAGAGGTTTTGCTCGGCATCGAAGACCTCTACAACGCGGTGATCGATCGGCTCGAGATGGTGACCTTCAGCATCACGACCCGCTACCAGCGCAACGCGGATCGCGGTCTGGCTCTCCGTTATTTTCGGTGCCGTCATGACCGGATCGTTGGCGGGGTGGCGAGTAGCGCTTGGTGGTAGCGGTAGTCCGGCGAGTTGGTGTGTTATCTCGGGACATCGTGGACACTGGAGCTCGTCACTTCGTGGACGCTGGGTCTCATGGCTTCGTGCACAGCTACCGCCCCTGGCCGCCGAGCACTGCGGGGAGCTCGGCCTGGCGCTGTGCGAACTGCGTCTGATACTCCGCGGTCTTCCAGTCCCAGTGCTTGGTCGCGTGCGCCACCTCGACGCCTTGGATGGAGTAGGAGGCCACGTACCGGCCCCGGACGTTGAGCGCGACCATCGGCAGCGGGAAC
>JBBSBA010000090.1:0-8348 GCA_038251725.1 Actinomycetales bacterium
GCTCGGCAGCGGCACGAACACCGCCGCGCCGATGACCACGGCGGTGACCGCGGTGCCGATCACCCCGGTGAGGATGCGTGCGCCGAAAATCAGCGTTGCGCGCGCGGTGCGTGGCGGCTTCGTGACGGGCTCGGCGACATCCTCGACCTCGTGCACATAGACGATGGGGGCGGCGGGCTCCGCGGGCGGCGCGGAGTCTTCGGCGCCCTCGTCCGGTGTGGTCGGGTCAGTCATTCTCGCCATCCCCATCGAAGGTGTCGGCGGGCTGGCCGGGGTTCGACCCGCTGACCGCGAGACGACGCCGCCGGCGTGACGTCGGGATGCCGAGCAGCAGCGTCATGCCGAAGACGATCCCCTGGCCGAGCAGGATCAGTGTGCCGAGCGGAGTCTCGGTGTTGCCGAGCGGCGTCGCCGTCTTCTCGGCTGCGATGTTCTTGTAGCGCCAGAGCAACCCGTTGTCGGTCGTGCCCACCGGGGAGAACAGCGCGTTGCTGTCGAGCGCCTCGGACGTACGCTGGTGAATCGGGGACGCATCCGGGCTGAGGAGCACGAAGCCGATCGACAGCGTGGTCAGATCCGGCCCGGCGTCGAAGCCGCTGCGTGAGGCGAGGTTGCCAGAGACCAGCGCGATGCGACGCGCGGTCGCATTCAGGCCAGTGGAGGTCGCGGCGAGCGTCGACTGGTCGTCGAGTGTCGAGCCCGCTCCGCGTTCGATCGTGGCCGAGAGCCCGCCGTCCGCCTGCGGGGCGAGCACGAGGGTGCCGACGCGCGGGCTTCCCTCCGCCTCGGCCGTGACGACGGCGGGAAGGATGCGCGAACCGGCCTCGACGTTCGCCGTGTGGAGGTAGATCGCGCCGAGGGCCGGGAGCACCAGGAGGGAGGCGGTGACCGCCGAGAGGATCCCCACCGGCACCGCGAACCGACCGAGCGCATCGAGCGCCACGAGAACCGCGCCGACGAGGCCGAGCCAGAACAGGCTGAGCGCGGCGCCCGGCCAGATCGGCGCGACGGCTGAGCCCACATGCGCCACCTGCAGGTGGGAGGAGGCGACGGCGGTGACGAAGCCGAGCAGCCCAATGAGCATTGCCGGAATCGCGCGTCGCGATCCGGGCACGAAGAGGCCGAGCATGGCGAGCACAGCGATCGGGGCGAGCAGCACCGTGACGATGAGCACCCCGCTGACGCCCGGCAGCGCGAAGGACTGCGCGACCGCGGCCCAGCCGTCGAGGCCGGCGGAGGGCGACAACAACGCGAGGTGTAGTGGCGAACTCGGTGCCCCGACCGCGGGAACCCCCGGCTCGGCGAAGAGCGCGAGCGGGTTGCCGCGCAGCACCTGCTGCACGATGAGCGGCGCGAACAGCGCGAGCGCCGGAATCGGGATGCCCAGCAGCCGGTGGATGCGCTTCGGCCGCGCCACGATCCAGGCCAGCAGGGCCAGCACGAGTGCGGGAACGAGCAGTGGGGCGGATGCCGCGATCGCGGCGAAGAGCAGGCCAGCGCCCGCCGAGGCCGCCCACGATCGCGGTGCGGTGAGCACCGCGAGAACGAGCCACGGCAGCAGCAGGTGCGCGATCGTCGCACCGAAGTGCCCGCCGGAGAGCGCGCCCGCAAGCGGAGGGGCGACGGCCCAGAGGAAGGCCGCGATCGTCGGCAGGGACCGTCGTGTGGTGAACCGCCGGGCCGCGAACCAGGCGCCGAGGGCCGACAGCGGAAGGGCGAGCAGGTAGACGAGCACGATGCTGAGCGACGGGGACCAGAAGGTGATCGTGCCGAGCACCGCGAGCAGGTAGCTGAACGGATCCGAGGCGCCGGTGAACCCGATTCCGATGTCGCGGAAACCGTAGCCGACATGCGACCACAGCTCGGCGACCGTTCCGCTCAGCGGCAAGAGCGTTCCACCGGTGATCGATGTGGCCCCGAGCAACGGGCCCCAGGAGATGAGTCCGATGATGCCGGCGAGAACCACGACCCACAGCCCGCCGCTGGAGACGAATCCAGCCCGGGTCTCGTAGTGGACCACGACGTTCTCGTTGCGGTGGGCCTCGCGAGACTGGGCTCGCCGCTCCCGCACGACGGCCGGCGCCATCCTGAGCGGAGCGATGGATGCCCAGCCGAGCCGACGGGTGCGCCTGAGGGAGCGGCGGGCCGCCCCGATGCGACTCCCGCCGAAGGCGGTGGAGAGGGCGGAGCCGAGCTCACCGCCGACGGCGCCGGGATGCTTGGCGAGGAGCTGGCCGATCGCCCTGATGATCGCGAGCGGCAGGAGCGACAGCCAGTGCAGCGGAAGCGCGGCGACGGGAGCGTAGACGAGGCGGCGGTGCAACTGGGCGGCGCGGCGCGTGCTCGCCCGGCGTCGGTCGGACACCGAGCTCCGGCCGAAGGTCTCCGGGCCGCCGTCGGTGGTGACCTTGGCGCCGGGCACGACGACGACGCGGAAACCGGCCAGCCGGGCGCGCACCGAGAAGTCGAGGGCGGCATCCACGCTGGGAAGGCCGGGGTCGAAGCCGCCGAGGGCCATCCAGAGCGAGCGGCGCACGAGCATTCCGCCGGCGGCGACGCCGAGCACGTCCGAGCGCATGTTGTGCTGCGCCTGGTCGAGTTCGCCCTCGACGAGCGGGATCGCCGCGCCGTAGTAGGTCATGGTCTCGCCGTATTCGGCGATCACGTCTGGTTCGTCCCAGCGCATGAGCTTGGGTCCGGCGACAGCCACGGACGGCGCGATCTCCACCGCCCCGAGCAGCGCCTTGAGCGCGGCGGGCTGCGGCGCGTTGTCGTGGGCCAACAGCCAGAGCCAGTCGTTCTCCGACTCAGCCGGGGCCGCCACGGTGATGGCGCGGTTGACCGCCGTGCCGAAGTCGACCTTGCCGGTCATCGTGACCAGCTGGGTCGGGCCGGATGCCGCGAGCAGTTCCTCGGTGCGATCGGTCGACCCGGCGTCAACAACCACGATCGAATCGGGCCGGCGGGTCTGCCGCGCGAGGCCCGCGAGGGTGCGCTCGAGGTACGCCTCCCCAGACCGGGCGACGAGTATCGCGGTGACTCTCGTGTACATCCCGTTGAGACTAAGCGTGGTTGCCCCCCAGTCGGGGAGGACACGCACGGTTGGCGACGATGTCGACGGTCGTCCGGACCGGCCGGAGGCTACGCGCGCTTGCGCAGCTTCCGACGTTCGCGTTCCGACAATCCGCCCCAGATTCCGAATCGCTCGTCATTCTGCAACGCGTACTCGAGGCACTGGTTGCGAACCTCGCACGAGGTGCAGATCTTCTTCGCATCGCGAGTGGATCCGCCCTTTTCGGGGAAGAAGGCCTCCGGATCGGTCTGGGCACACAGCGAATCGGTCTGCCAGGCCAGTGGATTTTCGTCGATCGCGAAACCGTCGCTCTGGCGCACCCCCGGTACCCCGAGGCGTACCGGATCTACGAACCAGTCTTCTGGTACAGCGCGGCGATGTTCTTCTGGCGCCATAACACAGTCTCCCCTCCGCGGATGCGTACGACGTGCGCAAATGCGTTAGTGATAATTACACCGGTGTAGTTAGGCATTCGTCAAGTCGCAAATCGTAAAGCCTCAATCCGTCCTCGAGGGTTCGCGACGCGCCGCACCCCGCACATGGGGGGTGCGCTAGAGTGCGCCGGCGACGAAGGCCGATTAAGTCGCCGAGGCCTGCCGCGCCGCCCAGGCGCTGGACACCATCTCCGTGAGCGAATGCCGCATCTTCCAGTCGAGATCCCGGGCGGCGAGCTCCCCCGTCGCGACGATGCGGGCCGGGTCCCCGGGGCGCCGTGGGACGATCTCCGGGGCGAACGGGATCCCGGTGACCTCCGCGACGGTCGCCATGATCTGGCCGACCGAGACGCCATCCCCGCTGCCGAGGTTGTAGGCGGCCTCGAGCGGTTCGCCGGCATCGAGACGCCGTGCGGCCGCCACGTGCGAGATGGCGAGATCGGCCACGTGGATGTAGTCGCGCACGTTCGTGCCGTCCGGGGTCGGGTAGTCGTTGCCGTTGATGCGCGGCGTGCGTCCGTCGAGAAGAGCGTCGAAGACGAGGGGGAAGAGATTGTGCGGGCTGGTGTCCCGGATCGAGGGATCCCCGGACCCCACCACGTTGAAGTAGCGCAGCGACGTGTGGCGCAGTCCCGTGGCGATGCCCTGGTCGCGCAGCAGCCACTCGCCGATGAGCTTGGACTCGCCGTAGGGCGACTGCGGGTTCTTGGCGGTGTCCTCGGTGACGAGGTCGACATCCGGTGTGCCGAAGACCGCCGCGCTGGAGGAGAACACGATTCGGTCGACGCCCTTGTCCTGCATCGCGGCGAGCAGCACGGCCGTTCCGGTGACGTTCTGCTCGTAGGTGTGCAGCGGGCGCTGCACGCTCACCCCGGCGTATTTGAAGCCGGCAACGTGGATGACGCCGGTGATGTCGTGACGCTTCAGCGTGTCGAGCACCAGGTCGCCATCGAGGATGGTGCCGTGCACGAACGCCACGTCGTCCGGCACGAAACTCGCGTGCCCGCTCGAGAGATCGTCGAGCACGACGGCAGTGAGGCCGGCAGCTCGAAGCGCTCGCACCACATGGGCACCGATATAGCCGGCGCCGCCGGTCACTAGCCAGGTCATGCCTACAGGTTAGCGGGGCCGCCGGGGTAGCCGCCGGCAGCCGCCGGCACCTTTCGCCCCCGGCCCCCTCGTGCCCAAAATGCAGGACATTCGCCACCTTCTGCCGCGTTCCGCCGCTGCGGTCACGGTTTCGTGGCGAATTTCCTGCGTTTTCGTTGGGCATGCGAACGCGACGCGGATACCGACGTCGTGCGACGGATGCCGCGCACGTTCGTGCGGGGCGAGTACGGTCGTTTCGCCCGTGCGCCCGTCAGCACCAGGTCGTCGGCGACGGCGCGACGAACCGCGGAAAGCACCTGCGGGAATCTCAGATACAACTGCCGGTAGGTGAACCGGAGCACCCGGCCGCCGCGGGCGGCCATCACCGCATCCCAGTCGTGGTCCTTCTCCCACGAGCTCGAGGCGGTGTCGGTCCACTCGGGGTCGTGCTGGCCGCCGTCGATCTCGACAAAGGTGTGCGGCCCCACCCCGAAATCGAAGCGGCCGACGCCGGGCACGTGCACCTGTTGGCTGACCGGGATGCCCGCATCCGCCGCCCAGAGCCTGAAGAATGTCTCCCCGTGCGATTCGTCGAGCCGCGTGACGAGCCCACGCCACACCCGCGCGGATGCGGGCGCCCGCCGGAACACCGCGTCCATGCGCTGGTCGCTCCAGCGCTCGTGATGCATCACCGCGCTCGCACAGGCCACCGCGATGTCCCGTGGCTCCTCGACGAGCACCGCGAGCAGCGCGTCGTCGATGGACTGTCTCCAGATCGAGCCGCCCGGTCGCGGGCGGTCGTTCCAGTGGATGTGAACGCCGTTGTCGGCGCCGAGGCGCCGGCGACGATCATCCATTCGGCGAAGCCGGCTTGCCGTCGCCCGAACCGCGATGTGCACAACCGGGCGACGAGGAACCGGCAGCCCGTAACTCTCCAGAGCCGTCACCGATGTCAGCCGCCCGCCGACGCGCACGGCGCGAACGGCCGCGTCCGGTGCATCCGGCACCGAGAACCACCCGTGACGCACGCGGAAGATGCGGCGCCGGGCGAGCCCCGCGCGGATGGCGCCGTCGGTGAAGCCGAGCCCGAGCAGGTCGCGGCGCCGCAGAAACCCGGCCAGGCGCACTGTCGCTTCGATGTCTCGCATGACGACACCGTTGCGCCCGGCGACCGGTCACGGCGACCCGCCCACCGCATCCGTGCACAGTGTCCCCCACGTTGGCGAAGTGGAGGAGCAGCCCCTCCCCCGGCGCCTCACCGAAAACGCAGGACATTCGCCACGAAATCGCCGTCCGTGAGGGATATCACCGCATCCGGTGGCGAATGTCCTGCGTTTTCGGAAAAAGTGGAGCGGAAAAAGTGGAGCGGAAAAAGTGGGGCGGAAAGAACGGGACGGTGGCCGGGCGGGGCGCGCCTATTCCCCCGTCGTCGCGACGAACAGCGTTCCCGAGCCGGTGAACCGCAGCCCGCGCTCGTCGGGCGTGATGTACGTCGACTCGCCCCGCATCAGGGAGGCGGATGACGTGGCTCCCGAGATCGACACCTCGCCGGCCGTGCAGAGGGCGATCGCCGGCCCGGTGAGCGTGAACGTCGAATCGAGGAACATGCCGTCGACCCGCAGCAGCTCGAAGTCGTCAACGTCGGGACGGAACACCGAGACGCCGGGAATGGAGTCGTCCGACACGAGGTACGGCACCGACACCGGCGTGAAGTCGAGCACGTCGAGCAGCTCCGGCACGTCGATGTGCTTCGGGGTGAGCCCGCCGCGCAGCACATTGTCGGAGGCGGCCATCAGCTCGACGCCGAGTCCGCTGAGGTAGGCGTGGATGTTGCCGGCCGGCAGGTAGAGAACCTCTCCCGCCGCGAGCGTCACCCGGTTCAGCAACAGCGAGATGACGATGCCGGGATCCCCCGGGTACTCCGCGGCGAGCGCCGTCACGGTCGCCATCTCGGCGCCGTAGCCGCCGATGCCGAGCTCCGCGAGCGTGGTGACGAGCGAGACGAGGGTCGGCACCCCGGTGCTGTTACGGATGAGCCATTCGAAGGTCTCCTGCAGCGCGACATCCGAACCGGAGAGCGACTCGATCAGGTCGTCGAGCGGTTGCGGCTGCGGGTCCTCCATCGTGAGGGACGCGACGCGCAACGCCTCCAGCAGCGCCCGTGTCTCCTCGAGCGGGCGGAAACCGCAGAGCGCATCGAACTCGGGACTCAGCGCGTAGATGAGCTCGGGCTTCGGAAACGGGTCCTTGTAGTTGCGGTGCGGGGCGTCGAGCGGCACGCCGAGGTCGTTCTCGCGTTCGAAGCCGAGCTTGGCCTGTTCGGCGGTGGGATGTGCCTGCAGCGACAGCGGCGAGGCCGCCGCGAGGATCTTGAGCAGGAACGGCAGCCGACCGGATGCCGCATACGGGCCGAGCGCGGTGGCCGGGTCCGACGCGATCCACTCCGCGAGGTCGGTGGCGCCGCCGGTCTGCGACGGATCGAGGATCACGCTCGGCGACCCGGGGTGAGCCCCGAGCCACAACTCCGCCTCGGGAGTCACCGAGGTGTCGTGCCCGAGAAGCTGCGCGATCGCCGTGGTCGACCCCCACGCGTACGGCCGGGGTGAATTGGTGATGCCGACAAACATCCGCGGGTTCCTTCGTTCGGGGGTGAGACAAAACTAGCAATCGCGTGGGTGCCGCCCAGACCGCCGAGTCAGCCCTCCTTGGCCGCGTCCCGCTGCCAGAGCGCCCTCGCGATCACTTTTTGGTCCCGGGTATACACCGCAGAGCGGAGAAGGGCACCGATCAGGATCCCCAGGATCGCGCCGATCGAGTTCGACATGACATCCGTGACGGTCGCGAACCGCGCGGCGAGGAACGCGGCCTGCGTCAATTCGATCGAGATCGACATCGCCGGACAGATGATGAGGGCCAGCCACCACAGTCGCTGCTTGAGCAGCAGAACGACCAGGAATCCGAGCGGAACGAACATCACAATGTTCGCGCTGAACTCGAGGTGGTTGTACCCGAACCAGGTGGGAATTCCGTTCCGGTGCAGCACCGTGAGCACCTTGTCGATCGAGCCGCTGTAGCCCTTGTCGACGGGCACCGGCCACATGGTGATGAGCAGAATGATTCCGACCACGAATGCGAGCAGCGATGCCGCCAGCCATTGCCGAGCGTGGCTGGGTGCTGGTTCGACGGTATTCTGCTGCCCGTCGGCGAGAGCTGTCATCCCGCCACCGTACGGCAACGCATAACCTGTCTAGATGAACACACTCGACAGTCGCGGATTCCGCCTGGGGTTCGCGACCTTCGTGCTGTTCACCGGCATCGCCGGGGACTTCTGGCGCAACTCGCTCGGCTGGTACGGCTACGGCGTGCTCGTCGTGATCATCGCGAGCGTCTCCTTCGTCATGCTCGCGCACAACCGCCACCGCTTCCGCATCGGATCGCTGCCGTATCCGCTGCTCGCGTTCGTCGCCATCGCCGTGCTCTCCATCGCATGGTCGTTCTATCCCGGGTTCACCGCGCTCGGCGCCGTGGTGCTTCTGCTCACCACTGCTTCCGCGGTCTCGATCGCGATCACGGTCACCTGGCCCGAGCTGCTCACCGTGCTCGGCCGCGTCTTCCGGCTCGTGCTCGGCATGTCGTTCCTCTTCGAATTCGTGGTCTCCGCGTTCATCCGCCACCCGATCTACCCGGTGTGGATCACGCCGCAGGCGCACCCGGCGAAGCTGCTCTACTGGTCGCGCGACCTGCTGTTCCAC
>JBBSBA010000091.1:0-7903 GCA_038251725.1 Actinomycetales bacterium
CAACGGCTCGATCACAGCCCACGCCTCGTCAGAAATCACATCACGATCATGCATACATCGATCGTCGCCCGAGCGACACCGAAATCACTTGATCAACACGCCCTAGCGCGGCGCGTTCGACGAGCACGGCTACGACCCGAGCCGGGGGAAAGTCCCGACCGAGGTCCTGCTGGCCGCCTGGCTGCAGCAGCGCGCCGCCCGGGTGAGTCAGACGACACTGAACACGGACAGGTTTCTGCTTCCGACGCCCGGACAGCTGTCCGGGAGGTCGAGGACCGAGCCGGTGCTGCCGACTTGGTTTCGGAAATTGCAGCTGGTGAAGATCACCGGTCCGGCGATCTCGAAGTGGCAGGACGATCTGCTCGCCCGCGGGCTGGCGCCGACGACGGTGAAGCGGCACCGGGAATCCCTCTCCTCGTTCTTCACCTGGTGCGTGTCCGAGGGCTACCTCGCCGCCAACCCGGTGAAATCGACCGCACCTCCCAAAGATCGGCGCGCCCGCGAGCGGATGCGGCCGCTGCCGGCCCCGGAGCTGGATCAAGTGGTCGCCGCAGTTGCCGCGGTCAGTCCGGTTTACGCGGACCTGGTGTTGGTGCTCGCGCACACCGGCCTGCGCTGGGGCGAGGCGCGGGCGATGCTGGTCCGCGACTGCTCCGAACTGCCCATGCCGATGCTCTCGGTGATCCGCAACCAACCCGAAGGCATCGCGGTGGCGCAATCCCCGAAGTCGGGGCGGAGCCGCCGGGTTCCGCTGCCTGACGCCCTGCTGCCGGTTGTCCGCCGATTCGCCGAGGGCAAGAGCCCGGACGAGCTGCTGTTCACCCGCCCCGGCGGCGGGCAGCTGCACCGCCAGATGTTCGTGCGGCAGACGAACTGGGCAACGACCGGTCACGGGCGTACCCTGCACGACCTGCGCCACACCGCGGCCTGCGAGTGGATCCTCCGCGGGGTGCCGTTGACGACGGTGCAGGCCTGGCTCGGACACAGTTCGATCGAGATCACCTCCCGCTACCTGCACCACCTGGGCGACTTCGCCGACCGCGCCGCACTGCAACTCCTCAACGACACGGCGACACCGCCGATCAGCGCCCGGGCCACGAATTTGCCCAAGCTGCGCAAATTCGGAGGGCAATCCCCGGGCCGACCCGAGCCCGACCACGGCCTCAGCCCGTAGCCAGGCACAGGCATAAACCCCTGTGTTTGCCCGAAAACCGGGGGTGATTTGGGGGTGATTTCCGAGAAACCTGAGAACAAGAGAGGCGCCGCCCGGCGAAAAAATCGCTGGTCAGCGCCTCATATTTGTGTCGGGGTAACAGGATTTGAACCTGCGACCTCTTCGTCCCGAACGAAGCGCGCTACCAAACTGCGCCACACCCCGATTGCTCAATGTACGAGCTGGCTCAACACGCGAGCCTCATCAAGAATAGCCGATATCTCGGGCGGTGAGTGTCAACAGCGTCGCCTCGGGCGGGCAGGCGAAGCGAACCGGCGCGAAGATCGACGTTCCGAGCCCCGCCGAGACGTTGAGAAAGGCCGTGTGACGGGCGTGCGTCCACAGGCTGAGGCCCTTCACCTTGTCGCGCGGGATGTCGCAATTGGTCACGAGGGCGCCATATCTCGGCACGCACACCTGACCGCCGTGCGTGTGGCCGGCGAGGATCAGCTCGGAGCCGTAGTTGACGAGGGAGTTGAGCACGCGCTGGTAGGGGGAGTGCGTGAGGCCGATGGTGATGGGGTTCGGGCCGCCCTCCTCATCCTGCCAGCCCACGTTCTCGCGCATGTCGTCCATGGCGCCCGGGAGGCGTGCGAGCTTGTCCCAGCCGATGTGCGCATCGTTGACGCCGAGGAACTCCAGTCGCGATCCCTTGATGCTCATGGCCCTGGCGGTGTTGTTGAGGTTGAGCCAGCCGAGTTCTTCGAAGAACGCGTTGAGGCGGGCGGTGTCGAGTGTGGGATCGTGATGCTTCACCGACGAGGGGCCGCCGAAGTAGGTGAACGGGCTCTTCGCGACCGGTCCGTGATAGTCGTTCGATCCGTGCACGAAGACACCGGGGATGCCACGGAACGGCTCGAGGGCATACTCGACACCCTCGATCCCGCGCTGGTGTCCCAGGTTGTCGCCCGTGTCGACGATCAGGTCGGGTTCGTAAACGGCAAGGCCGCGCACCCACTCCTGCTTCGCCCGCTGCCACGGCGCCATATGCAGGTCGGAGATGTGCAGAACGGTCAGCGGCCGTGCCCCCGGTTGCAGCACCGGCACCGTATGGGTGCGCAGCGTAAAGCGGTTGCGTTCGACCAGGGTTCCCCAGGCGAGCGCGCCGAGGCCGACCGCCCCCAGCGCGGCCGCGGCGGTGACGGCGCGTTCAGATGTCCTCATCAATTGGGGCAGGCCGCGCCTGGGTCGCTTCCGTCGGGTTTGCCGTAGACCGTCAGCGTGATCGGGTCGCTCTTGACGGCCGCCGAACCTGAGGACGGGTTGGAGGCCTGCACGATACACATGCTGTCGCTCTGACCGGGCAACGGATTGCCCTTGGCCCACTGGTAACTCACGTTGGCGAGGTCGAATCCGGCCGAGGTGATGGCCGCGTTCGCCGCCTTGCGCGTGAGCCCGGTGACGGTCGGCATCGTCGTGGCCAGAGTGCCGTCGCTCGTGTACACGGTGACCTGGCTTCCGGCGGGAACCTTAGAGCCGGCGGCCGGATCGGTGCGCGTGACGCTGCCGGTGGGCAGCCCCGAGGGCTCGGGGCCGCCGTCCGCGTACGGGAACTTGAGGCTCGTGAGCACGCTCTGTGCCTGGGCCGCCGATTGGCCGACCAGCGTCGGAACGGTCGCGGAGGAGCCGCCAAGGATCGAGGCCGGGGCGACGGGGAAGGCGCCGCCCTTATAGGTGCCGGAGGCATCCATGGCCCTCATCACCGTCTTCATGACCGCGAATCGGGATGTCGTGTAGTAATTCCCGTGGGTGACCGGGTTGGTGTAGTTCCTCAGCGGGGTCTGCGCGCTGTCCCAGTTGCCGGTCCAGACCGAGCTGCCGACCTTGGTGTTCGTGGCGATTACCCAGTCCTGGTGGGTGCTCGGCGAGGTACCGGTCTTTCCGCCGATCGGCACGCCGTCACGCGGGTTGGCCATGTAGCTGGTTCCCCTGGTCATGCTTCCGACCATCGCGTTGGCGACGCCCGCGGCGACATCACCGGTGATCGCCTGGTTGCAGGTGACGGGCTGGCCGGGCAGTTCCTTGCCGGTCGGGTCAACGACCTTGGCGATGATGATCGGGTCGCAGTGCAGGCCGCCGGCGCCAATGGTGGCAGCGACCGCCGCCATCGTCAGCGGTGCCTGTTCGTTCGTCCCGAGGACACTGGAGGGGTTGGCGTTCAGGTCGCCCTTGAAGTCCGCCCGGTGCGCCCCCATGCTCTTCGCGGTGTCCCGGATCGAACAGAGATCCTGCTTCGTGGCCATGTACATGAAGGCGTTGTTGACGGAGTTGATGAGGCCGGACTTCACCGTCATGTAACTTCCGCGCGAATTGGCGTCGTTCTGAAGCGTCCAGGGCGCGCTGATTCCCGCCTGGCAACCGGCCGCGGCGAAGTCCGAGGGCTGGTAGGTGTGCGGGCCGCGACCATCCACGAGGTCGTAGAGTCCGTGGCCGGTGGACAGCCAGTTCGCGAGGTCGATCACCTTGTAGGTTGATCCGGTTTCGAACCCGGTCGCGCCTCCATACGGCCGGTCGACGCTGAAGTTGTAGGCCGAGGTCGCGGTCGCACCGGGGGCCGCGCCGTCGTCGAAGAGCTTGTTCTGCGCCATCACGAGGATCTTGCCGGTTCCGGCCTCAACGGTATTGGCGGTGGCGCCGAGTTTGAACCGGGCCTCGGTGGCCGGCGCCTGCAGATCCAGCGCCGCTTGGGCTTGATCCTGGAGGTCGAGGTTGATTGTCGTGTAGATCTTGTACCCGCCCTTGTCCAGGTTGGCGGTGCGTTCGGCGGAGTTTGCGCCGAACGAGTCCACCACCGGGGCGGCCCCGAGATCGACCGGGAGGTTGTCCGCAGCCCTGATCACGTGCAGCGCGTAGTCACAGGCGGCCGCGGCGCTCAGGTCGCTGGCGGTGCGGCATCCGTTGCTCGGCGAGCTCAGCTTGACGTACGACGCGATCGGGGTGGCGATGGCGACATCGTGCTCCTTCTGCGTGATGTCCTTGGCGGCGAGCATCGAGTTCAGGATCTCGTCACGACGCACCTTGTTGGCCGGGTAGTAACGCGGGTTGGACAGGTTCTGCGAGGTGGGCTGCTGCACGATGGCGATGAGGCTTGCCGCCTGGGGAAGCGTGACGTCTTTCGCGTGCACGCTGAAGTATTCCAGGGCGGCCGCCTCGACGCCGTAGGTGGTCGAGCCCATGCCCACGATGTTGAGGTACCCGAGCAGGATCTGGTCCTTGGTGTACTTCTTGTCGAGCCCGATCGCGAGCTTCATCTCCTTGAGCTTCCGGTCGATCGTGGCGCCGTTCGCGGCCTTGATCGCGGCGTCACGCGCCGCTCCGGTCTTCGTGGTGAAGGCCTCCTGCACGAGGAGGTTCTTCACGAGCTGCATGTCGAGGGTCGAGCTGCCGCTGGTGGTGGTGGTGGTGGCGTTCTTGATGACGGCGCGGAAGAGAGAGGGCACATCGACCCCGCCGTGGGTGTAGAACCGGCGGTCCTCCCCGTCGACCGCTGCCTTCTTCAAGAGCGGGGAGACGTCATTCCAGCCCACCACCTGGCGGTTCTGTTTGTAGATCGTGGCGATCTGCACCGGCTTTCCGCCGCGGGTGGCGAATATCTGGTTCTGCTGCGACTGCTCCCCGATCGTGATGGAATCGGGCAGATTATCGAAAATATCGATGGAGCCCTGGGCCGTCATGCTGGTGACGGCGATGGCTGGGGTGACCATCGCGGCGACCAGAACCCCGGCGAGGACACTGAATCCCAGCAGGCCGAGGACGCCTCCGAGCACGCCGGACGGCTTGAAATTTTGGGCAGACATAGACTTAGGCTAAGGGATGAATACCCTCGATAACCTGAAGGGATGCCCCGGATGACAACGTGGGAATATATCACCACTCCGCTCATTGTGCACAACACCACCGCGATCCTGAACAACTGGGGATCGGACGGCTGGGAGCTCGTACAGATCGTCGCCGGTCCCGAAGGCGGCCTCGTGGCGTACTTCAAGCGTGAGAAGAAGGAAGAGAACTGATGTCTGCCGTTGACGATCGACTCACCGCCCTCGGACTGGAGGTCCCGTCGATTGCCGCGCCGGCCGGCGTCTACATCCCGGCCGTGGTGAGCGGAAACCTGGTCTTCACCTCCGGCCAGTTACCGTTCACCGACGGCGCGCTTCCGGCCACCGGCAAGGTCGGTGCCGAGGTCTCGGCGGAGGACGCGAAGGCCTATGCCGCAACCTGCATCCTCAACGCACTCGCGGCGATCAGGTTCGCGATCGGATCGCTCGATCGGGTCACCCGGGTGGTCAAGGTCGTCGGCTTCGTGGCATCCGACCTCTCGTTCACCGGCCAGCCGGGCGTCATCAACGGCGCCTCCGAGCTGCTCGGCGAGATCTTCGGCGACCGCGGCCTGCATGCGCGCAGTGCCGTCGGCGTCGCGGTCCTTCCGCTCGACTCGCCCGTCGAGGTGGAGCTCATCGTCGAATTCGCCTAGCCCTGCCGGTCGAGTAGGGCTCGGTGCCCTGCTCGACCAGCAGAACGGCTTACTTCAGACGATCGCTGATGACCTGCATCACCGAGGTGTCGGCGAGAGTGGTCGTGTCACCGATGTCCCGACCCTCCGCGACATCCTGAAGCAGCCGACGCATGATCTTGCCCGAGCGGGTCTTCGGGAGTTCGCCAACGATGAAGATCTCGCGCGGTCGGGCGATCGCCCCGATCTGCTCGGCCACATGGATGCGCAGCAGAGCGCTCGCCTCATCGGCGGTGTGCAGCTCGGCGTGCTCGCTGCGCAGGATCACGAAGGCGACCACGGCCTGACCGGTCGCCTCATCCGCGGCCCCCACGACGGCCGACTCGGCCACGATGGGATGCGACACCAGCGCCGATTCGATCTCTGCGGTCGACAGGCGGTGGCCCGAGACATTCATCACATCGTCGACGCGGCCGAGCAGCCAGATATCGCCGTCCTCGTCGAGCCGGGCGCCGTCGCCGGCGAAGTACTTGGGGCCGCCCGGCACGTCGGCGAACTTGCCCCAGTAGGTCTCCCGGAAGCGCTCGGGGTCTCCCCAGATTCCGCGCAGCATCGACGGCCAGGGCTCGCTGACGACGAGGAGCCCGCCGCCACCGGCCGGCACGGGGTTGCCGGCCTCGTCGAGCACATCCATCGCGATGCCGGGAACGGCCACCTGCGCCGAACCGGGCTTGAGCGTCGTGACGCCCGGAAGAGCCGACACCATGATCGCGCCGGTCTCGGTCTGCCACCAGGTGTCGACGATGGGGGTCGTGCCGGCGCCGATGACATCCCGATACCAGATCCATGCCTCGGGGTTGATCGGTTCGCCCACGGTGCCGAGCACGCGCAGCGAGGTGAGGTCGAAGTCATCCGGGACCTGTCGACCGAGCTTCATGAACGACCGGATGGCGGTGGGCGCGGTGTAGAAGATGGTCACGCCGTATTTCTGGATGATCTCCCACCAACGTCCGCCGTGCGGCGAGTCCGGAGTGCCCTCGTAGAGCACCTGGGTTGCCCCGTTGGCGAGCGGACCGTAGACCACGTAGCTGTGCCCGGTGATCCAGCCGACATCGGCGGTGCACCAGTACACATCGGTCTCGGGGTGCAGGTCGAAGACGTTCTTGTGCGTGAAGGCCGCCTGGGTGAGGTAACCGCCGCTCGTGTGCAGGATGCCCTTCGGCTTTCCGGTGGTGCCAGAGGTGTACAGGATGAACAGGGGATTCTCGGCCGGGAAGCCCACCGCCTCATGTTCGGCCTCGACGTCGGCCATCGCCTCGTGCCACCAGAGGTCGCGGCCGTCGACCCAGTCAACGTCGTTCTCGCCGCGCTTGACGACCAGCACGTGTTCGACCGTGCTCTCGCCCTCCTTGGCGAGGGCGGCATCCACGGCGGGCTTGAGGGCGCTCACCTTGCCCTTGCGCCAGCCGCCGTCGGCGGTGATCACGAGCTTGGCGCTCGCGTCGTCGACCCGGGACCGGATGCTCTCGGCGCTGAAGCCGCCGAAGATCACCGAGTGCACGGCGCCGATGCGAGCCACCGCGAGCATCGTGACGACGGCCTCGGGGATCATCGGAAGGTAGACCGCGACCCGGTCTCCCGCCCCGATGCCGAGCTTCGTCAGCAGGTTGGCCGCACGCTTCACCTCCGCGGTGAGCTCCGCGTAGCTGATGTCGCGGCTGTCCCCGGGCTCGCCCTCCCAGTGCAGCGCGATGCGCTCGCCGTGGCCGGCGAGCACGTGGCGGTCGAGGCAGTTGTAGGCGACGTTGATCTCGCCATCCTCGAACCAGGTGGCGAATGGCGCGTTGGACCAGTCGAGATCCTTGGTGAAGTCCTTGTGCCAGTGCAGAAGCTCGCGCGACTGCTTCGCCCAGAAACCGAGACGATCGGCGGCGGCTTCGTCGTAGAGGGCCGCGGTCGCGACGGCATTGATGACGAATTCCGGGCTTGGCGGGAACCGACGGTCCTCATGTTGCAGGCTGTCAATGGACGTGTTGGACATACGTATCCCTCGCTCCGGCGCCAGCGACGATGCCGGCGCGAATTCGTGATCCAATCCTAAACTCCGGTGGGTTGCGCCCCATTGCGCCGCCGTCGTCCGAGACTGGAAGTCACCCTTATGTGGAGGCGATTCTCACTTGCGCGGGAGATCTGCCGGAGTACACTGATCCTCGTCGAATGCAAATTCGATAAGCAACGCA
>JBBSBA010000092.1:0-7776 GCA_038251725.1 Actinomycetales bacterium
CACGGCCGACTCCGACCCTGCACCCGCGGAAGCAACGGCTCGATCACAGCCCACGCCTCGTCAGAAATCACATCACGATCATGCATACATCGATCGTCGCCCGAGCGACACCGAAATCACTTGATCAACACGCCCTAGCGGTGTTAAGACTTTCTCCAACCCCCTTATGGCGCGGTCGCAAGGCTCACTGTGGTCCGTAGCAAAAAGAGCCGGCCTTCGATTGGTGGAGTAGCCGGCTCAGATCCCAATGAATACGGGGATTTTGGGTGACATCGACCGGGCGTGAATTGGCTCGTTTTCAAGAAATTGTTGCCATTCTGCTGCCACGCAGTCAGGTCAGGTTGGCTCGCGGGGGAGTGGCCTGCTTCGGGGGCAGGCCCTTTTCGAAGATCCGGTCGAGAAGGGCGATCGTGCGGTCCTCCAGCGCGTCGCCGGGATAGAACGATTCGAAAATCGCCTCGGCGGAGTCGACGGAATCAATTTCGTTGAGCACGAGTAGGTGGACGATGTCGTCGGTATCCCGGCCCGGCCGTGCCGCCTTCAGTTTCATTGCGAGAAGGACATCGACTGGCGCAACCGAGATCGAGATGGTCGTCGAACAGCGGCTCCCACTCAACGGTTCGACCCCAGCTGGGAATGAACATTGCAGCCTTGTCATTCAGCCAGTCAGTGGGCCACCCACGTTCATTTCCGATCTCTTCGATGAGGGGCAAGATCTGGTCGAGTGGCTGGATTTGCGCGTCGATGTCGTAGGTCGTCGCCCGCTCGAAGTGGGCGATCCGCAAGGCAGCCCCTCCGACGATCCTGATCGAGATTCCCGTGATCTCGAGCAGCCGGGCCCGTTGGATCACCTCGCGAAGGCCCTCGATGAGGTCCTGGCGATCGAGTGGACCCGTCATCAGACGCTGGCCAGTGTGGCGCTCTCGAGGAGCACGTTTCTGCGCAGGAACTCCGGCGGAACACTCGCCCGGTCTGGCTCGAGGTCATAGTTGCCAAGGTGCGGAGACTCAGGGCTTGCGAGGAACCGCTTCGGATCCTTCACCCAATCGGGCTTGGGCAGCTTGCCCTTGGTGAGCCAGAACTCGCTCACCGCGGCGAGGGCGGCGTCCCACGCGCGAGAGCCAGTTGGTGGAGGTTCGGACACGGTTAGCACAACTCGGTTTGCTCCGGTGACGGAGGCGAGGCGATCGGAGTAGTCGAGGAATGCGCGCAGCGCTGCGTCTCGATTCCGGCCTCGGACGGCGCCAGCGATCCGGTCGGCGGTGTCGACGGCATCCGGCCCGATTCCCCGCACCGCGATGATCCGGTACCCGGTGTGCAGAAGGAGTCGCTCGAGCGTGTCGACGGTCGGGATTCGCGCCCCGCTTTCGATGGTCGAGATGTCGGGTTGACGAGTTTTGGCGCTGGCGGCGAGGTCCTGTTGTCTGATGCCGGCCGTGCGCCGTGCGGCTCGGAGCAGCGTAGAGGCGGTCATGAACTTCTCCAATCAGGTATATCTACTTAGATATATTACTCGCTCCGGGATCGTGCGGAAAGGGTCGATAAATACGGGACCCGCCTCTTCGTTTGACTCTTCCTTGAAACGAATAGTCGTGGGGAGAAAGGTGACGGGGTGGATGGACGGGGTGAGTTAAGTGCAAACGGACGGGGCAAACCAAGGCAGTGGGTGTTCAGAAGAAGTGAGTTCAGAGCGTCGTTGTAAGTGCTGCGCCTGAGGTATGAGGGGCAAGCGCCGGAAGCCTTGCTGGCCGTCCGTAAGTCGAACGCTTAGCGGGATGCCAAGAGGAATGAGAGGATCATGCCCGCGATCGTCAGAACGACCACACCACTGGCGACGAGTAACAGACGCCGCGGTCCGCGCCCCTCGGGCCTTCCTTCCGTCGTCCCCCAGAGATGCGCCTGAACCGTCGTCCGATGAGCCTCGTCGATAAGCTTCTGAACGCCCGGATCCCGTGGGTCTATGATCCCGGAAGCCGCCTGTTGCTCGATTCGACGAGCCTCCTCGACAGTCATCGGCACTCCTGAATTTCGACCATCGCGGCGAGGCTTCGAATCCTCTTCGTCGTGGGAACTGCCGGGCACGTCTCTCCGGGCTGGCTCCCGTGGGTTCTATCCTCGGCGGTCTGTGACCTGCGCACACCGACAACGGAAACGAAACCGCCGCTCTGATCGGTTTCGTCTCTTAGCGCGGTGTATCGGAGAGTCGGTCGAGGTAAGTTGACAGACGTGACTAGCCGTACCGGGCGTATCGCCCTGATCACCGTCGGCGTGATCGCTCTGATCCTTGGTGGAGTGTTTGCCGGGCAGGGCATGAACCTGATCCCGGGAAGTTTCATGACCGGTAGCCGCATGTGGTTTGCCATCGGGCTCATCATCGCCATCGTCGGCATCCTCCTGATTGTGCTTGGCCTACGCCGACCAGGGCACGGCCGCACAAGTAGGTGAGGCTTAAACCGTCGCGAGCCTAGAGGCGATCCGACGCACTCCGCTAGCCGGACGGCCAGCGCGACAGATCTGCGGCCAGTCCATCCAACGGCGGGGCGTGCCGATGGTGTGTCACTTGGGAACCTGCTGCGGGTCAGCGATGATCGGCTAACTAGCCTCAAAAGCATGAGATAAAGGCCATGGCGGTCGCAGGGACGACCAGCGGCAACTATGGCTACACGCTCGGCCGCGTCGTCGGCCTTGCGCCGATCAAGCCGGCGATAGACCTCACCCGGGACTCCACCATTGAATGCAAGGCGCCCGATACGCTGTCACCGTGTCGCGCCGGCCGTTCTGCGATTCCCAAGGCGAACGGCTCCGTGGCTGGCTGAGGAGACAGAATGAGTGCACACGACGTGGTTGTGGTTGGAGCCGGCCTTGCTGGGTTGAGCGCTGCTCGGGACCTGATGAACGCCGGGTCGGATGTCGTTGTGTTGGAGGCTCGTGCCAGGCCGGGCGGGCGGGTCGAGCAGACCAGGACTGGCGATGGTCGTCTCGTTCAACTCGGTGGCGAGGTCGTGGGCGACTTCCACACGGCGTATCGCGGGTTGGTCGAGGAGCTGGGCCTGCATCTCGGTCCGAGCTTCACCGATGTCCCGGGCGAGTCGACCTGGCTGATGAAAGAGGGGCTGTCCACGGGCAGCGCGGTGCCATGGTTGTCGGACTCGGACCAGCGCACGTACGACGAAATCGAGCGGCAGTTCGCGGAGTTGGCGGCGACAGTGGATCCAGACAATCCCTGGGGGCATCCCAATGCTGTGGCACTTGACCGGCTGTCAGTCGGTGATTGGTTGCGCTCAGAAGGTGCCACCCCCAATGTGGTACGCGCCATGGAAGTTCGCGCGATGGCCTTGGCGGACGACTCCGTCGAGCGGCGGTCGCTGCTCGGCGACCTCCGCAAGGAGTCGGCGGCGGGTGCCCTCGGGTTCTACGACTACGACGCGTGGGAGAGCTCCAAGGTCGTGGAGGGCTCCGCCACCGTCGCACTTCTCATGGCTGAGCAACTCGCGCACCGCATCCGTTACTCCAGCCCGGTGGCCGCCATCGACATCACCATGAACGGTGTCTGCGTGACCCTCCACACCGGTGAGCGCTTCACCGCGTCCGACGTTATCTGCTCTCTGCCTGCAGGGCCGCTTCGGGACGTTCGAATAACCGGTGTCAGCGCCGAACGCCTCGCATCGCTAAACCGCCAACAACACGCCCCGACCGCGAAGTTCGTGACCGTCTATGACTCCTCCTTCTGGGAGGAGAACAACCAGAACGGTACCGGTTATTTTGAAGACACCATCCTCGGTGGGACGTGGGTGCAGAACACGGGAATTCTCTCTGCACTCGTGCCCGTTGGCAAGCTGGGGGCCTACTACGCCACGCCGCCCACGCTCCGTGAGCAGACTCTGACGGCGGAACTGGGATTAGCCTACGGGCCGCGGGCGACGACCCCGGAGGCCGTCTTCATGCGCAACTGGGGTGCGGATCCGTGGACGCAGGGGTACATCACAGCATGGCGTCCCGGCGAGCTAATTGCCGTCGGTCCCCTTCACGGCACACACGAACCGCCCTTCTGGGTGGTGGGCTCCGACCAATGGGTGTGCGGCTATATGGAAGGCGCGGTGCGCACCGGACGCGCAGCCGCCCGACAACTCATCGGAAAATGAAGTTTCGATTCCGGGCTGGAGCGTCCCGTGTCGCCCTCAGCTCCAGACGGAGAATGACGTATGGGTCGGAGCGCCCGAAGGCGGGACGGCCAGCCTGGAGCCCGATCCGCCCTTCGGGCGGCCGAGCCGGACTGTGTCACTTGGGACTCTCGTGCGGAACGTGGTTTTCGCGGGGGGAGTCGGCGGCGATGCGGCGGCAATGATCCGCCGCCTGCTGTGATCGACGGCCGGTTCGAGGTGTTGCTCCCGAAGTCAACAAGGGCAACATGGGCAACGTCGATAGCGCCCCCTACTCTCTGCCGTCCTCGAGCGGGATGAGCATGGTGCGGAACGGACCCGCAACGGCGTGGAGGTCCCAAATGCGATCGGCGACGTCGTCGATGCCATTGACAAGCTGAAGCTGAGGAATGCCTCCCGGGATCACGAGTTGCGCGACACGGATGCCCTCGCCCTCGAGTGCGTCGTGGAGCATCTCACCGTAGGCACTCTCGGCCGGGAACGCGATCGATGTGCCCGCGAAGTCGGCGCGTGCCTTCACCGAGGTTCCGCCGTTGACCAGGATGACGCTGCCGCCTCCGGCCTGACGCATCGATGGTAGGACCGTACGCACCGCGTGAATGAGCCCGAGAGCAGAGAACTGCAATGCTTCCAGCGCCAGCTCCGGAGTCATGTCGAGCACCGGCTTCAGGTATTCACGCGACGGGAGCGGGCTGTACTGCAAAGTAGCGATGGGTCCCAGCTCTGCCGTCGCACGCGCAAGGGCGTCCTCAAGCGCGGTCGGTACCAGCACGTCCGCGGCGTAACCACGCGCGGTCAAGCCGCCGGCCTTCAGCTCCGCGGCCATGGCGTCAAGCTTCGACTGGGTCCTCGAGATCAGGGCTATCGAGAAGCCTTCGCGCCCGAATCTTCGCGCTACCGCCGCTCCGAGTCCCGGTCCAGCTCCGATGATGGCGATGACAGGCACGATGGGTTCCTCCGATTGATGGTGTTGTCTCGACCATAGCGCGGCCAGGCCGGGCGACAGATTGTCCAATCCGTATACCCCGAAAGGGGAACCCCTAACGCGCCCCGCGCACCGCGTAGCGGTGCATCGTCACTCCTTGGTCGAACGAATCCTGTTCCAACAGGTCGAGCTCGAGAGGCTGGTCGAGAGCGTCGAAGAGCGGCCGGCCGGCTCCGAGCACGACCGGGTGTGTGAACAGCAAGAGCTCGTCGAGCAGGTGAGCCCGCAACAGCTGAGTGGCGAGGTTCGCGCCACCGATGCCGATGTCTCCGTCCGTCTCCTGCCGCAGCACGGCGAGCTGTTCGATCGCGTTGTCGCCGCCGATGATGCGCGTGTTGTGTTCGGCCGTCGTGCGCGTGCGCGAGACGAGCACCTTGGGTATGTCCGTCCAGATCTCGCCGTACTCGCGCAGGAAGCCCGGAAGGGATTCGTCCGTGCGAGCGTTCGGCCAGAACGGATCCATCATCTCGTAGACTGTGCGGCCCTGAACCATCATCGACAGCGCCCGCGCGCGAGCGTTGAATTCGCGATGCAGCGGCTCACCCAGGCGGATCCAACTGGGCCCCCCGATGTCACCGTGCTCACCCGCCTCGCGCTCGATGAAGAGATCGAGCGAGACATTCATCCAGTAAACGAACCGGCCGGCCACGACCACTCCTTCGCCGAGCCAGGATTGCGGGGAACTCCTACACGCTAATTCTGTGAGTTAGCGCTGGGCGGGCTCGGCACCACCCTACAACTCGCCCCCGGCTCCACGGCGACCGCCCTTGTTGGTCCGCAAGTCGGACGATCAGCGGACGCGAAATTAGGTCCTCCAGGAGGGGCCAATTGTCGGGGCTTGCAGCCTGGGAAGGGTGCCCGGGTGGGGGCCGCTTACGGGATTGTTCTTGACCCCTCGACCGGTCGAAGTGCACCGTTCGAACCATGAATGAATTTCTGATCGGATACGCACGCGTGTCCACGAACGAGCAAGATCTCAACGCCCAACAAAACGCCCTGGAAGCCCTCGGCGTCAGATCGAACCTGATCTACACCGACCACGGACTCACCGGCACCAACCGAGCACGCCCCGGCCTTCGAGAAGCACTCGCCGCCTGCCGGAACGGCGACACGCTTGTCGTTGCGAAACTCGACCGGCTGGCTCGCTCACTCCGCGATGCGAAAGACATCATCGACGAACTCACCCTCAAGGGCGTCAAGCTCAGCATCGGAGGATCCGTCCACGATCCGACCGACCCGGTCGGACGACTGCTGTTCAATGTCCTCGCGATGGTGGCAGAGTTCGAATCCGACCTGATCCGCGCCCGAACACGCGAAGGGATGCAAGTGGCCAAAGCAAAAGGCCACCTCCGCGGCAAACAGCCGAAGTTGTCGCCGGCGCAACAACGTCACCTGATGGAAGTGCACCTCGCGGGGATGCATTCTACGAGCGAGCTCGCTGAATTGTTCAACGTCGCCCGCTCCACCGTCTACCGCACCGTCCAGCGACAGTCGGTCGACCGCTGAAACATACTCGCCGGCTCCCGTTGCGGAGCCAAGCAAGTCAGCAACGGGACGGCCGACCCCAGGGGGCGGCAGCAGTCATTTCGAGGGTCGAGGCGTGTCACAGGGGAACCTGTTGCGGACCCACGTGACTAAAGTCTTAGCATCTGCCGTATTTGTCGGAAGTGAAGCGGTCACTGGGGACAGCTCACACAATGGAACAGATAAAACGGTACGGCAACAGGTTCCCCTGCGGGCGCCCCCAAGTCCACAAGTTGCTTAAATCGGGCTCGAAGAGCGCGGTGGAACGGGCCTCGGCACCCGTCCTGCCGAGTGACGAACTCTTCCCTGTTTGGGGGCGAAAAGTGAGTCACCGGACAGTACTCCGACACTCGGTTTCTAGGCGGCGAGCAGTCTCACGAAATGGGTGCGTTTGAGCATCCTGAGCACGAGTCGCTGGAATGGGGTGAACGCCGCGATGCCCTCGGCGGTCGTCATAGGTTCGAGCCCGACTATCTTGGTGGTCACACCGTCGCGCAATATTTCGCCGCCGTTGGCCGCGACCAGATTCCGATACCAGTTGACTTCGGGACCGTAGGTGAGCTCGCAGACGAAGCCGCCTTCGATGGGCTGCACAATGATCGGAGTCTCGAAGGTTTTGCCGCTCTTGCGGCCCACGGTGCGCACGATCGAGAAATGATTGCTACCCCGGCGGGCTATCCGGCCGGTCAGTAGGTTCAAGCTGTGCTTGATCGTGAACAGCCAGCCTTTGCGGAGCGTCGATCCGAGACCCATGCGAGCAGCATGTCACACAGCAACTGGTCCCGACCAAGCTCAAGAACGCTGAATTTGCCCTCTGTGCATCCTCCACGATGCTAGAGGGTGTCAGCGCTCAGAGGATCGAACGGCATCCCGTGTAACGCAAATCCCTCGGCGTCCCGCAAGACGTTCCGCTACCGGGCGCCGACGGCCGCCTTCCTGTCAAGCTGTTTCCGGTGTTACCTATCTCATGCTTATCCGGTTAGCTCCGCTATTGTGGATGGGATGGGCCGGCCGGAGTTTCCTCGCACGATCGTGGAGTTCCAGGCGCGGTTTCCTGATGAGGACGCTTGCTGGGCGTATCTGATGGAGTGCCGATGGCCGGAAGGA
>JBBSBA010000093.1:0-7626 GCA_038251725.1 Actinomycetales bacterium
CCAACTCAAGGGTGTCGCGCCGACGCTGCTCAACGACGTGCACGTTCTGGGCAACTTCACTGCTCCGGTAAAAACGCTTGCGTCGATCAGCGTGCCGACGCTGGTGATGGGCGGCAGCAAGGCCAAACCCAACATGGTCAAGGCAGTACATGATGTCGCCGCAGCAGTTCCCGGATCGGTGCACAAGACCCTCCAAGGTCAGACACACCAGGTCAAGGACGAGGCGATCGCGCCTGAACTCATCGCCTTCTTCAAATGACGGTTCTGAGAGGAAACAGTGTCGGTCCGTCGCGACTGGAGATGGTCTGCATCCACGCCTCGGAGACCATCGTCCAGGAGTTCGTCGAAGCTGAACTCGAACCGCACACCAAGCCTGCACTCATCGGCGCATCCGCTGTCAAGAGGTCCCGCTGATGGGCACCGTGACCGCTCAAATTTTCGCCTCCCTAGATGGCGTCGTCGAGTCTCCCGAACGTTGGCACTTCCCCTACCTTGACGACGACATGCTGGCCGCAGTCGAGCAGCATCTTCTCGGCGCCGACATCCTGTTGCTGGGCGGCGCCACCTACGACACGTTCGCCACAAGCTGGCCCAAGCAACCGAGGAACACTGCGCTGAGCGAGCGGATCAACTCGATGCCGAAAGTCGTCGCAACCTCACGATCAGGACCACTTGAATGGGAAAACTCGACAATACTCGGCGGTCCTCTCGCCGACGAGGTCCCGCAGCTGACTGACACTAATGAGACAGTCGCTGTCGTAGGGAGCATCCGGCTGGTGCGCTCACTTCTCGATAGCCAGCTGCTTGACGAGTTGCACATCATGATCCATCCGATCGTTCTCAATACCGGTGTCCGCTTGTTCGAGAGTGGCTCGGGCCGAATGCCCCTCACCCTCGTCTCCGCAGAGACCTTCTCGACGGGCGTCATCAACGCTCGCTACCACCCAACGCCAGTCGACGCCACCGTCGGCGAAAATCACTAGGAGTCACCATGTCATTTCAGGCTTACTTGGACACCATCGAAAACAAGACGGGACTCACCCCGCGCCAACTCCTCGATGCCGCACAAACGAAAGGACTTGATGAGAAGCCGATCAACACGACGGCCGTCATCGACTGGCTCAAGGCCGACTACGATCTCGGCCGCGGCCATGCCATGGCAATCGTGCACATCCTCAAAAACGGTTCCACGATCTCAGACAAGCATGTCGATACCGAAGGCAGCCATCGCGACGAGTCTCAACAGTTGTGGCTCGACGGGAAAGCGAACCGTCCTTCCTGACTAGCACCACAAAGACAGCGGTGCGTTAAGCACGACATGCGCGTCTCGAAACCCTAGAGTTTCGAAACACTCCGCACTCGGCCGGCGGCTCCTCACTTTCGATGGGACGCGACTGGTCCCGCAGCCGCGAAACGGTGAGCGGTCCAGCCTGAGTGCTTGCGTTATCTAGGGCGGTCCGTGATCACCTCGCCATCAATGCGTCGCGAATCCCACTGATCGTCGCTCCTGCTATTGGGTCCAATCGGCGCGATTCCGGTTCTTGCGCGCGCGCTATTCGGTGTTACTATCTAGTGGTAGTCAGCATCACCGAGTAGCGATAGGGGCTTCGTGGCGAAACAGATGACGGAGATGCTCAAAGGCACCCTGGAAGGCATCGTGCTCGCTCTACTCGCCGTGCAGCCCGCCTACGGCTACGAGATCACGGCGCGACTGCGCGATCAGGGCTTCACTGACATCGCTGAAGGGACCGTCTATGCGCTGCTTGTTCGCATTGAACAGCGCGGTTTCGTCGATGTGTCGAAAGTGCCGTCAGAGAAGGGCCCGCCCCGCAAGGTCTATTCACTCAACACATCGGGGGTCGAGTACCTCGATGACTTCTGGAGGACCTGGAGCTTCCTCACAGAACGACTGGAACAGCTCCGCCAGGAGGGTAAGTGACCATGTGGATCGACAAGCTCGTCGGGGACCTCGGCGACAAGAAGAGTTATCTGGAGTACAAGGCCCGGGTGAAGAAGCTTCCGCCGGGGTATCGGGAGACGGCGAAGGCCCTCGAGCGGTATCTGATGTACATGGGCCCCAGCGACGACGGTAAAGCCCTCATCACCATGCTTGGTGATCTAGCCGATCTGCTCGAACAGAGCGCCGCCGATGCCATACCCATTCGCTCTCTGGTCGGAGACGACCCGGCAGAATTCGCGGAAACATTCCTCGACAACTATGCCGGTGGCAGCTGGATCCGCAAAGAGCGCGCCCGACTGGCGGACTCGATTGACCGCGCGATCCATGAGCAAGCCCGGTGATGAGTGCCGTACTGGAGGCCCCAGCCATCAGCGTTCGGGGTGTAGAAAAGTCGTTCAAGAACGTGAACGTGCTCCGCGGGGTCGACTTAGACGTCACCGCGGGAAGCATCCTCGCGTTGCTGGGCTCCAACGGAGCGGGTAAGACAACGCTGGTGCGCATCTTGTCGACGCTTCTCGAAGCCGATGCAGGCTCGGCGACGGTGAATCAGTTCGACGTCGCCACGCAGGGCAGTCGCGTGCGGCAGTCGATCAGCCTCACCGGTCAATTCGCTGCCGTCGACGGGGTGCTCTCTGGCAGAGAAAATCTGGTGCTCGTGGCAAAGCTGCGGCGCCTGAAGAATCCGGACGCTATCGCTGACGAGTTACTTGCCCGCTTCGCTCTGACCGACGCGGGCAAGCGAGCATCGTCCACCTATTCAGGTGGCATGCGACGCCGACTCGACATCGCCATGAGCCTCATCGGCAACCCTCCCATCATCTTCCTGGACGAACCGACGACAGGGCTCGACCCTCGGTCGCGCCTGGAGGTTTGGCAGACGGTCAAGCAGCTCGCGAAAGGCGGCACCACCGTCCTGCTCACCACGCAGTACCTCGATGAAGCCGAAAACCTCGCCGACCGCATCGCGATCCTCCATGAGGGCACGATCATCCAGAACGGAACCCTCGCAGAACTCCGACAACTCCTCCCCGAGGCGACGATGGAATACGTCCAGAAGCAACCCTCACTCGAAGACGTCTTCCTTGCCCTCGTCGGCGACGAACAGAGAAAGGAATCCTGATGAGCACTAACATCTTCGGTGACACTGGGATCCTCACCGGCCGGTCGCTTCGCCATATTGTGCGGAGCCCTGACACGATTATTACGACGGTAGTCACCCCGATCGCGCTGATGCTGCTGTTCGTCTATGTCCTCGGAGGTGCCATCCGCACCGGATCCCCCGACTCGTATCTCAGCTACATGCTCCCGGGAATTCTCCTCATCACCGTCGCGTCGGGTATCGCGTACACGGCGTACCGGCTGTTCTTAGACCTCCAGGGTGGCATCTTCGAGCGTTTCCAGTCCATGCCGATCACGAGGTCAAGCATGCTCTGGGCACACGTCCTCACCTCCCTCGCCGCAAACCTTGTCTCGGTCGCCGTCGTCATCGGTGTCGCGTTCATCATGGGTTTCCGGACAGCTGCACCTGCGACCTCTTGGCTCGCCATCGCCGGCATTGTGATCCTGTTCACCCTCGCACTCACCTGGGTCGCCGTCATCGCGGGCCTGTCGGCCAAGAGTGTCGACGGCGCCAGCGCCTTCAGCTACCCGCTAATCTTCCTTCCCTTCATCAGCTCCGCATTCGTGCCCACGGACACGATGCCCGGCCCGGTCGCCTGGTTCGCCGAGAATCAACCCGTCACCTCAATCGTCAACGTCATCCGGGCGCTCTTTGCTGGGTAGCGACTCGTGGATTGCCCTCGCGTGGCTCGTCGGCATCTCCGTCGTGGCCTACGCCCTGACAATCAGTGCCTACCGCAGGAAATTCCGATAGACATGCCGATCGAAAAGTGGTGGTCCCTGCTGGACGCGGCGTCACAAGACTGGCTGATCGCCAACAACGGCGATGCGCTCTCCGCTGACATCATCGCCACGCTCGAAGCCGCGAGCGGTGAGGTCGAGCCGAACGCTTCATGGTCCTGCCGAAAAGACTCAGATGGAACTCATTTGACCGACGAAGAAGTGGACTGGATCGAGGAGGTCGCTAACGGGGAGGGTTAGCTTCGGCACGGACTATACATTGAGTGCATGCCTCAGAGGTTTGCGACCGTCGACGAGTTCCTCACCGCACAGTCGCTCGAGCGACGCGCTGACGTGGAGTCTCTTCGTATGCTCGTACAGAAGGCTGAGCCCAGACTCGTCGAGGTTGTGAAGTGGAACTCGCCCTCCTACACACTCGACGGCATTGATCGCCTCACCATCAACGCTGCAGGGAGAGGGCCAGTGCGGCTCATTCTGCACTTCGGCACCAACCTGCCAGAAGACAAAGGCGCGGAGCCGACGTTCTCGCATGACCCAGATGGACTGCTGACCTGGCATTCCAACATTCGGGCCAGCCTCACGTCGCCGAACGTCGACCAGCTCGCCGCAGAGCGAGACGCGATCACTGCGCTCATCCGGGCGTGGCTGGCTCAGTAAAAGACCAGCTGCGGCTCGGTATGAGAGTTCTGGCCATGCTCAACCAACTCAGGAAGGCACTGCGTGCCGACGGCACGGTGGGGCTACCCCATAGGCGGGCCGGTCTCGGCACGGGACTTCATCAGCGGACGCGCCTGGGGCGGCACGACGGCATTGGAGTGGAAATCGCTGGGCATCCTTGAGCTGACCGCGCTGCCTACGATCGGCCCGGAGACCTGGGTTCCCTGGGTCCGGGAGGCCGATGTGCTGCTGGTCGCCGGTGGTGAAGCAACATACCTGTGCCACTGGATGCGGGAGTCCGGGTTGGTTGACCTACTGCCGTACCTGACCGACACGGTCTGGGTGGGGGTCAGCGCGGGCAGCATGGTGATGACCCCGCGGGCCGGGGATGCTTTCGTGGAGTGGCCGTCTGCGCCGGATGACCGCACTCTCGGCGTGGTGGACTTCTCGATCTTCCCGCACTTGGATGTGTTCCCGGAGAACACCCTGGCCGAGGTGGAGCGCTGGGCGGCCGACATCGGCGGACCCGCTTACGCGCTCGACGACCAGAGCGCCATTAAGGTCATCGGCGGCACGGTCGAGGTGGTCTCCGAAGGCCGCTGGAAGTTGCTCTCTTCATAAGTGACCGCAAACGATCGGCGCGTCGCGAGCGACTGCTAAATACTGCAGCTCACCAGAAAATCACAGCCGGTATACGGCTTGTCGCGACACGACACGCTCTACTGTCGAAAAGAAGTCCAGCGACCTCAACCTGCCGTGAGCGCCTCAAGATCCGCGAGCGGCACGATGCCGTGCGCTTTCCTCGCGAGCGTGGGATCGACGGTGATCAGGGCATCGGCCTGGAGTTCAGTGACGGCTAAGTATTCCGCGTCGTGAAGTGTTTCCCACCCTTGGTCGCGTGCGATCCGCCACGCGGTGCGACGTGAGACCCGGTCTCCGAGCAGCCTCATTTTCATCTCGGTGAGGCGCTGGTGGTGCTCGAGCGCCAATTCCTCTGTGACGTCACCGGTGCGCACTGTCGCAAAGAGTAGGGAAAGCGCCTGCGAGCGGATGATGTTGGGGGCCACGATCTGATGGTGAGGACTGGGCTGAATACCGTTGGAGACGATGTGTAGGAGTGTCGGCGCGTCGATCACGTAGCGGGTCATGCCGGAACTTTACCCGGGTCCGACCCGACCGGCCATCCCCCGTGCTTGTGGACTTATGCCGCGTGAGGCCCGCCTGCGGGCGATCCTTGGGAAGACCTGGGGTGACTATTCGGTGTGGTCAGTTTTGGCGCGAACTTCGATGAGCGGAGGCCCTACTCGGGTGAAGGTCACGTCCATCCATTTCGACCACGTGCCGACCGGAAGTCGCATCTCCCAGAGGGCTTGCATCGAGTTCGGCCCGTTGAATGAGACGGTTGCACGCGCCTCGTCCAAGTCATTATGGTAGCGGCCCTCCGCGTCGAAGCTTCCGACGCCGTGTTCGACTGTGCCATCAGCATCGAAGGATATCTGGTCGAAAGTGTCCGCAGAGGCCTCTCGAGGGGTGAAGACCTCGATGGCCTCCTTTCGGCCCCCGAAGATTTCGACATCGACCCGGTGGACCATGTGGTGGTTACCGGACACTCGTAGATGTCATGGCCGTGCCAGCTCACACCGTCGTGCTCGCCTCCATCGATGTTGCCCCTCAGTACGCCAGGTCCCGACGAACTGACTCATCAATTCGTGCAGGGTACTTCTCAATGGCATGGGTTGATCCTCTCCACAGACAGTCGGCCACGTTTGGCGGTGATGTGCAAATGACAGTCGCCATCAAACCGTAGAAAGGCAAAGCGAGAGCCCCCTTCGGAAGATGGTCACGGTCGGCGCAACAACGAGCTGCAAGAAACCGGTCCTTCACTGTCATCGTAACGGCGGTTCGGGTTGTCTCCCGGGACCAAGTCTTCGCCAGCGGGAGGCGCCGCGTTCTACGAGATCGGGAACTTTGTGATCCGAACCGTCTCGTTAAATGGTCCGCCGTCGGGTGAGCGTGGGAGGCTGACAGACTCGTCGTATGCCTAAGGCCATTGCTGTTCTGTCGGATATCCACGGGGTTCTACCCGCCTTGACCGCTGTGCTGGCCGAACCAGATGTTAGGAACGCTGATCTGATTGTCGTTACGGGTGATCATGCGGCAGGTCCGCAACCGACAGAAGTCCTCGATCGCCTGACAGGACTGGGAGATCAGGTCATGATGGTCCGCGGGAACGCTGACCGTGACCTCGTCACTCTCGCCCAGGGGTGTTGGCCTGCTGATGTCGAGTCGTTTCCCATCGACACCTGAGCCGCGGCTCAACTCTCCGCGGCTCACATAAATATGCTCGCAGCCCTACCGCACCCGGTCTCTGTACATCTGGACGGTTTCGGATCGGTGCTGTTCTGTCACGGAAGTCCCCGTGACGAAGACGAGGTCGTTCTCGTAGATACCCGACTATCGCGGTGGTCGGAGGCGTTCGAGTGCGTCAGCGAAGAAACTCGGGCTGTCGTCTGCGGCCATACGCACATGCCGTTCATCCGTCTAGTTAACCGTCGATGGGTTATCAATTCGGGGAGTATCGGCATGCCCTACGGAGCTCTCGGCGCGTCATGGGCGCTACTGTCCCAGTCCGGGCTGGCACTTCGCCACACCGCTCTCGATTCGCAGTCCGTTGCCGCAAAAGTTATCGAATCAAGCACTTACCCGAACATCCGGGAATGGGTCGACGAATACGTTCTTGCGACAGCCAGCGACGCCGAAGCGATCAATGCATTCGGTCCGCGAGACGGCCGCGATACAAAGCCTGCTTAACGTTCCCCATACGGGCGGCTGAGTTGCACCTAAGACGATCGTTCGGTGTCGCGAGCGTTCAACCTCACCGGCAACTACCATCGCTGAGCGTTTCCCCGGCCGCTAACGTTGGATAGTTCACGAATTCACAAGTCGCCCCTCTTAGCGTGTTATTCATTCCGTTTCGTGAGCTGGCCCCTCAGTGCCTCGAAACCCATGGGCGGTCTCAAGCGGTGGAAGCAACAGGGGCTCTCCCTGTGTTCGAGAGTAGCTCGTTGAGCAGGTCGGCTGGCGTTCTGCGTCCGAGTGTTTTGCGGGGTCGCTCATTGAGTTCGGTGGCGACGTCGAGAAGGTGCCGG
>JBBSBA010000094.1:0-7528 GCA_038251725.1 Actinomycetales bacterium
AGGACCCCGCATGTCGCTCCGATCGGCCGCCAGGAGAGTTGTCGAGTCCCTCCACCTCGGGCGCCCGGCTCGGCTCGCGCTTCGGGCGGGCCGGCGTCTTGCGCGCGAACTGCGGAGGTTCGCGGCGTCGGTGACCGCCGCGGGCGAGACGGCCCGGAGCGCGCCAGGCCTGCTGATCCTCCGGCTGGCCTACCGGCGCCTCCTCACGGCCCGCATCGCCTTCGAACGGCTCCTCGGCACGCCGGACGACTCCCAACTCGCGATCGTCGCGTGCCTGTGGGATCGACCCGAACGCATTGAAGACCTGCTGCGCATCGTGGACGGCCAACGGACCACGCGCCGCCTGCGACTCGTTCTCTGGAACAACCGGGCCGCGCACACCGACCTGTTCCGCGCCGCCATCGCGGCCTATCGCCCGGTCGGGGCCCTCGCGAGCGTCGAACTCCACAATTCGGCAACCAACGTCGGCGGGATCGGCCGATTCATCACCATCCGGGAACTGCGGTCACACGGATATCGCGGCCCCTTCGTGATGATCGACGACGACCAGGACTTCGGCGACTCATTCGTCGAGGATCTGGAGACGGTCACCGCCCCGAAAGCGATCTCGGGCGTGTGGGCCTGGAACAACACGGATGCCTACTGGCACCGCACCCAGGTCACCGTGACCGGAGCGGCCGCCCGCCACGTCGGCACCGGTGGCAGCATCTGCGATTCGGAGATCGTGTCCGATCCCCGGTTCTTCACCGCCATCCCGACCCGATTCCTCTTCATGGAGGACATCTGGATGTGCCACTACGCCCGGCGCAACGGTTGGCGGCTGACCATGGTCGAGTCGCCGTTCGCCTTCGTGCTCAGCGAGAGGGACCAGGGGCACGCCATCTTCGACCGCAAGGAGCACTTCTTCCGCTGGTTGCAGGATCCCTCCCACATCCCGCTCGTCGATGCGGCTAGCTAGCGCCTGAGCCTGAGCCTGAGCCTGAGCCTGGACAACGCTCGAAGCGGAGCGGTGATTTTCCACGAGTTGCTCGCCAGGTAGCTGCGGCTCGCCTGCATCGCCTGTTCGGTGGAGACCCTGGCCTGCTCGTACTCGCGCTCGAGTTCCTCCGCCCGCGCCTCGGCCTCGGCGAGCGAATTCGACAGTCGACCGATCTCCGCGGCAGGCACTCGCAATGCGCCAGCCATGCGGTCCTGGGTGAGGTTCCACTTGCGCGCGACGCGGATCGGCCACTCGTGCCATTCCGACGTCATGTTGTCGATCGGGATGCCGTTCACGGCGAGTCCGGTCGTGCCGATCACGAAGTTGATCGACAGCTGGTCGCGACGGGAGTAGCGCAGCAGATGGTCCCACCAGAGCTGCATCGCGGCATCCACTTCCGGAGTCTGCCGCCGAGCGAGCAGGGCCGTCCAGTACGGCATCTCCTGCAGCGTGTCCGGGCGCAGGGTGGAGTAGTGGATGAGCTGCTCGTAGACGCGCGCGGGATCGTCGTAGCCCTCCGTGGCGACCGCGTCGAATTCGCTGATCACATTGCCGCGGAAGCTGTGCAGTGGAAGCCCAAGGTCGGCGGTGGCCAGCCAGGAGTCGAGCAGAGACTCCGGCGTCACTCGCAACCGCACAGCATTGTCGATCCACAGTGTCTCGTCGTACTCGACGAGAAGCGCCGGACCCCGCGTCTTGAAGTAGCGCGCACTGCGGATCATATCGAGGGGAAATCGCGGCTCGACCAGTCGAATGGTCCAGGAATCGCTGCGGAGCTCCGGGTCGTCGGTAAAACAGATGAACTCGATGTCCGTCTCGGCCGCGATCGGCTGCTCGTTCAGCTGCTCGTAGCGGCCCATCAGCGCCGTGTAGACGACCCGCCGCGGCGCTGCAGTGCTCACTTATGTGTCCTCTCGATTCGCGACCGTTGCGCGGTGACGGCCGCCCTTCCCGTCATCACAGGGTCAGCAGGGGTTGAGAGCCTGCGCGCCCGGACCGAGGGCCGCAGTACCGCCCAGCAATGTTAGCGAAGTGGCACCCCAAGTGACTATCTGGCCGATGGCACCCTGCGGCACGCAGCTTCCCGGTGACAGGAACATGGGATTACCCTTTGCGCCGGCGACCGCGCCGCCGGTGAGACCATCCGCATAATTGGAGCCCGTGGCGATGTAGGCGCCTGCCGCGCTCGAGAAGGCCGCCGCGTTGATGGCGACCGAGGTGGCGTACCGGTCGGTGCCCGACACCCGCGTCGCCGGCGCGATGGCATTGAGTCCCGCCAAAAGCTGGTCGGAGATGGCATCCACTCCGCCGACCACGGTGATCTTGGAGACACCCCAGCGCTTCAGCGCCGCGGCGATGTCGGCCGGAACCACGCTCGCTCCCCCGTCGATCAGCACGAGCGGCGACTTGGTGTAGCCCGCCGCCGATGCCGCGGAGATCGCGTCGGGGAAGTTCTCGCCGATGGCGACGTACGCCATGGCTGGATGCGCCGCCGGGGGCGCGTAGAGGCTGTCGCCGATGGCGATCGATGTCTGGTAGCGGTCGGTACCCTGGATCCGCACGACATCGGGGGCTCCGCTGCCGTTCTTCGCCAGTCCGGCGACCGTCGTGAGCGCAGCGAAGTCGGCGGGTGAGATCGCCTGTGCGCCTCCGACCACGATGATCCGCTTCGGCTGGAGGGCGTTCAGCTCATCGAGTACTCCCTGGGGAACACTGCTGCTCGTCACGAGAAGAAGCGGAGCACCCGTGGCTGCGGCGATCGGAACGGCGCTCAGCGCATCCGGGAAGTTCTCGCCCGACGCGATGTACACCACGGGAATTCCGGGAGTCGTGAAGTTCGCCTTGGCGATCTGCACAGCGGTGTCGTAGCGATCGGTGCCACCGATGCGCGGGGTGGACGCGACCTTGGTCGGCACCGTCACACTCTGGCAGCCGAGACTCACATCGGTTCCGAGGCCCTGGTTGATCGCAACGGCGCAGACCTGCTGGGTTCCGACCGTCGCGAACAGGGTCGCGGAGAAGCCGTGGTTCGTTCCCGCTCCGGCGAGGGCGCCCTGGGACGCGGGGTTCGCGCTGTTCGCGCTGAGGACCTGGCTCCAGCCGTTGCCGCTCACCCGCACGCTGGTCGCGCTCGAGGGAACGTCGGGGTCGACGGCCCACCCGGTCACGGTCACGGTGTTGTCCGCGGCCACCGAGGTCTGCAGGGCGCCCTGCGGGTTGCCTGTCGGGCCGCCGAACCAGTTGTTGTAGTAGACCCAGAAGTTGCGGTTGCCGTAGGCGCCGCAGGGCGCGGGGCCGAGGAGGTTGGCAAGGGCCGCGTCGTTCGGAGTGTATGGCGTGTAGTTGTAGAGCGCCGCCGTGGCGTAGTTCGAAACGACGAAGGTCTTTGCGCCGCACGACGCGTTTGGGTTGTACGCGATGCTCTGCAGGCCCGGCTGCTTGCCGAACTTCGCAGCCCGGTACGTGTTGAGCTGAAGAACTCCCTGGTAGACCTGTTCGAAGAAGCTCAGCGATGCCAGGGCGCAGGGTGCCGTATCAGGGCACGCATATCCCATGGCATGCGAAACCGCGGCATCGCTTGGCCCCTTCGCGGTGACCAGGCCTTCTTCCTTCTGGAGGGTCACCAGAATGACCTTCGCGCTGATTCCGCATGCCTGTTGGACCTTGAAGATGATGGCTGCCGCCGGTTCAAGGCTGCCGCCCGAATACGCCCCGCATCGAACATTCCCCGTGGATGTCGACATGACGACGGGCTTGCTGCTTGTCTCCGCGGTCAGCGCCTGAAGGCAATTGCTGTTCGTGCAACTGCCTTCCTTCGCGGCGAGGAACGCCTGAATCTGCGCCTGTGACATCGCGTTGGCGTCGTAGAAGTTCGAGTCGTCGATGATGTAGCCGGCGTTGAACTGGGATCCGTCGAGGGCCTGGGCCTGCAGTGCCGGTTGAACCGCCACCAGGCCGATGGTGGCCAGACTGGCCGTGAGAACCAGGCTCACTATCCGCACCAGTCGCGGAGGTGCTGTCGCACCCCTCCGCGCGGAATTGCCCATTCGCCCGAACCCGTTCATCGTTTACCCCCGCGTCTGATTCTAACCAGCGCGCGGCCTATCTCAACGTCTGTCAGCCGCATGATTGGAGTTTCTGAACGGAGTCGCTGAGCGCGCTCGTCCCCCCGAGGAGCGTGACGCCGGCCGCGCCGGACGAGGCGATGTCGCTCAGCACCTGCGCCGGCACGCACGTGGGGGGAACGACGTAGAGCGGCGAGCGGCGCGATCCGGCGAGCGCCGCACCGGCGAGCGCGTCGGGGAACTGGTAGCCGGTCGCCAGGAACATTTCGGCCGCTCCGCCGGTGAAGGCGTTCTCGCTCACCAGTTGCGATGTCTGGAAGCGATCCGAGCCGCCCTCGCGCACGACGGTCAGTCCGGCAGCGACAAGCGACGATGCCACCCCGGGTGACACGACCGCAGTGCCACCGGCGATAGTGACGGTCGTGATGCCCAGTCGGGAGATCAGGCCGAGAGTCGCCGAATCGACGGCGGCGGCCTGGCCGTCGACCAGCAGCACCGGCACGCCCTTTGCTCCCGCCGCCGCCGCCGCCGACAGGGCGTCGGGGTAGTTGAGGGCGGTGGCGACATAGGCCGACGTGACGGGAGTGCCCGGCGAGCCGAGGAAGGCATCCTGCACGACCAGACGAGCGGTCTGGTAACGATCGGTTCCCGCGATGCGGTTCACCGTCGGGGCGAGGCCCGCCAGCTGGTTTTGCACCTGGTCCGAGATTGCACCCACGCCTCCGACCAGGACGATCCGGGCGGGGTTCAGGCTCCTGATCTCCGCGGCGACGTTCGACGGCAGGGAATCGGGCGGGGTCAACAGCAGCGGGCCGCGTTTGAGTACCGCTGCGGACGCTGCGGCGAGGGCATCGGGGTAGTTGCTCCCCGTGGCGAGATAGACGATCGGTGCCGTGGTCGGGTAGGCCACCTTCGCGATGGCGATCGCGGTGGCGTAGCGATCGGTACCCGAGATGCGTTGAGCTCGCCGGAGCGACACGGTGACCGTCGCCAGGTTGTTCGAGGTGATGCTGTTGACGGTGACCGTGACCGCCCCCGTGCGGGTGGTGAGAGACTGCCCGACCTGGAGGTACAGCTTGCGGTCGTTGGCCGAGTTCGCATCCGGAGTCATCAGTACAGAGGAACCGCCATCGCTTCGAACCGTCAACACCCGCACGCCGATGTCGACTCCGCCCTCGCTGCCGACGCCGTTCTTCAGGTAGTGCCCCGCGTACAGCGACCCGGCATCCGCTCCGCCGCCGCCCCGGTAGTCGACGTAGTACACCTCGCCGGACACCGGATCGGTGATCTTCAGGTCGCGAAGCCCCGTGGAGGCACCGGTCGAGGCGAGGGACGCGGTCGTGACCGTCGTCGGGCTTCCGATGACCTCTTCCTGACCCGCCGCAAGCGGCACCAGCCGCTGCTTCTGGGTCACGTTGAGGGCCGTCGGGGTCGCGTTGGCGATCGGCCCACCCGAGGTCTGCACGGTCCAGTCCGCCCCCATCACGTCGTAGGCGTCACCGTATTCCTGATCGACGCAGCCGTCGGAGAAGGTGGACGTGAGGGCGCTCCAGACCCCCTCGTTCGTGGCCGTCGTGGGGCAGTACTGGCTGTGCGAGTGCAGCAGTCCGAGATTGTGCCCGAATTCGTGGGCGACGGAGTCCAGGTTGTTGAGGCCGTTGAGCGATGCCCAGATCGTGCCACCGTTGGAGGTGCTCACGGCGGAATTACTGCCGGTACCCAGGCTGCCGCGGCCAGTCTGGGCGCAGTCCGGCGGTACGAGCACGATCAGGTGGTGCGACGTGGTCGAGATGTAGTAACCGAGCGGATGCCCGAACAGCGACGCGGCCTCGGACCAGGCATCCTGCTGATCGGCGCACGGGTACGCACTCGGGTAGCGCTGCACGACACCGCTGCGGGTGATCGATGCGACCTGTCCGTTGGTCTGGGCGCCCCAATATGCCGCGACGCGGGAGATAAGGCTGAGCGTGTCCGAGTCGCTGAAGGTGGTCGACCAGCCAGCCGAGTCGCTCGGAACGATCACGGCGATGTCGGCGGTGTGGTTGTACTGCGGGACGGCGCTCACCTGGGCCCGGGTGTTGGGCAGCGGCGTGCGCGAGGTCGCAACGCTGCCGAGCAACGAGCTGGGAGTGACCATGTCGTTGTCGAGGGACCATGACCGCGCGGGGGTGGTCCGCTCGACGGCCCCGTTCGCCGCCGTCGGTGCGACCAGAAGACACAGTGCACCGACGATCGTCACGGCCAGCACACGCATGCCCTGCATTCGCGCGTCTTTGAGTACCATTCCCACCGTTGCCCCCCGACAATCCGCGACAGAACGCGCGCTTCGCTATCCAATCACCTCGGCGCGGATCTGCCTAGTCGCAACCGACGGTTCCGGGGCTCCGCAGCCCTCCCGGATAAACTCTCTTGACTCCCCGGAACAGAAAGCAGTCCCCTTCGTGAAAATCCTCGTCACCGGCGGTGCCGGCTTCATCGGTTCGAACTTCGTTCGGCGCACGCTTCAGGATGCCTACCCGGGCCTCGAAGGCGCCGAGGTCGTCGTGCTCGATGCGCTCACCTACTCGGGCAATCTCGCCAATCTCGCACCCATCGCCGACTCGCCGCGGTACAAGTTCGTGCACGGCGACATCCGCGACTCCGCGCTGCTGGACACCCTGCTGCCCTCCGTCGATGCGGTCGTGCACTTCGCCGCGGAATCCCACGTCGACCGCTCGGTGCGTGACTCGGGCATCTTCGTGGAGACCAACGTGCTCGGCACCCAGCGCCTGCTCGACGCCGCCCTGCGCGCCGAGCTCAAGCGGTTCGTGCACGTCTCCACCGACGAGGTCTACGGCTCCATCGCCGAGGGTTCATGGGACGAGCAGCGTCCACTCGAGCCGAACTCGCCGTACTCCGCATCCAAGGCCGGCAGCGACCTGCTCGCGCGAAGCTACTTCCGCACGCACGGCCTCAACCTCTCGATCACCCGTTGCTCGAACAACTACGGTCCGTACCACTTCCCCGAGAAGGTGATCCCCCTCTTCGTCACGAACCTCATCGACGACAAGCACGTTCCCCTCTACGGCGAGGGCAACAACATCCGCGACTGGCTGCACGTGGACGACCACTGCCGCGGCATCGCCATGGTGCTCGTCGGCGGTCGCGCTGGCGAGATCTACAACATCGGCGGCGGCACCGAGCTCACCAACAAGGAGCTGACGCAGCTGCTGTTGGACGCCACCGGCAAGGACTGGTCGTACGTCGACCGGGTCACCGACCGCCTCGGCCACGACCTGCGCTACAGCGTGGACATCGGCAAGATCCGGGCCGAACTCGGCTACGAGCCGCAGGTGCCGTTCGCGCAGGGACTCGCGGATGTCGTGCAGTGGTACCGAGACAATCGCGCCTGGTGGGAGCCGCTCAAGGAGCGGGCCGCACTGTGACGAAATACCTGATCGCCGGCGCGGCCGGCATGCTCGGCCAGGACCTCCAGCGGGCCCTC
>JBBSBA010000095.1:0-7489 GCA_038251725.1 Actinomycetales bacterium
CTCGCCCGCGACGGGTTCCGGACCTGACCCTTGCTCCGACGAGCGCTAACGAGACGGGCGAGAGGCCCGGTGCGGGACCGGGCCTCTCGTGGGTCTGCGTGGCCGGGACCGGCGTCGATCCGGTGACCCCACGCTTTTCAGACCGCCCGATCAGTCGGTTGCGATGCTGGTCAAGGGGGTTTCTGCAGGTCAAAGCCTATTTCAAGTGCCCCTGACTACCCGTCAGAAACCCTGGTTTCCGCTCCCGTGGGGCACGTTTGGGGCACGAAACTTGTGCTCGGTTCGGGCCGGGTCCTCAGGTCAGGCGATCGGTACAGGCGGCCGGGTAGAGGTCGTTCCGGAACGGCGGTGTCTCCGCCGCTCGATGACCTGCGCGGCCGTTCGGGTGAACTACTCGAACCGCGTCGGAGCGACGTTTGGTGGGGCACCGAGTGGTTCGTCGACGCGCCGTCACAGCGTTGCGCGACACGTCAGGACCCTGTTCGCGTCTTCCCTTGCGTAGCGCACGGGTGATACACACTGAGCAAAAGCTGTAGGGGAAGCAATCAGTTCCGATGCTCGGGCGCGTGACCGCGCCGGGCACTCGCCGGCCGTTCGGGGATTCGTGCCTGGTTTTGTGAGTCCGGCCTGGATGCCGTCGTCGTTGAGCGAGGCCCCGTCGGCCGGTGATGCCACCATCGACGACCTCGACTCCGGCGCCGCGTGGGCCTACCTGCTCGGGAAGCTGCAGACGGTGTCGGAGACGGTCCTGTCCGGCTCGATGCCGGGCAATCCGGCCGACCGAGCCGCAGGATTCCGCCACTTGCTCGTGCTGCTCTGGATTGGCATAGACGACGCTCTCCGGCGCGACTCGAGTCCCGTGCTCGCGGTCAGGCCGTCGAACACCGACGCGGTCTTCAAGTGGGGAATGGACTGCCCCGACTGCATCTACATGGGTTCCGGGCTGCGCGGCGGCGAGACATATCGCCTCTGGGGCAACCGTGGGACCGCGCGCTACGTCGGCCTACAGACGATGGCCGGTATGGCGAGCACTGCCAACGTCCTGCTCGACCCCGACGAGATCGAGATCGCTCCGAACGGAGACTTCGAAATTGTCCTGTCGGGCGAGGAGCACCCGGGGAACTGGATGAAGGTCGCCGACGATGCGACACAGCTCGTCGTGCGCCACTTCTTTTATGACTGGGACACCGAGGTCGCGTCGTCGCTGTCGATCGAACGGTTGTCGGGCGCCGAACCGGTCGTCGTGCCCGAACGTGAGCCGATCGACCCCCGTGCCGCGACGGCGCGTCAACTGATCGCGTTGGGTGACTTCGTCGAAGCGAACCTCGACTTCTTCTTGCAGTTCGCGAAGCCCGAGAAGCCGAATACGTTCAACCCGCCCTTCGACGGCACCGCTATGGGCGCGGCCGCGGAGAACCGGCCGGTGATGGGTTCATTCGAAATCGGGCCCGACGAGGCGCTCGTCGTCGAGGTCGAGCCGCCCAAAGGGCTCTACTGGAGTTACTCGATCGGGAATCCATGGTGGGAGACGATCGATTACGCCCGGCACCAGTCGAGTCTCAACGGGCATCAGGCCTGCATCGACGACGACGGCATCCTGCGGGTCGTGATCGCCCATCAGGATCCTGGGATCGCCAACTGGCTCGACACCGCAGGACACAGCGAGGGGCCGGTCATCCTGCGCTGCGTACGCACCGAGATGCCGATGGTTCCGACAACGCGCGTCGTACCGTTCGCCGACCTCGCGAGTGCGATACCGGCAAGCTCGAAGCGGGTGACGCCCGACGAGCGGACCGCCTTCATGGACGCACGCAAGCTTGCGGTGAGCCGCCGGTTCTTCCGGTGACGCTCGACGCCGACGCGCTCGAAGCCGCGGCGCGCGAACAGACCGGTCTGACGGATTTTGGCGACGACCACTACCGCGAGGGTCTCGAACGGCTGGTCGCGTCGATGAACGCCGAGGCCGATCTCACCGAAGTCGGCGAGATCATGCAGAACGCGCGACTGACCGCGCACCTGACCGCGCGTCTCGGCGTCGAGGACACGTATCGCCTGCACCCTGAGATCGAAGAGCAAGTGATCGAGGGACCTGTCTTCGTGATCGGCCTGCCCCGTACCGGCACGACCGCGTTGAGCCAACTGGTGGCCGCCGATCCCCAGTTCCGGTCGCTGCGCCTGTGGGAGTCGTCATCGCCGTCGCCCCCGCCCGAGACGGCGACGCAGGACACCGACCCGCGCATCGCCGCGACGGAAGCAGGCCTCGCGATGATGAACGAGGCGTTCCCGCTGATGCAGACGATGTACCACTCGGAGGCGACGACAGCGACCGAGTGCCAGGACCTCATGGGGATGAGCTTCCGCACGATGCACTTCGACGGTTCTGCGCGGGTGCCGTCGTACCTCGCGTGGGTGATCGACACCGACATGGTGGGCACGTATGAGTACCACCGCCGCGCGCTGCGGCTGCTGCAGTGGCATTGCCCGCCGCGGCTGTGGCACCTGAAGACCCCGGTTCACATGTTCGCGTTGGACGCGCTGCTCGAGGTATACCCGAACGCACGGTTCCTCTGGAGCCATCGCGATCCGGCCAAGGTGCTCGGCTCGGTGTGCAGCCTGATTCACTACACGCGCAGCTGGAGCAGCGATCGCGACGACGCGACCGAGCTCGGTGCGGAGATGACCGATCGATGGTCGGAAGCCGTGCGCAGAGCCATGGACTTTCGGGCGCGCGTGGGCGACGATCGATTTGCCGACCTCGCCTTCGAAGGGTTGCAAACGGATCCGATCGGGTCCCTGGCCGAGAGCTACGCGCGCATCGGTCTCGAGTTCTCCGACGCATCGCGCGCAGCGGTCACGCGGTGGGCCGGCCAACACGAACCCGGGAAGCACGGGTCGCACAGCTACGAGTTGGCCGACTTCGGCATCGACCCCAACCGGGTCCGGGACCGCTTTGCGCCGTACATCGCCGCGTTCGGGGCCACCGACTGAGTGGCCCGGGCGCGGAACCTCTGACCAGCCGCATCGCCTGGACCTTCTCCTCCTCCGAGTACGGGTCTGTCAGATTCTCTGGGTAAGCGGTCGCGAGTGCTCTGAGCACGCACCCGAAGTGCCGGTCGGGGGCGAGCCTCGGCTACGTGGCAGTAGACGCGCCGGTGGGTCGGGGCCAGAGTTGCCGTCGCGGTGTTCACCAGCCGATGTCGATGCCGTCGTCGTGTTCAGGCTGCGCTTCGTGGCTCGCGTCGCGTGGGCCCTCGCGGTCCGGTCGGGTCGGGAGGATAGTGCGGGGGGCGAAGCCGTGGAGTTGTCGGGTGGCGAGTTGTTGGCGTTCGCTGCGGGAGAGCGCGTTGCGGATGCCGTCGATCGGGTCGCCGTCTTCGATGGCGCCGTGGTGGTCGACGTCGGGTTCCTGCTCGGCGGCGATGTAGAGGCGGTTCTCGTGTCGGCCGCGTGAGAGGGCGGTGTAGCCGGCTTCGGCGTACAGATCACTCGTGCCGAGGACGTACGCGCGGTCGCAGGTGAGGCCTTGGGCTTTGTGGACGGTCATCGCGTAGGCGTGGTCGACGTGTCCGGCTTCCCAGTACGCGTCGGGTACGACCCGGGGTTGGGCCTCGCCGTCGAAGTGGACCGCGAATCCGCTGGGCTCATAGGACGTGATGGTGCCGCGTTGACCGTTGATGAGGCCATGGTGGTGGTCGTTGTGGAGGGTGATGATGCGGTCCCCGGTCGCGTATGGCCGGTCGAGGACGTGAATCGGGTAGTCGTCCACGACGCGTTCGGCGACGAGGACGGCGCGGGCGGTGTCGTTGAGAGCGGTGACGTCGGAGCGGTGGAGTGCGAGCATGATCGCGTCTTCACCCCTGCGGGTCGCGGCCCACCAGTCGGCGACCACTTGCTCGAGCGCGGCCTGATGGTCGGGGGTCTCGATGATGTGGCCGTGTTCGGAGAGCCGTTCGATCGCCTCATCAACCTGACCGGCGCGGAGTTCGGCGAGGGCTTGGCGTTCGACGGGGTCTTGTTGGCGGCGGTTCTCGACGAGCTCGACCGCACCCAACCGTTGCGCGAGGCCGGTGAACACGCCTCCGGCTTCGATCTCGGGGAGTTGGCACGGATCACCTACGAGCACGACTTTGGCGCCGGTCTGGTGGCCGTGGTCGAGGAGCCGGACGAGTTTGCGGGTGCCGATCATCGCGGCTTCGTCGGCGACGATCACGGTGCGGCTGGTGAGATCAGGGGTGTCGGGTCGGTCGAGGTCGATGAGCAGCCGGTCGAGGGTGACGGACGGGATCCGGCTGTCGTCTTGAAGCTGGCGGGCGGCCCGGGCGGCGAGCGCGCAGCCGACCACGGTGTAGCCGGCATCGGCCCACGCGTCGCGTGCCGCAGCCAGCGCGTGGGTCTTGCCTGAACCCGCCGCGCCGACCACGACGCTGATCGGGGCGCCGTCGGTGGTGAGCGTCTCGACCATCGCTCTCTGCTCGTCGGACAGTTCCGGGTAGGCGAACAGGGTCACGTCCGGGTCCGGGACCACTCCACACTCGCCGTCCCCGCTCCCCTCGGCTTGGTCGAGGATCCTTGATTCGAGCGCGAGGAGATCGGGGGTCGAGTAGCAGACCCCGAACCGGCCGACACCGAGGGGCACCACACCCGGCCCGGCGAGCAGCTGGTCTGCTCCGGCCTCGAGCTCGGCGACCGTCGCGCCTGCCTGGGCGTGGCCGGCGAGGGCTTGGAGGACGTGGCGGCGATCGAACGTCGAGCGGTGTTCGGTCAGCTCGGTGCAGACCCCCGTCACAGACACCCGGGAAGGGTCGAACAACCCGACAGGCCCTGCTTCGCGGGCGAGGTTGGTGTGCAACACCCCGGTCGTGAAGCCGAGCTCGCGGGCGCGGTCGACCCAGTCGTCGTGCATGGACCAGGCATCCACGTCGGGTGTCTTGGCCGGCCGGGTCCGCAACGTCGCCGCCCGCGCCTCACGCGGGGTCGCGTCAGGGCCGATCGCGGCTTCGATCTGCGCGCGGCGGCGGGAGAACTCGCGCCGAACCTCCACGGGGACGGCCGCGAGGTCGCCGGTGCCCTTCACCGTTCGTTCCCAACCGGCGTCCAGACGAGCGGAAAGGGCCGATCGCAACTCCGCCTGATACAGAAACCCGGCGGTGCGGGCCTGGCCGTAGACGTGCCGTGCGTCCAATGCCGACCAGCGTCCGTCCGGGCCCTGCGCGGCGTTCGCGACGACGACGTGGGTATGGACCTGTGGGTCACAGGCGCGGCTCGTGCGATGCCGGAACGCCGCACCCACGAGGCCGCCACCGATCAGGCGTTCGGCGCCGTTGTGACCACGCCGCACGAACACGGCTTCACGCTCGAGGTAGCCGAGCGCCGAGGCGATCGCTTCCTCATGCGCGGCGACGATCTGACGGGCGATGTCGGGGCCGCCGAGCGCCCACGCAACCGACACCGACTTCGGAGCAGAGAACGTCAAATCCAACGCCGGTACCCGACGGTTCGGTCTACCGAGCGCGCTCCCGTCCGACGGGTTCACCCCGTTCAACAGCGCGACGAAGGCGTCGTCGCTCACCGCGCCGTCGAGGTCCAGCTGCGCGGCACCGGTACCGATCCAGTAGCCGGGGACTTCGCCGGCGCCGAGGTAGTACTCCTCCGCGCCGTGCGCGACCGCGGACAGGTAGTAGCCCTCCTGACCCGCAGCGAGCTTCCCGATCGACAACACACCCCTGCTAAGCGCGTTGACACCCCCGGAACGCGACAACCAAGCATCACGATGCAAATGCGTGGACCCTTGCCGCGCGGTCGGCGCGTGTCGCGAAATGGGCGTGGCAATGCGCATAGCAGGGACATGGATACCGAGAGTTGGAATGAGAGCGGAGGCGAGAGGAAAGGTCGGCGAGGCGGGAGCGGGGGCACGCGAAGGGTGGAGCTCGAGAGCGGCGCAAGCGCAGGCCGGCGAGGCCAGTCCCGGGTCGAGGCGCTTCCGGTGCTCCTGGATCTCGCGGGCGTGGCCGCGCATCTGGCGGTGAGCGAGCGTCACGTGCGACGGCTGGTTGCGGAGCGCCGGATCCCGTTCGTCAAGTGGGGCCACTACCTGCGTTTCGACCCAGCAGAGATCGCTCGCTGGCTGGACGCCGCTCGCCAGCCCGTCATGCGCCCCGAACCTCTTCGGCGCCGACGGTAGGCGCTGCCGAGCGCAACCGGGTCCACCGTCGGTACGGTGCGGCGACTCGGAGCAGAGACGCAGGAGGCTCGTCGATGACGTCGAAGCGGCAGTTCGGTACGTTGCGGAAGCTGTCCTCGGGGCGCTGGCAGGCGCGGTACCGAGACGCAAGCGGTCTGAGACACGCAGCAGATGACACGTTCGCGTCAAAGAGTGAAGCGGCGAGGTGGCTCGCGCTCGCCGAGGCTGACGTCGTGCGCGGCGACTGGATTGATCCGCGCCTCGGGCGTGTCACGTTTGCGGAATGGGCAGCCGAGTGGCTCTCCACGACGGTTCACCTCCGGGCCCAGACGCGCGCCGGGTACGACGCCGTCCTGCGGACTCATCTCCTCCCGGTCTTCGAATCCCGGCCGATCGCGACCATCGAGCAGATCGACATGCGGCGGTTCGTCGCCAACATGCTCGTCGACGGCGCCGCGCCGGGAACGGTACGAGGAGCGAGGAAGGTCGCACGCCTCGTCTTCGCCGCTGCGATCGGATCAGGTGCGCTGCGCGCGAACCCGTGCGACGGCGTGAAGGTCCCTCGCTCGGATCACGAGGAGATGGTGTTCCTGGATCCTCTGCAGATCGAGGAGCTCGCAGACGCGATCGCCGCGCCCTACGGGGTGCTGATCCGCCTCGCTGCGTACAGCGGCATGCGCGCCGGTGAGATCGGAGCCCTACGCGTCGGCCGCCTCGATCTCCTGCGTGGCCGCATCGAGATCGTCGAGTCGCTCGCGGAGGAACCGGGCCGGGGTCTCGTTTTCGGGCCACCGAAGACCTACCAGCGCCGGTCGGTCACGCTTCCGAGGTTTCTCTGCGACGAGCTCGGTGCCCACTTACGCGATCGTCCACACGACCCCGAGGCGTTGGTCTTCTCCGCGCCAGAGGGCGGACCCTTGAACCACCGGAACTTCTACCGGCGGCAGTTCCGAGACGCAGTCGTCGCAGGAGGTCTGCCGGCGCGTCTTCGGTTCCACGACCTCCGTCACACCTGCGCCGCGCTCCTCGTCGGCCAGAGCGCGCATCCGTTGGTCGTGATGAAGCGCCTCGGCCACTCCTCGATCACGGTGACGATGAACACCTACGGACACATGTTCCCGGCGCTCGAGGAGTCAGTCACAGACGGTCTGGATCGTGCCTGGCGGACCGCACACGACGAAAAAGACGCCGCCCGTGGGGCACGGGTGGGGCACGACGACCCCCACAAGCGGGGGGTCGTCGTGCCGATTGGAGCCGGTTCGTAGGTGCTGACCTGCTCTTTTGTCTTGTGGCCGGGACCGGCGTCGA
>JBBSBA010000096.1:0-7447 GCA_038251725.1 Actinomycetales bacterium
AGCACCGGCCCCGACGAAGAGAACGGCCGCGCCGAGCCCGATCATCATCACGCCTCCGGTCGCGCCGAGGCGCCCGATGCGGCGGGGCGAACGGGCGAACCACTCGCGCACCGATCCGGCGACGAGAGCCCAGACGCTGTCGCTCACGAGCGCGATGGCCACGAAGACCGCGCCGAGGGTCGCCAGTTGCAGCGGGATGCCGCCGCGCGGGTAGGACACGAATTGGGGCAGCACCGCCACGAGAAAGACGATGGTCTTGGGATTGGAGACCCCCACGACGAAACCCTCGGCGAGCATCCGTCCGGCGCTCCGCGGGCGCCGGACGAGCGCGCGGTTGTGGCTGACGTCGTTGCGGTGGCGGATGGCCTGAATCCCGAGGAACATCAGGTAGAGGGCGCCCACGATCTTGATCGCCGTGAACAGCACGACCGACTGTTCCACGATCACGCCGACGCCGAGGGCGACCGCGACCGCGATAACGAGGGCGCCGGCGGCGTTGCCCACGACGCTGAGCAGGCCGCCGATCCGGCCGAGGGCGACCGACCGACCGATCACGAAGAGCACGCTCGGACCGGGAATGAGCATGAGCCCGAGCGAGGCGAGAGCGAACGCGAGAATATTGCCGGGGGGGATCATGCTGTGAGCTTAGGGCCGCGGGCCTCGACGGGGTACTGTCGGGGAGCATGGTGGCTGCCTTCGACAACGGCGTGTGGGACGTCATCGTCATCGGGGCCGGTCCGGCCGGTTCCTCGGCGGCGCGGGTGGCCGCGGAGGGCGGGGCATCCGTGCTCTTGGTCGATCGTGCACTCTTTCCGCGCTACAAGACCTGCGGTGGCGGCCTCATCGGCCTGTCGATCGAACACGTTCCGCAATCGGTGCTCGACACCGTGGAACAGCACGTGCGGGCGGTGCGCTTCTCGCTGCGCGGACGCTCGACGAAGAGCCGCCGCACGACCGAGCCATTCCTCGCCATGGTGCAGCGGGAACGGTTCGACGCTGCCCTCGTGGAGGCGGCCGTCGCCGCCGGGGTCACCTTCGTCGATGGAGTCGTCGTCAGGTCGCTCGCGGAGCTCGCCGGCGTCGACGGCGGATCGGAACCGGTTCTCATCGAGACCGACCGCGGTCGCCTGCGCGCCCGCGTCGTTGTCGGCGCCGATGGCACGAGCGGCCACTGCGGCCGCTACGTCGGCGTGCAGAATGCGGGAATCGATCTCGCCCTCGAGGTGGAGGTGACGCGCTCAGCGGCGACCGCGGAGTCCGACGCCGCGTTCGACGAGAGCATCTACTTCGACTGGGGTGCGGGCCCCGGCAGCTACGCGTGGGTGTTCCCGAAGCGCGAGGTGCTCACCGTCGGGGTGATCCAGGCGAAGGGGCGTCCCCAGCAGACCCGCGACTACCTCGACTCCTGGCTGCGCTCCGTTGGCCTCGGGCAGCGAGAGATCGAGCGGTCGACCGGGCACCTCGCCCAGTGGCGGTCAGCGGACTCGCCGCTTCGGCGCGGTTCGGTGCTCGTGGCGGGCGATGCGGCCGGGCTGCTCGAACCGTGGACCCGTGAGGGCATCTCCTTCGCGCTGCGCTCCGGATGCTGGGCGGGCGCGGCCGCGGCCCGCGCGCTCTTGCCGTGCGGGCACGTGAGCGGCCATGCCCTGCACGAGTACGAGCGGCGAGTGCTCGCGGAGCTTGAGCCCGACATTCGCGCCGGGGAACGTCTGCTGCACTTCTTCGAACGGCATGCGCTGCTCGTGCACCTCTCCCTCGCGCATTCCCGTGTCGGCATGAGCCTGTTCCTCGCTGTCTGCGAGGGGAGGATGACCCTCGGGGGCATCCTCTCGCACCGGTCGGTGCGGCGCCTCCTCGCCCTGTTCGGCGCCTGAGGCTGCGGCGGGCGGGACCACCGCAGAGCCGGCGAAGGGCGCGAATCCGACCGTCCTAGTGTGGTCGGCGCGGCACATACCGGGGAACGTAGCGCAACAGAATTCCGGCGCCAACGAGGCCGACGATTCCGAGCACACCACTCGCGAAGGAGATCGAGACGGCGGCGGTGATAACCGAGAGCACGAGCGGAGCGCCCGCACTGCCCGCATCGGCGGTGAACCGCCAGGCTCCGAGGAAGGGTGCCGGATTCTTCTGGTCGGCGAGATCGGCGCCGAGCGTCATGAGGATGCCGCTGCCCACCCCGTTCGCGAGCGACATGAACATGGCGGAGGCGATGAACCACGCGATCGCTCCGGGCACGTCGTGGGTGAACGCCAGCAGGATGTGTCCGAGTCCGAGCCCGATCATCGCCGGCAGCGCGCTCCAGAGGCGTCCGAACCGGTCCATGATCTGCCCGCTGGCGTAGAACAGCGCGAAGTCGACGGCGCCGGCGGCTCCGATGATCAGGGCCGTCTGGGCATCCGGAATGCCGATGCTCACCGCCCACAGCGGCAGGAGCACCTGGCGGCTGGCCCGCATCGCGCCGATCAGTGCCGCGCCGGTGCCGAGCCGAACCAGCACGCCGCGGCTGTTCCAGATGGTGCGGAACAGCCCGTGCGACTCGTCGGCCACGAGCTTCTCGCCCTCGCGCAGCACGCCGGGCGAGCGGCGTTCGGCGAGCGCCTCGGCGGGATCGCGCAACACGATCAGCAGCACTGCCGCGCCGATGCAGCCGATGATGTGTACCCAGAAGACCGATTGCGTCGAGCCGGTGAAATGGATGACCGCCGCGGCGATGAACGGGCCGACGAAGTAGCCGAAACGAAAGGTGCCGCCGAGCGTCGATAGCGCGCGGGCCCGGTAGGCGCGCGGCACGAAGCTCGTCATAAAGGCGTGCCGGGCGAGGGCGAAGATCGCCGTGGAGAGCCCGATGGCGAAGATGCCGAGTCCGAGCACCCAGGGGTTCGGCGCCACGAGTGCGGTCAGGAGGCCCACGACGGAGAGCAGCGCGGCGTAGATCATGGCCGTTCGCTCGCCGATGCGGCTCACAATCCACCCGCTCGGGATGTCGCCGAACAGTTCGCCGAGCAGGATCATCGAGGCGATCACCCCGGCGATCGCGAGCGAGGCGCCGAGGTTGTTGGCGACCTGCGGGATGATCGGGATGATCGCACCCTCGCCCACCGAGAAGAGCAGCGTCGGCAGGATCGCGGGTAGCGCAATCGACCGGAAGCTGAAGTTCGGTGTGCCGCCACTCATCGAGATCAAGGGTAACCGGTAGCGTAAGGACCGGCGAAGCGTCTCCACCGCCCAGTGCCGCTAGTCTGGTTCAGACATGGACGAGCTCGATTTTTCTGAACAGATCGCCGCACTCCGCTCGACCTTCGCGGACATCCGCGCCGTTGTCGGCGTCGAGAGACTCGAGCGCGAAATCGCCGACCTGAGCCAGCGGGCCGGCGTGCCCGACCTGTGGGACGACACCGACAAGGCGCAGAAGATCACCTCCGACCTCAGCCACCGCCAGGCCGAGCTCGCCAAGATCACGAGCATCCAGTCCCGCCTCGACGATCTCGAGATCATGGTCGAGCTCGCGAACGAAGAGGGGGATGCCGCGGCCGCGGCCGACGCGCGCGTCGAGCTCACGAGCATCCAGAAGCTCCTCGGCGAACTCGAGGTGCAGACCCTCCTCAACGGCGAGTTCGACTCACGGGCGGCCGTGCTCACGATCCGCGCCGGTGCCGGGGGAGTGGACGCGTCGGACTTCGCCGAAATGCTCATGCGCATGTACCTCCGCTGGGCGGAGCAGCACAACTATCCCGCGAAGGTGCTCGACACGAGCTATGCGGAAGAGGCCGGCATCAAGTCCACCACCATCGAAATCGACGCGCCCTACGCGTTCGGCACGTTGAGCGTGGAGGCCGGCACGCACCGGCTGGTGCGCATGAGCCCGTTCAACTCCGCAGGCAAGCGCCAGACCAGCTTCGCCGCGGTGGAGGTCATTCCGTTGATCGAGACCACCGACGTCGTCGAGGTGCCGGAAAGCGACATCCGGGTGGACGTCTTCCGATCGAGCGGTCCGGGCGGGCAGTCGGTCAATACCACCGACTCCGCGGTGCGCATCACCCACATCCCCACCGGCACCGTCGTGTCGATGCAGAACGAGAAGAGCCAGATCCAGAACCGCGCGGCGGCGATGCGAGTGCTGCAATCGAGGCTGCTGCTCATCGAGCGCGAACGCGAGGCGGCGCAGAAGAAGGAACTCGCCGGCGTGATCACTGCCAGCTGGGGCGACCAGATGCGAAGCTACGTGCTCGCGCCGTACCAGATGGTCAAGGACCTGCGTACGGACCACGAGGTCAACAACCCGACGGCGGTCTTCGACGGCGACCTCGACGGCTTCATCAACGCCGGCATCAAGTGGCGCAAGCGGGACCTGAGCGAGTAGCCCCCTCCCACCCCGCGGCCACCTCTGTGGGGAGCCGGGACGATTGATGGGCGGCCCCCGGCCCCGGCCGACCCGGGAATCCGCGATCGCGCCCGTGCCGGTCGGCTTTCCTGAGAGTCGCCGTATCCGGCCTGTCGCTCGAAGCGAATAACCGACCGGGTGCCTAGAGTCGAGTCCGTCATGATTCGGTTTGATCAGGTAACCAAGCTTTACAAAGGGAATGCGCGCCCGGCGCTCAATGCGGTGACGCTTGAGATCCTGCCCGGTGAGTTCGTGTTCCTCGTTGGGGCGTCCGGCAGCGGCAAGTCCAGCTTTCTGCGACTCGTGCTCAGGGAAGAGAACCCGTCCAAGGGTCAGATCCATGTGCTCGGGCAGAATCTGGGGCAACTCACGAGCCGCAAGGTGCCGTACTTCCGTCGCAACCTCGGGGTGGTCTTTCAGGACTTCCGCCTGCTGCCGCAGAAGAACGTCTTCGACAACGTGGCCTTCAGCCTCCAGGTGATCGGAAAGTCGAAGGGCTTCATCCAGGAGGCCGTTCCGGATGTGCTCAGGATGGTCGGCCTTGCCGGCAAGACCAACCGGCTGCCGCACGAACTCTCCGGTGGAGAGCAGCAGCGCGTGGCCATCGCTCGCGCCATCGTCAACAAGCCAGCCATCCTGCTGGCCGACGAGCCGACCGGAAACCTGGACCCGTCGACATCCGCCGGCATCATGACGCTGCTCGAGCGCATCAGCCAGAGCGGTACGACCGTGATCATGGCCACCCACGATGTGGGCATCGTCGACCAGATGCAGCGCCGCGTGATCGAGTTGGTCGGCGGACAGATCGTGCGTGATGAGCGCCAGGGCGGATACCAGACCCAGGCCCTTCCCGTGCAGGGCCACGGACCGGCATCCGCCTTCGATCGCGACCTCGGCATCGCCGGGCAGGCCGAGGAGGTGGTCCGATGAGATTCGGACTGATCATGTCCGAGGTCGGGAGCGGCCTTCGGCGCAACATTTCGATGGTCATCTCGGTGGTGCTCGTCACGTTCATCTCGCTCACCTTCGTCGGTGGCGCGATCCTCCTGCAGCTTCAGATCGGGCAGATGAAGGGCTACTGGTACGACCGCGCCCAGGTGGCGATCTACCTCTGCACGAACCTCTCGACCGAGGGCAACTGCAACCTCGTCGAAGCGACGAAGGAGCAGAAGGCCGCCGTCGCGGCGCAACTGAAGGCACCCGCCCTCGCGGGACTCATCAAGAAGGTCGACTTCCAGAACCACGCTCAGGTCTTCGCGGAGTACAAGTCCCAGTTCGGCAGCACCACCGGAAGCGACTTCGTCACGCCAGAATTCCTCCCAGAGACCTTCTGGGTCAATCTGAAGGATCCGACCCAGGCCGACGTGCTCGTCGAGAGCATCGCGAGCATGCCCGGAGTCGAGCAGGTGAAGGACCAACGCAAGTACCTCGATCCCATCTTCTCCGCCCTCAACGCCGCCAGTTTCACCGCGGTCGGGGTGGCGTCCCTCATGTTGGTCGCGGCGGTGTTGCTCATCGCCACCACCATTCGGCTGTCCGCCTTCTCGCGGCGGAGGGAACTGGGGATCATGAGGCTGGTCGGAGCCTCGAACCGGTTCATCCAGACGCCGTTCATTCTCGAGGGGGTGATCGCCGCGCTCATCGGATCGGTTCTGGCGAGCGCCGCCGTGGTGGCCATCGTCAAGTTCTTCGTGCAGGGCTACCTGGGCGCGCAAGCCCAGGACACCCCCTTCGTCGGCATGCAGGATGCCTTCATCGTCGTGCCGATTCTGATGGTGGTGGGCGCGGTGCTCGCCGCGGCGTCCGCGAGCTTCGCGATCAGCCGCTACCTCAAGGTCTAGACGGGTCGGATTCGGGCGGTTCCGATTCGGGCGGGTCGGATTGTCGGACTGATAGGCTGATGGGCTGCTCGATCGTCGAGCATGAGTCAAACCAGGAGTGAATCGTGCCCAAGGAACGTGGCCAGAAGGTTGTGGCCACCAATCGCAAAGCGCGCCACGACTACACCATCGAAGACACCTATGAGGCGGGGCTGGTTCTCACCGGCACCGAGGTGAAATCATTGCGTGAGGGCCGGGCGTCACTTGTCGACGGTTACGCATTCGTCGAATACGGTGAGGCGTGGCTGGATGCCGTGCACATTCCCGAGTACAACCAGGGCACCTGGAACAACCATCCGCCCCGGCGCAAGCGCAAGCTCCTGCTGCACAAGGCGCAGATCCTCAAGATTCACAACAAGACCAAAGAGGGCGGCTACACGATCGTGCCGCTGAAGATCTACTTCAGTGACGGACGGGCCAAGGTCGAGATCGCCGTGGCGAAGGGCAAGCGCGAGTACGACAAGCGCCAGGTCCTGCGCGAACGGCAGGACAACCGCGAGGCGGACCGTGCGATGTCCGCCCGGCGTCACCTCGGCGACTGACGGCCCGTCCGACCGGGGAGCATCCGGGCGGTGGTGACGGCGAGCCGACCGTCCTCGGCGGCCCCGCTGGTGATGGTGCAGAATCCGTCGTATAATTGAGGGCTGCCGAGAGGTGGCCGTGCCCGTCAGAAGGCATTGACAATTCAACAGCGCGCGATAGCTATTCACGTCCTTCGAATCGAAGGAGTGCGCATGGGGATGATCGGTTTCGACATTGCCTGCGTGAGTGTGAGAAGCGGGTCGAGGATGCAGGGTTAACTCGTAAACGATCTCTGCAAACAATAAGTGCGAAAACTAACCGCGCTGACTTCGCTCTCGCTGCATAAGCAAGAGCACTAATGAAGTCCGTCAGTCTGGGGATGCTCTCTAACCGGATCCTGGCGTAATTTAGGGAGATTGCTGTGGTGTTACGCCCTAGGGCACCGCGGGACTTTTACTAGGACTGGGCTTGTCGGAGTAGATTCCAGTAGCAAATTCCGGAGCCGAGCAGAACGATTTCACTGGATACACCCGTAGAAGGCACATGACCACAGCAGTGGACGGGGGTTCAATTCCCCCCATCTCCACCAGAGCAACAGGAGAGCGTTTCATCGCTCTTGAATGTTGGTAGCTATCGCCGCTGTTGATTCTCTGCCGGTTGATTC
>JBBSBA010000097.1:0-7411 GCA_038251725.1 Actinomycetales bacterium
GGTGCCACGGGGCGCTCGTCCCAGGTGCCGGTGAAGCCGGTGATCTGGGCCGCCTCGTTCTTGACCTGAGCGAGCTGCTCCGGTGTCGCGTTCTGGACGACCAGCGTCAGCTTCTCGGTGCGGTACCCGGGGAAACTGGAGTCGAAGGCGTTCTGTGCCTGGCGCACCGCATTGTCCGGGGGCAGGTACTTCTCGCTGATGCCTCCGAGAGCCAGCTGACCCAGCGGGATGACGAGCAGGATCATCACGATCACGATCGGCAGCGCGAACAGTCCCGGCCGCTTCATGACCTTGTTGACCAGCGTGCCCCAGAAGCCCTTCTCGACCTCTTCGCGGGTTTTCGTCTTCTGCGTCTTCTCGGCCAGGAAGTTCAGCCACCAGATGGTCGGCTTGCGGATCAGCGGGATGTACCTCGCCAGGACGAGGATCGCGGTGACGGTGGCGCAGAAGATCACGATGCCGAGCAGGATCCAGAACAGGGCTCCCTCGACGACGCCGGCATCCCGGAGGGCGTAAGCGCCGTAGGCGAGTCCGCCATAGGTGCCGAGGTAGGCGAACAGCAGGCCGATGAGTGCCAGGCCTGCGCCCTGTTCGCCGGTCCTCTTGATCTGGGAACGGGCGATGTGCCCGATTGCGATGCCCACCGGGGGAAGAAGGATGCCCGCCGGGATCGAGGCGAGGGCGAGGGTGTTCTTCTTCGGGTTGGAGGCGTCAGACTTGATGGTGTCGGGTAGGGCGAACCTGGTCAAGGAGCTCACCCCGAGCGAGTCAACGCGGTGTCCGAGGACGGCCAGCGCGGCGATGAGCACGGTGTTCGACATGATCGCCGCGAGCATGACCGAGGCGATGATCGCGTAGGTGATCGACTTGAGGAAGCCCTGCGGGAAGAGCAGCAGGGGCACCGACGACGCCACGATGATGACCGCAGAGAACATGACGGTGCGACCCGACGTCATCATCGTGCGCCGCACTGCCGCCTCGGTGTCGTAACCCTCGGCCAGCTCTTCTCGGAACCGACTCACGATGAACAAGCCATAGTCGATCGCGATGCCAAGGCCGATCAGCGTGACCACGGGTTGGGCGAAGAAGTGCACGGGGGTGAACTCGGCGGCGAGGCGCATGATGCCGAGCGCACCCATGATTGTCAGTCCGCCGATGATGGCGGGCAGGCTCGCGGCGATGACGGTGCCGAAGACGAAGAACAGCACCACCGCCACCAGCGGGATGGCCGCCACCTCGGCGCGCTTCTGATCGTCGCCGATGGTGCCGGTCAGCTCACTGGCGATGGGCTGAAGGCCGGCCAGTTTGATCTTGCCGTCGTCAACGGTCTGCAGATCGGGCTGAATGATCTTGTAGTTCTTGAGGATGGTGTCGTCGTTGTCACCCTTGAGCGGCATGACGACGAACGTGCGGGTGCCGTCGTTGGCGAGCGCGGCGTTGGTAGTTGGGTCTCCGGTGGGACTCTCCAGATAGCCCCGCCAGTAAAGAATCTGGTCGGGGTGGTCCGCGACGACCTGGTCGAGCTCGTCCTTCATCTGCTTGGACCACTGCGGGTCATTGGCCTTCTTGCCCTCGGGCGCGTCCAGGACGGCGACGATGTGGCTGAGCCGGTCGCGCCCGTAGACGTCGTCGGCCAACTCGGAGGCAGCGACTGACTGGCTGGTGTCGTCGTAGAAGCCGCTCTGGGTAACGTGCTGACCCAGGCTTGCGCCGTAGATGCCGCCACCAAGGCACAGCGCGACCATGATTCCGATGACTGCGTATCGGAACTGGTACACCATCCGACCCCACCAGGCGAACACGTGAGCTCCTAACTGGTCTTCTTCAAGTTGTCTCTCCCTCGGCTGCTTCTATCTGTTCACGCGCGCGAGGTAAGTAGCGAGGACAGCGGCCGGAACGGCTGCAGCCACGCCCCTTGCTGGGGCAGCGAGTCAAGGCCGATTCGCGGTAGCGGCTCCCGGAAGACACCGGGGATGTCCTCGAGATCGACAAACTCCAAGGTATCCGACGCTAGCGCCCAACTGGCATGTTCGCGAAATCCGAGAACGCTTACCGGGATGCCGTCGCGGGCGATCTCCTCGAGGGGGAGCCGGAACGCCTGCCCGTCAGCGGACGCCACGTACACGCTGGCGAGGCCCTCGCTCAGGCGCAGCGCGATGTGGTCCAGCATGTCGCTGTCGACGTCGCTGTCGTCGTCGATCTTGGGTTTGGCGAACACCGCGAAACCAACGTTGCGCAGCGCCTCCACCCACGGGCGGACGACGTCGGCGCTGCCTGGTGCGATGTTGGTGAAGACAGTGGCCTCCGGCTCGAACGTGACCGGCGGCTCCGCGGACGAGCGGGCGCTCGACAAGTCGGTGGTACGGGCCAGGAGCCACCGACCAAGCGCGTCGAACCGTGGCCGGTGGGCCGCGGTCGGGCGGCCGCCCAGGATCGACCCGAGACCCATGTCGAGGTTCGGTGCGTCCCATACGAGCAGTACCCGCTGAGGACTCCGGAGCAGAGTCTCCGCACTGTCGCCGACCTCGCCGGCGAGCGCATCGGCAACGTCGCCGACGTCCTGCCCGACGATCCCGAAGTCCTCGGTGACGCTCATGGCCGCTTCTCCCAGAGGAATTCGGCCACCGTGCTGCCCGCGCGCTGCGCCTTGTCCTCGTACTTCGTTACGGGTCGTCGTACCGAGATGGGCAGCTCGGGACCCGCTCCCGTGATGGCGTCACCACTGAGCCTGCGCAGTCTGGGTTCGGCGTCGCCGACCTCGCCGATCTGTTCGGCATATCCGGGATGATCCGTCGCGGCGTGCAGGATCCCGCCGGGCCGGAGCCGGTCGGCGATCAGGGCGACCGTCGCGGGCTGCATCAGTCGGCGCTTGTGGTGCCGCACCTTGGGCCAGGGGTCCGGGAAGAAAACCCGCACGCCGGTCAGGGACTCCGGTGCGAGAAGGTGCTCGAGCACGTCGACACCGTCACCGCGGATCAGACGCACATTGGCTAGGCCCTCGCGGTCGATGCCGTTCAGCAGCTGCGCGAGGCCGCGCTTGTAGACCTCGACCGCGATCACGTCCAGGTCGGGCTCGGACTCGGCCATGGCCAGGGTCGAGACGCCGGTTCCGCAGCCGATCTCGAGCACCAGCGGCGCCGAGCGTTCGAACCAGGCCTGCGCGTCCAGCACGCCTGCGAGGTTCCCGTCGGAGTCCCTGGCCTGCATTCCGAGCTCCGGCCAGCGGCGATCCCACGTCTCCCGCTGCAGACCGGACAGCGCTGACCGGCGGGATCGGAAGCTGGTGATGCGCGGATGAGGGTGCGCGAGGAATGGGGTTGGGTCGGAAACCGACTCCGAGGCCGCCTCCCAGGCCTCCTCGCGCTGCACGTGCATCCGTCCATGGTCGCTCATCGAGGACGGTGGACCCGCATCGTGGTGCAATTCGATACCCAACAGTTGTCTTCTTCAGCTACCCGGCGGGTTCTGTGAATAGCGCCGCCTGCCGGGGGTCCGCGGGGGTGCGACGATGGTCCCGGGGGGCCGGAACATGACACAGGAGTTCATCGGCGAGCTGGCAAGCGTCGCTGAAACCGTGGGTAGCGCGCACTTCACGCCGCTAATCAACCGTTTGCGGCGACCGGTGCGCGTTGCGGTGGTCGGCCGGACGGGTGTCGGCCGGGGCCGGGTGGAGGCCGCACTGCGGCAACGGGGTGTTCACGTGGTGCCGTTCGGCGCCAGCGGCGACGCGTTCGACGTCTGCATCCTGGTGATCGCCGAGACTGCCAAGACCGAGGATCTCGCGGTCGCACGATCCGCTCGTCGGCCGGTGCTGATCGTCCTCACGAAGGCCGATCTCGCGGGTGCCGGTGCAGGGGGACCGATCGCCGTCGCCCGCAGGAGGGCTGTGGCCGTTCACGAGCTGACCGGCGCCCCGGTGATACCGGTGGTGGGACTCCTGGCGGCACTGGAGGACGGCGGCGACCTCGAGCACGATCTCGTGGCGGCACTTCGTCGATTCGTGACCGAGCCGCCAAGCCTCACCAGTGTCGACGCCTTCGTCGACGATCCTCATCCGGTCGGTCGTGACGTGCGTGCCCGCCTGCTCGCACGCCTCGACAGGTTCGGCATCGCGCACGCGGTTCTCGCGCTGGCCGACGGGTGTGATGCCGGTCGGCTGGGTTCGCACCTGTCTCACCTCGGCAACCTCGACGAGGTGGTCGCCGCACTCGACGCGACGGCGGCACCGGTCAAGTACCGGCGCCTGCGTGCGGCCATCGCCGAAATACGCTGCCTCGCAGTACAATTGGATGCCAGTGCGGTGTCGGATCTACTTGTTGACGACGTCACGGTGATGGCTACGATGGGTGCTGCCGTCGAGGTGATCGAGGCCGCCGGTCTGTCCGTCGACCGCGGCGACACGGCACCCGCCCACCTCGAACGTGCCGTCCGGTGGCGAAGGTACGGTCGCGGGCCCGTCAACGCCTTGCATCGCCGGTGCAGCGCAGACATCGTCAGGGGCTCGCTGCGACTCCTCGACGGTGCGCGGAGGTCGTCGACGTGACCTCGCCGGATCGGGTCGTCCTGGTGGTCGGACCGCCACTGTCGGGCGTGAGCGGTGTCATCGAGGGTCTGCGCACGCAAATTCCCGACCTGATGGTGGTCGGGGCCGACGGGCTCTCGCCGGAGCGTGCGCCCGACGCGGTGCTCGCCGTGGTGTCGGCGGTGGCGCCGGCTACCCGGTCGGACTGGGCGCTCTTGGAGCGGGCGGCGGCACGTACCGATCTGGTGGTCGGAGTGGTGTCGAAGGTCGATGCGCACAGGGGTTGGCGCGATGTGATGGAAGCCGACCGGATACTCGTCGCGGGTTGGGACGTGCGCGCCGAGTCGATGCCGTGGGTGGGTGTCGCCGCTGCCCCCGATCTCGGTGAACCACGCCTTGGCGATCTGGTCGCCGAGCTGGACGAGCGCCTCGCGGATCCAGATCTGAGACGACGAAATCAGTTGCGGTCTAGTGAGTTTCGAGTGCAAGCGGAGCGGTCGCGAGGGCGCCCGATCACCGATCGGCGCGCGTCGGCGGCCAGGGCCGGTGCCGTAGAGCTGAGAGGCGTGCTCCAGCGCACCCGCCTGCGGCTGCTCCGGTTCGTCAGGGACGGGTGCTCGGAGTTGCGCGCCGAACTGCGCGAGGTCGCCTCTGCGGTACCCGTCGGCGGATCGGCCGACTTCGAGACGCTGGTGCGGGCCGAGGCCGACCGGTTCGTCGTCGAGCTCGACGAGGAGATCGCCCGCGCGATCGGCGCCGCCGCGACCGACCTCGGGCTGGAGCAACGCGGCGCAGTGCCGCTGCAACCAGTCCGCCGTCCTCCGCCCGAGGTGAGTCGGTCGCCGTCGTCGTCGCGGCGATTGGAGGGCCGGCTGATGGCGGTGCTGGGGGTTGGCTTCGGGCTGGGGATCGCGCTGGCGTCGAGCCGTCTCCTGGCAGGGGTGGCGCCGGGCCTGTCCGTCGCGGGATTGACGGCGGGCGCGGCCGTGGGTCTGGCAATGATGGCGTGGGTGGTGCGCGCACGTGGGCTGCTGCACGATCGCGCGTTGCTCGACAGGTGGGTCACCGAGGTCGGGGCGGCACTGCGGTGGCACGGCGAAGCGGTGGTCGCCGAACGACTGCTCGCCGCCGAATCGGCGTGGGCGAAAGCGAGGCCAACCCCGGGTTCCGTCGACCCCAAATGGACCCGCGAAGACATTACTGATCAGTACGAATGGTGATCGAACCGTTGATCGGCGGCCAATTTGGCGGGAAACGCCATTCTGAATCGTTCCTGTGAGAGAACGGACATACTCCCGAATTACCGCGGGTAAGTCACCCACGTTAACCTCAACCCAGGTATAACCGAGACCGCCAGCAGGAGATTTTGATGACCTCAGCGACCATTCCCGGTCTGGACAGCGCGCCGACCAAACACGAGGGGCTGCTCGCCTGGGTTCGCGAGGTTGCCGAGCTGACTCAGCCCGACCGCGTGATGTTCGCCGACGGTTCCGATGAAGAGTACGAGCGCCTGTGCGCGCAGCTCGTCGAGGTGGGCACCTTCCAGAAACTGAACGACAAGAAGCAGCCGAATTCCTACCTCGCGCTGTCGAATCCGTCCGACGTGGCGCGCGTGGAGTCGCGGACCTTCATCTGTTCGGCGCGCGAGATCGACGCGGGCCCGACCAACAACTGGATGGATCCCGCCGAGATGCGGGAGCTGATGACCGGCCTGTACCGCGGATCGATGCGCGGTCGGACCCTGTGGGTGGTGCCGTTCTGCATGGGACCGCTCGGTGCGGAGGACCCCAAGCTCGGCGTCGAGATCACCGACTCGGAGTACGTCGTGGTCTCGATGCGCACGATGACCCGGATGGGCAAGGCCGCACTCGACAAGATCGGCGACGACGGGTTCTTCGTCAAGGCTCTGCACTCGATCGGCGCTCCGTTGGAGGACGGCCAGGCGGACGTGCCGTGGCCCTGCAACGACACCAAGTACATCACCCACTTCCCCGAGACCCGCGAAATCTGGAGCTACGGGTCCGGGTACGGCGGCAACGCGCTGCTCGGCAAGAAGTGCTACTCGCTGCGCATCGCGTCGGCGATGGCCCACGACGAGGGCTGGCTCGCCGAGCACATGCTGATCCTCAAGCTGATCTCGCCGGAGAACAAGGCGTACTTCATCGCCGCGGCATTCCCGTCCGCGTGTGGCAAGACCAACCTCGCGATGCTGCAGCCGACCGTTCCCGGCTGGCGCGCCGAGACCGTCGGCGACGACATCGCGTGGATGCGGTTCGGCAAGGACGGCAGGCTCTACGCGGTCAATCCCGAGTTCGGCTTCTTCGGCGTCGCGCCGGGCACGAACTGGGACTCCAACCCGAACGCGATGAAGACCATCGCGGCGGGCAACACCGTCTTCACCAACGTCGCCAAGACCGACGACGGCGACGTGTGGTGGGAAGGTCTGGAGGGCGAGCCCGACCACCTGATCGACTGGAAGGGCAACGACTGGAACCTGCGCGAGACGGAAACCAAAGCAGCGCATCCGAACTCGCGCTACTGCACGCCGATCTCGCAGTGCCCGACGCTGGCTCCCGAGTGGGACGACCCGCAGGGCGTGCCGATCTCGGCGATCTTGTTCGGTGGCCGCCGCAAGACGACCGTTCCGCTGATCACGCAGGCGCGTGACTGGCAGCACGGTGTCTTCATCGGGGCCACGCTGGGTTCCGAGCAGACAGCGGCCGCCGAAGGCAAGGTCGGCACTGTGCGGCGCGACCCGATGGCCATGCTTCCGTTCATCGGCTACAACGTCGGCGACTACATGCAGCACTGGATCGACGTCGGCAAGAGCGCCGACGAGTCCAAGATGCCCGCGGTGTTCTTCGTGAACTGGTTCCGCCGGGGCGACAA
>JBBSBA010000098.1:0-7191 GCA_038251725.1 Actinomycetales bacterium
CTAGCTCCGAACCACCCGCTCAACACCGCGCCCCGGATGCCAGGATTCGACCACGAGCCGGTCGAACAGCGCGTCGAGCCGCGCATCCACCACCTGCTGCCGCGGATTCGCGTCGAACCAGTCGATGATCTCCCGGGCGCCGTCGGCGAATCGGGTGGCCGGCGCGAACTCCGGCACGAGCGCGCGGATCTTCGAGTTGTCGAAGACCATCGAGTGGCTGCGGTCGCCGAGGAATCCGGCGCCCAGCTCGGGATCGGCCGCGGCGATGGCGTCGGAGGTGACGTGCACGATGTTCGGCTCAACGCCCGCGGCATCAGCGAGCAGGTGCGTGATCGTCGTCCAGCTGAGGATCTCGTCCGAGGTGATGTGGATGGCGTCGCCCACGGCCTGCCGATTGCCGAGCAGGCCGACGATGCCCACCGCGAAGTCCCGCGCGTGGGTGAGGGCCCAGAGCGAGGCGCCATGGTCGTGCAGCACGACGGGAGCGCCGCGGCGCAGGCGGGCGATGTCGGTCCAGCCGCCGGCGAGCGGCACGCTCGTGCGGTCGTAGGTGTGCGACGGGCGCACGATCGTCGCCGGGAAGCCGCTCTCCCGGTAGGCCGCGACGAGCAGGTCCTCGCAGGCGATCTTGTCTCGCGAGTACTGCCAGTGGGGGTTGCGCAGCGGGGTCGATTCGGTCACCGGCAGCCGCTGCGGCGGCTTCTGGTAGGCGGATGCCGACGAGATGAAGACGAACTGGCCGGTACGGCCGGTGAAGAGCTCGATGTCCTGCTGGATGTGACGCGGCGTGAAGGCCACGAAGTCCACGACGACGTCGAACCGGAGATCGCCAAGGGCTGCCCGCATTGCGGCCCCGTCGTGCACGTCGGCGACGAGGGACTTCGCGCCTGCCGGGGTGCCGCGGAGCGATGTGCTGCCGCGGTTGAGCACCGTCACGTCGTGTCCCCGGTGCACCGAGAGGCGGACCGCCTCATTGCTGATGACGCCGGTGCCGCCGAGGAAGAGTACAGAGAGTGTCATGGCTCCACTGTCGCCGCCGCGCCGAGCGCCGTCAAGTCATCGCGGATGCCCTCGCGCTCGCACCGAACGGCCTGGCGAACGGCCACCTAACCGAGCAGCAGGGTTGCGAGCCTCTCCGCGCTGCCGGCGATACCGAGCGCGGCGGCCGCCTCGGCCGTGGAGCCGTAGCCCCACTCCACGAAAACCGTGGGAACGCCGTTCGCCGCCGCGCCCTGGATGTCGTGGATGCGGTCGCCGACCATGACCGGATTGCTGGTGTCGGCTCCGTGGGCATCGAGCCGCAGCAGCGCCTCGGCCACGACATCCGCCTTGTTGCTGCGCACCTCGTCCTCCGATGCGCCGGTGATCACGGTGAAGTAGTGGGCCAGGCCGTAGAACTGGAGCGCGGTGAGCGCCGGCAGTTCCGGCTTGGACGTGGCGAGAGAGATCGGCACGCCGGTCTTGTGGATCCGCTCCAGAAGTTCAGGCACGCCCGGATAGACCGAACTGTTGAAGATCCCGGTCTGCAGGTAGTGCGGACGATAGATGTCGAGCGCGTGGCGGGACTGCTCCGCGTTCATCCCGGCCAGGTCGCGGAACGAATCGAGGATGGGCGGACCAACGTAGGCGAGCAGCTCGGCCGGGCTCGGCACCGGTCGGCCGAGGCGATCCAGGGTCCAGGCGAGGCTCATGATGATTCCGGGGGCCGAGTCGATGATGGTGCCGTCGAGGTCGAAGAGGAAGCAGCTCCAGGTGGGCGTCACGGGTGCTCAGAACAGCCTGTGGTGGCTGTCGTCCATGCCGCGCATCGCGTCGTAGTCGAGCAGCAGGCAGCGGATGCCACGATCCTCGGCCAGCATGCGGGCCTGCGGCTTGATCTCCTGCGCCGCGAAGATGCCAGCCACTGGGGCGAGGTGCGGGTCGCGGTTCATCAGCTCGAGGTAACGGGTGAGCTGCTCGACGCCGTCGATGTCGCCGCGCCGCTTGATCTCGATCGCGACCGACCCGCCGGCGTCATCCGTCGCCAGGATGTCGACCGGCCCGATCGCCGTCATGTACTCGCGGCGCACGAGGTGCCAGCCGTCTCCGGCGAGCTCGATCTGTTCGGCGAGGAGCTTCTGCAGGTGCGCCTCGACGCCGTCCTTCTGCAGGCCGGGATCGATCCCGAGCTCGTGGTTGCTGTCGTGCTGGATCTCGTGGATCGAGATCACGAGCAGGTCGGCCGTCTTGGCCTGGGTGACCCGCCAGATCTCGGTGATCCCGGCCTCCCGCTGGTCGTCGTCCGGCTCGTCGGAGGAGACGGTGCAGGGCGGGCTCATCCAGTTGAGCGGCTTGTAGCTCAGCGAGTCGGAGTGCACGAGCACGCTGCCGTCGGCCTTCAGCAGGAGGAGTCGGGTGGCGAGCGGCAGATGCGCGCTGAGGCGGCCCGCGTAGTCGACGGAACACCGGGCAATGACAAGACGCACGCGTCGAGCCTAGCCGGGCTGCGCGTCGCCGGAGATCCGATGCAGGATGCTGCGCAGTTCCTCCGGCGCGAGCGCCATCCACGGGCCTCCGGGGTTGAGCACGAGCCCGCCGTAGGGCGGCTGAACCGCGTCGTGGATGATCTGGGCCGCCGTGCGGGTGGCGGACGAGTCGGCGATGTTGCGCGCGCTCACCTCCGGGCCGGAGGTGAAGGCGAGCAGCACCGGGTGCCCGTCCGGGTCGACCGAATCGCGGATGCGGACGGGCGTGCCGCCGGTGACGCCGGATTCGGGCACGGACTCCGTGTCGACCGCCAGGAGCAAGGGGCCGTTCTCGGCGAGGGCCTCCATCACCGCCAGCTTGCTCGCGGACGGATCGTGGATCTCCAGCGCCTCCTTCACCGCGTCGTTGCGCTCGCCGCGGAGGGCGAAGGCGGCGTCGCGGCTCGAGATCGCGCAGGTCGGGCCGGCCGGGTCGATGTACAGCCAGCCGTAGCGGTCGGTCGTGGCGAGCTGCAGTGCGCCGGCGGCCGGCTGCACGAGGGCCTGAACCTCGGTGAGGTCGGTCGGGTGCATCCGGTTGATCTGCTCAAGCGAGGTGAATGCGAAGAGGGCCGGCTTGCCATCCGGCCCCGTTCCGCCGGCGAACTGCAGGGTGGCGCCGGCGGGGAAGCTGTAGCTGCCGTCGGCCTCGACGGTTGGCCGGTCCGAGCCGGTCGAGTCGAGAAGCATTCGCCCCTGCAGGCAGGCGCGAATCACGTCGAGGTAGCTGGATTGCTCGGGGTTCGTCGCGAAGGCTTCGACGGCCGCCCGAAGCGAGGCGTTGTCGACGGGAGCGGAATCGGAGATCGAGGGCACCATCCCACGACCCTACCGCCGAGACGAAAACGCAGGAGTTCCGCCTTCGCACGCCACGGAAGCGGCCGCAACGGTCACGGCTGTGGCGCATCTCCTGCGTTTTCGGGGTGAGCGGGGTGAGCGGGGTGAGCGGGGTGAGCGGGGTGAGCGGGGTGAGCGGGACGAGCGGGAGGGCGCGCCAGGCGTGGATGGCGGGGCTCGCGGGCCGCGCCGGAGACGAGCCCGGCGAGGGCCACGAGCACGAGCACAACGAGCAGCGCCGGCAGCAGGCCGAAGTGCTGGCCGAGGAAGCCGATCATCGGGGGGCCGACGAGGAAGGCGAAGTAGCCGATGGTGGCGACGGCGCTCACCCGGGCCGCCGCCGTCTTCGGGTCGTCCGACGCGGCGGACATTCCCACGGGGAAGCCGAGCGCCGATCCCAACCCCCAGAGCACCACGCCGACCACGGCGATCCAGAGCACCGGCACGAAGATATAGACGACGAGACCGACGGCGGCGAGGACGGCCGATCCGCGCAGCACCGGAACCCGGCCGAACCGGTCGAGGAGTCTCACTCCGGCCAGCCGTCCGACCGTCATCGCCGAGACGAAGATGCCGAAAACGAACGCGCCGGTGGGATTGTCGGTGTGGTGGCCGTCGACGGTCGCGAGGGCGAGCCAGTCGTTGGCCGATCCCTCGGAGAACGCCATGCCGAGCACGATCAGCCCGATGAGCAGGGTGCGCGGATCACGCCAGATTCCCAGCCGACCGCGCCAGCTGCGGGAGTGGTCGTCGTACGGCACCGGCTGCTGGCCGTCTTCGACCGTGTGCTCCGACTGGCTCAGTCGGGCGGCGACGGCGCCGCCGATGGCGAAGACCACGGCCACGGCGGCGATGTGCAGGAACACGGGAACGTGCGCCTTCTCGGCGAGCACCCCGAGGCCGGCGCCGACGACCGTCCCGAAGCTGAAGAAGGCGTGGAAGATCGGCATGATCGCGCGGCCGAGCACGCGCTCGTTGGCCGCGCCGAGCACGTTCATCGCCACGTCGCAGATCGACAGGCAGGCGCCGAAGACCAGGAGCCCCGCGAACACGACCTGGTAGCTCGGACCGAAGCTCGCGCCGAATCCCGCGACGGTGTAGCCGGCCGCGCCGATGGCGAGCGCGACGGCGATGGTGGCGCGCGCCCCGAAGCGCGCGATGATGTGGCTGGATGCGAGCAGCCCGAGCATCGAGCCCGCCGCGATTCCGAAGATGAGCAGCCCCATCTGCTGGGGGCCGGCGTGCAGAGCGTCGCGTACCGCGGGGGTACGGGCGACCCAGCTCGCGATCGCGAGTCCGCAGAGCCCGAAGATCACGAAAAGCGAGTTGCGCCAGGCGACCACTTGCGCGCGGGTGAGACCACCGGCGTAGGCGGTCGTGGCTGGGCGAGCGGGCATGGCGTGTCCAGTGCGGTGAAGGGCCGGTGAGCCGCCGGGCCCCTGAGGCTGTCGAATCGATTCGATCAAATCGATTCGACTAAGCTACCAAAACATGATGGATGGGGCAATGCCGGCACGGCCACGACCGAACCTCGCATCCGTCGCGGCGCTCGCCGGTGTCTCCCCCTCCACGGCATCCCTCGCCTTCAGCGGTTCCGGGCCCGTCTCGGCCGCGACGCGCGCGCGGGTGCTCGCGGCAGCCGCAGAGCTCGACTACGCCGGGCCGGATCCGCGGGCCCAGTCGCTTCGGCGGGGTCGCTCAGGCATCATCGGCGTCGTTATCGAGGACCGCCTGCGCGACGCCTTCCGCGACCCGATGAACGTCGCGATGCTCGACGGCATCGCGGACGAGACCGGGTCCCTCGGCGCCGGCCTCCTGCTGCTCACCGAGAACGGCGAGGGGGCCGGAAGCATCCGCAACGCCCCGGTCGACGCCGTGGTGCTGATCGGATGCAGCACCAGCCTCGCCGAGCAGGTCGCGGTCTTCCGGCAGCGCGGCATCGCCCTCGTCGCCATCGAGGCCGAACCGATGGACGACGTGCTCGCCATCGACCTTGACAACCGGGCCGCCTCGAAAGCCCTTGCGCGGCACCTCGCCGATCTCGGCCACACCCGGGTCGCGATGGTGGCCCTCCCCCTCGACGCTGCACGCGCTCGCGGGCCGCTCACGGCGCAGGCCGAGGCGGCGAGCACCGGGTACACGGCGAGCGAACGCATCCGCGGAGTGCGGGAGGTCTTCCCCGATGCGACGGGCGTCGTCGCCTCCGTCAGCAGCGTGGAGGAGGGCACCGTCGCCGCCCGCTCGGTGCTCGCCGACCCGGCCCGGCGGCCGACGGCGGTGATCGCGCAGAGCGACCTGCTCGCCGTCGGCGTGATCCGCGCCGCCGAGGAGCTCGGGCTTCGCGTGCCGCGGGACCTGAGCATCGTCGGCTTCGACGGCGTGAAGCTCGACGGCATCGCACCGCACGATCTCACCACGATGGTGCAGCCGGCGGTGGAGAAGGGTCGAGCGGCGGGACGCGGCGTGATCGCGCTGCTGAACGGCGGGCATCCCGAGGCCGTCGCCTTCACCAGCCGGTTCCATCTCGGCAACACGACCGCGCCGGTTCCCGACGAACAACGGCGGGCGGCCCCCTCATGAGACTCACGATCCTCGGCACGTCCGCGCCGTATCCGCGCCCCGACAATCCGTGCTCCGGCTACCTGGTCCAGCATGGCGAGACGTCGGTCTGGGTGGATGCCGGCACCGGCACGCTCGCGGAGCTCCAGCGCCACCTGCACCACGACGGGCGCACGCTCGGCGATCTCGACGCGATCTGGATCTCGCACGCCCATGCCGACCACTGCGCCGATCTGCTCACGGCCTACTACGCGTTGCGGTTCGCGGGACTCGCGCTCGAGAAGCCGATCCCGCTGATCGGTCCGCTCGGGCTCGTCGACCGGCTGGTCGGCTTCCTCGGGCACCGGTCAGCGGCGATCATCCCCGAGGTGTTCGACCTGATCGAGATGCGCGGCTGGGAGGAGGTCGTCGTCGGCGAACTCGCGCTCAGCTGGGGACCGGTCGATCACGGGATGCCCGCGTTCGGGCTTCGGGTGGAGGTGGCCGGTTCCGCTCTCGCCCACCCGGTGCTCGCGTACTCGGGCGATTCCCGCTACTGCGAGGGGCTCGTGGAACTTGCCGCCGGTGCGGACCTGTTCCTCTGCGAGGCGGGATCGGCCGGGTCCGTGCCGGGAGCGGCGACCGCGCACTGCACCCCAGAGGATGCCGCCCGAATCGCCCGCGAGGCCGCCTGCCTGCGCCTCGTTCTCACCCACGTCGAGGCGCCGGACGCCGTGCAGCGAGCCGTCGCGGGCTTCCCCGTGGTGCACATCGCCCGTTCGGGCGAACAATTCATCTTCTAGCCGGAATCGCCAAGGCCGAGCGGCTTAGGCTAGAAGCCATGACTGTCGATTCAGCGTTCTCCTCCGGCATCCACACTGACGAACTGGATGAGGCGGTTCGACCGCAGGACGACCTGTATCGCCACGTCAACGGCAAGTGGATCGACCGCACCGAGATCCCGGCCGACAAGGCGCGCTATGGCTCGTTCCACGTGCTCGCCGAGGAGGCAGAGAAGGCCGTCCGGGAGATCATCGAGGAGGCGCAGTCCTCCGCGCCGGGCACCGAGGAGCGCAAGTTCGGTGACCTGTACACGAGCTACATGGACGAGGCCCGCATCAACGCGCTCGGAGCCGCGCCGTTGCATCACGACCTCGGCATCGTCGACGCTGTCAGCGACATCCCGTCGTTCCTCGAGACACTCGGACGCCTCGAGCGGCAGGGCGTGAGCGGCTTCTTCCAGCTCTACATCGACAACGATCCGGGCAACCCCGAGCGCTACATCGCGATCTTCGAGCAGGGCGGACTCGGC
>JBBSBA010000099.1:0-7177 GCA_038251725.1 Actinomycetales bacterium
CGGACGATCAGCGGGCAATTCCCCGCCGTTACTGGGATCGGGCCGGCAGTTTGCGGGAGCGTGCCCGTTTACCCTGCCCGACATTAAGCCCGATGACCGGGCGTCATACGCATTTGCTGAGAGTCTTGGAAAAGCACTATGCGGGAAGATCAATTGCGTTTCCAAATGGTGATCGACGACCCTACGGCCATCCAGTCCAATTTGCCGCCGCACCCGCGAAGCACTGCGCGGTTCATGTGCTACCGAGCGTGCAGGTCCGTGAACCCTGATGATGTTACCCACTTGTCAACCACGCCAGATCGTTGATTTTACGGGCTAAAACGCGCCTGTCCCACCGCGTTTCCGGGCACTGGACAGTTCGAATCCCCTGCCGCATCTGACGGGTGGAGACTATCCGGCGCGCCCCCTGCGTCCTGGAGGCAGCAGCCCTCGGGCACGAGCCTTGGCAACCCAGCCCTGTGCCGTGGTGAGAGCAACGCCGTTGATCTGCGCGATAGTGGCGCTGGGGTTCTTGTCGCCTTCCTGCGTGAGGCGTCCATGCTGGAGCGCGACGCGCTCGTAGAAATCGGTGTCCTGCTTGGCGGTGCCCCCGAGGGGCTTGAGCAAGTCACGCTCGACGATCTTCCTTCCGCTCGTCAGGACGATCTTGCCGCCGGTGACGGTGTGCTCGCGCTTCATAGCGAACAGGCGCTTGTTGATCGCAGCCTCGATCAGAGCCATCGGGAGCTCTCGTAGCAGCTTGCTGGTGATCGGGTCGCCAGGCCGCCACGGTAAGTAAACGACTCCGGTGATGCGCACCTCTTCCGGCACGGCGTACGTCTGGCGTTGCAGACGGATGAAGACGCGGGTGTGGGTTCCAACGTGCTCGATATAGCGCCAGCGGCCGTCGACGGTCTCGTTCTGCTCGGATTCGGGCTGGGCGGAGCCGGAGCCTACGGCGGCCCGGTCGTCGTATCCCAAAACCTCGTCGATCTGGGAGCTGGCGTCGTCGCTGCGCTCACCAGGGAACCTCGTGGGAAGGTGCCAACCTCCCGGCAGATCCTCCGACCGGATCAGACCGTCGTCGCTCTGATTCGCATACGGCGGGTTCGAATTGCTCACGCTCGAATTGTATCGGGAAACTCATCATGAGCGTGCTCTTGCAATTACACGCGATTCATGTTCTAATCACGTGTAGCTGCTTATACATGCGTTTGACGGGAGATTATGCGCTATGGACGATCACAAGATGGATGACCCTGCTCGGCAAGAGCGGCTGTTCTTTACCGAGGCGGAGGCCGCAGCAGCACTGCGGGTGCACCCCTCCACGCTGGGGCGACTGGTGAAGGCGGGGCGTTCTCCAGTGGAGCCAGTCTCCGCGGGCAGTCGCCGCCTCTATCCCGCGGCAGCCATCGAGGCGCTCGCTCACCCCCGGGGCAGCAGGTGATCGAGCGGCGCACCCTCAAGGATGGCTCGGTGCGCTGGAAGGCGCGGATCAAGAGTGGCGGCGAGGTCGTCGCCCAACAAACATTCCGGCTCAAGGGCGACGCCGAGACCTGGGAACGCGAGCAGATTCGCGCCCTCCAACTCGGTACGTTCCTGCCGCCGAAGAAGGCAAGGACACCATTAGGGGAGGTTGTCGGCAAGTTCCTTGACGCGCGCACATCCCAAGTCACCGCCCACTCCCAGCGCACCGACCGCGACAACCTGGCTGCACTCCCGCCGAAGCTCAGGGCGCGCCCCATCGGTTCGGTGAGCGAGGCCGACGTATTGAGCTTCCTCACCGACCAACTCAAGATTAAAGAGCGTTCCACGGTCGCCAGATTACGCACGTCGCTCAGCGCCCTCTTCACCTACGCGATGCGCGAGAAGTACGTCGCATCGCATCCCGTGCGCGGCGTCGAGCTGCCGCCGGGTGCGAGCCAGAAGCCGGCCGACGAATGGTTCACGGCCGAGAGCCTCGCCGCAACCCTTGAAGCACAACGCACCTCCTCCAACCATTACGCCGCGATCACGGAGTGGACGTCTCTAACGGGGTTGCGTTGGTCGGAGACTCGAGCGCTGCGGGTGTCTGACCTCCAGGACGTGCCATTCCCCGCAGCGTGGGTACGACGCGCGCAATCGCAAGGCTATGAAGAGAAGGCGCCCAAGACCAGCAACGGCGAACGCGCCGTGCCGCTCACCGACCGGGCGCGCGAAATCGCGCGCGAGGCGGCAGCAGGCAAGCGGCCCGAACACTACCTCTTCACGAGTCCAGCAGGGCGGCAACTGAGCATGAACCTCTACCGGCACTTCATCAAGTGGTCGGTCACAGCGCCGCGCAAACGCCCACACATGCTGCGGCACTATTGCGCCTCCCAGTGGCTGCGCGCGGGCATCCCGATCAATCAGGTCGCGGAGTGGCTGGGCGATGACCCTCGGACGGTGCTCAAGGTCTACGCACACGTTATGGGCGAGCGGCAAACGATCGAAGCGCTACGCCGCCTCAATGAGGTCGCATCGGGACCCTCACAGGACCCTCGGGGATTTCCTGAGAGCTCGCATAGCAGCAGAGAAGAACAAATAGTCGACAAATAGAAGTCGTCTCTGACCAGGTATTTCTTGTGCGGAGCCGGTGGGATTTGAACCCACGGTACCCTTACGGGTACTCCACCTTAGCAGGGTGGTGCACTAGGCCGAACTATGCGACAGCTCCAAGCGTCGACTGCAATCATAGCGGCACACGCGCCGAGCGCCGATTCGTCACCCCTGAATTGGGGAAGGCCTCACCCCCGGACTGGGGACCCGTCGCCGAGGGTCCTCCAGAAGGGGGACATCTAGAGTTAAGGCAGTGCCGGGGCCGATCCGCACTCTGCGGCAGCCGAAACCACCGACGCACGATGAGCGCACGAGGGGACCTCCATGTTTCCCGCCTCGCTCGAGACCGTCGGACCGATCATCGGCATCCTGATCACGGCGCTCGGGGTGATCGCGCTCGTCCTCGCGCTCACCTTTCTGCGGTACAGCCGGGGACCGAAGTAACCTCGCCGTTCGCGGTCGAACTACCTGTTGACCTTCGAGCAGGTGTAGTCCGCCGCAGTCTGGCCGAGCACGCCGACGATGGGGGCGGATGACGACCCGGTGGCGTCCCCGGTCGCGGCCGGCGAGGGGCTCGCGGTCGACGACCCCGTGGTGGGTGCGTTGGGGTCGGCGACCGAGCCGCGGCCGGTGCCGGAGTCGAGCGTGAACGGAATATCGGCCTTGATCTTCGCAAACAGCTTCGCGGCGATGTCCTTGAGCGGGGCTACCTTGCCCGCATAGATGCCACCGATCCCGGTGGTTCCCGGGTACTGAACGAAGGTGATGTGGTCGAGCGGAATGCCCTTCAGCACGAGGGCGAGCGACATCATGGTGTTGAGATTCTTGAGGCTGTTCGACAGGGTCATGTTCTCGGTCGCCGCCGTGGCGATGCCGTAGAGCTTGGTGAAGTTGGTGAGGGTGTCGTTGCTCTTCACCGTGCGCACGAGAGAGGAGAGGAAGACCTGCTGGGAGCTGATGCGGCCGAGGTCGCTCCCGTCGCCCACCCCGTGCCGGCTGCGCAGGAAGGCAAGCGCAGTGGCTCCGCTGAGGGTGTAGGTGCCCGCGGCGGGCAGGTTGATTCCGCTGTACTTGTCGATGAGGGGCCCGTTGACGCAGACCGGGACTCCTCCGACCGCGGTCGACATCTGGATGACGCCCTGGAAGGTGATGAGAGCGGCGAAGGGGATGTCGAGCCCGGTGAGGGCGTTGACCGTGAGCACCGTGCAGGGGAGCCCCCCATAGGCGAGCGTGTTGTTGATCGGCTGGGCCGACATGGCGCTGTAGTTGCCCTTGCCGTCTTCGCGCGGGCAGGCGGGGATCGGCACCACCATGTCGCGGGGAATGCTCACCGCGACCGCGTTGGTCTGGTCTGCTGACACGTGCACGAGCATGGTCACGTCGTTGAGCACGCCGTTGTCCTTGCCGAACTGGGCACCCTGCCCGGCGCGGGTGTCGCTGCCGACGATCAGGATGTTGAATCCGCCATCGAACGATCCGAGGGCGGGCGGTGGCCCCGGCGTCTCCCCCGCGAGCGCGACGGTCTTGATGTTGCCGTTCAGCTGGCCGAGGGCGATCGCGGAGACGGATGCCACGCTCACCATCACGACGGCGAGCGCGGTGGCGATGAACTTGAGCACGGTCAGCGCAGGGGTCGACTGCCTGAGCCGGCCGTGACGGGCGATGCCATCGATCCCGCGGGAGCGTGGTCTCAGATCGCTCATGGCGGATCCTTTCGCTCGGCTGGGAGGGTGGCGAACGGCGCTGGCACCGCGCTCGATGAGGGTTGCGGACGCGGGGTCACGTTCTCGATTCGGAAGCCCGCTCACGCCGTGCGCAGAATCATACACGGGCAAGAGGAGGGGCCACTCGGTTCGACGGGGTGGCCCGTCACGGCCAGGTGCAGCTAGAACCCGAGCTGGGGCCCGAGCGCTCGGCCACTGGCCGACCGACTAGCCCCGGAAGCGGAGCGGACAGCACGCGGCCGTGGTCGTGCCGCAGACGATCATTCGACTCCCCGGGCGGCCAGGGCGTCGGCGAGGTCGTCGGAGTGCTTCAGCGACATCACCAGCAGCGGGACCGCGAAGGTGGTGAGACGCACCCGGGCGCCTCGCGCCCGCTGAGCCTCACGAATGGTGGTCGCGAATCCGGCGACCACCGGAATTGTCGTAATCGTCATGCCGAGGAGCAGACCGACGGCGCTCGGATTCACTCCGAACCGACGCAGCGGGCCGAGTCCGCGTTCCGTCGCGTCGAGCAGGGCGGGGATGCGGGTGGTGAGCGTGATGAGCGCGGCGAGCACGATCACCGCGACCACGCGTCCAGTGTTGGCGACCGCGACGAGCGGTGGCAGAAACACGAGCTGAGTGACCAGCATGATGCCGATCACCCAGCGCACGGCGAAGATCTGGCGCGCGAGCACCCTCCACCCGAGGCCCGCGAGAAGGTAGCCGGCCACGACGAGGATGGCGGCGGCCGGGAGCGTCCACGGGAACCCCGCCGCGACGGTGACCACCAGCGCGACCGCCATGAACGCCAGCAGCTTCGGGCCCGCGGGCATCCGGTGGATCGGGCTCACGCCCGGCAGGTAGAGGGCGATCACGCGTGCTCCCTCTCATAGCGCTCGATGACGCCACCGGGCTCGCCGTGCTCGACCAGTCGGCCGTCCTCGAAAAGCAGCACGACATCGCAGCGCGCCGCGAGCCGCAGGTCGTGGGTCACGAGAACGAGCTGTTGCGGAAGCTCATCGAGCAGGTGGCCGCCGATGCGCTTGGTGTTGGATGCGTCCAGCAGCGCGGTCGGTTCGTCGGCGACCAGCAGATCCGGCTCCCCGATCAGGATCGCGCACAGCGCAAGCAGCTGCTTCTGGCCACCCGACAGGGTGTGCGCCGGGGCTTCGGCGTGCGCCGTGAGACCGTAGGCGTCGAGTGTCGAGGAGACGCGGTCGTCGACCTCACCGTGGGACAGTCCCCGTCCGCGCAGGGAGAAGGCGACATCCTCGGCGACGGTCGGCATCACGATCTGGGCGTCCGGGTTGCTGAAGATGAAACCCACCGTGCGGCGGAGCTGCTTGGCCTGGCTGACGGGGTCGAGACCATGCACGCGCACGCGCCCGGTCGTCGCGATCACCAACCCGTTGAGCATCCGAGCGAAGGTGGACTTGCCCGAGCCGTTCGACCCGATGACGCCGATGCGCCTCTGGTCGAGCGCCACGCTGACCTCGCGCAGCGCCGGGCGGCCGGCGAAATCCACCGACACGGCGTCGAACACGATCTCCGGCCGCGTCACTGGGTCTTCGCCCCCTGCCGCGCGGAGAGCTCTCCGTCGGTTCCCGGTCGAGGAGTGGGGGCGGATGCGTCGGCATCGCGGCGGAAGGCCCGCGGGTACGCCCGCCAGAGCGCCAGCGCGATGATCGTCGCCGCGACGACCTTGAGCAGGTCCCCCGGCAGAAACACCGTGCTCGACAGTGCCGTCGGCCCGAGCGGCAGCCGGGTCACGAGGGCCTGCACCGGGATGCCGAGCGCGTACACGGCGACGATTCCGCCGACGACGCAGCCGAGGGCGACCCGCCACCAGGCCGGCCTGCGCAGATCGGCACGCACGATGGCGCCGATCACCCCTGCCCCGATGATCCAGCCGATGAGGTAGCCAGCCGACGGACCGACGAAGACACCGGCGCCGCCGCGCCCCCCCGAGAGCAGTGGGAGCCCGAGGAGGACGAGCACCTCGAAGACCGCCACGGCCGCGGCACCCCGCCAGGGCCCGAGCACGACGCCCGCGAGCATCACGCCGAGGGTCTGCGCGGTGAGGGGAACGGCGCCGCCGAAGACCGGTATCGCACCCGGCAGTCCGAGCACGGCGATGATCGCCGCGAAGACGGCGATCCTGGTGATGTCGCGAGTGTCGATTCGAGCCCGGTTGGCCATTGCGTGCTCCTGTATCGCTCCCTGAACGCCGTTCACCTGAACACTGTACAGGTCACTGGTACGATTGCAGGCACCATGACAAGACCCGAGAGCGTCGGATCGAAGTACCCCCGCCATTCCCGCGACGACGTCGTCGCCGCGGCCCTGAGGATCCTCGACGAGCAGGGGCTTCCCGAGCTCACGATGCGGCGGCTGGCGGCGACGCTCGACGTGCAACCGAGCGCCCTATACTGGCACGTCACCAACAAGCAGACGCTCCTCGCCTCGATCGCCGACCAGATCATCTCCCGCACCGCTCCGCCCCGCGACGACCTCAGCTGGCCGGAGGCCACCCGCGCGGAGGCGGAAGCGCTTCGCGATGCGCTTCTCGCGTTCCGGGACGGCGCGGAGGTCGTCTCGAGCACACTCGCCCTCGGCCTCGGAGCCGGGGAGGCCCAGAAGCGGCTGTCCGACGCGATCCGCGCCGGAGCCTTCGACCGCGACACGAGCGAGCTCGCCGCGGCCGCGCTGATCCACTTCATCCTCGGCCACGTCTCACACGAGCAGCAGCGCATCCAGGCCGACAGCCTCGGCGCCGTATCGAAGGAACACTCCGCCGACCCGGCGAATGCCGCCGCCGAGACGCGCGGGCGCGAGGCCTTCGATTTCGGAATCACACTGCTGCTCGGCGGGCTGCAACTCCAGGTCCCGGCCCACACGACGTCGGAGTGAAGCCC
>JBBSBA010000100.1:0-6895 GCA_038251725.1 Actinomycetales bacterium
AACCCCACTTCACCCGTGGTTTACCCTTTCTCACACCCCCCAACCGGAACCCACCCGCCCCCCTCTTAACCCCTCGCCCGGGCCCCCCCCGCGTTCGCGCGGGCGGCGCCTACTCGCTAGATTGGGGGCAGACGAACGGAGAAAACGGTGCCCTCAGCTACACCGCTGCCCTGGGATCCGATCGCCGAAGCGCATCGCCACTGGAAAGAGCACGGCTGGTCGACGGCGGCCGACGGCATGGCGCTCGTCACCTCGGTGATGCGGGCCCAGCAGATCATGCTCGCGAGCGTCGAATCCGTGCTCAAGCCCTTCGGCCTCACCTTCGCCCGCTACGAGATGCTGCGCCTGCTGAGCTTCGCCCGGGACGGTTCGCTTCCGATGGCCGCCGCCAGCGCACGACTTCAGGTGCACCCGACGAGCGTCACCAGCATCGTCGACCGGCTCGAGCGGGACGGCCTGGTGCGCCGCGCCGCTCATCCCACCGACGGTCGGGCGACGCTCGTCGAAGTCACGCCGGCCGGCCGGGCATCCGTCGATGAAGCGACCGCGGCCCTCAACGCGCAGTGCTTCGTCGACACCGGCATGGCACCAGAGGATGCGACGGACCTGATTCGGATTCTGGCCACTTTCCGGCGCGACGCCGGGGACTTCATCGAGCCGGTCGCCCCACCAGAACCGCTGTAGTCGACGGCCGCGCTCAGCTGTGTCGGAAGACCGGTTCGCGCTTCTCCAGGAAGGCGGCCATGCCCTCCTTCTGGTCGTCGAGGGCGAAGGTGGCGTGGAAGGTGCGGCGCTCGAACTTCACGCCCTCGGCGAGAGACGATTCGAAGGCACGGTTCACGGCCTCCTTCGCGGCGATGACCACCGGAAGCGACTTTTCGGAGATCGACGTCGCCACGGCCATCGTCTCCTCGAGCAGCGTGTCGGCGGGGAAGACCCTCGCCACGATTCCCCAGCTCTCCGCCTCCGCCGCGCCGATCGTGCGACCGGTGAGGATGAGATCCATCGCCTTCGCCTTGCCGATCGCTCGGGTCAGGCGTTGCGATCCGCCGATACCGGGGATGACGCCGAGGTTGATCTCCGGCTGCCCGAACTTCGCCGTGTCGGCGGCAAAAATAAGGTCGCAGAGCATCGCGAGCTCGCAGCCTCCGCCGAGGGCATAACCGGAGACAGCGGCGATGATGGGCTTGCGAACGGCCGCGAGCCGGTCCCAGCCGGAGAACAAGTCGGCGAGTGCGACCTCGTGGTATGACTTGGTCGCCATCTCCCGGATGTCCGCTCCGGCCGCGAACGCCCGCTCCGACCCGGTGATCACGATTGCTCCGACGTCCGGATCGCGATCGACGGACTCGACGGCCCGCACGATCTCGTTCATCAGGGTCTCATTGAGCGCGTTGAGGGCCTTCGGGCGATTGAGGGTGATCAGGGCCACCCGGCCGCGTCGCTCCATCAGGATGGTCTCGTAGTCGGTCATGCGGCGCTCTCCTCGGATCGTGTGCGGATCCCATTGATGATTGCAGAGAAGTCGAGACCGGCCCCGCCCTCGTCGGCGAACCGGCGGTAGATGCTCGCGGCGAGAGTGCCGATCTCGGCGTCGACGCCCGTCGACTGCAGCGCCTCGACCGCGAGGCCGAGGTCTTTGGCCATGAGCGCCCCGGCGAATCCGGGCTGGTAGTCACGGTTCGCCGGGCTGGAGGGGACCGGCCCAGGCACGGGGCAGTTGGTCGTGAGCGCCCAACACTGGCCGGAGGCGGCGGAGGACACGTCGAAGAGCGCCTGGTGGGTGAGGCCGAGCTTCTCTCCGAGCACGAATGCCTCGCTCACCGCGATCATCGAGATGCCGAGGATGAGATTGTTGCAGATCTTGGCGGCCTGGCCGGATCCCGAGTCGCCGCAGAGCACCACCCGGCCGCCCATGCAGTCGAGCAGCTCCCGGGCGGATTCGAAGTCTGCCTCCGCCGCCCCGACCATGAAGGTGAGGGTTCCGGCGGTGGCACCGACCACGCCGCCGGAGACCGGGGCGTCGATGTTGCGGTGTCCGGCCGCGAGGGCGAGCGCGTGGGCGGCGCGGGCGTCGTCCACCGCGATCGTCGACGACTCGATGAAGAGGGTTCCGGCCGGGGCAGCCGCGAGGAGCCCATCGCCCGCGTCCCCGCCGGTGTAGGCCTGCAGCACGTGGCGGCCGCTCGGCAGCATGGTGATCACGACCTGGGCGTTCGCGGCCGCCTCGGCGGCCGAGGCGGCGATGACCACGCCATGAGTGGCGGCCGCCTCGAGGGCCGCAGGCACCAGGTCGAATCCGGTGACGGAGTGGCCGGCGGCGACGAGGTTGGCGGCCATCGGGCCGCCCATGTTTCCCAGCCCGATGAATGCAATCGTGGTGCTCATGTTCGTTCCTTCCCAGTGCGTCGAGGGTTCGGCGCGTCAGCGTTCAGAATCAACTTCGGCGAGTCAGGGTGCGAGCGTCTGATGCGGCCTCAGCTCGAGGTCGCCCTCCGCCGGCACCTCGAAATATGCGGCGACGGCGGCGCCGTCGACGTCGGCCAGCCGTGCCGGCCGCCACTGCGGGTTGCGGTCCTTGTCGATCACCTGGGCGCGAATCCCCTCGGCGAGATCGTGCGAGCGCAGGGCGTGCACGGATACCCGGAACTCCCGCACGAGCGTCGCATCGAGATCGGGCAGGCCGCGCGCCGCGCGCAGGGATGCGAGCGTCACGGCGACGGCGATCGGCGATTTCGAGAGGATGGTGCCCGCGCAGGCGCGCGCCTCCGGCAGATCCGAGGCGAGCAGGCGCTCGACGATCGTCCCGACATCGTCTCCCGCGTAGGCCGGGTCGATCCAGGAGCGGTCGGCGATGAGCCCGGACTCCCCGGGCGACGACGCGGCCGCGGCGATCGCGGTTGTGGCCTCGACGGTCTCGAGGGCCCGGATCAGGTCCGGGATTCGGTCCGCCGCCACGAAGCTGTCGGCGAGCCCGATGGCGATCGCGTCCGCCGCCCGAACGGAGCCGGCCGTGAGCGCCAGGTGGGTGCCGGTCTCCCCCGGGGCGCGGGAGAGCAACCGGGTGCCCCCGACATCCGGGGTGAAGCCGATGGAGGTCTCCGGCATGCCGAGCGACGACCTCTCGGTGACGACGCGATGACGGCCGTGCGCCGACAGCCCGATGCCGCCCCCGAGCACGATGCCGTCCATGATCGCGACGTAGGCCTTGGGGTAGTGCGCGATGGTGGAGTTGAGCTGATACTCGTCGCGCCAGAAACGCACCGAATCCGAGCCGCCCCCGGACGAGTCGCGGTAAATGGAGACGATGTCTCCTCCCGCGCACAGGCCGCGTTCGCCGCTGCCCGTGAGCAGCACGGTCTGCACCTCGTCGTCGATCGCCCACTCATCCAGCACCGACTGCACGGTTCGCACCATCTCGTGGTTGAGGGCGTTGATCGCCCGCGGCCGATTGAGGGTGATGTGCCCAAGCCGACCGCGCTTGCCGACCAGTACCGACTGCTCCGTTGCATCCACGGTGCTCATTGTGCCTCCTCGACCATGGCGCGGCCAACGATCAGCCGCATGATCTCGTTTGTGCCCTCGAGGATCTGGTGCACCCGCAGGTCGCGCACGACCTTTTCGATGCCATAGTCGGCGAGGTAGCCGTAGCCGCCGTGCAGCTGCAGTGCGGCGTTCGCCGCGGTGAAGCTCACATCGGTGACGAATCTCTTCGCCATCGCGCACAGCTGCACCGCGTCGTGGTCGTTGCGGTCGAGGGAGCTCGCTGCGTGCCGCAACAGGCAGCGCGCCGCCTCGAGCTCGGTGGCCATGTCGGCGAGTTGGAACAGCAGCGCCTGCTGGTCGATGAGCGGCCGACCGAAGGCGGTACGGCTGCGGTGGTGTTCGACCGCGCGGTCGAGGGCCCATTGGGCGCCGCCGAGCGAACAGGCGGCCACGTTGAGGCGGCCGCCGTTGAGGCCGTTCATCGCGATGATGAACCCGCCGCCCTCCTCACCGAGGAGGTGATCCACCGGCACTCGCACGTTGTCGAAGACCACCTGGCGCGTCGGCTGCGCGTTCCAGCCCATCTTCCGTTCGTTTTCGCCGAACGAGAGGCCGGGGGTGCCGGCGGGAACCACGATCGCGCTGATGCCGTGTGGGCCTGCCTCCCCCGTGCGCGCCAGCACGACGTAGATGCTCGACACCCCGGCACCGGAGATGAACTGCTTCGTGCCGTTGAGCACGTAATGATCGCCGTCGAGCATCGCGGTCGTGCGCAGGGCCGCCGCGTCGGATCCGGCATCCGGTTCGGTGAGGCAGTAGCTGCCGAGCTGCTCCATGCCCGCCAGTGGCGGGATCCAGCGGTGACGCTGCTCGTCGGTGCCGAACTTGTCGATCATCCAGACCACCATGTTGTGGATCGAGATGTACGCGGCGATGGTCGTGTCGCCCTTGCCGAGTTCCTCGAAGATGAGCGCGGCATCGCTGCGGGTCAGGCCGGATCCGCCAACGTCCTCGTGCGCGTAGATTGCCCCGAGACCCATGTCGCCCGCCCGGCGCAGCACGTCCACCGGGAAGAACTTCTTCTGGTCCCATTCCACCGCGTGCGGGGCGAGCTCTTTGTTCGAGAAGTCCCGAACGGTGTCGACCAGACCCTGTTGCTCCTCATCGAGAATGAACATCAGTTCATCGTCGGAATGACGAAGCTGGTGCCCTCTTTGATGCCCGAGGGCCAGCGGGAGGTGACGGTCTTGGTCTTCGTGTAGAAGCGGAAGGCGTCGGGCCCGTGCTGGTTGAGGTCCCCGAAGCCGGACTTCTTCCAGCCGCCGAAGGTGTGGTAAGCGATCGGCACCGGGATCGGCACGTTCACGCCCACCATGCCGACGTTCACTCGGGCGGTGAAGTCGCGGGCCGTGTCGCCATCCCGGGTGAAGATCGACACACCGTTGCCGTATTGGTGCTCCGACGGCAGGCGCAGGGCCTCTTCGTAGTTCTCGGCGCGGGTGACGATCAACACCGGTCCGAAGACCTCCTCGAGGTAAATGGTCATCGACGGGGTGACGTGGTCGAAGAGGGTCGGGCCGAGGTAGAAGCCGTTCTCGAATCCCTTGACGGTGTGGCCCCGACCATCGGCGATGAGTTGCGCCCCTTCGTCGACGCCGAGCTGGATGTAGTCGCCGACCCGGTCAAGGGCCGCCTGGTTGACCAGCGGTCCGTAGTCCGACTCGGGGTCGAGCGAGGGACCGATCTTGAGGGCCTTGACCCGCTCGGTGAGCATGGCGACGAGGGCGTCGCCGGTCTCCTTGCCGACCGGAACCACCACGGAGATGGCCATGCAGCGCTCCCCCGCCGAGCCGTAGCCGGCTCCGATGAGGGCGTCGGCGACCTGGTCGAGGTCGGCGTCGGGCATCACGATCATGTGGTTCTTCGCCCCGCCAAAGCACTGTGCGCGCTTGCCGTGCTTCGCGGCGGTCTCGTAGATGTACTGGGCGATGGGGGTCGAGCCGACGAAGCCGACGGCCTTGACGCGGTCGTCGGTCAGCAGCACGTCGACCGCCTCCTTGTCTCCGTTCACGACGTTGAAGACGCCCGGCGGCATGCCTGCCTCGATGAACAGTTCGGCAAGGGCGAGGGGCACGGAGGGGTTGCGCTCGGACGGCTTGAGGATGAAGGCGTTGCCGGCGGCGAGCGCCGGGCCCGCCTTCCAGAGCGGGATCATGGCCGGGAAGTTGAAGGGGGTGATGCCCGCGACCACGCCGAGCGGCTGGCGCATCGAGTAGACGTCGATGCCGGTGCCGGCCCCCGTCGTGTATTCGCCCTTGAGCAGGTGCGGCCCGCCGACGGCGAACTCGATGACCTCGGTGCCGCGCTGGATGTCGCCCTTGGCGTCGGGGATGGTCTTGCCATGTTCGGAGGACAACAGCCGGGCGAGTGACTCGAGGTCCCGCTCCACCAGCACCAGGAATCGGGCAAGTACCCGCGCCCGCCGCTGCGGATTCCATGACGCCCATTCGAGCTGTGCCTCCTGGGCATTGGCGATGACCGCCTCGACCTCGGAGACGGAGGCGAGCGGCACGTGTGCCTGCACCTCGCCCGTGCTCGGGTCGAAGACGTCGCCGAACCGCCCGGAGGCTCCCTTCACGTGGACCCCACCGACGAAGTGTGTCAATTCCCGAATCATTCGGAACCTGCCTTCCGCACCATTGCGGTCGCCTCACCGGCGACGCTGCTGATACCCAATGTAGTAGGGATACCTATGATTTACGTGGATGTCAAAGTAAATGAGGTATTAGATTGTGTGCAATCCAATTGCACACTCTGTGTTACGTTCTCTTCCGTGACCCAGAACACGCCCGCGACGCCGATCCTCGACGATCAGATCTGCTTCGCGCTCTATAGTGCGTCGCGGGCCCTCACCGCCCGCTACCGCGAGCTGCTCGATCCGCTCGGCGTCACGTACCCGCAGTACCTGGTGCTCATGGTGCTCTGGGAGGCCGGGGACTCCACGGTGAGCGGGCTCGGCGAGCGCCTTCGGCTCGACTCTGGCACCCTCTCGCCACTGCTGCGCCGCCTTGAGAAGGCCGACCTCATCTCTCGAACCCGGCGCGCCGACGACGAACGCAGCGTGCGGGTCTCGCTCACCGGGCGCGGCAGCGCACTGCGCCTTCAGGCGGCGACCATTCCCGAGCGGATCTGCGCCGCGACGGGCATGGACCTCGCCGACATCCGGACCCTCCGCGGTCAGCTCATCGGCGTCGCCGAACACGTTCGCGCCTCCCACTAGCACGACTGCCCCGCGGCGCCGGAATACCGGCTGCCATCACAAAGAGATCACCACGAAGAGAAAAGAGAAAACGATGCCAACTCGCACCGCACGCACCGCATGGAACGGCAGCCTCGAGACCGGCGGGGG
>JBBSBA010000101.1:0-6788 GCA_038251725.1 Actinomycetales bacterium
GAGCAGGTCGCGCAGCGCGGCGCTCTTCGACGGCATCAGCCGCGGCGTCTGGGATGGGTCGAGATCGGCGGGTGGGATGAGCCAGTAGGCAGAGTCCTTCCGCTCGATTTCCCAGTGGTTGTTGTGCAGCAGCAGATGGTGATACCGACACAAGAGAATTCCGTCGTCGATATCCGTCTTGCCGCCGTCCCGAGCCCAATGGAAGATGTGGTGGGCTTCGCACCAACCGGGAGGCCTGTCGCAATCGCCCCACATGCATCCGCCGTCGCGGGCGGCCAGGGCGATGCGCTGCCGTGAGTCGTAGAGTCGCTGCTCGCGCCCGACATCCAACGCCCGGCCTTCAGCGGAGAAGGTGACGAGTCGGATTCCCGATTCGCACGCGATCCGTTCGACCGACTCGATCGAGATGGGAAGGTTGCCGCCTTCGATGCGCCCGTGCCCGGTGCGGGCAGTGAGAGCGTCGGCGGTGACGAGCACGCGAACCGACGGCTGCCGTGAGCCGATAATCGCGCGGCTCTGTGCCGTGCCGGCGCCCGCGGCGATTCGCAGTAGTTCGGTCAACGTGTCGTGTAGATACTGCTCGGAGCTGCGGTCGTCTGTGGAGATCGCCTGCGCCCAGGACTTGTCCGATTCGCTCACGAAGCGCGGACCCCCGCGTCGCGGGGAGGTGAGCGTGTCGATGACGTCCTTCCAGAACGCGCCGGATTCGATGTCGGGGATGATCGTGATCCTGGGGAGCCCGTTCGGTTGCCTCGTGAGCCGCACGGAGCGCTGCTCATGGATGGCCCGCTCCCGGTCCGCTATGCCGGCCTCGTCGAGGTCATCGCGCAGCTCACGGGCGCGGCGGTAGAGCTGGTCGGCGTTGAGTGAGGCGGCTTCGATCAGCAGGATGCTCGCGGCGCGCCCAAGATCGTGAGCCGTGATTCCGGCATCCGCGGCATCCGACGCATCCGACGCCGGCTCGCCGAGCCCCGTGCGGATCGCGCGCGCCGCCTCGACCGAGAGTGTTCCCGCGTTGACGGCCGCCCCGACATCCGCGAGCCACGGCTCGCGAAGGGGCGCGGCGGTCGGGGTCATCGACTCGCGCACGATCGCGCCGACCTGCACCAGGGTGGATGCCTCCCGCGACGTCGACCGGGTTGAATGCTGCACGAGTGCCTCGGCGGTGCGGAATCCCTCACGCTGGGCGAGCCCGCTGTACCCGAGGTCCGGGCGGGAGCGATGCCCCACCTCTCCCGCGATCACAGCGGCGCAGGCGTCGACCGCACGGCGAATCTCGGCCAGTTTGCGCTGCACGAGCAGCAATTCGACGTCGGCGAGCGTCCCGACCGAGGTCGGATCCGTCGGCATCGCGCACGTCGCAGACAGGGCTGCATCCAGCGATGCATCGAACCTTTCTGCGAAGTTGGACATGCCAATATTTTCGCAGATTCGAAACTAATTCTGAATAGAACTCGGCAAATCTGTGGACCACTCGGGCCGACCGACGCTGTGGAGGAGAGGAGCGAACAACGAGGAGCGAACAAAGAGGAGCGGAGCGAAAACCTACAGCCCCCGCAGCGCCTCCGCCACGCCCAACTCCCCGGCCGAAACCTCGAACACCTTCCGCACGCCGACTCCGCCGAGCAACTCCACGACCACCGCCGCCACGTCCGCCCGCGCAATCGTGCCGCCGGCAGCTCCCAGCGAAATCGCCCCGGTGCCTGGCTCGTCCGTGAGGCTGACCGGGCGCACGATGGTCCAGTCGAGGTCCCGTTCGCGCACCGCGGCATCCGCCTCGCCCTTGGCCCTCAGATAGACCTGGAACGGGTCTTCGGATGTCGCGTCGTACGAGTCAGCTCCCACGCTCGAGATCACGATCAACCGGGTCACCCCAGCCTCGAGAGCGGCGTCGGCGAGCAGGATGGCGCCGTCCCGGTCGAGGGACAACTTGCGGTCATTGCCGCTGCCCGCGCCGGACCCGGCGGCGAACACGGCCGCGTCGGCGCCGACGAGCACGTCCGCGACATCCTGAAGCGTCGACTGCTCGAGGTCGAGCACGACCGGGGTCGCGCCAACGGCGAGCAACTCGTCTTCGTGCTCCGGGTTGCGGATCAGCCCGATCGGTTCGTGACCGGCCGCAGCCAGCTGACGGGCGAGGAGCATGGCGATCTTTCCGTGGCCACCGGCGATGACTATTCTCATGGTCCGAGACTACGCAGCATGTGGCGAACACCAAAGGGCGGTCGGTGGCTCCCGGTAGTCTTGGGTCGTGGTTACCGCCCTGTATCGCCGTTATCGGCCAGAGACTTTTGCCGAGCTGATCGGCCAGTCGCAGGTGACGGATCCGCTGCGCACCGCCCTGAGAAACGACCGCGTCAACCACGCCTATCTGTTCAGCGGACCGCGCGGCTGCGGCAAGACCACGTCGGCCCGCATCCTCGCGCGCTGCCTCAACTGCGCCGAGGGCCCGACCGACACCCCCTGCGGCGTCTGCCCGAGCTGCATCGAGCTGAGTCGCGACGGCGGTGGCTCGATGGATGTCGTGGAGATCGACGCCGCGAGTCACAACGGCGTCGATGACGCCCGCGACCTTCGCGAACGCGCCGTGTTCGCCCCGGCCCGCGACCGCTACAAGATCTTCATCCTCGACGAGGCGCACATGGTGACGCCGCAGGGCTTCAACGCGCTGCTCAAGATCGTCGAGGAGCCGCCGGAGCACGTCAAGTTCATCTTCGCGACCACCGAGCCCGAGAAGGTCATCGGCACGATCCGGTCGCGCACGCACCACTATCCGTTCCGCCTGGTGCCGCCCGCCCAGATGCTCGAATACGTGCAGTCGCTCTGCGTCAGCGAGAAGGTGAACGTCGAGGCCGGTGTGCTGCCGCTCGTGGTGCGCGCCGGCGGCGGCTCGGTGCGTGACACCCTCTCCCTGCTCGACCAGCTCATCGCCGGCTCCGAGGCATCGTCCGTGCAGTACGAGCGCGCGGTTGCTCTTCTCGGTTACACCCACGGGGCCCTGCTGAGCGAGGTGATTGACGCGCTCGGTTCCCGGGATGCGTCCGCCGCGTTCGCCGCGATCGATCGCGTCATCCAGACCGGCCAGGATCCCCGCCGCTTCGTCGAGGACCTGCTCGAGCGCTTCCGCGACCTCATCATCGTCGGCGCGACCGGGGGCGGCGCGGCCGCCGTGCTCCGCGGCATCCAGCAGGACGAGCTCGACCGCATGGCCGCGCAGGCTTCGGCGTTCGGCACCGCGGAGCTCTCCCGGGCCGCGGATGTCGCGAACGCGGCCCTCACCGAGATGACCGGCGCGACATCCCCCCGCCTCCATCTCGAACTCATGATCGCGCGCGTGCTGATCCCGGCGAGCGACGAGTCGAACCGCGGCGCCCTCGCGCGCGTCGAGCGACTGGAGCGCCGGATAGGCGTCGCCGAGCCAGCCGCGGCTGCAACTGCAACGGCAACTCCGCCAGCTGCGCCAGCTGCGCCGGCAACTCCGCCAGCTGCGCCGGCAACTGCGCCCGCGCCCGCGACTCCACCAGCACCTGCGGCCGCGACTCCGCCCGCCCCCGCAGCCCAGACGGCAATCCCCGATGGAGCGGCGAGCGAGATCCCCGCACCCGCAGCCGACACCCCGGTCCCGTCCACCCCGCCGCCCGGCCCGGTCTACGGCTTCGGCGCAGGCGCAGGCGCAGGCGCAGTCGTAGGCGCCGGCGCCGGTGCCGCTGCGGCCGCCGCGCCCGCGCCGGCGGCAGAACCACCAGCACAAACAGCACCGCCCGCGCCCGAAACCGTGCCCCCCGTCACCCTCAGCCAGGTCAAGGACTCCTGGCCCGAGATCCTCGAGGCGGTGCAGAAGGCCAAGCGCACCGCGTGGATGGTGGTCTTCACCGCCAAGCCGCTCGAGTTCCGCGACGGCAACGTGCTCGTGCTCTCCTTCCCCAGCCAGAACGACGTCGATGCGCTCAAGCAGCGTGCGGCACCCGGCGAGGGCATCGGTGACGTGCTCAAGCAGGCGGTCTTCGACGTGCTCGGAGTTCGCCCCGGCCTTCTCGCCCGGGTCGAAGCCTCCCGGGTCGACACCCCCAAGGCCCCGCCGGCGCCCGCGCCGACAGGCGACAAGACCGCGCCGACAAGCGACAAGCCGCCCGCGCCGGCAACCGACGACGTCCCGCCGGAGCAGACAGAACCCGACGTCGAACCGCCAGTTCCGCCCGTGCCCTCCGGCGCGACGTGGGCGACCGCCGTCATCACCGACGCCGAGCCGGAGACCAAGCGGGCACCCGATCCGGTCACGGTAAAGGTTGAGAAGCCCGTCGAGAGGCCCGCAGAGACGCCCGCGCCGGCGAAGCGTCCGGCGCCCGTGGCGATGGCCGACGGCAAGCAGCGTTACGGGGAGTCCGTGGTGCGTGAGATCCTCGGCGCCAGCTTCATCGAAGAGCAGACCGTGGCCCCTCGGGTCGCCCCGAGAGAGCAGTAGCCGTGTACGACGGAATCGTGCAGGATCTCATCGACGAGCTCGGCCGCCTGCCCGGAATCGGGCCGAAGTCGGCGCAGCGCATCGCGTTCCATATTCTGCAGACCGAGACCTTCGACGTCACCCGGCTCGCCGAGATTCTCATGACGGTGAAGGAGAAGGTGCGTTTCTGCGATGTCTGCGGCAACGTCACCGAGCAGCAATTGTGCAGCATCTGCCGTGACCCGCGCCGTTCGCCCGCCACCATCTGCGTGGTCGAGGAGGCGAAGGATGTCGTGGCGATCGAGCGCACCCGCGAGTTCAAGGGCCTCTATCACGTGCTCGGTGGGGCGATCAGCCCCATCGACGGCATCGGACCGGACGACCTCCGCATCCGCCAGCTCATGCAGCGGCTCGCCGATGGCACCGTCACCGAGGTGATCATCGCCACCGACCCCAACCTCGAGGGCGAGGCCACCGCCACCTACCTCTCGCGCATGCTCATGCATCTCGACCTGCGGGTCACCCGTCTCGCGTCGGGCCTGCCCGTCGGCGGCGACCTCGAGTATGCCGACGAGGTGACTCTCGGTCGTGCCTTCGAGGGGCGACGGTTGGTGGAAAACTAGCGCCAGTCGTCACATGACCGTGGGGCCAACGACCAGCATTTAGTATGGGTAGTCGGCCACCGTCCCGATTTCCCGACTTTCTGGAGAACCACCGTGAGCTTGATTGTGCAGAAGTATGGCGGCTCGTCGCTCGCCGACGCGGAGAGCATCAAGCGCGTCGCACGGCGAATCGTCTCGACCCGCAAGGCGGGAAACGACGTCGTCGTCGTGGTCTCGGCCATGGGCGACACCACGGATGAACTGCTCGACCTGGCGAACCAGGTCACCCCGATCGCCACCGGCCGTGAGCTCGACATGCTGCTCACCGCGGGGGAGCGCATCTCCATGGCGCTGCTCGCCATGTCCATCAAGAGCATGGGCCAGGAGGCCCGTTCGTACACGGGCAGCCAGGCCGGCCTCAGCACCGACGCCAGCCACGGCAGCGCCAGAATCGTGGATGTCGCGCCCACCCGCGTGCGCGGCGCTCTCGACGCGGGGGCGATCGCGATCGTCGCCGGCTTCCAGGGCTTCAACCGCGGCACGGGGGATATCACCACCCTCGGCCGCGGCGGATCTGACACCACCGCCGTCGCACTCGCGGCGGCCCTCGGCGCCGATGTCTGCGAGATCTACACCGACGTCGACGGCGTCTTCACCGCCGATCCGCGTGTCGTGCCCACAGCGCGCAAGATCGACCGGATCACGAGCGAAGAGATGCTCGAACTCGCCGCGGCCGGTGCGAAGGTTCTGTATATTCGTGCGGTGGAATATGCCCGCCGGCATGGCGTTACGCTTCATGTGCGTTCGTCGTTCAACAACAACGAGGGCACCCTCGTGGTCAATCCGAAGGAAGGCGAAACCATGGAAGAGCCGATCATCGCCGGTGTGGCCTCCGATTTGAGCGAAGCGAAGATCACCGTCGTGGGAGTTCCCGACATTCCGGGCAAGGCCGCCCAGATCTTCACGATCGTCGCCTCGACGGACGCGAACATCGACATGATCGTGCAGAACGTGTCGACGAGCGCGACCGGTCTCGCCGACATCTCGTTCACCCTCCCGAAGTCCGACGGTGCGAAGGTGCTGAGGGCGCTCGAGGACAGCAAGGCGGAATCCGAATTCACGTCGCTGCAGTATGACGACCAGATCGGCAAGCTCGCGCTCGTCGGCGCCGGCATGCGCACCAATGCCGGGGTGTCGGCGAGGCTGTTCACCGCCCTGTTCGAGGCGGGAATCAACATCGAAATGATTTCCACGAGCGAGATCCGCATCAGCGTGGTGACGCGGGCCGACACCCTCGATGAGGCGGTGCGTGTCGTGCACAAGGCGTTCGAGCTCGACGGTGACGAAGAGGCACAGGTTCACGGGGGTACCGGGCGATGACTGCTGGAGTGAACACCGCCGGAGTGAACGTCGGCGTCGTCGGCGCCACCGGCCAGGTCGGCGCCGTGGTGCGTCGGCTGCTGGAGGAGCGCGACTTCCCGGTGCTAAGCATCCGTTTCTTCGCCTCGGCGCGCTCCGCCGGAAGCACCCTGTCGTTCAGGGGCACCGACATCGTGGTGGAGGACGCGTCCATCGCCGATCCTTTCGGTCTCGACATCGCCATCTTCTCGGCCGGCGCAACCACGTCGAAGGCGCAGGCCCCGCGCTTCGCCGCGGCGGGTGTCACGGTCATCGACAACTCCTCCGGCTTCCGCATGGATCCGGATGTTCCGCTCGTGGTGAGCGAGGTCAACCCGCACGCGATC
>JBBSBA010000102.1:0-6565 GCA_038251725.1 Actinomycetales bacterium
CGGCAAGATCTTCCTCATCAACTTCGCCATGGGGGTGGTGACGGGGATCGTGCAGGAGTTCCAGTTCGGCATGAACTGGTCCACCTATTCGCGCTTCGTCGGGGACGTCTTCGGAGCACCGCTCGCGATGGAGGGACTGCTTGCCTTCTTCCTCGAGGCCACGTTCATCGGGCTCTGGATCTTCGGCTGGGACAAGCTGCCGAGGCTCGCCCATCTCGCCACCATCTGGCTGACCGCGATCGGAACGATCCTGTCGGCCTACTTCATCCTCGCCGCGAACGCGTTCATGCAGCACCCGGTGGGCTTCCGCATCAACGAGGCCCGCGGCCGGGCCGAACTCACCGACATCTGGGCGGTGCTCACCAACAAGGTCTCCCTGGCGTCGTTCCCGCACACGATCGTCGCCTCGTTCATGGTCTCCTCCGCGCTCGTGATCTGCATCGCGGCCTGGCACCTCGCTCGCAACCAGCACCTCGACACCATGCGTCCCGCGTTGAAGTTTGCGCTGTGGACGATGGTGGGCGCCGGAATCCTCACCGTGGCCACCGGTGACCAGCTGGGGCTGGTGATGGTGCAGACCCAGCCGATGAAGATGGCGGCGGCCGAGGCGCTCTACGCCACGAAGACCGGGGCGGATGCGTCGTTCTCGATCTTCACCCTCGGCACGCCAGACGGCGTGAGCGAACTGTTCTCGATCCGAATCCCCTACCTGCTCTCATTCCTCTCGACCCACACCCTGAACGGCACGGTCGAGGGCATCAATGACCTCCAGGTGCAGTACCGCGCCCTCTACGGTCCCGGCAACTACGCGCCGGTGATCTGGGTCACCTATTGGGCGTTCCGCTGGATGATCGGACTCGGGATGCTCTCGGTGCTGATGTCGGTGGTGGGCCTCTGGCTCACCCGCAAGGGCCGCTCGCCGAAGAACCCGTGGGTCTGGCGCATCGCCGTCTGGGCGTTCCCGCTGCCGCTGGCCGCGATGATCGTCGGCTGGATCTTCACCGAGATGGGCCGCCAGCCGTGGATCGTGTTCAGCCTGCTCAAGACCAAGGATGGCGTCTCCCCCAACGTCACCGGTCTCGACGTGCTCATCTCAATCGTGTCATTCACGCTGATCTACGGGATCCTCGCCGTGGTCGAATTCCGGCTCCTCAAGCGCGCCGCCCAGAAGGGACCGGAGGATGCCCCGCCCGTCGACGCATCCGAAGTCCCGACCGCAACCGTGACTGTGTACTAGGAGCAGCTGATGGATCTCAATATTCTGTGGTTCTGGATCGTCGGCTTCTTCTTCATCGGCTATTTCGTGCTCGACGGCTTCGATTTCGGGGTCGGGATGGCGCTGCCATTCCTCGGCCGGGACGACATCGACCGTCGCGTCATGATCAACACCATCGGTCCGGTCTGGGATCTCAATGAGACCTGGCTGATCGTGGCTGGCGCGTCGCTGTTCGCCGCCTTCCCGGAGTGGTACGCGACGCTGTTCAGCGGGTTCTACCTCGCGCTGCTGCTGATCCTGCTCGCGCTGATTGCGCGTGGCGTGTCGTTCGAGTATCGCCACCATCGCCCAGAGTCGCAGTGGAAGAAGTGGTTCGACGGCATGATCGTGGTCGGTTCTGCCGTGCCATCGCTGCTCTGGGGAGTGGCGTTCGCGAACATCGTGCAGGGGGTTCCGCTCGACGCGAGCCACAACTACACCGGAACACTATTCGACCTGTTGAACCCGTACGCCCTGCTCGGCGGCCTGACCACCCTGATGTTGTTCTTCACCCACGGCGTGGTCTTCATCTCGCTCAAGACGGACGGGGATCTGCGGCTGCGGGCCCAGAAGCTTGCGGTGCGATCCGGCGCGATCACGATACTCGTCGCCGCGGTATTCCTGGCCTGGACCAACCTCGCGCACGGCCACCTGGCATCCTGGCTGATGGCCCTGATCGCGGCGGTGCTGCTCATCGGATCGTTCCTCGCCAACCTGCGCGGACGTGAACGCTCTTCGTTCGGTCTCATGGCGGCCACGATCGCCGTCGCCATCGCGAGTCTGTTCGCTGCGCTCTTCCCCGACGTCATGCCGGCGAGCAACGACGTTGCCAACAGCCTCACGATCGCGAACGCCTCGAGCACGCCCTACACGCTCTCGGTGATGAGCTGGGTCGCCCTGGCGGTGATGCCGTTCGTGCTCGCCTACCAGGCGTTCACCTACTGGGTGTTCCGCAAGCGCATCGGGCGGGCATCCATCCCGCAGGACGCTCCGCTGCAGGGTGCCGAACCGACACTGGGCGGCTGAGCCGAAATGCGTCCGCTCGATCCCCGGCTGCTGCGGTACGCCTCGGCGGCACGCACCTTCATCGGTGCGGGAGTGGTGCTCGGATTCGTGCGGACCGGATCGACCCTCGTCTTCTGCTGGCTGCTCGCCCACACGATCGTGGAGGCCATCGCCGGCCGCTCGCTCGCGTCACTTCTGCCCGGCATCGCCGCTCTCACCGCGTTCGGCCTGCTGCGGGCCGGCACGATCTGGGCGATGGATGTCGCGGCGGCCCGCGGAGCCGCGCGGGTGAAGAGCCAGCTGAGACGGCGGCTCATCAGCGGCCTCGGCCGGCTCGGCCCCGGCTGGCTGGCCGGGCGCAACCGGGCGGACGTCGTCACGACCGCCGGGCCGGGGCTTGACGCGCTCAACGGCTACTTCTCGCTGTTCCTCCCCCAGTTGATCCTCACGGCGATCGCGACGCCGCTGGTGATTGTGGCGATCTTTCTGCAGGATGCGATCAGCGGCATCCTGGTGGTCGTGGCGCTCCCACTCATCCCGGTGTTCATGACCCTGATCGGGTTCGCGACGCAGGCCGTGCAGCGGCAGCAGTGGATGATTCTTGGTGCTCTCTCCAGCCGGTTCCTCGACGTGGTCGGCGGGCTCGCCACCCTCAAGATCTTCGGTCGGCAGCACCGCCAGGAGCGCCGCATCGGTACCCTCACCGAGAGCTACCGTCTCGAGACGATGAAGGTGCTGCGGATGTCGTTCCTCAGCGGCTTCGCCCTCGAACTGATCGGGAGTCTCTCGGTGGCACTGGTGGCCGTGTCGGTCGGCCTGCGTCTCGTCGACGGCAGCCTCGGGCTCGGAGTCGGCCTGTTCGTGCTGCTGCTCGCGCCGGAGGCATTCCTTCCGCTGCGCCAGGTCGGAGCGAACTACCACGCGGCCGCCGATGGGGTGGCCGCCGCCGAGGACGTCTTCGAGATCCTCGAGGCCGCGGCCCGCGGCGGCGTCGTGCCCGCGCCGCCGGCGGGGGCGCGCACCGTCTTCGTCCCCGAGACGCTCCGTTTCGACGGGGTCAGCGTGCGATACGACGGGCGCACCGCGGTCGACCGTTTCTCCGCAGACATTCCACCCGGGCGGTTCACCGTGTTGACCGGTCCGAGCGGGTCCGGCAAGTCGTCCCTGGTGGCCGCGCTGCTCGGTTTCGTGCCGTTCGATGGCCGCATCACCATCGGCGAGTCCCCGGCTGCCGACGCGAACGACCATATCCAACGCCGGTCCCGCACCGCGTGGGCCGGGCAGGGCAGCCGGTTGCTGGCGGGAACGATATCCAGCAATGTGGCACTCGGCGCCGCCCATCCGGACGACGTGCTGGTGCGCCGGTCCCTCTCCCTCGCGGCGATCGGAGGTCTCGATCCCGAGACGATCGTGACCACCACAGGCACCGGGCTCTCCGGCGGACAGGCCGAGCGGGTCGTCGCCGCGCGCGCGATCTACCGCTGCCTCGACCGACGCTGCCCCGTGCTGGTGTTGGACGAGCCGAGCGGCGCACTCGACGCGTCCACCGAGGCCCGGCTGCTTGACGGGCTGCGAGAGCTCGCCGACGAGGGCCACACCGTGCTCGTCGTGAGCCACCGGGCGGCGGTCGTCGCGGCCGCCGACGATGTCCTGCGGCTGGAGGTGACGGTCAATGTCTGAATCGTCGACCAGTGCCGTGTTGCGACTCGCCCAGCCGAAGTTTCGCCGGTTCGCGCCGGGCGTGTTCTTCGGCGTGCTCTCCGCCCTGAGCTCCGTGGCGTTGCTCGCGACCTCGGCCTGGCTGATCACGCGGGCGGCCGAGCATCCGCCGATCCTCTTCCTCTCCGCCGCGATCGTGGGTGTGCGGGCCTTCGCGCTGCTGCGGGCCTCCGCGCGCTACGTCGAGCGACTCCTGAGCCACGATGCAGCCTTCCGCCAACTCTCCGATTTGCGGGTCGGAATCTATCGTCGGCTGGTGCCCCTCGCCCCGGATGGCCTGCGTGATGAGGGCCGCGGCGACCTGGCCACGCGGCTCGTGAGCGATGTCGACGAACTGCAGAATCTGCCCTTGCGGGTCGTGCAGCCGCTCGTGGTTGCGCTCATCACGGCGGTGATCAGCGTCATCGGGGTGAGTATCATCCTCCCGGCCGCGGGAGTCGCGCTCGCCATCGGCCTGACGATCGGATTCGGTGTCGGAACCGCGGTGCAATCGGCCGTCGCCGGACGGGCGGAGCGTTTGATCGCCCCGCTGCGGGGCGTGCTGGCGGACCGGCTCCTCGAATTCGTGACCAATCTCGACGTGTTCGTCGCGTTCGACCAGGTTCCGGACCGGATCGCCGGGATCGAGACCGCCGATCGGCGACTGCGTGCCGCGACGCTCTGCCGTGCGGGAGGCGCGGGAGCCACGAGCGCCATCCTCTCGGCCCTGGCCGCCCTGTCGGCGGTTGCCGCGTTGCTCATCGGAATTCCGCTTCTCGGGCACGGCAGCCTGAATGCCCCGACGCTCACCGTGATCGCGCTCGTGCCACTGGCCATGTTCGAGGTCATCGGCACCGCTCCGCTCGCCCTCGGCGCCTGGCGCCAGGTGCGCTCAAGCGCCCGGCGCGTTGCGGAGGTCGTTCCAGCGATCGTGCCGGCGGCGATCCCGACAGACCGGCCCGTGGCCGGGGAGACGGCCGGTGCCGTGGCCGACGCCGCGGAGGCGATCGGCGGAGCAAACGTGCCCGAGCGAACGGCCCGGGCCGAAGCCGGTTCACCGGTGCTCGAGATCCGCGGACTGTCGGCCCGGTGGCCCGGAGAAGCCTCTGACGGGGTGGCCACGCTCGACCTCACTCTCCATCGCGGTGACCGGCTGGTGATCGAGGGGCCGTCCGGCGCCGGCAAGACCACCCTCGCGCACGTCCTCGTGCGCTTCCTCGAGTACTCCGGCAGTTACCGGCTCGGCGGGGTCGAGGCCCGGGATCTCTCAACGGACTCGGTGCGCGACATCGTGGGACTGTGCGAGCAGTCGCCCTATCTCTTCGACGAGGACATCCGTCAGAACCTGCTGTTCGCCCGCGACACCGCGACCGACGACGACCTGACGGCGGTTCTCGCGCGGGTGGGACTCGCCGACTGGGCGCAGGAACGCGGCGGGCTGTCTGCCCGCGTCGGCGATGGCGGATCGCTCATCTCCGGCGGGCAGGCGCAGCGGCTTGCCCTGGCTAGGGCACTCCTCGCGGACTTTCCGGTCATTGTGTTCGACGAACCGACGGCGAACGTCGATCCGGAACTCGCGGCCGGGCTGATGCGCGACATCCTCGCCGTGGCCACCGATGACCGCCGCACCGTCGTCGTGATCTCGCACACCGCCGTGCCAGACGCTCTCGTGACCCAGCGACTGCGACTGCCGGCGGCGAATCCGACCCTGCTCGTTGTGCCACCCCAACCGGATTGAAAGGAAGCCCGAAATGAACCACGACGGCACCGAAGCCCGGTCCCCGCAGGAACCGGTCGACATTCTTTCGGAGGACGAGTCCTGGGCGCTGCTTGAGGGCGCGACCTTCGGCCGGCTCGCCGTGAGCGTGGCGAACCAGCCCGAGATCTTCCCTATCAATTTCTACGCGGACGGACGCAGCATCCTGTTCCGCACCGCGGAGGGCACGAAGCTGCTGGAGTTGACGATCAACTCCGCGGTGGCCTTCGAATCCGACAGCCACACCGAGGCGCAGGCCTGGAGCGTGATCGTGAAGGGGCATGCGGCCCCGCTCGAGAGACAGGAGGAGATCTTCGCCGCTGAGCAGCTGCCACTCACCCCATGGATTCCGACACTCAAGTACATCTATGTGCGCATCACACCGACGGAGGTCACCGGGCGCCGGTTCGACCGCGGACCCGAGCCGGAGCGTTACTGATCGGCCGAGCGGATCCGGCAGGCTGCGGACGAACGGACGACCGGGAATCGTGGGCGACGTCAGCGGACAACGAGTACCGGGCAGTGGGCTTCTTCGGCGCAGGCGGAACTCACCGAGCCGAGAAGCAGGCCGACGACGCCGCCGTGGCCGCGGCTGCCCACCACGAGCATGTCCGCTCCAGTGCTTGCCTCTATCAACTGGTGAATCGCGTTTCCCTCTCGCAGGCTCCTGGTGACCCAGTCGGGAAGGACATCGCCGAATTCGGCTCCGGCCGCCTCGGCCGAGATCTCCTGGGCGTCACGCTCGGGAGACCAGTCGGTCGCCCCCATCTCCGCGTAGCCGACATACGGCCTCCAGGTCGTGATGATCTCGAGTCTGGTGTTGAGCACGTTTGCGAGGTCGGCGGCTCGGC
>JBBSBA010000103.1:0-6520 GCA_038251725.1 Actinomycetales bacterium
ACCGGCCCTATTGCGCCTGCGATCTGCAGTAGTGGGCTAAGCGTGAACAGCGAAAGTCTGGTCATTTGTGATCTCCGGCTCTCACTGACTACCGCGGCTTCTAGCTCCTCCCGGGCAGGGTGGTCGGTCCCGGAATGTGTCGCTTGAGGTCCACACTCGTTCATCGAGGGTGGAGCAACAATTTGATCCCAGTAGAATCTGTTCACCGACAACGGCGCGATGGAGTCCTTCTTCGCTCTCCTGCAGAAGAACGTCCTCGACCGGCAGCGATGGGCCACCCGAGAGGAACTGCGCCTGGCGATCGTGGTCTGGATCGAGCGGACCTACCATCGGAAGCGTCGGCAGCGCCGCCTCGGTAAACTCACCCCGATCGAGTTTGAGACCGTAACCATGGCCCTCAACGCCGCGTGAAACCACTAACCCATTGAGTCAATTGAATTCGGGGCAGTCCCCAGCTAGCGCGAGTGTGCCGGTGCGCGGCGCCCTGATGCTCGCGATGCCTCGTCTTAGCTGTGGTCTCATTAGGATCGTTGCGTGAGCGATGAGCCGCCGATTTTCCTCAATGACCTGCTTCAGCTGACGGCTGACGACCTGGAGAGGTATCACTACCGAGTGCGTCTGGCTTTTCGGTGGGGTCGGGATGAGGAGTCTGATCCCATTGCGCGGTATAGGCGTGACCCGGAAGACGCGCTTGGCCATCTGCTCTACTACCGCTCAAAGAGCAAGTTCCGAGTAGGTCAACGCATTATTGGGATGATCAAGATCCGCGGCTCTCAATGGCTGCTTTCGCGCGTCGTCGAGATTGTGGGCGTCAACGACACCGCCGACGGCGGGCAGGCTTACACAAGTCGCGATGTGCCGGAGCTTCGGGGCTACTTCGGCCGCGTCATCCTTGAGTACAAGAACCCACCATCTGCACAAAACGAAGTGCGAGTGGCGGCCTCAATACTTCCCGAGATCCGGGTGCATGAAATCCGTGCCACGGGGTTCGGCGACGACGGTTTCCCGGGCTACTCGGACGTCACCGTCGGGTGGGGAAAGCTTCACGAGATCATTACGCGCGGCCATGAGAGCTGGCACACGGCGCTGGGCAATATGAAAGGGATCTATCTCATCGTCGACAGGTCGAATGGTGCGGCGTACGTAGGTAAAGCGGACAGTCAAAGGGGAGCGCTGTGGACCCGTTGGAGCAGCTATGCCAGCACGGGTCACGGTGGGAACGTCGAATTGCGGAAGCTTGATCCAGAGCACATCAAAGCCAACTTTCAGTGGTCAATTCTCGAAGTCATGGATTCCAAGACTCAGGACGACTATGTGAACGCGCGCGAGACGTGGTGGAAGAATGCCCTGAGCACGCGTGGCGAGGGAGGTTTCAATCGAAACTAGTTGCGACCCCACAGAGATCATCGCTTCTGATGTTGATCTCTGACGGCGACGTGGTGGAGTTCCTCATCCAAGCAACCTCTGGTCAGAAGTAGTCCGCAGTTCTCCCTATGCGAAGATGTGAGCGGTGCAGAACGCCGATGGGTCGGTACTAGGAACTATGGGGAAGCTATGACTGATACGAGGACTGAGCTCGAAACTTCTCGCCTCCAAAAGACCGTCGAAGCGATAGCTATCTCGCCGGAGGATGCCGCGAAGCTGGTAGACGGGTATCGCCGGTCCTTTCGGAAGAAGTTCGAGCGGGAGCCCGAGACCACTGCGGACAAGCGTCGGATCGCCTCGAAAGTGATCGACCGCTACTCGAAGCTCGCGGCTGCGACGGGAGCCGCGGCCGCATTGCCCGGCGTCATTCCCGGAGTTGGAACTGCGGTCGCAGTTATCGGGGGCGGTGCGGCTGACATTGCCGCCAGCCTCAAGATCCAGATCGATATGTGTATGTGCTTGGTGGACGTCTTCACGGAGGAACTGAGCAGAGAGGACAAGAAGCACCTGGCTTTCGTCCTCGCGCTCGCGGGTTCCATCGAAGGGCTTGCAACAAATACTGGCAAGGTGGCCGTCGAAAAAGTGGCCCAGAAGCTCGTGCTTCAGTACATCAAGGGTCCAGCTCTCCAGACGATCAAGGAGCTGTTCAAGAAGGTCGGCGTGACCTTCCTGCAGAAAACCGCCGCGAAGGCCATACCGGCCGGGGTCGGAGTCGTATTCAGCGGTTCGACTAACTATGTACTGACGACGGTCGTCGGAAAAATCGCTGTCATCGTCCTCGCCAAAGACCTGTGAGCCGAGTTTAAGGACGGTAACCCGCTGGAGTTCCGTCACAGTTAGGCATTAGGACAAATTGCGGCTCGAAGTCGACCTTTAGGGAATTGATAAAAATGGCAATCTACGAGGCGCCGAAGAAGCGCTTGCATCGCGACTTCTTTTATTTGAACGACGAGGTTGCGATCAATTCTCTGTCGGCTCTGGAGTCCGGACTAATAGACGAAATCGTCTCCAAGACGACCACCGCTCGCGAGGGTGGATTTAGTGGAGAGGTCAAGATTCCAGTAGTCGATCTGGGACTCGGTGGGACCAAGAAATCGTCGAGCGAGATCGAAGAGGAGATGGTGCGTACCCGTACACGCTTCTCCGTTTTCGACGCGTGGTATCACCTGCTGCATGACAAGAAGGCAGTTGGAACATTCGACGGATGGGGAGAGGACGCTCTCGCGGGCGTAGAACCCGGAGACACCATCGAATTCAGGGCGCACCTGTCGTTGGGGCCACTTCAGACGGTTCTGCGCCTATTCCTTTGGTTTGCTGACCAGGCAGCGCGGGATGGGAACCTCTTTTCTCAGAGAGGCGAGGAGCGGAAAGCGACCGTCGCGTCGTCGAAGAGCATTCAACAGCTTCTAGGGGACACGTCCGATGATGATGATGAGGTTCCACTGTTAGCAACGCCTGAGGGAGAGCCGGGTCCCACGGTGCTCCTTTCCGTATCCAAGAAATGGCTGATCGGACGGATGGGGCAACTGGGTGGAACATTTGGAATCGTGGGCCAAGTCATCCAAACCGTCGGGGCCGAGGAGGAGTATCCGGTACTACGCCTAACGAAGGATGTCTCGCCGACGCCTCTTGAGATCAATACGCTGAAGGAAGCAGTACAGCATTTCGTGGAACCCGCGAAGGGGCTAGGCGTCGAAGTTGAAGCAAGTGAATCCGCACTGCAGGGACCGCTGTTGGTCATCAAACCCATCGCGATCTATCGCTGAGCCTGAGCCGGTCGCGAGCCCCATTCCGGTCGCACAGCAGGACGGCGACGTGGTCGAGTTCCGCATCGGAAGTACATCACCTGCAAAGCCCAAATAGACACAAAGCCCGCGTCTCATTGGATGCGGGGCTTCTCGATGCTCTTGCTCAAGCGGCTATCTCAAGCGAGGATGCGCTCGGGTGAGCAAGCTGATGATCGCGTCCCGCTGCCTGACGCTGAGGGGTGGGGCGCTGCTGACAAGCGCTTCTATGTGGGCGTGGATTTCAGGTGTGAGGATGATCATGCCTGAGCCATATACATCCCATTTCACGAGCCGGCCCTCAATGCAAACCAGGCCCGGCCCACCACCGTTGAGGGCGGCGTCGAGGAACACATATGAGAAGTCCTGCGCGCTCAAGGTCCGGTCGCGAAACTCGGCCGTTTCCGCGTCGAGGGCCGCGCAGATCCTCGACACCTCGGATTTGCAAATGCCGGAATCGGCGCCCAACGCTTTGACTTGGGTCTCGACCTTTCGGGTTGAGACGCCGTGGACGTCGCCTCCATCACGACCGCTGACAGGGGACTTTCGTCCCTGTCAGGTCTCTGTGGGTGCTGGCAGTGTTATTGGTAAGGCCACGTTCACGGCTTCTTCATCATCGAGCAGGAAGAGAGAACTTCTCATGGCAACCGCAACAGTTTCCCCCACGACTACGATACCCGCTGTGCGCGGCGGTAAGACCGTTATCGTCGACAGCGTGATCGCAAAGGTTGCCGCCCTCGCAGTCCTTGAGGTTCCCGGTGTGTACGCGCTCGGCGGCGGCCTGGAACGGGTCGTGGGTGCGGTCCGCGACGCGTTCGGCGACACTGAACATGGCCAAGGTGTCAGCGTCGAGGTCGGCGAAACTCAGGTTGCGGCTGATGTATCCCTCGTCGCCGATTATCCGGTCCCATTGCAGAAAGTCGCTGACGATGTTCGGGCGGCCGTGTACAAGACAATCCAGGAACTGGTGGGTATGCAGGTTACCGAGGTGAACGTGACCATCACTGACGTGCACACCGGGGCTGATGACGCCGCCAGGGACGCCGATAAGGCACCTCGAGTCCAATAATGGTCACCTCAGCAAAGGTCGGGATTCTCATTGGCGCGGTTTTAGCGCTCGTGTGGGTGACGCTCGGGTTCTGGGCGTGCTTCTTCGTCGCGATCGCGATGATCATCGGCGCGGTCATCGGCCGGATCATCGACGGGAAACTGAACCTGCGGTTACTCGTCGACGCGGTTCGAGGCAAGCGCTCCTCGTCATGATGGTGGTTCCCGACCGCGCGATCGGCACCGGCACACTAGAGGACAGGCAGGAACGCGGCAGGACCACTGTCACGCCCAGGGCCCTGAATTCGCTGGTGTCCGCACTGACGGCAGACATATTCAACGTCGCAGCTCGGGCCGTGCGTGTGAACTTATCCGACCAGGACGGGCTCCTCGCGCTGACCATTCGCACGCCCGTCCGGGTTGTCGCACTCAACACGGCCGGGCAGTCGCCAGGGGTGGCCGGGACAAACGGTGGCACGCTCGTTCAGCTGGCAGCCAACGCCCAAACGATGATTCGTCAACGGGTGACCGCATCGACCGGTGCCGAGGTCGGCCACGTCACCATCTGGTTGAGCGGGATCGACACGGATGAAGGAAGTCGAGTCAGGTGAGCACCGCCGATACATATCGCCGTATCCTTCGCCGGGAGCTGCACTCTCCGCGCTCGGTTCTGGCGATCACGGTGTCAGTTGTCGTGATCCTGCTGTGCGCATATGTTGGTGCGGAGATCATCCTTGCTATGTTGGGCTATCGGGCGTTGCTCACCGCTCCGCTAGACATGCTCACCGCGCTGGGCGCGCTCGGGTCAACTCCCGCGGGAATGCCGATCACAGTGGGCATCGTCCTGATGATGGTTGGAATCGTGTTGCTCATCCCAGCGCTGACGCCCGGCCGTCGCGCTCGACACCAGCTGGCGGCCTCCCGCGCCGCAGTCGTGGTGGACGACGAAGTCATCGCCTCGGCATTGGCTCGGCACGCAGCACACGCCGGCAACGCACACCCCGATAACACGATAGTCAGCATCTCAGCCCGTCGCGCGATCGTGCGTTTGATACCCACCAGCGGAGTACCGGTGCGGCGCGAAGCGGTCTCCGACGCAGTTCAGGAACAACTAGCGGCATTCGAGTTGACCCCGAGCCTGCGCCCCTCCATTCTGGTCGCTTCAACGGGGAAGGTCGGAACATGAACAACACCAACCGAGCGCTGAACCGGACCCTTATAGCAGTGACCGGACTGCTCACCCTGCTAATCGGCGCCGCCCTCGTCGCGATCGGGACGGTGCCGGCCATCCGTGCAGGCTACCGGAGCACGGCCCCGGTAATCCACGACGCCATCACCAGCTGGCTGAACACCCTTCCGCTGTTTGGCACCGGCACCAGTTGGGGCTGGATCTTCATACTTGCCGGTCTTATTCTGATCGTGATTGTGCTGCTGACCCTCATCTTCCGACAGGGACACGGACAGGAACCGATACTGTTGCGCGAAAACCCCACCCCGTCCGGGACAACCATCATCGACTCCGACGTGGCTAAACGGGCAATCCAAGATGCTCTCGAGGGCCGTGCGGAATTCATTGCTTCCCGCGTGTCCACATACCGGGTGCACAGCACGCCAGTGTTGAAGATCTCTGTCACCTGCCGTCGCGGGGTTTCCCCACGAGACGTGACAATCGTGATCCAGAACACGCTGACCGCATTCGACGCTCTGCTCGGACGCGAAATTCCCACACTGATCCAAATCAGCGGTGGCTTCCGAGCCCGCCTGTCCCGGACCACCCGCACCCAGTAGCCCGCAATCCAGCCACAAGCCGACACCTTGGTCGTCATTCTGGCGCACACAACGAGGAAGAAGTCCGTGAAGGTTCGACTTGCGGGGCGCCGGACTGGACGGCAGCCCACGGTGGGAAGCTGGATATGTGTTGGTGACGCATGGGCTCGCACAGGTATTTCGAGCTGTCGGTGACAGCAGCTCGACCGTTTGAAACGGATGGCGACGCGGTGGAGTTCAGATTCGCAAACTGACTTGGCTTGCCCTGCTCGGAGGTATGCGGCGGCGTTCAGCCTGGCTGGATGACATGGGTGGGGCTCCGGTGCGAATGCAGTCTGCTTGGGATTCTGCGGAAGGGGTCGCGTCTCGGGTCTGGTGTAAAAGCACAGGCGTAGGTTGTTGCTCTTGCCTACGAAAGTTCGAGCGAAAGGGAACCTACGCCTGTGTCTATACGAGTATCGCCGACGGAGCATGTCCGTGGCCAGATTGATGAGTTG
>JBBSBA010000104.1:0-6438 GCA_038251725.1 Actinomycetales bacterium
ACGCTGCGAACCCGTAGACTCGAACACGGCTCGTGGTCCTCTGGTCATTGGATGCCTCGACAACACCCATCCCAACAGGTCCACGAACCCTCTACGTCACACGAGGCACCGCACCCGTTTCACCACGAACCGCGAAGAGCCGAATTAGGTGCTTTTGTCCAGAGAGTGGGCGGGCAGAGGCATTCGTGACCAACTAACAGGGAAATGGTGAGAGCTGCGATGACTACTGTCAGCGATTTCGTGATCGATCGGATCAAGGCCTGGGGAGTGACTCGAATCTTCGGGTTCCCGGGAGATGGGATCGGCGAATTCGACGGGGCTCTCGGCAAGGCGGAGCGCGCGGGGGATGGGCTGGAGTACATCAGGCCCACCCATGAGGAGATCTGCTCGCTCATGGCGACCGCGCACGCGAAGTTCACTGGGGAGGTGGGTGTCTGCACGGCGACCTCCAGCCCCGGAGCCTTCCACCTTCTGAACGGGCTCTACGACGCGAAGAGTGACAATCAGCCGGTCGTGGCGATCGTCGGCCAGCAGGGCCTGGCGTCACTCGGAACCTTTACCCAGCAGGAGAACAACCTCGAACGCACCTTCTCGGACGTGGCCGTGTATGTGCAGACCATCGTGTCGCCAGATCAGGCGCAGGCTGTCATGGATACCGCGTTTCGAATGGCTCGCACCTACCTCGGGCCCGCAGTGGTCATCTTCCCGCACGACGTCCAGGGGATGAAGTTCACGGAACCGTCGCCGGCGAACTGGGTCTCACGCTCCAGTGCGGTGGCGCCATCCACTTCGATTCTGCCGCCCGAGAGCGAAATCCGTAAAGCTGCCGCGATCATCAACGCGGGCAAGAAGGTCACGTTCATCGTCGGCCACGGTTCCAACGGCGCGACAGATGAGGTGCTCGAAGCGGCGAAACTTAGCGGTGCCGGCCTGATCACCGCGTTGCGCGGCAAGCAGGTTGTGCCCTCCGACGTGAGTTACCACAGCCAACAGTTGGGGCTGCTCGGCACGTTGCCCAGCCTCCACCAGATGTCCGACTGCGACACGCTCGTGCTCCTCGGCACGAATTATCCGTATGGGCAGTTCCTGCCGAAGACAGGTCAGGCTCGCGCTATCCAGGTAGACCTCAAGGCAGAACAGATGGGGTTGCGCTACCCGACGGAGTTGAACCTCTGGGGGGACGTGAAAGCCACCCTCACCGCGCTCATCCCGCTTCTCGAGGCGAAGGAAGACCTCTCGTGGCAGGAGACGATCAGCCACGAGATGATCGAGTGGGAAAACGAGATGGAAGCCCAGGCGATGCTGACCTACGAGGACGGCGTCAATCCTCGGCGGGTCTACCACGAACTGAACAAGCGACTGCCTGCCCGAGCAATCGTCACCGCAGACGCCGGCAGCACTGCCGATTGGTATGGACACCACATTCGTCTGCGGCGGGGAATGCTGGGGGATCTCTCCGGCCGGTTGGCGAGCATGCTCGCGTCCATGCCCTATGCGGTAGCGGCGAAGTTCGCCTACTCGGATCGCTCCGTCATCTGCACCATCGGCGACGGCGCCTTCCAGATGCTCGGCATGAACGAGTTGATCACGGTGAAGAAGTACATGAAGGACTGGGACACGAAGCAGTTCATCATCATGGTGCTGCACAACAACGACCTCACCCAGGTGTCGTGGGAGATGCGCACCGAAGATGCTAACCCGCTGTGGGAGGGGTCGCAGAATGTCGAATCCGTCGACTACGCCGGATGGGCCGGATTGCTCGGCTTCAAGGGCATCCGGGTGAAATCGGATGATGAGGTCGAGGCCGCGTGGGATGCCGCGTTCGCATATGACGGCGTCACCCTCATCGATGCCTACACCAGCAAGAACGTTCCACCGCTGCCGCCGCACATCACGGCCGAGTACGCGAAGAACACCGCCGAGGCGCTCCTGAAAGGCGACCCGTCTGAGCTGGCCGTGATCCGTGATTCGGCTCAGGCGCTCGTCGCGGAGGGCGTCGAGCGAGTCAAGGGCAAGCTCCATATCGGCCAGGATGACGATTCGAAGTAGCGACTCGACCAGGCGAGGAGATCACCGATGCCCCAGTTTTTCCCCTGGTGGGTAGCACTCACCCACTTTCTCAACCTGTTCTTCCTGCTTCTGTTGGCCCGCAGCGGACTCGAAGTGCTCTCCGCGTTTCCCAAGTTCTACTGGTACGACTACTGTCCGCCGGGGCGCGCCCCACAATGAGATAGTGATGGCTTTATTCTGGTCGACAGCCTCGGCCTGCCTTGTCGTTGAGGGTTCTACCTCCTACCCGCTCGCAGGCCGGTTGCGTGATCGAGGCCCGGTAGAACCCCGCCGGCTACAACGATGGCTGGGGGCTGTACCCAAGGCACCGACGCGCTGGTCGAGGCCCTGCGCGAGGTCATCACCTCGGGCGCCCGCTGAAGAATCGCGCCGCCGACGTCCTGGCCTTCATCGACCGCCCCCGCACCAGCAACGGACCGACGGAGGTGATCAACGGCCGACTCGAGCGCCTTTGTGGCTCGGCGCTCGGCTTTCGCAACCTGACTAACGACATCACCAGATCACTGCTGGAGACCGGAGGCTTCAGACCCCACCCTCGATCGTGAAGAGTCCCGTATCGTCCTTGACATGCTCGTCACGCCCGCTCCGGACTTCGCTGATGCGATGGCGAATGTGGCGCGGGCTCTGCAGGCCGAGGCCGACCCCCAGCACACCCTCCAGCGAATGGTCGACTTGGCGGTCACAACGGTGAGGGGGTGTGAGTACGCCGCAGTTTCCCTCTTCGCGCCGAACCGGATCTACACACCTGCGGCATCGCACGACATTGCTCTGCAGGTCGACCTGATCCAGTACGACACCGATCAGGGACCGTGCCTGTCCGCGATCCGCGACCAGGACATGTACACCACTGGGGATCTACGGACCGAAAAACGCTGGCCGGCGTTCGCGACCCGCGCGACCGAGGCCAGCGGCATTCGCTCGATGCTGTCCCTACGCCTCTTCGTCGAGGGCGACAACCTCGGCGCCCTGAACATGTACTCCCGGAAACCGAACGCGTTCGACGAGGACAGCATCGCCGTCGGGCGTCTCTTCGTCGCCCACGCCGCGGTCGCGCTGTCAGACGCGACCGAGAACGAACGCTCCGAGGACCGCGCCGACCGGTTCCAGGCGCAGGCGGGCATCGCCGTTCACCTGCAGCGGAGCATGCTCACCGAGCTGCCTGACATGGCGCCCTTCACAGCGGTTGCCCGGTACGTGCCCTCGGTCGCTGACGCCGAGGTCGGCGGCGACTGGTACGACGCACTCGTCCTGCCCTCGGGCGACTTCCTGCTCGTCGTGGGCGATGTCACCGGTCACGACATCTCTGCCGCGACGGGCATGACCCAGGTCCGCAGCACGCTTCGCGCCCTGGCGGTCAACTACGACGAGTCGCCCGGCGAGCTGCTCACCCGCCTGGACGAGACCTTGGGCCGTCTTGGGCAGGACCTCATCGGCACGTGCGCAGCTGTCCGCGTCTCACAACGCGGCGACCAGTGGTGCGCGCAACTGGCGACCGCCGGCCACCTGCCACCCCTGCTCATCCGTGGCGACCGCACGGCCTACGTGGACATGCCGCACGACATCCTCCTCGGCGTCACTCGCCCCCCGGCCCGAAGGACCACTGAGTTCACCCTGCCCCCCGGCGCCACGTTGCTGCTCTACACCGACGGCCTGGTCGAGGACCGCAACCGCACGATCGCCGACGGCATGAGTGCACTTCAAGAAGCCGCCGCAGGGCTGCGCGCCGATGACCTCGACACCCTGTGCGACACCCTCCTGCGCCGGATCGCGCCCCACCCCACCGACGACGTGTGTCTCCTGGCCGTCCACCTCCCGAATCACAGCGCTTGACTGACCGCACCCCGACGCAGCGAGTACCTGTCCAGGCTTGAGCCTGGAGAAGGCAGCTCCTCCCGCAAGTCGGCGCGCCCGGTACACGAACATCCGCTCATTGCTCCCCCAAACGGCCGCCCGGATCTGGTAGCCGCATGCCGCGCGGTGATCGAAGGGCAGTAGCTCGGTCAGCGCAGGCTGGCGGCTCCGCGGGTGTCGCGGTTGCGGCCTTGGGGTGCGCCGCGGCCGCCGCCGGTCTCGGCGGCGGTGCGCAGGATGCGGTGGTAGTGGCCGGGGTCGTCGCGGCCCGCGAGGTGGAGGCGCACGAGGCCCAGGAGGTGGTTGGTGCGGTCCTTGTTCCGGAGGCTGAACGAACGCTGCTCGAGCATCGACTTCAGGTTGGCGGCAGCCGCTTCAGCTCCCGCGGTCGTGTAGTGCTCGGGCAGCTGGTGGCGCGTCGAGGTCTGGACCTCGACCAGGGCTCGGACTCCAGCGACCCAGGCGGTCGTGTGGGCCTGCTTGCCGGTGATGGTTGCGGTGAAAGCGTCCCATCCGGCACGGTCGCGGAACGCACCGTTGAGGGCCTCCATCCGCACCGACCCGAAGTGGGAGACCTGGTCTGCGGTGAGCGCGGCGACAGCGTTCATGCGCAGGTGGTGTTCGCAGGAGTGCAGGAACGGGACCGGGAGGTCCTGATCGGACTGATGGGGCCACATCTGCCGTACGGCGGCGGCGACCGCAAGATTGTCGTCGGAAACAACGCTCGCGGGCGGCGCCGGGAGGTTCAGGTCCCTCAGCAGCGTGACCCAGTCGCCTGCCTGGGCAGTCGCGGAGGCGTGGATGCCCCACACGCGGGGCCGGGGGTCGGCTGCGCCGGGTCCGGGGTAGCCGTAGGCGATCAGGACAGCGAACTCGCGCCGACGCGTCTGGGTGCGGGCGTTTGTCCACCAGAAGTCCGTGGAGTCGAGCACGAGGGTCTCAGGCCAGTCGGTCTCGGCGAGAACGTCGGTGATGACGGGACCCCAGGTGTCGGTCCACTCCGCGGCCAGGTGTCCGGCCCCGGACCCGACCAAGGGGTCTCGTCCGGCGCCGACCCGGGCACGGTTGGACGCGCGAACGTAGGACACGCCGGTTCCGACCTGGACGAGCGCTTCCGCCACGAGCCGCAGACGGTGGAGGTAGTCCCGGCCGACCACCGGCCCGGTGTGCGCGACGAGCGTCGAGTCGCAGGAGTCGCAGATGCCCTCGTGGTTGTGCTCGCGCGGCAGCGTCGGCGCGAACCGGTGCCGGCTCCCGTCGGGCCCGATACAGGCGTACAGCTGCCGTTTCCCAGCCCTGCCGTACGTGCCGGCCTTGCGGACTGTGTACCCAGCTGCGGACACGTGGCCCGCGGGACACGGGGGCGGACTCTGCAACGGGGGACGCGACACCCACGGAAGCCTACCATAAAGCCAACGCTATCTCATCGGGGGGGGGGTGGGGGGGCGAGTGGCTGTTGCTCTCCAAGAAGATGTACGGCGCGGACTCGCGCAAACCGTGGTCGTCTCTCGACGAAGAGGAGTCGTGGTCGTCGGTAATCGCACTCCCGGGCAAGAAGAATCTTGGTCTGGGCCGGCACTGGCATTTCATGAGTGTGCAGTTCTGGATTCTCACCGGGGTTTTCTACCTCGTGATGGTGTTCGCCACCGGGTACTGGCAGTACCTGGTTCCCACGCATTGGTCGATAATCCCGGACTCGATCAAATCGATCGGAACCTATCTTCAGTTCCAGATTCCGGCGAAGATCCCCGGTCAACCGTTCGAGCCAGTACAGAAGCTCGCTTATTTCGTGGTGATTTTTCTGCTGGCACCGTTCCAAGTGCTCACCGGAGCCGCAATGTCTCCCACGGTGCTTGCACGATTCCCCTGGTTCGGCAAGATATTCCACGGTAAACAGGGTGCTCGTAGTCTGCACTTTCTCGGTCTGGTGGCATTCGGCGTCTTTCTCGTCATCCACGTCTTCATGGTGCTCGTGCACGACGTGCCGAAAGAGGCCGCGGGTATCGTGCTGTCGAACTGGAATGCGAACGGCGTCGAGGCGATCATCCTCGGATGTGTCGGGCTTGTGCTCATCGTCGTGTTCCATGTGATCGCCACCTGGTTCTCGCTGCGCTACCAGCGTCGCACCCAGCATCTGCTCGGATGGGTCGTCAACCCCTTCGAACGGGTTATCTCCCGCTTGTTCACCTCGCGCGAGCACTATCGGCGCACGGACATTTCGCCCTATTTCCGGGTGAACGGGTACCCTCCGGTCGGGGCGGAGTACGACCGCTTCGCCGCCACCGGATTCCGCGATTACCGACTGCAGATCGGCGGGCAGGTGGGTCACCCGATGTCGCTCTCGCTCGCGGAGCTGCGCTCGATCGGCGAACAGACCGGCTCTTCGCGGTTCGTGGTGAACGGACCCACCAGGTAGGTGTTCACGCCGCTCTTTTTGCTGCGCTGCGTAGGAGGATACGGGCTTTGTAGTTGGCGGGATTCCGGAACCCTCGACCCGTTCGCTTGATGTTCTTGATG
>JBBSBA010000105.1:0-6327 GCA_038251725.1 Actinomycetales bacterium
CCCTCCCGAATTCGGGTACCAGGTATACCGCTGCGCCCGCAGCAGTTCCGTTGTCTTGTTCTTTTCTCCTGATTGGATTTCCTCATGCACACTCCACGAAAAATTCTCGTGATCGTCGCTATCGTCGGCAGCGCGATCTCCCTGAGCGCCTGCTCGACCGCAGCTAGCCCGGGCGCAACCGCCTCGTCCTCTCCTGCGTCGGCTGTATTCACTGCAGCGGATGTCGGCTTCGCGACCGACATGTCCGCCCACCACCAGCAGGCGGTGGAGATGTCACAAATGCTCCTCGACAAGAGCGACATCGACCCGCGTGTTGTCACCCTCGCGCAGGATATCAAGGCCGCTCAGGGTCCTGAGATCGAGCAGATGACGTCCTGGTTGTCGGCCTGGGGGCAGAAGGCGGACAGCATGTCGGGGATGGATATGAGCGGAACGCTGATGTCTGATGCGGATATGAATGCGCTGAAGACTTCGACGGGTCTGGCGGCGAGCAAGCTGTTCCTCACCCAGATGACGGTGCACCACACGAGTGCGCTGGTTATGGCGAAGACGGAGATCGATTCGGGGAAGAATGCCGACGCCGTGACGCTGGCGAAGAAGATCGTCTCGACCCAGACCGCGGAGATCACCCAGATGGGTGACATTCTCGCCACGCTCTGACACCACTTCGTCGGCCTCGGGGCAGGTTTCGCTGCGGCGCGTCCTGTCTTCGGGGCGTCGACACGGACGCGCCCGGCGCGCATTGAAACGGATACCAGTGACCTCTCGAACATCTCAGCCCCGATCCGGTGGAGTCGCCAATGAACCGCTCGCGTTCATGCAAAACCACGGAATCACTCGGGAATAAACGCCCAAACTCACCATCGGATCTGACGCTCACGCCTCCGGGTCCGCCTCATCAGCACTACCTACGAGAGATATCTACTATGCCCACGTTTATTGCACGACGAACTTTTCTGGCGGCCGCCGCGGCAACTGTCGCAGCGTCGACCCTTGCGTCATGTTCGTCGCCCGCCTCGGGTAGCCACCGAATATTGTCAACGGATCCCCTCGTCGCCAAGCGCGAAACACGACGTCACTGGAACGGAAACACCACCGCGGCGCAACTGGTCGCTGCACAATTCATGACCTCGGTTGCCGGGATATCGATTTCAACATGGGGATACAACGGGGCACTCGTCACCCCGACCCTCCGTGCGACGGCCGGCGACAAACTGAAAGTCTCGGTCACAAACTCGTTGACTGAGGCGACGAGTATCCACTGGCATGGGGTGGCTCTTCAGAATGCTGCCGATGGTGTTCCCGGGTTGACCCAGCAGGCGGTCAAGCCCGGTGCGGAATTCGCGTATGAGTTTCGGACGGCCACCCCGGGCACCTACTGGTACCACTCGCACGTCGAAATGCAACGAGCCCGCGGCCTCTTTGGGGCACTCGTCATCGACGACCCCCAAGAGCCTCTCTCCTACGACCGGGAGTGGGTCGTGGTGCTCGACGATTGGCTCGACGGTTTCGGCGGAACGCCCGACAGTGTTCTCGCCGCGCTGTCGGCGGGCATGGGAATGTCGGGGATGAAAATCGACAGTTCGTCGCCCCTCCTCATGAATTCGACGAGCGCTTACCTCGGGGGCGATGCGGGCGATGTGAAGATACCCGTCCACCTCATGAACGGACGCTCCACCAGCGAACCGGAAACCTTTGCAGCCAAGCCCGGGGACCGCATCCGTTTGAGAATCATCAACGCGGCCGCGGATACCGCCTACCGGATCGGCATCCCCGGGCAACAAATGCTTCTGACTCACGCGGACGGCTTTCCGACCACACCGGAAAGTGTTGATGCCGTAGTCCTGGGCATGGGCGAACGAATCGACGCACTCGTCACCGTGAAGGAGGGAACATCTGCGCTGCTGTCATTGCCGGAGGGCAAGGCAGGCAACGCTGTCGGCTACATCTCAACCGGCCCGGCTTCCATGCCGCCCCTGTCCGCTCTGCCCACGCAGTTGACCGGGGTCGTCACCGACGGCGGTCGGCTGAAGGCCGACGCGTCGGTCCTCCTTCCCGAGACCGCAGTGGACCGCACACATCAGGTGAACCTCACCGGATCGATGGCGAAGTACAGCTGGGGCATCAACGGACGATCCTTCGATATGAAGAATCCATTTGACGGAGCGTTTGAGGTGCGGACCGGTGAACGAGTACGAGTGGTTGTCACAAACTCGACCACCATGTGGCATCCCCTCCACCTGCACGGGCACAGCTTCCAACTGGCCAACGGCGGGGCCCGTAAAGACACGGTCATCGTGCGCCCGAAGCAGCGAGTCACCTTCGAATTCGACGCCGACAATCCCGGGCAGTGGCTCACGCACTGTCACAACGCCTACCACGCGGCACGCGGAATGATGGGCGTCTTCTCCTATGTCGCTTGACCGACGAAACCAAAACAGCGGGGTGGCCGGGAACACGGTCGCAGTGGCTCCAGCAGGGAGCGTCCGGGGAGTTACTCGCACCCCATTGTTCACGATCCCTGCTCGGAGGCCGAGCCTCAGTCTCCACAGATACCCCTGGGGGTATACTTGGTTATGGATAGACGCTCGGGGGAAGCCACCCGTGCACCTGCCTGGTAGCTGCTACCCATCCGAACGGCACGACACGGAGTTGGCCCGACGAGTTCCCGCGCGTGTTGACGGGAGACGGGCCGTCCGCGAAGAGAACGACCGAAGGGAAGATCAATCGTGATCCAGGGATTCTCAATCAACGGAACGTGGCCCGCAGGCTTGCTGGTGGCGCTGGGGGTCGTGCTGCTCACCATTCTGGCGGTGCGAATCGGCGGACGCAGGGCTGGGCGGGGCGACCTAGGGCGCGGCGAAGATCGCCGCCAAGGCCCCGATGGATCGATCAATTCACGGCAGGTCCTCGAGGAGATGTATGCCCGAGGCGAGCTGAGTTTGAAGGACTACCAAAAACGGCTGCGTGTTCTCCGCCGGTGTGCGTGATGGGTGTATCACCGACGGGCAACAGGTCGACGATCTCTGAGCGTTCACAACGGCCAACGTCTCTGCCCTCGGTGCAGCGGATGTCACGCCACAACCCGGACACGGGACGCATCGCGTGTTTTGGCAGACGCACGACTGTCGCTCATCCGGCTAGCACGCCAACCCTGGCTTCGCCGGAAATGGACGTGACGGACGCCCACCGGCGCGATCGCGGAAAGGTTCACGGATCATGATGAACGGGATAGGGCAGGGTAGCGGTTGGCTGTTTGGGGGCCTCATTCTCATCGGAGTTGTGCTGCTAGGGATCGTTCTGGTGCGCGTCATCGGGGCCGGGTCGAAGCGAGACGCCGGCGGCGCAGGGGGTACACCTGATCCGCGCGGGCCCAGTACTGCCCGTCAACTTCTCGATGAACGCTATGCGCGAGGGGACCTCACGACGGAAGAATACCGGGACCGCATCCGTGTCTTGGGTGAGGGAACCTGATGGAACCCATCTCTCGGCGAAACGCCCTGATCCTCGGTGGTCTGGGAACGGCCAGCCTTTTGGCCGGCGGTGCCGGGCTCGTCTGGAGTGCGAATTCCGGATTCGTTCCCTCGACTGCCCAGCAGCTAACCGAGCCGAAAGCCCTGCGAAGTGTGAATGGGGCGCTGAAGGTGACATTGACGGCGGCGGAAGGCCCCACACGGATCGCGGGGCGCGGCGCAACCGCGCTCACCTACAACGGGGGGCTGCCCGGTCCCACGTTGATGCTGCGCCCGGGGGATCGGGTGAACGTGTCCCTGGAGAACCGGCTGAAGGACCCGACCAACCTCCATGTTCACGGGTTACACGTTTCGCCGAACGGCAATAGCGACAACGTGTTCGTCTCAATCGATCCGGGATCCTCGTTCGACTACGAGTATCTTCTGCCGAAGGATCACCCGCCTGGCGTGTACTGGTACCACCCACATCATCACGGCATGGTCGCCACCCAGGTGTTTGGTGGGCTGTACGGCGCGATCATCGTCGAAGACCCCATTCCGATCCCGGTTGGCCGGGAACGCGTTCTTGTCATCTCTGACATCACCCTGGACGGATCCGGGGCGATCCCGGCAGCATCCGCGATGGATCGCGTGATTGGACGGGAAGGAAGTCTGATGCTCGTCAACGGTCAGGCGTCACCGCAGCTGATGTCTCGACCCGGCGAGCGTGAACGGTGGCGGATCGTCAATGCGTGTTCATCCCGGTATTTGAAGCTCACGCTCGACGGTCAACAACTTCAACTCTTGGGCATCGACTCCGGTCGATTCCCTCAGCCGCAGGACGTGACGGAAGTCACCCTCGCCCCCGGAAACCGCGCCGATCTTCTTGTCACCGCAGTCAACGGGACGGCAACTCTTCAGACCCTGCCGGTTGACCGGGGAACAGCGATGGGAATGATGAGCGGATCAGTCACTTCCTCTGGCCCGGTGAACCTGGCCACCTTTGCTGTTGCCGGCGCACCGGCTGCCCCACTTGCCCGGGTGCCGGCACAGCCGTCACCGCGAGACCTGAGGACCTCAACTGTTGATGGTCGGCGCGAGCTGACCTTCGCGATGGGGATGGGTTCCGGCGGGATGGGCATGGGGTCGGGAAGCAGCATGATGGGGTTCACGATCGACGGCAAGGAGTTCGACCCGGCGAGGATCGACACGATCGTCCAGGGTGGAACCGTCGAAGAGTGGACACTGACCAACACCAGTCCGATGGATCACCCGGTGCACCTCCATGTCTGGCCCATGCAAATCGTCGAGCAAAACGGCGTTACCGCCAACCGGATCCTGTGGCAAGACGTCGTTAACGTCCCCGCTCGCAGCAGTGTTCGCGTGCGTATCCCGTTCGAGGACTTCACCGGTAAGACCGTCTATCACTGCCACATCCTCGACCACGAAGACGGCGGGATGATGGGAATCATCACCACAAACTGACAACAGCCGAATCACATATTGCGTGACCGAGGGATCTCCCACCGGCAGAGATACCAAAGGGGTGCGTACCTGTATTGGAACGATCGTTCCTCGACGCACTCATCCGCGCGAAGTCAGGGCCTTCTGGAGTTGTTCCTGCGCCGGCTGACCGGCGAAGCCTGCGGGTGTCATGTAAACCCGGCACGCGAGACCGCTGGTGCGCCCATCAGACGGGAATAAGTCGGTTCCGTCGATGAGGATGGTCGGAGAGCCCGCGAACGGTACCTTTGTCGCCGCGGCGTGTGACATGACTATCGTGAATGTGATCACGGTGTCCTGATGGCCGGTCCAGTCCAACGCTGCTCGGAGGCGACGACCGGCTTCTCCCCAGCTGGGGCAATCGACTATGTGCAGAATTTCCGCGTGAATGCCTCGCTCCTTATTTCTTGCCACCTGAACTGCACGATTCATGCGCAGCCCGCCGCCTGCGAGCCCGGAAAACAAGCTACTGCGACACCTTCCTCCTCGAGGAGGAGCCACGTTGTCGGCGGCGACAGTCCAATCGAATCTGACTGTCTTCACGCTCGTTCGACGTGAGTCTCCAGCGGAACTGCGTTCATGATCGTGTAGGCGAAGGGGCACTTGTCCCGGGCAGTCTGCTGCCACCGGTTCAACGTGTCGTCGTCGACGTCGGCGGTCATCTTCAGGGTGACGGAGACTCGTTCCATGAGCGGGTTCTCGGTGATGTCGTAGACGCGGGAAACGTCAGCGTCGCTTTCTGCGATTACCTGCAGGTCAGTGATCTCGACACCTTCGAGCGCTGCGATGGTGACGACTGTGGCCGCGTAGCACGAACCGAGGCCGAACAGCATGTACTGCAGTGGGTCCGGGGCAAGTCCGGCGCCGCCGAACTTGGGGGCGACGTCGACGTGCAGTGTCGACTCCTGTGTGCCGTGGGTCATGGTTGCCGTGAACGCGGGTCCTCCGGGGGTGAAGTTCCAGGCGCCTTCGACGCGCTTGTGCAATTTGAGGGTGGAGGGATCCTGCTGGCCTTCGTGGAGGACGCTGGCGAGGACTTCGAGGTCAATGTTGTTGGGGCTCATGAGTTCTTCTCCTGATAAGACGCGCGTTGGGTGAGGCGGGGTGGCTGACGGGTCAGAAGACGAGGACCTTCTCGGCAGCGAGCGTGTGGTCGGCGAGTTCTTCCATCGTGGATCGACGCGAGCCGTCCATGAGCATCGCCTCGGTGATGCCACGGGCGTCCATGCAGGTGCCGCAGCATAGGATCTGGCCGCCGCTGCGCGTGACGGTACCGAGCATCCGGTCGAGCTTGTAGTAGCCGTCCGGGGTCTTCTGCCCTGCCATTGCGGCGGTGACGCCATCGCCCATGAGGAACACGGTGACGTCGACA
>JBBSBA010000106.1:0-6124 GCA_038251725.1 Actinomycetales bacterium
AGGGTCGATACCCCGGCGGGGAAGTTCGCACCGGAATACGGATCGTTCACGGCATGATTCAGGCACACCGGGATCGGGCCGAGCGCAGTCGCGATGTCGTAGAAGCCGAGCAGCGAGATCCGCACATAGTGGTCGATCGTGAGTCCCGTGAGGTTCTGCACCGTCTGAATCAGCAACCGGGCACCGCCCGTGGAGCCGCCGTGCAGCATCCCGAGCGCAAATGCCGCGTTGAGCTTGTTCATGCCGTAGCCGGGGATGTTGACCCAAGAGTCCCTCGGCAGCGAAATGAGCGTGGCGGGCCTTCCGCTGTCCGGTAGGTGCAGGATCATCATCGTGTCGGTGTTGTTGCTGCCGCCGTCCTGCGTGGTTCCGAGCTGAGCAAGCTCCTGCGCCGACGCGCCCGCGGGCCGGTGGTCGTCGCCCACCAGGAGGATGTTCCGCGCGGAACCGTCGATCCGGTTCTTCGGCTGGTCCGATTTCACGATCGCAGTGACGTGGGTGATGCCAGCGGTGAAGTTCAGGTAGGTGTAGACGGCGTAGCCGCCGACGGCGACGAGCACGATGGCGAGTGTGAAGGCGGTCAAGCCGATGACGCGCCGCGCGCTCCGGTGTGGGCGCGCCTCGTGGACGGATACCCGTGCCGGGGTGCGGCGGGCATCCTGGTCGGGTTGGCGTGGGTCGGGAAAGTTGGGGCGTCGCACACGACACCATAAGCATCTCCGCCTGCGAGGTTCCCCGCATGACGCAGCATCGGCGCGCTTCGTCGCTGGGTGGATGAGCCCAGATCTGTCGCGCTGGCCGTCGGGCCTCTGGGTTCGCGTAGTTGACGGTTCCGTTTCTGGCGACGATCAACCTAATATGGGTAGATCTACCTATTTAGGAGCCGTATGGTGATGCCCGATTCAGGTCCGCACCGACGGCGAGGCTCAGCGCGTGGGCGCCTCTTGGACGCGGCGGCTCGCCGTTTCTACGCGGATGGGATCGCCGCGACGGGTATCGACACCATCACCGCGGACGCCGGTGTCGCCAAGATGAGCCTCTACAACAACTTCGATTCCAAAGCGGACCTCGTCGAGGCGTACCTTCACGCCCGGCACCAGGAATGGTTGGGGCTCTACGCCGATCGAGCGAAAGCAGTATCGGGCGGCAGGGCACTCATAGGCGCTGTTTTCGATGCGTACCTTGACCATGCCGAACTGGCGTACGAGAACGGATTCCGCGGCTGCGGACTTCTCAATGCGGCCGCCGAGCTTCCCGCCGGGCATGTCGGCCGGGCACTCGTTCGACGTCACAAGGACGAGGTCGAGAATATCCTTCGCTCCCATCTGGCTGCCCTTGTCGACAGCGACCGGGTCAACTCTCTTGCGCTCCATCTCGCGTTCCTTCTGGAAGGCTCCATGGCCCTCGCGGGTCTCGCCGGTGATGGCCGCAGACTCGAGGAGGCCAAACGGCTCGCTCTCGATCTGGTCGACGCACTGTGAAGCATTCGCCCGCTCACCGCTCGGGCGTGGTCTTGGTCCTGGCCGCGTCGATTCTGTGGGGGACCACAGGGACGGCAGCAACATTCGCTCCCGAAGTCAGCCCGATCGCCATCGGCGCGACGGCCATGGGATTCGGAGGGCTGTTGCAGGCTCTGATTGCCCTGCGGTCAATCCGATACAACGGCCGCGGTCTGCGAGAACGGTGGAGGATTGTGGCTCTTGGTGCGATCGCTGTGACCATCTACCCGCTGGCTTTTTACTCATCCATGCACCTCGCTGGCGTTGCCGTGGGAACCGTCGTCTCCATCGGCTCAGCGCCCCTCTTCGCGTCCATCATCGAACGCGTAGCCGACCGGCATCGCCTTACTCGCCGATGGGCGGCCGGTGCCGTCCTGGGAATTGCCGGCGCTACCTTGCTCTGCGTTGCCGAGTCGGGGGCTTCCGCAGCAAGAGGCGCCTTCGACTCTGAGCTGGGTATTGGTCTCGGCCTGCTCGCTGGGCTCACCTACGCCCTGTATTCGTGGGCCGCGCACCGCGTCATCGCGTCCGGCGTGCCGGCTCGTCCCGTAATGGGCTCCATTTTTGGCCTTGCCGGGGTGCTGCTCGTGCCCATCGCGTTAGTCACGGGCTCCCCCCTCCTGTCGTCGTGGTCTAACGCATCCGTGGGGATCTACCTGGCTGTCGTGCCGATGTTCGCCGGCTACGTCCTCTTCGGAATGGGACTCGCCCGGGTGCGCGCCAGCACAGCGATCGTCCTGACCCTTGTCGAGCCCGTCGTCGCGGCCCTCCTCGCCGTCCTGATCGTGGGAGAACAACTCCCGGCCCTTGGATGGGCGGGGGTGGGACTAATCGTCAGCAGCCTGGTCGCGATCACTGTTCCATGGCCGCAGCGCAATGATCGGATCGGTCGCCCCACCGGCTCCCTCGGCAATATCAGCGGATTCCGCTATCGAGAATCAGAGTGATGCGAACGGTGGCGCCCGAGACGTTCACATTCTTGGTGACCGTCGACGGGTACCCGCCGACGGTTGTCGCCGTGATCACATAGCGACCATCAGGAAGTGTGAGCCGGAAACTGCCGGCACTGTTGGTACGCGTCGAAGCTCGGATAACGGTGCCATCGATCGCGACTACCGCGGCACCGGAGACCGGGCGTGGCGGGCACTCCGGACCAACGCGCTGCACGGGGCAGGTCGGCGAGGCCAGGACGTAGTCGGTGACCACCCCCGAGTGGCCCGTCGCATCCGGATTGCCGACGCACCCGCACATCAGCGCGATGACTGCTGCGGACAATGTGACAGCGAATCGCTTCTTCGCGCTCACACGAGAACTCGGCACACGATGAGGGTACCGAAGGAATGTCGGGACCTGTCGAGGACGGCCCGCAGCCCGTCCGCTTGCTCCTGCGCGTCTCGGGAGACTAACCCTGGGGGACTCCGCGCCGGCGGAAGGCGGCGAAGCCGATCGCTATGAGGATCACGGCGATGGCGGTCATCATCGTGAGTGCGCCGGTCTGGATCGTGCCCGCCGGGGGGTTGCCCACGTGCGTGGTCGGCGCGATGTCGAGCACCCACTGGCGGAACTTCAGGCCGGGGCCGAGGAACGCGATTAACGTCATCACGGCATAGCCGGCCCAGGCGATCCCGAACAACCGAGGGCGTAGGCCGTAGACCGCCAGCGCCAGCCCGGCGAGCACGAGCTCGGCCGGAAGGTAGGCAAGTCCGGAACTCAGAGTGGGGCCGAGCTCTGCCATGTCGCCGACCGACAGTGCGGTCGCGAGGCCAAGGACGAGCGACGCGCCGAGCACGATCGTGATGAGGCCACCCAATACCACCAGCGCGTGCGAAGCGAGCCAGCGGGACCGGGACAACGTGCCGGAAAGCCGCGTCTCCAGCCGGCCATCGGCCTCCTCGGCCCGCAGTGTTCCGATGGCCTGGACGACGTAGCCGGTCGCAATGACGGCCAGATAGAGCTGGGTGACTGCGACGAACCCGTCGAGGGGCCGACCGTTGGCGATGCCGATGGCCGCGGCGAGAGCGGGGTTGCCGGCCATCGCGTCGAGGAGTTGTTGAGAGAGGGCTCCCATCATCCCGGTGAGCAGCGCGCCCCCGGCGAGCCAGCCGAGGGTGGCGGGCCGGTGGATCCAGACGGCGAGCCCGATCGGGTTGCGCAGCAGCGGAGCAGCGCGCTCGGGGCCGGCGCCACTTCGGACCAGCGCGCTACCCAGGTCGCGCCGGGCGGCCAGCCGCAGCGCCGCGCCACTCAGGGCGAGGCCGACCGCGAGTGGTATTGTCAGGGCCCACCATCGTTGGTCCCCGAACGGCGCAGCCTTCTCCGCCCAGCCGAGCGGAGAGAGCCAGGTCACCCAGGTCTTGGTCACGTCGCCGACGCCTCGCAGGACGTATGAAGCCGCCAGGACGATCAGGCTCCAGGTGTAGACCCCCCTGGAGTGCGGGGTGAGCTGCGCCAGCAGGGCCGCGAGCCCGGCGAAGACGAAGGCCAGTGCGCCAAGGGAGAGTGCGTAGAGGATCGACCCTGCGAGCGGGACACCGGAGACGGCCAACCCGACGGCGAACAGCACCCCGGTCGCGGAAATGGTAGCGGTGGCCACGAGGAGCGCGGCCAACGTGGGTTCGTGGCGGGCGATGCGGCCGCCGAGAAGCAGCTCGAGCCGGCCGGACTCCTCCTCGCGGCGGGTCGCCCGCGCCACCAGGGCGATGCCAAGCAGCGGCAGCAGGATGGCGGCCATGAACCCGAACTCGTCCTGGATGACGCCTCCGAGAGAGTCGATGCCCTCCACCTTGCCGTTGATTGCGACCAGGGCGTTGCCCGAGGTGACGGCCTCGGCGTAGGTGTGGATCTTGGCGGGGGTGTCGTAGAGCGCGGCGATGCTTGCGGCGGTGCCGATCATGGTCGCGCCAAGCACGAGCATCCACATCAGCGCACTGCGCCGCTGAATGCGCCCGACGATGCGCAGCATGATGCTCAGACCGTTGGGGGGATCCGGGGTGCCGCGATGTCGGGAGTTCACGGGGAGGCCTCCGCGAGACTCTCGTCTGCGGCCGCTTCGTCCGGGTCAAGCGTCGGTCCGTAGTTCCGCAGGAACAGCGCGTCAAGACTGGGGGGCGTGACCGTGAGCGTGTGGATGCCCGCCGCGTGGAGCCGGCCGATGACGGCGTCGAGGTGGTCGGGGTCGATGGTGAACCGGGAGTCCACGTGTCCGTCGAGTCGCTCGTTTTGGTGGTCCGCCACCCCGTCGGCGTCGGCCAGCCCATCAGGATCGCGCGCGGTGACGGCGTGGACGGCGCTCCGGGTGCGGCTGCGCAGGTCGGCCAAGGTGCCGCTGGTGACGGTGCGGCCCCGACGGATGATGCTCACCCGGTCGGCAAGCGCCTCGACCTCGCCCATGATGTGACTGGACAACAGCACGGTAACGCCGTCCTCGCGCCGGTCGCGGACACACTGCTGGAAGGCCTGTTCCATGAGCGGGTCGAGACCCGAGGTCGGCTCGTCGAGCACCAACAGTTCCGCGTCAGCGGCCAGGGCGGCGATCAGTGCCACCTTCTGCCGGTTGCCCTTGGAGTAGTCGCGAACGCGCTTGCTGGGGTCGAGTTCGAAACGCTCGACGAGGTCCGCCCGTCGCCGCTCGTCGACTCCGCCCTGGGTGGCGCCCAGGATGTCGAGGCACTGGCCGCCCGTCAGCGCCGGCCAGAGGGCGACGTCGCCGGCGACGTAGGCCAGTCGGCGGTGCAGGCGCGGAGCGTCGTGCCACGGGTCGCCGCCGAACAGCTCGGCGTGGCCCGAGGTGGCCTTCATGAGCCCGAGCAGAACCCGGATCGTCGTGGACTTGCCGGAGCCGTTGGGACCGAGGAAGCCGTGCACCTCTCCCGGGTGCACGGTGAGGTCGAGGCCGTCGAGGGCCCGGACGTTGCCGAAGACCTTGGTGAGTCCCTCGGTGTGGATCACGGGGTGGGTGTCGGTCATGACGGCTACTCCTTCACCGGGGTCGCGAATGCGCCCCCGGTGTAGACGGCGGTGACGTCTCTGGCCCACCGGTCGAGGCCGGCGGGTGTCAGCGGGTCGTCGCCGATGGCGCTGGCGATCTGGTTGCGCAGCAGGATCACGGCGAGGTCGTTGACCAGCAGGAACGCCGCTCGGACGGCCAGATCCTCGGTGGGCGCGGCGGCCCCGCTCTCAACCATGGCATCCAACACGCGTCGGGTGGTGGCGTACCAGCGGCCGAACAGTGCCGCCCCGGCCGGGTCATTGGTGAGCAGCAGTCGGCGCAGGTATCCCGGCAGCGGGGATCCGGGTGGGAATACCCGCACGAAGGCCTCGGCCACCGACGTGGTGGCCGCACCGCTGGCGAGCATCTCGGCGAGCTCCTGACCGCCGAGCTCGGCGAAGATCGCGTCGAAGGCCTCGGCCGCGTGGGCGTCCACGGCGCCCCGCAGGCCTTCCTTGCTCCCGAAGTGGTGGAGCACCAGGCCCGGCGACACGCCCGCGGCGGTGGCGATCTCGCGCACCGTCACCGCATCATGCCCGCGCTCGGCGAACAGGCGCAGTGCGGCATTGCGAATGTTTGCCCGGGCGGTGAGATCCCGCTCGTCGGTGGTTGAATTCATGCTCAAGATACTAAACGA
>JBBSBA010000107.1:0-5722 GCA_038251725.1 Actinomycetales bacterium
CAACTCATCAATCTGGCCACGGACATGCTCCGTCGGCGATACTCGTATAGACACAGGCGTAGGTTCCCTTTCGCTCGAACTTTCGTAGGCAAGAGCAACAACCTACGCCTGTGCTTTTACACCAGACCCGAGACGCGACCCTTTTTGGCGGTCACCACGCCAGTGGGGGAGCCGGACTTCGGCTTCTTGACGGGTTCGGCGGAGGGTGCCGTGCGCAGTGCCGACTTCGAGTCGGGCTTCTTCGGGTTCGAGTCGGTCTTCTTCTTCGAGTCGGATTTCTTCGACTTGGAGTCGGACTTCTTCTTGCCCTTCGATGCCATGGCTGCTCCTCAGAACCGGCGTGGCGGTCCACGCGTCGGCTCATTCTCTCACTGCGCCGGACCGGCACGGGGATGTTCTCGAGCGCGGGTCGAATGAGGGGGCTGGCGCCGGGGGCTGCCCCGCATCAATCCCGAAGCGGAGTGACCTCGAGCCGCTCGCCGGGACCGGCGAGCACGAGTACCCGCCTGCCCGTGGTCAGCTCGAGCGCGTGAACCACGCGCTCCGTGGTCGGTCCCGACGTGTCGTGCTCCATCCGCGCCCACACGGTGACGGCAGCTCCCGTGGCCTGCTCGATAGCGATGCGCAGCGGCTCCGGATCCGATCCCGTCACGAGGAACACGCGGCCGATTCGATGCGCCCCATGCGGCGTCGGTGGCGCGGCCGCTCGATCCAGCCTCCACACGGTGAAGTGGTACCCGGCGGCGAGTCCGGTCGCGATCAGGAGACCGAGGGGAGCGCGCAGCCGGTCGAGGAGACTCTGCCCAGTGACGCTGTCGAGGGTGAACTCGAAGATGCGGAATCCGATCACGAGGAGTGTGATGAGGGCCACGACTGCGCTCGCGCCGAATACGGCGATGAGATAGATCCGGCGCGCGGGCGCTCCGCTCTCCGTCGTGGAGAGCCGGCTGGCCGGCCGCCAGACGAGCCACCACGGTGGCGCGCCGACGACCAGGGCGCTGATGCCCCCGAGCAGGAGCGTGAGCGTACCGGATTCCGCGAGAGGGGTTCCGAAGGCCGCGAGGATCGAATTCACGATCACCCCGATGCCGGAAGCCGAGGCCGCGAGCGTGACCCCCGCCGTGACGAGCCGGTTCGCCGATCGTGTCGACTCGGCGGCGGACCTCATCCGGCCGCGGAAGTACGCCCAGACGATCCCGCCGACGGCCGCGGCTGCGACGGCGGTGCCGAAGCGGTCGAGCACGACGCTGGCGGATTGGGAGTGGTCGAATACGACGCGCAACAGCATGAAGAGCGCCGTCGCGATTCCTCCGAGAGCCAGCAGCACCGCGCCGAAGCCGGTGGTGACGACCAGGACGACGGCCGCCAGCGCGGAAGTGCGAGCGCGCGCACCATCGTGCGCCCAGTGCCACCACCAGACCACGGCGCCTCCGGCAGCCCAGACGAGGGCCTGGAGGGTGGAACGCCACCACGGCTCCCCGACCTCCACGACTCCGGAGAAACCGCGCACGACCGTGTCGAGAAGGAGACCGACCGCGGTGACCGTTGCACCCACACCGACGACCAGTCCGAAGAAGGACCCGATGACGGGGGTGACGCTCGTGAATTGGGTCGGACTCTTGGCCCTCCGCGCCGACATCCAGCGGTGCCACACCCACACGCCGGCCCATGCGACGCCGGTTCCGAGCGACTGTGGCTGCCAGTCGCCGCCGATGAGGGATGCCGCCGTCTGCAACATGCTGGTCGCAGCGACGATCAGCGCCACGGTCGACATGCCGGCGAGGTACAGTCCCCACACGGAGGAGCCGCGTTCGGCGGTTTCGCCGAGGCGACGCCAACTCAACCACCAGAAGAGGAAGGCGAAGGGACCGCCCACGAAGGTGAACGCGAGCCAGACGGCGAGGGAGGTGGCATCGTTGGCGGCGAGCGTGGGATTGCCGAGGTCGAAGAGGCGCCCGAGCAGGCCGCCGATGCCGTTGGCCGCAATGACCGTCGTGGCGAAGAGCAGCACGAACATGATCACCCGGCGCACGGCCTGCTGGGCGCCGCCGACGGTTGTGCCCTCCGGCGAGAGTGTGGCGGTCACTTCATCACCCCGGTGTTCGCGCAAACCGCCAACATGCCAGGGGCCGAATCGATTCGCCACATGCCGTCCTCCTTGACCAGGTCGAAGGCTGCCTCGAATGAGTCCTCTGAGACCCCGAATGGACCGTTTTCATACGACAGCGTGATGGAAACTTTCACGTCGGCCGATTCCGCGCGTTCTGTCGTCGAGACGAGAGTGACCCGGATGTTGTCGGGCACGGTGACCCCGGACCGGTCGCAACTGGCTGTTACTGACGAGGAGAGGTATGTCTTCGCGGTGATCTCATCTCCGGCGATGACGGCCGCGGAGTAACGCTGCACGACGCCCGCCGGGGTCGATCCGTCGAGAAGCCGGGGGGTGCCGCGAGAAAGCACCACCACGAGGGCGACGACGACAATTGCCGCGACAACACAGACCAGCACGATGAGCGGACGGGAGGCGTGTGCCGTCCGTTGGTTCATGACGAAATCTTGGCTGCCACTGGGAGCGGGCATAACAGTCGAAGGTCCCGACGGGGCGCGCGACTTTCGGCCCTAGGCTAGTCAGGGTGTCTACCCTCTCAGACCTCGTACTCGCGCAGGGCCGTTCCTCGGAAGCCGACGTCGAGTGGCTTCACCTCCTGGTGGGGGACTGGCAACTGCTGGCGGACCTCGCGTTCGCGGACATCGTGCTGTGGGTGCCGACCAGGGATGACGACTTCGTGGCCGTCGCGCACGCGCGACCGTCGAGCTCCGCGACGCTGTTCTATCGGGACTTCGTCGGCCAGGCGATCAAGCCGGAGTGGAAGGGCCAGGTCAGCGAGGCCTTCAGATCCGCCCAGATCGTGGACTCAGCCGCACCGGACTGGTACGAGGAGACCCCGACTCGGGTGCGAGCGGTGCCCGTGCTCCGCCGGCTCTCGGCGACCGGTTCGCAGGCCACGCAGCATCCGATCGCCATCATCACCCGGCACACCAACCTGAGCGAGGCGCGCACCCCCAGTCGGCAGGAGCTCACCTTCAACGAGTGCGCCAACGACCTGTTCGCCATGATCTGCGCGGGCGATTTTCCCGACCTCGGCGCACCCACCGGTCCCCGGCGCGGCGCACCCCGGGCATCCGATGGCCTGCTCCGGTTGGATGTCGACGGCATCGTCACCTTCGCCAGCCCGAACGGCCTCTCCGCCTTCAATCACATGGGATTCGCCGGGGAGCTTGAGGCCGAATCGCTCGCCGAGGTGACGACCTCGCTTCTGAGCGGAAAGCTCATGGTCGATGAATCACTGCCGCTCGTGGTCACCGGACGGGCGCCGTGGCGCACCGATATCGAGGCGAAGGGTGTGACGGTTTCGTTGCGGGCGATCCCGATCCGCAATCGCGGCGAACGGGTCGGTGCGATCGTGCTCTGCCGTGATGTCACGGAACTCCGTCACCAGGAGCGTGAGCTGATCACCAAGGACGCGACCATCCGGGAGATCCACCACCGGGTGAAGAACAATCTGCAGACGGTCGCGTCGCTGTTGAGGATTCAGGCCCGGCGCTCACATTCCGATGAGGCTCGCGACTCGCTCAATCAGGCGATGCGCCGGGTCGCGGCGATCGCGGTCGTGCATGACACGCTCAGCGAAGGGCTCAACCAGAACGTCGACTTCGATGTCGTTTTCGATCGCGTGCTCAAGCTGATCGCCGAGGTCGCGTCGACGAACAACACGAAGGTGCATCCGACGTTCACCGGAAGCTTTGGGGTGCTGCCGAGCGAATACGCGACGCCCCTTTCGCTCGCGCTCACCGAACTGGTGACGAACGCGGTGGAACACGGACTGGCCGGGCGCGAAGGAAGTGTAGGGATCATCGCCGAACGCACCGAGGAGACGCTGAGCGTTCAGGTTCGTGACACCGGCGGAGGGCTCCCCGAGGGCAAGGTGGGATCCGGTCTCGGAACCCAGATCGTGCGCACTCTCATCCAGGGTGAGCTGGGGGGAACGATCGACTGGCACACCATGGTGGGCAGCGGCACGGAAGTGACGATCGAGATTCCGCTCGCCTGGCTCACTAAGTCCTGAGCGCGGCGAGTTGTGGTGCGGCGAGTCTAGGAGGCGCGGCGGGCGCGTGCGGCGCGGCGCTTGAGGGCGCGGCGCTCGTCTTCGCTGAGTCCGCCCCAGACGCCAGAATCCTGGCTGGTCTCGAGAGCGTACTGAAGGCACATCTCTGTGACGCTGCAACGGCCACAGACGGCTTTCGCCTTTTCGATCTGGTCCACAGCCGGACCGGTGTTCCCGACGGGGAAGAAGAGTTCGGGGTCGGCCGTGAGGCAAGCGGCTTTGTCGCGCCAATCCATCTGAGGGTGCTCCTTTTGTTGCGAACGCAGGGCCGTAGAGCCCTGAGCAGTGATCAAATGACCATGCATTGGGATGAAGATTTGGGGATTTCGGTGGTTGCTCACGGCCCTGTGAGTGCAAATCGACCTCACATAGAATCTCATATTGGTTGTAGCAAATCAATAGTCGGAAGAGGTTCCACAGCTATGAGTGAACCGAGAGCGACCCGCCGCCCGGCGCTGCTAGTGCTTCTGGCGGCCATGCTGGCGCTCGAATGTGCGGCCCTGGTGGCCGCATCCTGTTACCTCGTGGTGGAGCTACTGGTGGCCCGCCCTGACTCGTTTGCCAGCGCCGTCGCCATCCTCGTGCTCGTCGTTCTCGCGGCCGTCTGGCTCGGCGTCATGGCCGCGCACACGTTGCGCGGCCGGTCGTGGATCAGGGGCGGAGCGATCACCTGGCAGGTAATGCAGATCGCCGTGGGCATCGGCAGCTTTCAGGGCGCGTTCTCACGCCCGGACATCGGATGGTGGCTGATCGTCCCGGCGTTGCTCGTGATCGTGCTTCTGTTCACGCCCCCGGTGGTCGAGGCGACGAGACGTCGCGACGAGCCCGATGATGACAGCGGTGTTGGCCGGGACGCTTAGGCGTCGATACCGAGCTTCTTGCGCAGCGATGCGACGTGACCGGTCGCCTTTACGTTGTAGAGCGGGAGCACCACGGTGCCGGCCTCGTCGACGGCGAAGGTCGAACGGATGGTGCCGGTCACCGTCTTGCCGTACAGCGACTTCTCGCCGTAGGCGCCAAAGGCGTGGTGCACGGCGAGATCGGGGTCGCTCAGCAGCGGGAAGTTGAGCCCCTGTTCGGTCTGGAATTTCTTGAGGGCGGGTGCCTCGTCCTTCGAGATGCCGAGCACCTGATAGCCGGAGGACCTGAGGGAGTTGATGTTGTCGCGGAAGTCGCAGGCCTCGGTCGTGCAACCCGGCGTCGAGGCGGCGGGGTAGAAATACACGATGACCTTCTTCCCCGCGAAATCGGCGAGCGACACGGATGCGCCATCCTGGTCGCGGAGGGTGAATGCGGGGGCGGCTTCGCCGGCTGCGAGCCTGACCGATGACGACACGGGATCTCCTTTGACGAGAGCGGGATGAGTGCCTCAATAATCCCACGATCGGGGCCTCCGACCGCCCGGTTCGGGGAGTGGTTCGCGGGGGCCCTTTCGCGATGCTAATGTTGTCCCTTGGTTCTCCCCTTCGCGTGGAGAAGCCCGCACCTCTAGCTCAATTGGCAGAGCAACTGACTCTTAATCAGTGGGTTCCCGGTTCAAGTCCGGGGGGGTGCAC
>JBBSBA010000108.1:0-5513 GCA_038251725.1 Actinomycetales bacterium
AGCAGTCCCTCCATCGCGAGCGGTGCTCCGAAGACGTCCCCGACGAAGCGCGAATAGGTGGACCAGTTCATGCCGAACTGGAACTCCTGCACGATCCCCGTCACCACCCCCATGGCGAAGTTGATGAGGAAGATCTTGCCGAAGAATTGCGTGAGATGAAGGTATTCCACCTTCGCGGTGCGGTACCACGCCGTCTGAAACACCGCCGTTGTGGTGGCCATGCCGATCGTGATCGGGATGAAGAGGAAATGGTAGATGGTCGTGAGCCCGAACTGCCATTGCGACAGCACAAGCGGGCTGAATATGCCGTTCACCGAGTTCTCCGGGTCGGGCGGGCGAGCTCGGTCATTAGTAACTCCTGGTGGTGGTGAGGTCGGGGTCGGGGTCGGAGACTTTGTCGGCACCGTGCACGATGAGCGTCGGTCCGGCGATGTTGAGCAGCACATCATGGCTGACCGGCCCGAGGGCAGACATCTGTGCCCCGTGCCGACGGGAACTCCCGATCACCAACAATTCGGCCGTAGCGCCGGCGTCGACGAGCGCCTCGGCGGCGGCGCGACGCACGGTGCGGCTGCGCACCTTCAGCCCAGCACGGCCGACCCTGGCGAGAAGGAGAGCGGAGTCGGCGAGCCGGGCCACGGAATGACGCGCCCTCTCCTCGGCGGACTTCTCGACGGGCACGGCGGCGGACCCGGGGAGCCGCCAGGCCCGAAGCAGCACGAGTTCCCTCTCCGCACGGCTGGCCTCATCGGCGGCGAACGCGACGGCGGCCAGCCCTGCGGCTGAGTCATCCACCCCAACCACGATGCCTTGGCGCACACCACTTGATGCTTCGGGGATCACCGCAAGCGGTGAGTGCGACGCCGCCGCGAGCTGCAGGGCGCCTGAGCCGAAGGATCGGCCCCGCAGGTAGCCCGTCTTGTGGGTGCCGATCGCCACGAGGCCGACCTCGCGGGAGGCGGCCGCGAGCTCCACCATCGGGTCGCCGACCACCAGCCTCGTCGTCACGTTCACGCTCGCGTCGATGCCTCGGGCGAAGGCCGCCTTCTCGTCGAGCAGCCGTGCGGCGGTGGGTTCGAGTTCGTCGCTGTATTGTTCGCCGATCGCCCCCCACTCGTCGTCGATCACGTGCATCAGCACGACGTCCGCTCCGGTCGATGCTGCGCGTTCGATGCTCCAGCGGATAGCTGCCAGGCATGCGGATGATGCATCGACGCCGACGAGGATCGTACCGTTCATGTGTGATGTGCTCCCGTTTTCCACTCGACCTTATTCTTCTGGCGAGCGGCGTCGTGCCCCGGGACTTAGGTCCTTCGCAGAGGCTCGGGCCCCGTGCGATCGGCCGGGACCTTCGGCCCTGAACTCGCCGTGGGCGGTCACGCACGCTGGGCTCATGTCAACCGAAGTCCGCACAACACCGACCGGCGAGAGCACACCACGACCCGTCGTCGTGGGCGTCGACGGGTCGGACTTCTCGATCGACGCCCTGCGGACGGCCCAGCGGATGGCATCCGCCTTGGGCGCCCCGCTGCGGGTGGTCGCCGCGTGGCGCTACCGCGCTGCGGGATTCGGCCTTCCCCCGCTGGGACTCGTGCCGATCACGATGAATCCCTCGCCGGAGGAGGAGGCCGAGGCGGTGGTGAGCCAGGCCCTTCGCCTCGTGTTCGGTGACGAGGTGCCCGCGAACGTCTCAACGGCGACCATGGAGGGTGCTGCAGCGGAAGTGCTCATCGAGCAGAGCCGCGAAGCCGAACTCCTGGTGGTCGGCAGCCGCGGCCACGGCGGGTTCGCCGGTCTGCTGCTCGGTTCGGTGAGTTCGGCCTGCGCGCAGCACGCACTCTCGCCGGTGCTGATCGTTCACGGCGGAAGCGTTCACGCCGAGCCGAGTTCCTGACGGTCCAACAGCTACGCCCACGCCTCCGCGACCCGCAGCGCGGCGGTTGCCAGTTGCACGCCCCAGGCGCGTGCCCGAGCAATTTCGCCCGCTTCGAGACGGGTTTCGTCGGTCACCAGAAAGCTCGCGGGGCCGCTCACCGGGCGAAGGCCGTGTTGACGCAGCAGGCGTTCGATGGGCACGGATGCCGCGCCGGTGATCCACGCCGCCATGTCCACCCGGGTGTCGAACGCGGCGCAGAACGTCGCCGAAGTCTGCAGCGTCGCGATCCACTCGCGAACACCGATGCCCGGCGCGTCCGCCTCGAGAGGAAGCTTGTCGGTGACCTGCCCTCGTGCGCTATCGCGGCTCGCCTGGCGCGACATCCCGTGGATGTGCGTCGGACCGCCCACAACGAGAAGGTCGACCGACCCCGGCTGTTCCTGCGCGACCCGGTTCACGTTGACGACCTCGACCGGGAAGAGAGTGGCAAGTCCCTCGCCAACTGCTTCCGCGATCAGGCGGGTGTTGCCGAACATCGATTCATAGACCACGAGCGCTCTCATGCCGTCGTTGCTCCCTCATTCACATCGATCAGTCGAGAAGCAAGGTCGCCGTGCACGATCACCGTCGGACTGGCGATATTCAGAAGCACGTCGTGACATACCGGTCCAAGGGCGGCGAGCTGGGCGCCGCGACGTCGCGAGCTTCCCACCACGAGCAGGCTGGCCGCCGAGGCGGCATCGACCAGGGCCTCCGCAGCGGGTCGGTCGATCACGCGGGAGCGAATCATGCCGGTGTAGCCAAGCGACCTCGCAAGCTCCAGCGCCGCGCCGTCCGATGTTTCGGCCGCACCGCCGGCATTCTCAACCGGGTTGCCCCGTGCCGCGGCCGCAGCCCGGTTGCCGTCGTCGAGGCCGCGGATGAGGGTGAGCGACTGCCCGGCCGACAACGCCTCGGCCGCACCGAAGGAAATCGCCGCCCGGCCGGCATCGGAATCGTCCACCCCAACGATCACACCACCGCGAGAGCCGAAGCTCGCTTCCGGGATAACCGCCACGGGAGCCCAGGCCATTCCGGCGAGCTGAAGGCTGCGCGAGCCGAAGGACCGACCGTGAATGAAGCCCGTCTTGTGGGTGCCAACGACAATCATCTGGGCATCCCGCCCGGCCTGGGCGAGTTCGATCATCGGATCTCCGGCAATCACGCGTGCCCTCACCTGCACCCCGGGCGCTGCCTCGTGCGCCAGGGTCAGGCTGGCGCTCACCAGGTCGTCCACTTCCGGATGCAGCTCCGCGAGCGATCGCTCGCCAACGACCCCCCAATCATCGTCGAGCACGTGCACGAGCACCACGTCGAGATGAAGCCGGGATGCCCGCTCGATTGCCCAGCGGATCGCCGACCGGCCCGCAGAGGTGCCGTCGACTCCGACGACGAGGTGCTCCTGCATTGCTGACCCTTTCGAAATATCGCTCCACCCAGTTTCCGCGCAGAGCCTCGACCTTCAAGGGTCCAAGGTCCCGCTTCGGCCCCGCGCCGCTCGGCGCGGTACGCTGGCTTAATCGGGCTCCGACCGGCCAGTTCCCGCTCTTCCGTTCCCATCGGTCGGCGCAAGCCCGAACGATGCAGGAGTTGAGCGATGCAGGATGACGTTCTGTCGTTTCCCGATCTGTCCCGCGGGGAGCTCGACCGCGCGATCGGCGACCTCGTCGATCGGGCCCGCGACGTCCTCGCCATCCAGGGTCGGCTTCGCGCACTGCTGAGAGCCAACCAGGCCGTCGTCGAGCGACTCGAACTGCCGGTCGTGCTGGAGCGGATCGTGCAGGCCGCGGTGCACCTCGTCGGAGCGAGCTACGGCGCGCTCGGGGTGATTTCCCCCTCCGGCGGACTTGAACAGTTCATCAACGTCGGTATACCGCCAGAGGACGCGAAGGCGATCGGCCATCTTCCCGAGGGCCACGGGCTGCTCGGTGCCCTCATCGACGACCCGCGCCCCATCCGTCTCACTAGCCTCGCGACCGACCCGCGATCGGCGGGTTTTCCCCAAAACCATCCACCCATGGAGAGCTTCCTCGGGGTTCCCGTCCGCGTGCGCGACGAGGTCTACGGCAATCTCTACCTCACCAACTCCGCGAGTGGGGAGTTCTCGCCGGAGGACGAGCAGCTCGTCACCGCCCTCGCCGCGACCGCCGGCATTGCGATCGACAACGCCCGCCTGTTTGCCGAGACCAAGCGGCGGCAGGCCTGGGCGGCGGCTTCCGCGGAGGTGACCGCGGCCATTCTCTCTACAGAGCAGGTCGACCCGCTGGCCACGCTCGCCAGCCAGGTGGTCGGCCTCTCCGAGGCCGACCTCGTGACCGTGATCGTCCCCTCGAGCGACCTGACCGAGGTCGTCGTCTCGGTCGCGCGAGGACTCGACGAACGTGAACTCGCCGGCCGGCGATTCCCCGCGAACTCGACGCTTGCCGGCAGCGTCCTCGAGGGGGGCCAGCCGAGACTCGTCAACGACCGCGCCTCGGGCCAGGCGTCGCTGAGCGACAGCCGGAACCTCGGACCGACCATGGCGATCCCGCTGATGTCCGGAGGACGGGCCGAGGGTGTGCTGTTGGTTTCTCGCGTGGAGGGCGGGCACCGTTTCACCGCCTCCGACCTCGAGATGGCCGCGGACTTCGCCGGGCAGGCCAGCCTCGCCCTCGAGATCATCAAGGCACGGTCCGCCCAGGAGCGGATGCTCGTGCTCGAGGACCGCGGACGAATCGCCCGTGACCTGCACGACCACGTGATCCAGCAGCTGTTCGGCACGGGACTGGAGCTGCAGAGCGTCGCAGGATCGATGCAACAGGGCAAGCTCAGCGACCGGGTGATGCAGTCGGTGAACAATCTCGACACGGCCATCGCGCAGATTCGCACGGTGATCTTCGCACTGTCGTCGCCGGAGGGGCAGAACCGAGACAGCATCCGTCACCGTCTCATCGATCTCGCGAGCGACACGGCCTCCGCCCTCAAGCACACCCCCTCGGTCGGATTCTCCGGACCGGTGGACCTCGTCGTCACCGGCGCCCTCACCGACGACGTGATCGCGGTGGCCCGGGAGGGCCTCTCCAACGCGGCGCGCCACGCCGGGGCGTCCCACACCTCGATGAATCTGCGGGTGGTCGACTCCCTGATCACGCTCACGATCGTGGACGACGGGAGTGGAATGTCGGAGAATGGTCGCCGGAGCGGACTCGCCAACCTCGAGGCGAGGGCCTCCGCCCGCGGTGGTACGTTCGCCATCGATTCCGATTCCGACGGAACCCAGATCACCTGGACCGTTCCGCTTCCCGAGGTTGAAGGGGCTTCGAATGCCTGATCCGATCAGGGTGTTTCTCGTCGACGATCACGAGATCGTGAGACGGGGCATCGCCGACCTGCTCAACGCCGAAAGCGACATCGAGGTCGTGGGGGAGGCGGCGACGGCGGCACAGGCACGGTCGCGCATCGCGGCGACGAGACCGGATCTCGCGCTTCTCGATGTTCGCCTGCCGGACGGAAGCGGCATCGACGTGTGCCGGGACATCCGGTCCAGTTATCCGGAGATCCGCTGCCTGATGCTCACGGGCTACGACGACGACGAGGCGACCTCTGCAGCGGTGGTGGC
>JBBSBA010000109.1:0-5441 GCA_038251725.1 Actinomycetales bacterium
AGCACTGGGAGGCTCATGGGCCTCGGGACGGTGAACGCCCCTCCCGCTGACAACGTGGGAGGGGCGAACAAGCCCGCAACACCGGGCTCTTTCGGGGTCCGGGCTGCCGGGACTCGAACCCGGGACCTTCGGTCCCCCAGAACCCTCGAGCCCAGATCAGCCACCTGCGCCGATGCCCGAGAACGGTGCCTGACCAGCAGAAACGCTGTTCAGCAGCTTTCGCCGTTTGTCAGCGTTTTTGAACCTCCCGCGGCCTGGCCGCGGCCTGCAGCCGCGCGCCGCCGGCTTCACCTCAAGGCCCGAGCGCTTTCACATCCATAGGAGCATCGCCACCCGTGATTCGGTGCGGTCCTGCAGTACCTCGGGGTGCGCGATGTCTCGACACGATGTCCACAGATCCTCTGTAGGCGAAGGGCTCCCGGATCCATACCCTGGTCCCGTGGTATTCGACGTAGGGTCGCTGTCGCCCGACGGGCACTGGTATTGGGACGGGCAGGACTGGCTTGCAGCGCTGTCGTCCGATGGTCACTGGCGATGGGATGGCGAAGCGTGGGTTTCGACTTCGAGGCCCACTCTGCTGCGTTCACTCTGGAACCCCGGATGGACGCGGGGCGACACGAAGGCGACGGTCCTTTGGGCCACCCTCCCACCGGTCACGTTCGCGGTGTTCATGGCTGGGCTCTGGACGACGAGGGAGCCAACACAGTCCGAAGTCATAACTTCTGTGCTCGTCACGCTCGCTCTCTGGCCACTCCTCGGCGGATTTCTCGTGCACACACGAGGACGATGGCGGGAGGTGCCTGTCTTAGCCGGTGCATTCACATTGGCCATGTGCGTCGTCTATGTGATCGCCATCTTCGCTCAACCCGATCCACACAACCAGAATGACCATATAGCCGGAATCGGCGCCATCCTCACGGCCGTCGTGTTCTTTCCACCATCGCTGGTACTGGTCGGGCTGGGTCGAGTCGTACGTCGGGCCGGAGTCGCGGTCTTCGGCCGGCGAGCAACCCACGAGCCGCTCGCATGAGTCCAGCTCCTCGACGGTACGAGGCACTCGGCCAGGCCAGTGGTCGCACCAGGCCAGTGGTCGCCAATGTCACCCCTTGCGGAAGGTGAGTTCGACTCGCGCCGAGGTCGCAGAGGTCTGTTGGCGTAACCCTTCGGGCGTTCTGAGTGGTCGGAGGCGAGCTGCGGCGTAGCTGCTGATGTCGGTGCCGGAGTTGTATACGAGGTGCCAAGCACGTCGGCCCAACTCAAACGCCCTTTCGTGTCCGGTCGAATGCCGTCAGCATGCGACGTCGAAGCAGCGGACCGCCTCGGAGAACCCTTCGAGGTACAGCGGCTCGCGTTCCTTGAAGCGGATCAGTTTGCCGATACACAGCTCGCGGATGGCGACTGATGCCGTGACGCCTCCCGGTGGTGCGATTCCACAGAGCCGAGCTGCGAGCTGAACGGTCGCGCCGAACAGGTCGTCACCGTCGGTGAGTGGTTCACCGGCGCTGATGCCGATGCGGACGTCGACGGCGGTGTGCGCTTGCCGGTTCCGCTCCGCCAGTTCCTGTTGCATATGGACAGCTGCGTCGACGGCAACTGACGGTGTGTCGAACGATGCCATGATCCCGTCTCCCGTGTGCTTGATCTCTCGACCACCGTTCGCTTCGATGCGCCCGCGCACGATCCGGTCGTGTTCGTGGACGAGGTCGGTGCTCGCCCGATCACCTAGACGCTGCGTGAGCGCGGTCGACCCGCAGATGTCGGTGAACAGGACGGCGCGGACGGCTGATGCCACGTACGGGGTCCCGACCGGGTGGGTCGGGAATGCGCCGAGGAACTCACTGACCGGTCCGGGTTCGACCTCGACGATCGTCGCAGCGAGCAGGCCATGCGCCTCACGGTGCACCGCTTCGACCGCGTCCCGGGTCGGGCCCTCGGCGAGGCAGAAGACCGTCTGCGCGACAGGATCGAACCAGTACGTCAAGTAGCGCACGTCGTGGTTCTGTTGCACGCCCACGTCGGCCGCATGAGCAGAGGCCAGATCCTCAGCGGTGGCGCCGGGGACATCATGGCGGTCCAAGTACAAGGGCATGACAGTGCTAGTCCTGTTCGCCGGTGGTGGGATCGATCACGGCGTGTACTTCGGTCACGACATCGGCAGGGAAGCCCCCAGCAGCAGCGTGCTCGCGAACCGTGTCCGAGTTCTCGGCGATGTACACGCAATAGATCTTGTCGTCGGTGACGTAGCTCTGGACCCACTGGGCCCGCCCACCCATCGTCGCGAGTACGCCGTTGGACGTCTGGCTGATCCCGCACAGCTCGTCCGGGGACAGGGTCCCGGCGCCGGCGATGGCCCGCTCGATCACGTACTTCGGCATGCGTGTCCTCCTCGGTCAGGTCAGGTCTGATCTTGATGCTCTGCGACTCTGGTCCGCATCCGTGTGAACGCGCGTGTGAAGGACCTGGCAGAATTCGGTGATGTCGCGAGTCTCGGTCCAGCTGCTCGGTCGACCGATGGCGCAGGTCGATGGCAGCGAGGTCGCCCCGCCCAAAGGGGCCAAGCCGTGGGGACTGCTGGCGTACCTCGCGGCGTCCGGGCGACCGCATCCGCGAGCGGAGCTCGCTGAGCTGCTCTTCAGTAGGGCCGTCGACCCACTCGGCGCGCTCCGATGGAACCTCGCCGCGATGCGCCGACTCCTCGACCGGCCGGATGCATTCAAGGGAGAGTCGATCCGGCTCGACCGATTCGACATCTCGGTCGATACCGTCGACCAGGACCAGGGCGACGTCGAGAGTGTCCTCTCCGGGGGGATCGGGCGGGAGCTGCTCGCAGGACTCAACTATCCCGACAGCCCGGTGTTCGAGCTGTGGCTCGTAGGCGAACGCCAGCGGCTCCGTCGGCAGGCCCTGTCGCTTGTGCGCGAGGTGTCGCTAGACGCATTCGCGCGTGGCGACTACGAGCTCGCGATACGCGCCGCGAACGAGCTCGTCACGGTCGAGCCATTCGACGAAGGTCATCACGCCCTCCTGATCCGTACGTTGGTGCTGAGTAGTGAACGTGATGCTGCGCAGCGTCAGTTCGAGCAGTGCGCCTCACTTCTGCGGGCCGAGCTGGGGACCGAGCCGGGCCCGGCGGTGCTCGCCGCGGCTCATCTTGTTGTCCACACTGCCAAGCCTTCGTCGAAGCCTGACTTCGACGAGGTCTTCGCACGGATGATCGTCGCGTGGCAGTCGTTCCTCGCTGGTGCGATCGATCACGGGCTCGACATGAGCCGCGGCACCGTGACGCAGTCCGACGGGCACGGCGACTTCACCCTCCGGATCACTAGCCGGCTCTTCCTGGCCGGCATGCTCAACATGTCGGTCCGCGGGTGGGACGAGGCCGCGACCACCACGGCGGAAGCCCGCCATCTCGCCGAGCAGGCCGGACGAGACGAGGACCAAGCCGTCGCCCGGAGCATCCTGGCCGGGAGCGAGCTCATGCGCGGCGATTACCGGGCCGCGCTCGCCCACGCCGAAGCCGGCACCGCGATCTCTCGGGAGCCCGGCGGCCTCGCCCTCAACCTCGCCTTTCAGAGCGCGGTCGAGTCCGATACCGGCCGCCTTGACGAGTCGGTCGGTCACGCACTCGCCGCGGTGGCGCACGCCGAGATCACTGGCGATCCCGTCCAGCAGGCCTACGCATACGCGTACTCCGCCCACGCCGACATCGTCGCGGGGCGATTCGAATCGGCGCGGCCCCACGTGCAGCGCGCGATCGATGCTTGCTCATCGGTTCTGGTGCTGAAGCCGTGGCCGATGTCGATGCTCGCCGAGATCGACGTCCACGCCGGCGACGTCGACGCGTCGGCCGCCACCGCGACAGAGGCCGACCGGCTCGCGATCGTGACGGGCATCTCGTACCAGCGTGCACTCGCCCAGCGGGCGCTCGCGCTCGGCGAAGCGGCCGCGGGCGACGATGCGGCGGCACTCGATCGTCTGGTCCTGGCGCTCGGCCACGCTCGACGCACGAGCGGCCAGGGCTATGCCTTCCATTGGCCGGTGGCCTGGGTCCTCGAGTCGCTGGCGTGCATCTCAGCTCGCTCGCAACCCCGCGAAGCGAGACGTTGGGCCGTCGCCCTGAAGGACCACGCGTCCGCGACCGGCATGTCGACGTTCGCGGACCGCGCCGACCAGGTGCTCGGGCTCGCGACACCATGATCGGCCTCCATCCAGTCGTGGTTTCGATCCCGTCTCGGCGCGACTCACTCCGAAGCGGTGAGTCCTGTTGCGCAGGCCAGCGTTCGTTAGGCACCCCAGGTCGGCCTGCTTGCTTGGTTGGGCCGTTGGCTTCCGCGCCCCCGAGCCGGGATTCCTACGACATTGTCTCGCTCCCGACGTTCAGGACACCCCCGGCCTTGTCGATCTGTGCGGCCTCTGCTCTGGGCGTGTCGCGGCCCTATAGGGGCAACCGGTGCGATCGGACGCTATGGCGTCACGGGCCGTGCACGAGTGGTTGCGCCGGGCTACTGGTCTGGATCGGTTCGCGACTCGGCCTGCTCCTGGGCAATAGCGCGATCCTGCTCCGCGCGCCCCGCGCGCTCGTGAGCTTCATCCAGGTCACGCCGAGCCTGGGCGTCACGCTTCTGGCGGTCGCGCATCGAGATGGTCACCAACAGCACCACGAGCACGACCGCGATCGCGACAACGATCACGACTACACCGGTGCCGACCGCGAGCACGGTGACAAGGGCAGTGCTCAAATTCTCCGTCTCCTTCCTTGATGCCGAAACGGTCCGTGGAGGCTAGGTGCGGCGAACGAAGTAGACGATCAACACGATGATCAGGATCACCACGAGTGTTCCGACACCGATGTACATGCCCAGCCCCCTTTCAGCCGGTCTCAGGCTCAGTCTTGGTGACTGCGTTGCTCCGCCTCGTGGACTTTGGCTTCCGCGCGAGCCTTCTCGGCTTCCGCTTCCTTGACCGCTACGTCGCGCAGGGCGTCAGCCTTTTTTTGCTGGGCTTCGCCCTCCTGACGCAACTCCTCCTTGCCGGTGATCGCACCGACGGCTTCCTTGACCTTGCCCTTTACGCCTTCGACGACACCCTTCACGCCGGCCTCAGGTCCCGTGTCCTTCTCCGTCATCGCGTGTTCCTCTCTCGTTCATCGGCGGTTGCAGTACCTGCGAGGCGTACTCCCTTCGCCGGGATCACCCGGATCAGCTGGTTGGGGGACACCGACCGGCGTCCGTGTCTCAGCCCGTTGGGCTCCCTCATCGTCTTGCAGACACCCACGATCGTTGCGTGTGAGCCACGCCCCGGCTAGAGCCGGAAGTCCCTTCTTGCCATCACGGGCTCCGATCACCTGAGGCGTGACGCGCACGCCGCGAGCCCACCAGCTTTCCCAAGGTGACGTTCGGGGACAGGTCCGCGCCGCAGGCCACCGTGATCACGCCTCTAGC
>JBBSBA010000110.1:0-5109 GCA_038251725.1 Actinomycetales bacterium
CGCGTCTGCACCTGGACGCCCTGGGTGTGCGGCTCACCGAGCTGACCAAGACCCAGGCCGAGTACCTCGGTGTCGACGTCGCCGGCCCCTACAAGGCAGACATGTACCGCTACTGACCCCCTGCGTCTTCGGACGCACCAGCAGTTCCAGCAACGACGGCATGCCGCCCGCTCACCTGAGCGGGCGGCATACCTATGTCTTCCAACCTGTATAACTTGCGCGGAGGTCTGGTGCGTCGGCCGGTCCGACGACCTGTGCTGCGTATTCTTCCCATGACATCCGACGGTTACTGTCAGGAGAAGGAACGCTGCAAGAGTCGAGTTCTCACAGGAGACCGTCGCCCGCATACCTGGCCGTCGCCAGTGTCGTCGCGATCCTCCTCTGGGTTCGATGGGGCGGGATCCGCAAGGGCATCTGGATCGACCTCGATGTGTATATCCGTGGGGCCGCCGCGGTGCTGCACCACGAGCCCCTTTATGGCGTGGGCGTGCAGGGTCAGCCTTTCACGTACCCCCCGTTTGCGGCGTTGGTCTTCATCCCTTTTGAGCTTTTGGGAAACGTCGGTGCCCGCTGGGTGCTGACTACTGCGTCCATCGGTTGCTATCTTCTCGTCGTCGTCCTCTGCGCCCGGCGGCTGCATATGAACGTTGCCGCCGCGGCGATGGTCGGGCTGGCTGGTCTGACGTTCGAGCCGTTCGCGCGAAACATTCTGCTGGGACAGATCAACATCGTGTTGGCCGCCATGGTTGTCGTTGACTGTTTCGTGGTCCCCAGGCGTTATCGCGGGATGTTGATCGGTATCGCTGCCGGTATCAAGATCGTCCCCGGTGCGTTCATCCTCTTCCTCCTGCTCAAGAAGGACTGGTCGGCTGCTCTTCGTCTCCTCGTGGCCTTCGCGGTCACGGTTGGCCTCGGCGCAGTCTTCGCTCCGCATGACTCATGGGAGTACTGGAGCGGTAGCTTCTTCGACTTGCCCCGTTTCGGGGCGGATGCGGTCATCCGAGGCGACAACCAGTCCTTGACCGGAGTAGTAATGCGGCTCTCCCATGACGTCTCGCCGCCGGCGATCGTCACGATGCTTCTGTCCGTCGGTGTCATGGGCCTTGGCCTCGTGGCTGCGAAGCGCCAGATCGACGCGGGCAACGATGTCAGCGGACTCGTATCTATCGCCCTCGCGTCACTGCTCGCCTCGCCGATCTCGTGGACCCACCACTGGGTCTGGATTGTTCCCGCGCTTCTGGTTCTGGTCCAAGCTGGGCATCGCATCGCCGCTGGGCTGGTCGGTTCGATATTCGTGATCGGGCCGATGTGGTTCATCCCTCGCGGAGACCTGCTCGAGCTCAGTCACAACTGGTGGCAGGCCGCCGCGGGCGTGTCATACGTGATTGTCGGCTTGGCGTTCTTGATCTTCATGGCCGTAAACCGGGGACTCGGCCAGGCTCCTTGGCCGACCAAACTCGAAGCCCGTCACCCCTCCGCACCACAAGCGACATGACCAACACACCACCCATGCGAGACGACCGGGTCAGGCTCCAATGCGGGCTGTCTGAAGATCCAGGAAGGTAGTGAATCGGGTGGCAGGTAAGACGTTTGGCAGCGGTGCCCAACAGGCTGTTCCAGCGAAGGAGGTGATGTTAGCTGCCTTTGTTGCGTTAGCGATTGCGGCTGGGTATGTCGCAATTGCTGCTATCCATGGCGCGATGGGCGCGTCACGGAACGATGACTGGGTCTACTTGCGAAGTGCCTATCATTTCGCCGAAGACGGCATCTTCACTCCGGGCAACTCCATGTCAATGCTTGTGGGGCAGGATATCCTCGCTTGGCCCGTGGTTAAATTCTTCGGTCCCGAGATTGTGCCTCTGCAGATTATGGTCGCGAGCCTAGGCGCCGTTGGGCTGTGGGCTGCCTACCTCATCATCCGAAGCGCATTGCCACCTGGCTGGTCGGCATTTTCGGTCGGCTGCCTTGCGGTGGGACCTGTCTTTGGAAGTGTCTCCACATCGTTCATGACCGACGTGCCGGCCTTCACGCTTCAAATGTTGGCGCTTCTCGCGGGTCTGCGTGCGCTGAGGAAACCCCATCTCGCGATCGGTTGGTACGCTCTCTCTTTGCTTGCTGGTCTCGCTGCTTTTAGCATCCGGGAATACGCAGTGGCCGCGCCGCTCGCGATAGGCACAGCAGTGGTTCTTCAAGCAAAGCCGAAGTTGCGCTGGTTTGGTTGGAAGGTCGTGGGCCTGACCGTTCTCTGGTTGGTGATAGCATCGGTACTATACTGGTGGCGAAGTGGATTAAATGGCTCGGCGTGGGTTTCGTCCGATCTTATGCCGAACAGATCGGCTGCCGTCTCGACTGTCTCGACGATCGCGGCTATGGCGCAGACATTCTTCACGCTTGCTTTTTTCGGAGTTTCGCTGTTGCCCCTGATTTCGGTCCCACGACTAGTAGCTTTGATGAGGATCAACAAGCGGACTGCCATTCTCTTCGGACTGGTGGTGTTCATATCCTGGGCGGCATTGGTTTCGTCCGGGCTGGGAGTGCTGCTTGGTAACTACATGACCGCGACCGGGTCATATTCAGTCACGTTGCCGGGCATTCCGCCCGTGGTGATCCCTCCGGATATATGGAGATTCCTTGAGGTTCTCGTCCTTGTTAATATACTCGTGCTCGGGTTTCTCGCCCTGGCGCCGCGTCACGATTCGATTCGCTTGAGGGTTGCCCCGGTACCTGTAGTTGAAGTCTTGCCGGACCCCGGGCGAACGCTGATCTTCCTTTTCTGCCTAACCACGACTGGCGTCCTCGGCGCCGTCCACTTTGTGACGGGCGCACATGTTTTCGACCGCTACCTTATTCCGATGGTCCCATTCGTTGCCGCTCTGATCGTTCGTGCGGCACTGGAGCAGAGGCTCGTCGTTGAGCGCAAGGCACCGGTTGTCGCGATCGCTCTCAGTGTCTTCGCAGCGTTCGGATTTGGTTTCGTCGACGCCTCAGCCACGTTCGACGGTGCTAAATGGCGGCTGGCTCAGTCTGTCGAGGCAAAGGGTTACGCAGCTGATTCTATTGATGGTGGTTATGAGTGGTTTGGTTATCACCAAGACGGTCCGGTCATTTTTCGGTCGAACGATCCTGGTAGAAATGTTTGGCTCAGTTTTTTTGACGAGAAGCCGATCTGTGTGACGTCGCAGTTTCTGGACCCCTCAACCACAGGCCAGATCGGCATGAAGCCGCGGGCCATCAGCACGCTCACCGTTCGAAGCTCGGTTGGTGTGGAATATCATCTTGTCGCAGTTGTGGGCCCGCAGTCTTGCCAGACGAACCCTTGACGCGCGATTGCCAGCTGCTCTTCGTGGCGAGGCCCTACACGAGGACCAGGCGCCCGCCGAGTCATCATGAGACACAGAGTGACGAGCCCGAGGCGTGTCTGGGGGGACCTCACGTTCCCCAAGCCCGACATGCGCTACTTTGGACAGGGTGACCCCTGCCAGCGAGGTTGAAGTCCATGGGCCTGCGCCGACAAGGAGTGTCCAAATGAGTGTGAGCAATCTTGCAGTCCTGCTTCTCGCGGTTGCCTTGGCCGCAACAGCTCAGGTCATTCTCAAACACGGCATGACGGGAAGCGCAACTGGAGCGAAGGAGCACCACACCTCACTTGTTCAGAGTGCCTTTGGCAACGGTTGGGTGTGGCTCGGACTTGCACTGTTCGGCATTTCGGCTTTGGCCTGGATGCTCACCTTGTCCCGGGTGCCGCTCAACATGGCCTACCCGTTCAACTCCTTGGGTTACCTTGCGATCCTGGCCGCCAGTGTCTTGGTCCTGCACGAAAAGGCCAACCTCTGGACCGTGCTCGGTTCGGTCATGGTGGTCTGTGGGCTCATCGTCGTAGTCACCATGAGCCCAACCCACCCTTAGCCACAGTGATCTTGACCTTCACGGATCTTCAGGGTGAAGTGCTGGCAGGTCCTTCATGCCCCGGCATAGTCAAGGGCTGTTGCGTAGGCCACGCGACTGCGGCGATGAGGAGCGCCCCGCCCACGAGGAAGTAGTAGTTCATGAAGGCCTGTTTGGACAGGAGAATCGTCACGAGCATGGTCAGGCCAACGGCGGCCGAAAACGCGGCAGGGGTGCGCGGCGCTCGAAGAGCGAGCACGGTGGCTATCACTCCTCCGCCGACCAGTGGCAGTACGCCGTAGGTCCAGGGCGGTGGCCACCCGAACGTGTTGACGCTGGATACGAGCAGCGATACCGAGTCTGAGCGGAACGGCTGAACGAGCTGGAACTCCACGATCGCTTTCCAGAATGCTGCAGGGTCGATGATGAAGAAGGGCAGGGTCACGGCGCCAGCCACGCCGAGGCCGATGAGGATCAGGCGGCGTGTCAAGCAGTGACGGATGAGCCAGACGAGGGGGATGGCGACGACGAAGTATTGCTTCGACACCAGCAAGAGCCCCAAGAAAAGGGCGGCGAAGGCTTGCCGTCGCCTTTCGAGTGCAAGGATCAGGCAGGCCAATAGCGCAACGATGGTTGGCTCAGTCCACGCCCCGGTGAGCATTGGAATGGCCGCCGGGGCAGCAACCCCGAGGACCGCAGCGGCCCCTCCGATTCGGTCCGAGGCCAGCTGACGCAAGACCAGAGCTGTGACCAACATGGCGATCAACTGGCTGTACCTGACGTCTCCCAAGAGCTGTCCCGGGATCGCAGCATGGAGCGAAATCGGCGGGTACGGGAAGCCATATGTCATCCGCCCGTTGATGACGGCACCATCGCCGTAGAACTGCTCGGTTAACTTCGGGGGGTAGATATTGGGAAACGTCATTGAGTAGGGGTTGTGGCCGTGGAGCAGCGCGTTGGCGCCATCGCGCAGAAACACCTGCACGTCGATGTGTGATGGGGCCGAGTGCAGAAGCGCCACAGTCAACGCGGCGTGAGCAAGGAGAAACAGTGCGAACGCCCACCGCCTGTGGGGCAGCGTTCGGAACACCAAGAGGGAAACGGTCAGTCCCGAGATCGTGTATGCGGCGATCACAGTGATCCATAAAGGCGACGCCAGATCCGCGACAGCCCGGGCGAGCACCCCAGCCGTCAGGAAGAGGCCAGCGAACAACAGCAAGACGA
>JBBSBA010000111.1:0-5098 GCA_038251725.1 Actinomycetales bacterium
CCACCTCACCAGTTTCGGCCGCTCCACGGCGGAGCCAGCACCAGAACCACACCTGACACCCGAGGGGGGCACGCAGCGTGAACGCAGTTCGATCTCGACTGCACGGCCCCGCGGCCGGAGCGGCCGGAGACACCGGCCTCTCCATGGTCGAGGTGCTCGTCGCGCTGATGATCTTCGCCATCATCGCCGTCGGCGCCGCGTTCTCGCTCACCTCGGTTCTCACGATGACCAAAGACGCACGATCGCGGGAGATCGCCACGAATCTCGCCGCCCAGGACATCGACCTCGCTCGCTCGATCTCCGACGTCTCGACGCTCGGAAACGCCACCAAGGACTTCACCGTCAACGGTACCGTGTACCACCTCGTGCGCAAGACGTCCTGGGTGCTCAGCGGCAACTCCACCGGCTGCGGCACCGGCGGTGGAACCCTCCAGTACAAGCAGTCCAACGTCTCGGTCACCTGGGACGGCATGAACCCCGCCACACCTCCCGTCGTCGCGAACACGGTGATTTCGCCCGCGAGCCGGATCAACGACCCGACGCTCGGCACCCTCATCGTGTCGGTGTTGTCCGCGGCGGGAACCGGCAACTCGGGGATCACCGTCACGGCGACGCCCACCGCGGTCGCCGGTAACACCGCGCGGGCCCTCACCGTCGTGCCCGGGCCGACGGATGCCGATGGCTGTAGCTACATTCTCAAGGTGACCCCGGGCAGCTACGACGTCACGGTCTCGCGCACCAACTACGTGAGCGACAGCGAAGACCTCGGCTCCCAGACCAAGACGACCGGAGTGGCGGCCGGGTCCTCCGCGTCGATCGGATTCCAGTTCGACCTCGCCGGTAACTTCTCGACGAGCTACGCGACGAACTACACCGCGTCGACGCCGCTGCTGCCCACGAACCTCGACACGACCTACATCAACACCTTCAAGACCTGGGTCACGACGGCGCCGACGTCGAACCCGGCCCAGCTGCATCCCTACACCGTCGGGTACCAGGTGATCGCCGGCAGATACATCGCCACCAGCGCGGGCCCGAGCAGCTGCCTGTCGGTCGACCCCGCGGCGTGGACGACGGTCGCCGCCGACGGCGCAACCGGGCAACGCCAGCCGGCCGTCACCGCCGCGCCCGGCGGGACCGCGAGCGTGGGGGTGAACATGGGAGTCGTCTCCCTGTCCGGCGTCTCGAGCGGCAGCTACGTCACCGCGGTCTCCCAGGCCTCGGCTCCCGGGACCGACGACCCCGGCTGCGCGCAAACCATGACGTACAGGTTCCCCAAGGTGGGCGGATCCGTGCTCGCTCTCCCGTTTGGCTCGTGGCAGCTCTACAGCGGCAGTTCCTCCGGGGCAAAGACCACCGCGCTCACGGCAACCAATGTCCAGGCCCTCACGCGCGGCTCGATCTCCACGACCGGCATCATCACCCTCGACCCCCGGGTGGTCGTGCCATGACCCCGGTCCGAGGTCCCCAGGCCAATCGCGCGGATCGAGCCACCCGGGAAGACGGTGGCTTCTCGCTCGTCGAGCTGATCGTCGCCATCGGCCTGCTCTCCCTGCTCGTCACGATGGTGGCGGGGCTGTACATCAGCGCGATGAAGACCGTCTCGTTCAGCCGAAGCCTGACCCAGAACACGGCGTTCGCCGCCAATGCGATGAACGAGGCGTCCCGGGTCATCCGTGCCGGCACCGCCAACCCGGTGGCCAACAAGACCCTCAGCGATCCGGCCTTCGTCCAGGCCACCAACGAGCAAATGATCCTCTACGCCTACGTGAACCTCGCCTCGTCGGCCGAGCAACCGGTCATGATCAGTCTCTCCCTCAACTCGAGCAGGCAGCTGGTGGAAAGTCGCTGGCCGGCCACGGCACTGCAGACCGGCTGGAGCTTCCCGGACCCGGCCGTCACCGCACCCTCGTCGACCAGAATGCTCGCGGCCACCGTTGCCCCGAACGTCGCGGGACAGCCGTATCTCTTCACCTACCTGCTCGCCGACGGAACGGTGCTTCCGGTTCCCGCCACGGGCACCTTCACCGCCGATCAGCGCCGCACGATCGCGTCGGTCATGGTCACCCTCACCGTGCAGGCGAGTCTCACGGACTCCACGAACCCGGTGACGCTGCAAAACACGGTTGGCATTCCCAACCTCGGACTAGCTCGAGTGGGGCAATGATGTTGACACTTCGACGGGCCAGACTCGCTGCGGCGAATGGCGAGGAGGGCATCGCCATCATCCTGGTCATCGGCGTCGGCGCCGTGCTCATGCTGCTCGTGACCATGGCCCTGGCCTTCTCCCTGAGCGGGGTGGTCAAGGCGAGGAGCGACCAGGACTGGAACGGGGCGATGTCGGCCGCGTACGCCGGAATCGAGAACTACAAGAGCAAGCTCGCCAACGACAATACCTACCAGCAGTACGGCAACCCGGCCGCGCCGTTCAGCTCGGGCAGTGCGGTGACGCTTCCCACGGGAACCGACACCAACCTCGCCTTCGGCATCGGCACCTCGGGCACCTGGGCGACAGTCGAGGGAAGCGGCGGAGCGGCGACGTACCGCTACGAGGTGGACTCGTCCAAGTATTCCTCGTCGGGAACACTGCGCGTCCGGTCCACCGGCCGCGTCGGCTCGACCACGCGAAGCGTCGTGGCCGATCTCCGGCAACAGGGATTCATCGACTTCCTCTACTACACGGACTACGAGATCCAGGATCCCGCGCTGAGCGGCGATTCGGTGACCACGTGCACGAAGTACGCCTGGGCGGGCCGACCGTCGTCGGGCTGCGGGGAGATCGCCTTCGGCAACGGCGATGTCATCAACGGCCCGATGCACTCGAACGACACCATCCGGGCGTGCAACGCGACCTTCAACGGAATCGCCACGACCTCGTACAACCCGCCAAGCGGCAACCGCTACACCGCCACAGACTCGAACAACAACCCCTGCTCGGGACAGGTGTTCACCGCCACGAGCACTCCGACCAACAATCCGACCTATGCCCCGGTCATCACCATGCCGCCCACCAACGGCGCGATGAAGCAGGATTCACGCACCGATCTCGCTTCGGTGCCGAACCCGGGCTGTCTCTACACGGGGCCGACGAACATCGTGTTCAACGCCGACGGCACCATGACGGTGCGCTCGCCCTGGACCGAGGCCACCCAGGTGGTCGGGTCGCCGGCGACCTCCGGCACCACCCCAAGCATGTGCGGATCCGTCGGAACGGGTTCGAACCAGCTCGGCAGCACCGGCGGACAGACGCTCCCTGTGCCGGCGAAGAACCTGATCTTCGTGCAGAACGTTCCGGGAACCTCCACCGATCCCAACTATTGGCCGACGAGCGGGAAGTACTCCCACCCGACGAGCTACAGCCGCAAGACCTGCAGAACGAGCAATGGCATCGGCTACCCCACGACCAACGAGGTCGTCGACTCCGTCGCCACCTCCTACGGTTGCCGCAACGGTGACGTATTCGTCAAGGGTGCCGTGAACGCACAGGTCACGGTCGCATCGGACAACTACGTGTACATCACCGGGGACATCACCTACGTCGACGCGCAGGCCGACATCCTGGGAATCGTCGGCAACGCATCGGTCTGGGTGTGGAATCCGGTGTCCGAGAGCTGCAACTGGTGGTGCAGCTACTCCTCCCTGCTGCCCAACAACCGCACGATCAACGCGGCGATCCTCTCGGTGGGACACTCCTTCGTGGTGCAGAACTACGGCCGCGGAGGGCCACAGGGCACCCTGACCGTCAACGGGGCCATCGCCCAGGAATTCCGCGGAATCGTCAGCGGCGGCAACAACGGCTACGTGAAGAATTACAACTACGACGCACGCCTCCGGTACATCGCGCCGCCGAAGTTCCTCTCGCCCGTGTCGACAAGCTACGGCATCAGCGTGCTGGTCGAAGTGAAGACCGCGATGAATGCGGACGGGAGTCCCATCACGCCATGATCGCTGACGCTGGCCCATGGCTCACCTTCCTCATCGCCTTCACCGGTCTCCTCGGACTGCTGATCGGTTCGTTCCTCAACGTCGTCGCCTATCGGGTGCCCATCGGAGCGTCGATCGTCTCGCCACCGAGCGCGTGCCCGAAGTGCGGCGCGAGGATCAAGGCGTACGACAACATCCCGGTGCTCTCCTGGCTGGTTTTGCGCGGCAGGTGCCGCAGCTGCGCGGCACCCGTCTCGGTTCGCTACCTGGTGGTCGAGGCCGCGACGGCGGTCTTCTTCACCGGAGTGGCATTCTGGTTCGCGCCCACCCTCGGCGCGGGGCTGAGTGCCGGTTCTGCCGGGGCAGTGCTCGAGTTCATCGCGTTCCTGTACCTCGCGGCGATCAGCGTTGCTCTCACTCTCATCGACATCGATTTCCATCGATTGCCCAATGCGATCGTGCTGCCGAGCTATGCCGTCGGCGCCGCGCTGCTCGGTGCCGCCGGGCTCCTGACCGCGAACTACGCGTCGTTGATCGGAGCGGCCATCGGGGGCGTCTCGCTCTTCGCCTTCTACCTCGTGCTTGCGCTCGCGTACCCACGGGGCATGGGCTTCGGCGACGTCAAGCTCGCCGGTGTGTTGGGGCTGTATCTCGGCTATCTCGGCTGGGGGCCGCTTCTGGTCGGGGCATTTGCCGCCTTCCTCGTCGGTGGGCTGTTCTCGATCGTCCTGCTCCTCACACGGCGGGTCGGTCGAAAGGCGGGAATTCCCTTTGGGCCATGGATGCTGGCCGGGGCGTGGATCGGTGTGATTTTCGGTAAGGACATTGCGATTGGGTATCTCGCTCTGTTCGGGTTGAACTAGGGGGAATGGCAATGAGTGCAGAAGTCGTGGTCGGGGTGGACATCGGAACAGGCGCGATCCGCGCCGTTGAGGTGAGCGGGATCGGCAAGGGCAAGCCCGTCGTCACCCGATACAGGGAGATGCCGTTGCCCGAGGGTGCGGTGAGGAGCGGGGAGGTCGCCGAGGTGAACACCGTCGCCGCCGCCCTGAAGCAACTCTGGTCGGAGGGGGGATTCCGCGGCAAGAATGTCGTACTCGGTGTCGGAAACCCCAAGGTGCTGGTCCGAGACCTGTCGGTCCCGCGACTCAACCCCAAGGAAATGCGCCGTGCC
>JBBSBA010000112.1:0-5018 GCA_038251725.1 Actinomycetales bacterium
ACCGCAGTGGCGAAGGCCTCCGCGGGCAACAGTCCCGACTGGGCAGCAACCTGAGGCAATGTTGGATATTCCTCCACGGGCATGCTGAGCAGGGTGAACTTCGCCGACCCACAGGTGACCAGGATGCGGCCATCGTCGGTGGAGAACTGCACCGGGGAATTAGGGAGACGACTAGCGATGTCGGCCAGCAGGCGTCCCGAGACCAGGATCTTGCCCGCCTCTTCCACCTCGGCCGCGATCTCGGTTTGTGCCGACACCTCGTAGTCGAACGACGAGAGGGTGAGCCCGGAGTCGGTGGTCTCAATCAGTACTCCGCTGAGAATGGGGAGCGTTGTGCGCTGCGGGAGTAATTTCACCGCAAAGGAGACTGCCTCGCTGAAGACGTCACGATTGACTTGGAACTTCATGAGCACCCCTTGCTATCGAATTGTGGCCCTCGAGATGGAGCGTTGATCCGGGATGTTAATACTGGCACAGCCGGTAGTTTCGGCTGACCCAAGGGTTATCTTCATCACATTTCTTGTAATTAATGATTAACACTCTTAACCGCTGTGGGAACTGTGAATAACTCGGCCGATCCTCGGCCGGAGCAGGGAACTACAACGGTGTGAGTTGTGAGTGGACTGTGGCATTTCGGTAGTTCTGATTCGCCGCGGGCCCCATCCGGAGGCGAGTCTTTCCACAGGCGATCGGTTAACTGCACACTGTTCACCGGCGTGTTCGACGGTTATCCACAAGTTATCCACACTGTGAGACTGGAACGTCTACCCGGCGTCGGTGGATCGGTTTTACGACGAGATGTAGCGGTGGTTCTGCTTGATTCGGCTGGTGAGCTCGGTGACCTGGTTGTAGATCGAGCGCCGCTCCTTCATGAGCTCACTGATCTTCTTGTTGGCGTACATCACCGTCGTGTGGTCCCGGTTGCCGAACAGCTGCCCGATCTTGGGCAGCGAGAGGTTGGTCATCTCCCGGCAGAGGTACATGGCGATCTGTCGCGCCGTGGCGACGGCCTGCGAGCGGGAGGATCCGTACAGGTCGTCGACGGTGAGCTTGAAGTACTCCGCGGTGTGGTTGATGATCTCGACCGGCGCGATGACGTTGTCGTCATCGAGTGTGATGAGGTCCTTCAGTACCGTCTGCACCAGGGCGAGGTCCACTGGCGTGCGGTTCAGGCTGGCGAACGCCGTGACCCGGATGAGTGTGCCCTCGAGCTCCCGGATGTTCGACGACACCTTGGTCGCCATGTATTCGAGGATCTCGGGACCGACCTGCAACTTTTCGCTCTGTGCCTTCTTGCGGAGGATCGCGATTCGGGTCTCGAGGTCGGGGACCTGCACGTCGGTGATGAGACCCCACTCGAAGCGTGATCGCATGCGGTCCTCGAAGCCGGTGAGTGCCTTCGGCGGCAGGTCGCTCGTGATCACGACCTGCTTGTTGTGATCGTGCAGCGTGTTGAAGGTGTGGAAGAACGCCTCCTGTGTCTCAACGGCCCGCTGCAGGAACTGGATGTCGTCGATGAGCAGGATGTCGATCTCGCGATACCGGGATTGGAAGACCGAGGCGCGGTTGTTGGCGATTGAGTTGATGAAGTCGTTGGTGAATTCCTCGGAGCTCACATAGCGCACACGGATTCCCGGGTACAGGCTCTCGGCATAGTGACCGATCGCGTGCAACAAATGCGTCTTACCGAGACCGGAGTCGCCGTAGATGAAGAGCGGGTTGTACGCCTTCGCCGGAGCCTCGGCAACGGCGACCGCCGCGGCATGGGCAAAGCGGTTGGAACCGCCGATGACGAAGTTGTCGAAGTTGTACTTGGGATTGAGCCGCGAGTCGGTCCGCCGGGCTCCGCCGGGGAGCGATTCGGAGGGCGGCGGTGGTGCGACCGGCTGCTCGATGTAGGTCTGCTGAGACTCGGCGGCCGTCGTATTGGGCTGATTGAGGGCGTCGTGCGCGATATCCGGGTTCACGACGATCGCGAAGTTGCTGACCGAGTGGTCCTCGTCGAGTCCGGTGATGGCATTGAGAAGGGGAAGGCGGATGCGCTGCTCGAGCATTCCGCGGGTGAGATCGTTCGGCACCTCGAGATAAAGCGTGCCAGCCATTACGCCCCGGGGTTCCACCAGGCTGAGGAATCCCTGCAGCTGCGGTGTGATGCGCTCGTCATCCCGCAGGGTGGTGAGTACGGATTTCCAGATGTCCTGGGTGGAATCCGCGCTGTCGGTCATGATTTCCTCGCTGTGTTCGGGTTAGTTATGCACAGGGTTATCCACCGTCTGTGCAGTCACACCACCTTAGTTCCGTGCGCATGTCGCTGCGACGTGGACTTTCTTCCGGTGTGGATAATGCGCCCGATTCGTTCCAGGGTTTGACCGCGGGCCGTAAAGAACGTATTTTTAATCAGTTGACTTCGGCCTGACGGCCAACCTTCACTCCCCCTGGCTTCCTGGCTTGTTACGAGCTGGCCTGTGGAGTTCCGATATGCGAGAGACTTAAACCATGAGCAAGAGAACCTTCCAGCCGAACAACCGGCGCCGCGCCAAGGTGCACGGATTCCGTCTGCGCATGCGCACCCGCGCCGGCCGCGCCATCCTCGGCGCGCGTCGCCGCAAGGGACGCACCGAACTTTCCGCGTAGTTCAGTCTCGTGTTGGCAAGAGCCAACCGGCTTGTCCGGGCCGACGATTATCGTCGGCTCGTGCGGCGTGGTCGGCGCTTGGCGACCCGTCACACTCTGGTGTATCTGAATCGCGGGGACGTCAGTCTGCCTCCGCGATTCGGTTTCATCGTTCCGAAGACCGTCGGTATCGCGGTCGACCGTAACCTGGTTCGGCGTCGACTCAAGGCGTTGACCCATGACGCCATTCCCCGTCTCGATCCCGGTACGGAGATCGTCATCAGGGCTTTGCCAGGCGCGGCGCAGGCCGGCTGGGATATTCTGCGTTCTGAGATCGCCGGAGTTTTGGGTGAGGGCGTGAGGCGGGAATGAATTCCATCGGGACCTTCATCATTCTTCTGCCGCGCAATATCAGCGTCGTGATTCTGCGGGTGTACCGAGCGGTCATTTCTCCTTTGTACGGGGATGTCTGCCGTTACTACCCGTCGTGCTCCTCGTACACGCTCCAGGCGATCCAGCAGTACGGTGTGCTGCGTGGCAGCTGGTTCGGGGTGCGACGCATTGGGCGCTGCCATCCCTGGGCTGCAGGCGGAGTGGATGATGTGCCCCAGCGAGTTGTACAAAAATACGCGGTGACGCGTTTTGGTTTTGTTGTATCGATGGCCACGGAAAGGTGACCTAAAAGCATGGACATCATCGGCACCGTTCTTTGGCCAATCAAGTGGGCCGTTGAACTCATCCTCGTGGCCTTCCACGAGGCCTTTCGCTTCCTCGGCATGGACCCTAATGCGGGCTTGACCTGGGTTTTGTCTATTGTTGGCCTCGTTCTCGTTATCCGCGCGGCACTCATTCCGATCTTCGTCCGCCAGATCAAGAGCCAGCGCAGAATGCTGGAGGTGGCGCCCCAGCTCAAGAAGATCCAGGACAAGTACAAGGGCAAGAAGGACCAGTTTTCTCGCGAGGCGATGTCGCGCGAGACCATGGAGCTCTATAAGAAGACCGGGACCAACCCGCTGAGTTCGTGTCTTCCCCTCCTGCTTCAGATGCCCATCTTCTTCAGCCTCTTCGATGTGCTGCGCAACGCCCAGACCGGGGTCGTGGGGGTGGGGCTGCTCAACAAGTCCCTCTCGAAGTCCTTCGGCAATTCGTCCCTGTTCGACATCGCACCACTGCACCTCGCGATCAGCACCGCCGGCGGCCAGCCGGCCGTCATCGTGATTGCGGTAATCATGATCATCCTGATGACCGGTTCGCAGTTCATCACGCAGCTTCAGATCATGTCGAAGAACCAGTCGGCCGAGATGAAGGCCAGCCCGATGTTCAAGCAGCAGCGCATCCTGCTCTACCTGCTCCCCCTCGTGTTCGCGTTCTCCGGTTATACCTTCCCGCTCGGCGTGATGTTCTACTGGCTGGTCTCGAACTTCTGGACCATGGGTCAGCAGTTCCTCGTGATTCGCAACATGCCCACCCCCGGCAGCGAGGCGGCCCTCGCCCGCGAGTCCCGCATGGCGAAGAAGGCCCAGCGCCGCGGATTCTCGATCATCGAGGACGACCCGCTCGCCGTGGATGAAGCCAAGATCAACAACCAGCGAGTGCAGCCGGTCAACAAGAACCGTGCGAAGAAGACCGGCAACAAGAAGTAACGCTCCCCCAGCCTTTTCACGAAAGAGAGCATGGCCATGTCAGAGACCACCCCAGAACTCGCGACCGACACCGACGTCAGTGTCGAGACCCCGACCCCCGTCGAGGAGCTACTGACCCCGGAGACCGAATCCGCCGGCTCGTCCACCGCGACAGGGGAATCCCCCGCCGCTTCCGGTGGGACCGGGGATTCCCCGCGTTCGGTGACCCAGCTCGAAGAAGAGGGCGAGATCGCGGCGGACTACATCGAGGAGCTGCTGGACATCACTGATCTCGATGGCGACATCGACATCGATGCGCGTGATGGCCGGGCCTACCTGTCGGTGAACTCCAGCCAGGACAGCAACCTTCGGCTGCTGTCGAAACCGGAGACCGTCAATGCGCTCCAGGAGCTCACGCGCATCGCCGTGCAGGCGAAGACCGGCATCTTCTCGCGCCTCATTCTGGATCTCGGCGGCTCCCGTCTGGCCCGCGAGGCGGAGCTGTCCCAGTTGGTCGAGCGCGCCGCCGGTCGCATCGACGCCGGCGCACAGTCCGCCGCCCTCCCCCCGATGTCCTCCTACGAACGCAAGCTCGTTCACGACCTGGTCGCGGCACGCGGTTTCGTGTCGCAGTCCGAGGGCGAAGGCTCCGACCGCCATACCGTCATCACCCGTTCCTAGTTTCACGTGAAACATTCCCGTGGCTGAGGCAGAAAATGCGACTCCGGAGCTCGATCCAGATTCGGAGCTCGAGCCGGAACCAGCGGAGCTCGAGCCGGAACC
>JBBSBA010000113.1:0-4995 GCA_038251725.1 Actinomycetales bacterium
CCGATTCCACCAGAAGATCGGTGAATACGCCGAACTCGGTCGAGGAGTCGTCGCGCACCGGGTTCATGTACCCCATGATCGTCGAGGATGTACCCGGGGGACAGTCCCCAGTTGGCGTGACATGGCCGCCTCCCCTAGGGCACAAAGCCCCTGCCTCGCGCCGCACTCGACGCTAACGTCTGGCCCATGTGATGGCTTCGACAGAGCCGAGCAGGGAGAACCGTGATGAGCACACTTTCCGATCGCTATGCGTGGGCCCTCGGTCGTTCCGTCCCCGCTGCGCGGCGCGCGGGTGTGGAGAGACAGGTTCACGCATCCATTGAACAGTCGATCGCTGAGAAGGTGGATGCCGGTTGCGGCGCCGCTGAGGCGGAGAGGGAGGCCGTCTCGGAGCTGGGCGATCCCGACCGACGGGCGGCCGAGCTGGTGGGCCGCCCGTCGTATCTCATCGGACCGGCCTACTACTTCGGCTGGCGGCGCCTCCTCACCATCCTGCTGAGCGCGGTCACCCCGAGCGTCTTCGGCGGTCTCCTGCTTGCCCAGCTGCTCGCAGGCAACGACATGATCGCGGCAACGTCCACCGCGCTTTCGGTCGCCTTTTCGGTCGCCGTTCAACTGGCCTTCTGGATTACTGTCACCTTCGCGGTGATCGAGCGTGTAGCCCGCACGCGACCGGCGAGGCTCGCGGCCTGGGATCCCGACTCGCTCCCACTGGTGCCCGAACGCAGAATCGGAGTCGGTGAGACCGTCGTCGGATTACTGTCGTACCTGCTGTTCATCGGCCTGATCATCTGGCAGCAGAACATCTGGGTGGTCCGCACGGCGGGCGATCAGCCGACGGCCCTGCTCGACCCGAGACTGTGGTCGTTCTGGCTGCCGTGGTTCATCGGCGTCGCCACCGTTGAGCTCCTGTTCGCCGTCGTCTCGTTCGGTATTGGACGCTGGACGATGACTCTGGCCTGGGTGAACGTGCTGCTCAACCTGCTGTTCGCTGTGCCGGCGTGCTGGCTACTCGGCTCCAACCAAGTGATCGACCCGAACTTCCTCGAGCTGTTTGCCGTGCCAACCGGAGCGGTCACTACGGTCTCCACCCTCGTCCAATTCGCCATCGTGGTTGTGGCGGTACTCGATGTGGTCCACGGATTCGTGCGGGCCCGGCGAGGCCGCTGACGCGTTGCCGAGTCAGATTACTTGACCGCGATCAGGTCGATGAGTTTGATATCCGGGTCCTTCGCGAGGAGGGTCGGTCCGTGTTCGCCGAGCGCGGCCGGGATTGCCCCGCCCAGATGGGCCTGCCTGCCCTCTTCGGTCTCGAAGGTGTCGAAGATCCCGAAGGTGTTCTCACTCACCCGGAAGGCATACCAAGTCTTCGTACCAGATTCGTTCGACACGATCTCCCGTGCGCCGCTCAAAAAGTCCCAGACGTCGCGTTCTTTGCCCGGCTTCGCCTCGACGAGAGCCAATACTCCGAATTTCAGTGCCATTTCGGTCTTCTCCATCCCGCATTTGTCCCCGCAGGGGTCCCGCCCTACGAGATTTCCCAGTGCACACGGTCCCTACCGTGATCGTCGACGACCTGTGTGCGGGGCCGCTCAGCGAGGGGAACCCGGTTGCCGCCCGGCGGAGTCGATCTAGGGGCTTCGACCGGGAACTCGGCACCAGCCCTGTGCTCCTCGAACCGGCGGCGAGGCACCGCGATGGGCCCCGATTCCCCGAAGAATTGAGCCGCCATGATGCTCCTCCCGATGGGCCAGTAACTGCAACACCGCCGACTACTGCTCGCCTAACCCTGACCCGACAGGTTTGAGGCCTTGTCCGCAGTGATGCAGTAACAATGGCTCATGGTCTCCCGCGCGGAGCGCGGCCCGCCATAGGCGAAAGTCCCACGGGCCGGCCAAACATCGTTGGCGACGGTGAGACGATTCCCGAGACGGCGGCGGCACCCGCGGCGGTCGAGAAGTCCGGCCCGGTGCGGGCCCGAGGAAGGAATTGGAGCGCGGCCCCGTGGCCGACTGCCCACATGCCGCAGACACACGGATGCGGGCCCAACCGCCGGGGTAGCTGTGGGCTCATCCCCGAGCGAGCCCACAGCGATAACCCCAATTGGAGCGATGGTGAATCACGAGTTCATTCCCCCGAATGCCTCGATAACACCGAGTCTGCTGCATGCTCCGGAGAGGCAACAGCCCCCAAAACGGGGGCGAAGCTGGGTCATTCCCTAACGGACAGAGATTTCGCGCGACCGAGGGGGCGCTGCGGCACCCGGTCGGAGGGTCGGGCACAACAAAAAACCCCCGGAAATCCGGGGGTTTTTCAGTGAGCGATACTGGGATCGAACCAGCGACCTCTTCCGTGTCAGGGAAGCGCGCTACCGCTGCGCCAATCGCTCAAACTTATTTATTATGTTATCTACTTCGAGGTGGCGACGGGATTTGAACCCGTGTGGACGGCTTTGCAGGCCGCTGCCTCGCCTCTCGGCCACGCCACCGTGTGTGGGTCCCCATAGCTATTTTGTTGTTACAAGCCGCCATAAGACTTCACTCGAGCGGATGACGAGATTCGAACTCGCGACCCTCACCTTGGCAAGGTGATGCGCTACCACTGCGCCACATCCGCACTTGCAACCATTTCTGCTTGCGTCCATGACTCTAGCCGACTCTGAGGGCCATGCCAAACCGTGTGCTTGGACGGCGTGGCAATGTGGCAAGATTGACGAGTCAGGGCGATTGGCGCAGTTGGTAGCGCGCTTCGTTCACACCGAAGAGGTCATCGGTTCGAGTCCGGTATCGCCCACAACACTTCCTGGCAGTCTTGGAACGCCCCGCTCCGCAGCCCGAACCTATGCTTGGTGTATGCCAAGCCTCACCAGTCGCCTGATGCCCGCCGTGATGGCCGTTCGCGGCTCGAAGCGGGTGTTCTCCTCCGCGCGGGCCATGCAAACGAGACTCGTCCGGCAATCCTCGGGGCGGTCGCCGAAGTTCGCACCTCCCGCCGCGCTGTCGAAGTCCGTGGACGTTCGCGTGCGCACGATCGCCGGCTGGACCGTGTACGAGATCGGCCCGAAGGGGATCCCCGCACCGCCGCGGCGGGCGCTCTACCTGCACGGTGGCTGCTACGTCTTCGAGATCGCCCTCCAGCACTGGCTCTTCGTCGCGCGGCTCGCCGTCGAAACGCAGACCCGTTTCCTCGTGCCGATCTACCCGCTCGCGCCGCTCGAAACGGCCGACACCATCGTTCCGAAGGCCACGGATCTGGCCGCCGCCCTCATCGCCGAGGTCGGGGCCGGCAACACGAGCATCCTCGGTGATTCGGCTGGCGGAGGCATGGCACTCGCGGTGGCGATGCAGCTGCGTGACCGTGGGATACCGGCGCCGCACGCCACCGTGCTGATCTCGCCCTGGCTCGACATCAGCGGCACCGACCCGCAACTCGCCGTGCTCGCCCCGCGCGACCCGTGGCTCGCGGTGCCGGGGTCCCACTTCGCGGGCGGCGTCTATCGCGGCGAACTTCCCGAGGACGATCCGATGGTCAGCCCGATCAACGGAGACCTCAGCGGACTCGGCGCGATCACGATGTTCAGCGGCACCCGCGACATCCTGAACGCGGATGCCACCCGCTTCCTGCGCCTGGCCCGTGCGGCCGGACTCGCGGTCGACTACCACGAGGCGCCCGAGATGATCCACGTCTACCCGATCCTGCCCATCCCGGAGGGCACCGCGGCCCGCGCCACCGTCGCACGGGCGATGGTCAGCTGACGGTCAGCGCCGTCGCGGGCCCAGCACTCGGGTGAGCACCGCGCCCACGATGAGCCCGCCGCCACCGGCGAGCAGCACGATCGCCGTTTGCCCGAAAATCAGCTCGGGCTGGCCGGTGTAGATGAGCCCGAAATTCGTTGCGACCGCGCCGAGCAGCACGGCGCTTATCCCGGCCCCGATGCCCATGACGACGGAGAGTGACCTGCCGACGCGGGGCGACAGCATGGCGCTCACGGCGCCAACGAGGAGGCCGATACTCACGGCGATCGGTGGGATCACGAAAGCGCAGGCTGGCGCGGCCGCGGCGATACCAGCGAGCGTTCCGCGGACAATCGCGGATGCCGTGTTGCGGCGCGACCGCAGGCGTTCGACCACCGCGGCGGCGAGTGCCGCGGCCGGGGGCATCACCACGGCGCTCGTGAGAATGGTCGGAACCATGTCGTCCGCGGCGAGCTCGAGGCAGACCAGCCACGCGGCGCTCGCCAGCCAGAGCAGGAGCGTCGGCCAGAGCAGCGAGCGGACGCCCGGTGCGGACGTGTCAGGAACGGCGGCGCGCCCGCCAGCGACGATCACCCCGGCCGCGATCCCGCCTCCCACCACGAAGACGGGGATCCCTCCCCCGAAGTCGATCACCCCGAGCTGGGTGGCGAACGGATCGAACATTCCCCCGAAGACCGAGACCGAAACGGGCAGGAACACGACGGCCGTCGCGATCGCCGCGAAGGCGGATTGCCGCCAACCGGATGGCGACACCGACGCAGACGCGGCCAGCGTCGCGAAGAGCGCTCCGAGCGCCACCACCGGCGCGACGAGCAGCGCCGGTATCGGTACCACGTGGGCGACGGAGGCAAGGGCGGTCACGGCTGCGCCGATCGCGGCGACCAGGGCGATCCCCCGGGCGTCCGCGCCCCCCGCCCGGAAGGCACGACGTCCCAGAATCGCCAGAAGCGGAATGGCGAACAGGATCGACACGGTGGCCACCGCGCTGAAGATGACGCTCACGACATCCATCGAACGTCTCCCTGCCGGCCCGAGGCCACTCGCGGCCGGTGAAACGGCTGTCACTGCAACAGTAAAGGGCGCCGTCCCCAAGGACGACGCCCCATGCTGCCTGGAACGAACTAGGGCGTGTTGATCAAGTGATTTCGGTGTCGCTCGGGCGACGATCGATGTATGCATGATCGTGATGTGATTTCTGACGAGGCGTGGGCTGTGATCGAGCCGTTGCTTCCGCGGGTGC
>JBBSBA010000114.1:0-4991 GCA_038251725.1 Actinomycetales bacterium
ACCGTCGCCGCCGCCCTGAAGCAACTCTGGTCGGAGGGGGGATTCCGCGGCAAGAATGTCGTACTCGGTGTCGGAAACCCCAAGGTGCTGGTCCGAGACCTGTCGGTCCCGCGACTCAACCCCAAGGAAATGCGCCGTGCCCTGCCGTCCCACGTACAGGACATGCTGCCGGTGCCCGTCGCCGAAGCGCTGCTCGACTTCTACCCGCTCTCGGAGGAAGCCACGGAGAAAGGCCCCCTCGTTCACGGGCTCCTCATCGCCGCCGTCAAGGATTCGGTCAACGCGAACGTGACTGCGGCCCAGCTGGCCGGCCTGTCGCCCATCGCGGTCGACCTGATCCCGTTCGCCCTGAGCCGGATCACGGGTTCCTCTCGAGGCACATTCGCGTTCATCGATGTCGGGTCACGCACGACGAATGTCGTCGTCACCACCGACGGTGTGCCGCAATTCGTCCGGATCATGGCGGTGGGCGGTCACACCCTCACCACGGCACTCGTCGATCGGCTTCAACTGCTGCCCGGTCAGGCGGAGGCCGCCAAACGCTCGCTTGGACTCGTGGCCGGTCCGATACCGGACGACCAGGCGCCGGTCGCGGAGGTCATCCGCCAGGTGACCGGCGACCTGCTCATGGGACTGCGCAATACCCTGAGCTACTTCATCAACACGCATCAGGCGGTGCAATTCGACGGTATCTATCTCAGCGGCGGAGGCGCCCACCTGCCCGGCTTCTCCGACGCACTGTCGGAAGTCACTCGAATCCCGGTCGCCATCGTCGACCCGTTCGCCGCCGTGGCAATGTCGAAGCAGCTCAAGGCCGACACGATGCCGCAGAGCAACACCATGACCGTCGCGCTCGGTCTCGCCCTGGGGAGCGCCGCCTGATGTCGAGCATTCGCAAAGACACCCCGCTCGTCTTCGGAGCGCCGCCGCGGGCAAATCTGCTTCCGCCGGAGGTGGGCCTCGCCGTCAAGGCCCGGGCCACTCGGCGCGGTCTCGCGGCGTCCGTGGTCGCGGCCCTTGTGGTGGTTGGACTCGGCTTCGGGCTGGCCACGGTGCACCTCATGCAGAGCGATGCGCAGCTCAACACCGAGACGGAGCGCACGGCCACTCTGCTGGCTGATCAGGGGAAGTACTCGGAGGTTCGTTCCGTGAACTCCGCCATCAAGTCAATCACCGCCGCGCGCCAGGTCGGATCATCGACCTCGATCGACTGGCAGTCGTATTTCCAATCGATCCAGGCGAGCCTCCCCGCAGGAACGGCGATCACGACATTTTCTGCGAAGTCGGGATCGCCCCTCGTGGAGTTCCCCCAGCCGACTCTTCCGCTCCAGGGCGAACGGCTCGCGGAGCTGAACTTCATCGCCACGAGCACGTCGCTCCCCGATGTCCAGGCGTGGCTGGATGGACTCGCCAAGCTCAAGGGATTCGTCGACGCGTTGCCGGGCACGGTGACTCTTTCCGCCGGGGGCACCTACCAGGTGGGAATCACCATGCACATCAACGAGCTTGCGCTCGACCAGAGATTTGCCAGCACCGCGGTCAAGAAGGCCGCCGCCGATGCCGCTCAGGCCCGCACTGATGCGAGCGCGACGGCCAGCGCAAACGGGGGGAACTAGAAATGAACCTGCACACGAGCAGCCGTATCTGGACGATCGGGGCGGTCATCGCCATTGTCGCCATTGTCGCCATGGGCTGGTTCCTCGGGATATCGCCGGCCCTGACCCAAGCCGGACTGGCGGATACCCAGCGTGCATCCGTCGTGGCACAGAACCTCGTTCACGAACAGGAAATCGTGGCGCTGAAGAAACAATTCACCCAGCTCCCCGATCTGAGGGATCAACTGGCCGTCCTGAGATCGGCCGTGCCGATCGACGGCGATCTGTCAACATTCCTCGGCCAGCTGCACACCCTCGAACAGCAGAACGGTGTCTCTCTCACGAGCTTCACCGCGAGCAGTGGTGAGCTCTACACGCCGGTGGCCAGTAAGAGCAAGCTGATGATCACCACGAACCCGCTCGTCACGCCGGCGAACTTCGTCGCGATCACGGTCGGTGTGGTGGTGACCGGTACGCAGCCTCAGGTGCTGAATTTCATCGAGAGCCTTCAAACCGGACCGAGACTCTACCTCGTGACGAAACTGGACCTGGTGGAGGAAACGGGCGTGTCGAAGGCCACGATCTCCGGTCTGGTCTACGTGCTTCTCGACAAACCGGCCACTCCGGCTACGGCCGCGGCCTCGGTGAAGACCGCGACGTCGCCCTAGCCGTCGTCCCGGCCGTCACCTCAGCGCTGCGGGTCTGCCGCCCGCGAGGTTCACAGTCATTGCTAGAGTGACGTGAACTGCCGGGATTCCCGGCCGGCCCGTAAGGAGTGGCACTGATGAGCGACAACACGCCCGAGACCGCTGCAACCGACCAGCCGACACCCGAGGTCGTGCCGCCGGAGAAGACCGAGGTCTCCTCGAGCGCCTCGCCGACCGACGTGCCGGTCGACGACCTCGTCGAGGTGGCCCCGACGACGACAACCACGCCGACCACCACCGGGCCGGTGGTTGCGGCAACCGACCCCGAGGAACCGGCTACGCCGGTGCCCACTGAGCAGGAGCCGCCACCGCGCCTGGCGACCTCCTCCGCGTCGATGCAGACGGTATACGTGACGGCCCCGGTGCCGCCGGTCAAGAAGGGCAACCGCGGAGCCGGCCTACTCATCGCGCTGGCCTCGACCGTCATCTTCGCCGGGCTGTACGCGATCGCCATCGCCGTGATCCATGCTGCGGAGATCGGTGTCCTGCGGTTCGACTTCTTCGATTCGCTCGCGTTCTACACCCCGGCCATCTTCTTCTTCGTCGGCTTCGCGATCGTGGTTCTGCTTGCCAACCGGGCCGCGTGGTGGGCCTACGTGCTCGGCAGCATCTTCGTGGGACTCCTCGTCTATTTCGGCTCCGTCGGCGCGGGCCTCCTCGCCAACAACATCCTGGGCGAGACCCCCGCGAGCGCCGCGCGACTGTTCGCCGAGGCGCTCGCAAATCCCTTCGTCATCGCCGCGGCGCTTCTCGCCCGCGAGGTGTCGATGTGGATGGGCGCCGCGATCAGCGCGCGCGGCCGCCGGATGAAGGCGCGCAACATCGAGGCCCGTGACACGTTCGACCGCGAGTCGGCGGACCGCTCGGCGGAATTCGAAAACTCGCGCTACGGCACCCGCGACGCCTCCGCATAGCGGTCACGTCTGCGAAGCGACAACCGGATGGATGCGCGCCGCCGCTACGCCCGAACCGTCGCGGTCTTCGCGGCGGTGCTGTTCCTCGCCCTTGCCATCGCCGCGAGCGGCATCATCAGCCTCTACGCCAATCGCGAGGTGCTGACCGAACGGGACTCCGGGCCGCTCATCGCACCCATCATGTTCGGGGTCGCGACGGCCGCGCTGTACGTGCAGCTCGTGACCGTCGGGTTGAGGCGCGGTTCCATCATCCTGAACGCGGTGATCATCGCGATCGTGTGCTATTTGCTCTATCTGGTGAGCGGATCGACGCTGTATTCGCTCGGCAAGGGCCAGCCGCTCGTCGGGCTGCTGTTCTTCGCATCGAATGCCCTCGGCCCGTTCGCCCTCGCGGTCGCCGTGATCGCGTTCCTCGTCGCCCTGGCATTCCTGGTTCTTCTCTCGTTCCGCGACAGCGGGGGAGCGGCCCGCACGCCCCGATGGTGGTGGGAGAACCGCGACGACCGGGACCGTCGCGAGTGAGAGGGCTCCCGCACCCCGCAACCTGCGGAGTCATTTGACCGTGGGCGTGGGCAGCGCGTAGTATCTACGAGGTGTGCGCTTTGTCGTGCGCTTGAACCGTGCCCGCTTTACCGGGGCGATCGGGCAGGCGCGTGCCCCAGACATACGAGCTGGGTTTGCTGGTCTGTGAAGGATCATCAGCCCCCACGGCATACCACTCAGGATCGGCGCAACGTGATTATTCATTCGGCGCGGTTCGCGTGTGGTGCAAAACGACTCGGCTCTCCCAGAGTGCCGGGTCGCATGCTAAATGCAACATCTGTCACCGTGCAGTAAATACAAGGAGTATGTAGTGCCCACCATTCAGCAGTTGGTCCGCAAGGGCCGCAGCCCCAAGGTCGTCAAGACCAAGGCGCCCGCCCTCAAGGGCAACCCGCAGCAGCGGGGCGTGTGCACCCGCGTGTACACGACCACACCGAAGAAGCCGAACTCGGCTCTGCGCAAGGTCGCGCGCGTCAAGCTTTCCAACGGCACCGAGGTGACCGCCTACATTCCCGGCGAGGGCCACAACCTGCAGGAGCACTCCATGGTGCTCATTCGCGGCGGTCGCGTGAAGGACCTCCCCGGTGTGCGTTACAAGATCGTGCGCGGCGCGCTCGACACCCAGGCCGTTAAGAACCGCAAGCAGGCCCGTAGCCTCTACGGCGCGAAGAAGGACAAGAAGTAATGCCTCGTAAAGGACCAGCACCGAAGCGTCCCGTTATTGCGGACCCGGTCTACGGAGCCCCCATCGTCAGCCAGCTCGTCAACAAGATTCTTCTTGATGGCAAGAAGGGCCTCGCCGAGCGCATCGTCTATGACGCGCTCCTCGGAGTTTCGACCAAGAACGGTGCGGATGCCGTCGTCACGCTGAAGAAGGCGCTCGACAACGTTCGTCCCACCATCGAGGTCAAGAGCCGCCGCGTCGGTGGATCGACCTACCAGGTGCCGGTCGAGGTCAAGCCTCACCGTGCCAACACGCTCGCGCTGCGCTGGCTCACCACCTACGCCAAGGGTCGTCGCGAGAAGACCATGACCGAGCGTCTCACCAACGAGATCCTTGACGCGTCCAACGGCCTCGGTGCCGCGGTGAAGCGTCGCGAGGACACCCACAAGATGGCTGACGCAAACAAGGCCTTCGCTCACTACCGCTGGTAATCACCGTGCTGATCGAGTAAGCCGTCCGCGGCCGTGGGGGGGGGGGGGGGGGGGGGGCCCGCCCCCCCCGGCGCCGG
>JBBSBA010000115.1:0-4794 GCA_038251725.1 Actinomycetales bacterium
CAGGGCGTGAGCGGCTTCTTCCAGCTCTACATCGACAACGATCCGGGCAACCCCGAGCGCTACATCGCGATCTTCGAGCAGGGCGGACTCGGCCTGCCCGACGAGAGTTATTACCGCGAAGAGAAGTTCGCCGACATTCGTGCCTCCTATGCCGGTTACCTGCAGAAGATGTTCACCCTGGCTGGCCTCGACGGAACGGGCGGGGCGGATGCCGCCGCGCGCGCCGCTCGCGTGCTCGCCCTCGAGACCGCCATCGCTAGGTTCCACTGGGACAACGTGCAGTCCCGCGACTCGGAGAAGACCTATAACCTCACCACCTGGCACGACGTCGTCAGCACCGCCTCTCGCCTGACCGACGGCACCGGGGCGACCGACGGCCCGGACCTCAACCGCTGGCTCGACTCGATCGACGTGCCGAAGGGCGCCTTCGACGAGCTGGTGCTTCGACAGCCCTCCTTCCTCGACGGGGTCGCGTCTCTCCTCAACGCCGGGCGCCTCGCGGACTGGACGGACTGGTTGGCCTGGCAGGTCATCCGCTCGTCCGCCGCGTATCTCTCGGACGGGTTCGTCGAGGCCAACTTCGACTTCTACGGCCGCACGCTCAGCGGAACCCCGGAGCTTCGTGAGCGCTGGAAGCGCGGCGTCTCCCTCGTCGAGGGCGCGATGGGCGAGGCGGTCGGGCGAATCTATGTCGAGCGGCACTTCCCCGAGGCGGCGAAGGAGAGCATGGATGTGCTCGTCGCCAACCTCGTCGAGGCCTACCGGCAGAGCATCACTGCGCTGCCCTGGATGAGTGCCGGGACCCGCCAGCGCGCGATCGAGAAGCTGGAGAAGTTCACCCCGAAGATCGGCTACCCGGTCAAGTGGCGCGACTATTCGACGCTCGAGATCAGGGCCGACGACCTGATCGCGAACGTCCGGGCGACGAGCGAGTTCGAGTTCCAGCGTGAGCTCGGCAAGATCGGCACGCCGCTCGACCGGGATGAGTGGTTCATGACCCCGCAGACCATCAACGCCTACTACAACCCGGGCTTCAACGAGATCGTGTTCCCCGCGGCGATCCTGCAGTACCCGTTCTTCGATGAGGAGCGGGATGCCGCGGCCAACTACGGCGCGATCGGCGCGGTGATCGGTCACGAGATCGGCCACGGGTTCGACGACCAGGGCTCGAAGTACGACGGCGACGGCCGGCTCACCGACTGGTGGACCGCCGGGGACCGTGCGGCCTTCGAGGCCCTCACGGCCTCGCTCATCGAACAGTACAACGCGCTCGCGCCGCGGCAGGTGCCCGACCATCACGTGAACGGCGCGCTCACGATCGGTGAGAACATCGGCGACCTCGGCGGCCTCTCGATCGCCTGGAAGGCCTACCTGATCTCGCTCGACGGCGAGCAGCCGCCGGTGATCGGCGGCCTGACCGGCGCGGAACGTTTCTTCCTCTCCTGGGCACAGGCCTGGCAGCAGAAGGGACGCGACGCGGAGGTCATCCGCCTCATCGCGATCGACCCGCATTCTCCCAACGAGTTCCGCTGCAACCAGATCGTCCGCAATATCGACGGCTTCTATGACGCCTTCGGGTTGACCCAGTCGGATGAGCTCTGGCTCGCACCAGAAGCGCGCGTGACTATTTGGTAGTTGGCACCACAGACCACGAGCGCCGAGAGCGCCTGCGCGCGACCCGTGTCGGTCGTCATCGCGGAGCCGGCGGAGCGGAGAGCTTCGCCAGCGGGTTCACCGCGCTCGGGCGGCTGGCCTACGCGGGGGCGGCGGTGTCCGCGAGCGTGATCGACCTGCGCAGCGGGCTCACCCTGGTGGCGATCGACGACCGGGTGGTGATGCCCACCGCGAGCGTGGGAAAGGTCCTGCTGCTCATCGAGGTGTCGGCGCGCATCACCGCTCGCGACGAGGCGGCCTTCAGCATCCTCGACAAGACGCCGGGGGATGCCGTGGGCGACTCGGGAATCTGGCAGCGGCTGCAGGCTCCGGCCCTGCCGGTCACCGACCTCGCGCTCCTCGTCGGTGCCACAAGCGACAACCTCGCGATGAATGTGCTGCTCCGGCACGTGGGGCTCGACGCGGTGCGCGCCCGCGCCGAGTCGATCGGACTCTCCCAGACGGCCCTCCTCGACCTGGTTCGCACCAGGCGCGGCCCGGATGACGCCCCGCAGCCGTCAGTGGGATCCGCCGCCGAGCTGTCCTGGCTGTTCTCCGAGCTCGCCCGCGGCCAGATCGTAGACGCGGTGACCAGCCAGCGCGTGCTCGGCTGGCTCTCGCACAACGCCGACCTTTCGCTGGTGGCGAGCGCATTCGGCCTCGACCCCCTCTCGCACCGTTCGATCGATGCGGGCATCCAGCTGATCAACACGACGGGAACGGGCGCCGACGTGCGGTCCGAGGCCGGCATCCTGAGCGGATCGCGCAGCGGCGTCGCCTACGCGGTGACGGTGCAGTTCGTCGACGGCTCCCTCGCGAGCCGTCTCGCGGTGCTCGAGGCCATGCGCATATTCGGCTCCGACCTGCTGGAATACGTGTACTGATCTGGCTTCACCCCCAGAAGTGGGGGCATTGTCCCCGAAAGGGGGGCGCGCTATGGTGAACTCAAGCACTTGAGTCGAAGGTACCCGAACCCTCGACCGACCCGACTGTGCTGTGAATAGGACTACCCACCCTCATGTCGCTCCCCCGGCGGCCTCGGCACACCCATGCCCGGCCATTCCTGCGTACCCTCCATCCCTTCTCCCGCACTGCCTCCGGCGGCGTGGGGCTCAAGGCCGTCATAGCCAGCGCGACAACGCTGCTGCTGGCTCTCGGCGTTGTGGCTGCAGCCGCGTCACCCGCATCCGCCCACGAGAACCAAGCAAACGACTGGGTCACCCTGTCGGGTGAGGTCTGCGCGAATGTGGGGTACTCGACCGAGAATTCGGCGAGCCATCCGTACGTTCTGCCAGCCACGATGCCGGCGGGCCTGCCCGCCGGGGGGACCTACTCCAAGGTCATCGTGAAGGCGGGCAGTACCGACACGGGCAGGGAGCATTACTACGAGAACACCGTCTACGCACCGAAGGAAGTCACGGGCAGTACGGTGAAGTGGGTCGACAAGGCCACGCTGGTTGCGGGCGATTCGTTCGTCCACTATTTCAAGCCGAGCATCAGCCACGTGATCGTCTGTGCCGTGCCCGAGACGGTGCCCGTGCCCACGCACGCCGTACAGTCGACCGGGCTCTACCTCTACAAGAAACTCGACCCCACCAAGAATGCCGCCTGGAACAACTCCGGCCTGCAGACGAAGATCGCGACGTGGGACGGCTGGAGCTTCAAGACCGTCTACCCCGGCACGCTTCCGAGCGACGTCTGTGGACCCGGTTGGGGAGTGCAGCAGGACGAGATCAACGGCCCCCAGTCGTTGTTCCCCACCAACATCGAGTACCCGAACAACGGCGGATTCGCCGCGGGCGTGCTCCACGGTTCCCTGCACCTCAACCTCACCGCACTCGTGACGGTTCCCGACTGTGCGCCGCCCACCGGCGCGATCAAGATCGTGACCGCGGCTGACCCGTCAGCGCAGACCTGTGTCGCAGGCGCGCTGGTCGACGGCCAGATCCACGTGGCGCTCAACCCCCACGTCGTCTACAAGATCGATGGCGTCGTCACGACGACCGAGTACACGACGGTCACGCCCGGGGAGCACACGGTCACGGCCGAGCTCGCCGATCCGGCTGGCAACTACGTGCTCGACGGTCCGTCGAGCTGGACGTTCAGCTCCGATGCCTACGGCACCTCCTGCGGCGAGCTGCAGACGCATCCGCTGGTCACCCCGACCGTCACGAACTCGAACCTGACCTGTGATGCGGTCGGCACGTTCACCCTCAGCAACACCGAGGGAGTCGTGTGGACCGTCGACGGGCTGGTCAAGCCAGCCGGCACCTATCAGGTCGCCTCGACCTCCACGGTGCATGCGGTGGCATCGACGGTCTCGTCGGACTACGGGTTCGAACAGGGCGCGCAGACCGACTGGAGTCTCGTGTTCACCGAGCCGACAGACTGCGGCCAGCTCGTGACGCATCCGCTGGTCACCCCGGTGGTCACGAGCGTCGACCGCACCTGCACCGTCAACGGCTCGTACACGCTCGCCTCGGTCGAGGGCGTGGTGTACACCGTGAACGGTAACGTTCAGGCGCCGGGAACCTACCCGGTCTCGACGGTCAAGACGGTCAATGTCGTCGCAAGCACCAGCTCGTCTGACTTCGGGTTCGAAGCGGGCGCGCAGACGGTCTGGAACCTCGTGTTCACCGACCCGTCGAACTGTGCAAACCTCAGCACGCTCGCCTTCACCGGGTCGAACGGAACGCTCGCCGGCGGGCTGCTGGTCGGGCTCATCTTCGTACTGATCGGCGCCGGGGTAATCACCGCGAGTCGGCTGAACAAGCGCACCAGCTAGACGAGTGGAGCGGATGCCCCGCCCTCCCGGACACGGGAGCGCGGGGCATCTCTCTGTGGTGCGACGGCTCGATCCCGTCGGCCCAACGGGCGAGTGCGAACCAACCGGGCTGGCATGCTGGCCCGGAGAGCGCGCGCCGACCAGGTCGAAGCCGGGGACCGCGCGCCGCCCGGGTTCCGCACGCGGGGTGCTGCGAGCTGCCCGGCTCAGTGCGGCTAGGGCGTGTCTCCTAAAGATGTGATTGCTTGTCGGTGACGATTGAGGCATGTCGCGTTTCACGGTTTTGGATGATCAGCAGTGGGCTCTTCTGAAGCCGGTGATTCCGTCGTCGGATGGGCGTCAGGGGAGGCCGTTCA
>JBBSBA010000116.1:0-4738 GCA_038251725.1 Actinomycetales bacterium
GTTGGCAGCACCGGCGCTTCCACCGGGGCACACCTGCATCTCGAGATTCACCGAGACGGCACGCCGATTGACCCCTTCGTCTGGCTCAAGGCGAACGCGAACTAGCCCTCTTCGCCGGTCGACCGTGTCGAGGGCCCTAGGAACGCAACCAGACGGTCGTGTCGCCGGGCAGCTTGCCATCGGGGAACTCCTCCGATGCGACGATCAGCTCGCCCGCCGGCAGCTCAACGGCGATGTCTCCGGTATTCGCGATCACCGTCACGGCGCCGTTGCGGAACGCCACGACTGCCTCGGGATAGCCCTCGAGCCATTCCACGCCGCCCAGGCCGAGATCGTGTGTTGCGCGGGTCTTGAGCAGGAGCCGGTAGAGCTCCAGGGTCGAGCCGGCAACGCCGCGCTGGGAATCGCGGGCGTAGGGCGCCCAGTCCGCCGGCTGTGGCAGCCAGCTCTTGCCGCCGGTGCTGAACCCGTAGGACGGCGCGTCGGCCTCCCAGGGGAGCGGCACGCGGCAGCCGTCGCGACCGTATCGCTCGCCATTGGTGCGGAACCAGGTGGGGTCCTGGCGCGCGGCGTCGGGAAGATCGATGACCTCTGGCAGGCCGAGCTCCTCGCCCTGGTAGATGTAGGAGCTGCCGGGAAGGGCGAGCATGAGTGCGGTGGCAGCGCGGGCGCGACGCAGGCCGAGGGCTCGCACCGGCTGTCCGGTGGACTTCGGCCCGATGCCGTGCCCCTGCGGGTTGTCGGCGGTGACGGCGAGCCGCGAGGCGTGACGCACGACGTCGTGGTTGGAGAGCACCCAGGTGCTCGGGGCGCCGACTCCGGCGAAGGCGGCGAGCGAAGTGTCGACCACCGCACGCATTGCCGGTCCGTTCCACGGCGTCTCAAGGTAGGAGAAGTTGAAGGCCTGCTGCATCTCGTCGGGGCGCACCCAGTTCGCGAGCTTCGACAGCGGCTCGACCCAGGCCTCGGCGCAAAGGACGCGGTCGCCCTCGTACTCCTCGAGCACCGAATGCCAGTCACGGTAGATCTCGTGCACACCCTCCTGAGCCCAGTAGGGCGGGGTGGGCGGGTTCTGGGCGGCGTGGGCGCTGATCTCCGGCTCAAGGCCGAGGGCGCCGCTCCCGCCCATGCTGCCTCCGGTGGCCGGAGGCGTGTAGTCGGGGAGCCCGTCCGCCTTGATGAGGCCGTGCGCGACATCCACCCGGAAGCCGTCGACGCCGCGGTCGAGCCAGAAGCGGAGAATGTCACGGAACTGCTGGCGAACCCAGGGATCCTGCCAGTTGAGGTCGGGCTGCGAGGAGTCGAAGATGTGCAGGAACCACTGGCCAGCCGTGCCATCGGCGCGGGTGAGGCGGGTCCAGGCCGGCCCGCCGAACACCGATTGCCAGTTGTTCGGCGGAAGTGCGCCGTCGACGCCCGTGCCGTCGCGGAACATGTAGCGGTCACGCTCGGGGCTGCCTTCTGGCGAGGCGAGGGCGGCCTGGAACCAGGCGTGCTGGTCGGAGGTGTGGTTCGGCACAAGGTCGACGATGAGCTTCAGGCCGAGCTCGTGCACGCGGCCCTCGAGTGCGTCGAAGTCCGCGAGGGTGCCGAAGATCGGGTCGACGTCGCAATAGTCGGCCACGTCGTAGCCGGCGTCACTCTGCGGCGACGTGTAAAACGGCGAGAGCCAGAGGGCATCCACGCCGAGTTCGACGAGAGCGGGGAGCCGTTCGGTGATGCCGGCGAGGTCGCCGAGGCCGTCGTCGCCCATGCCGTCGGCGAAGGATCGAGGATAGATCTGGTAGATCACTGCGGAGCGCCACCACTCGGTTCCGCTCGAAACGGTGGGGAGACGAGACTCGGTTTCGGGCAAAACGGTCTCCTGCAGCTGTTCGATGGTCATCCGAGAACACTATTGCATCTGAACTGAGCGGGAAGCGCTTGCGCTATGTCATCAGGATTCGGGCGGAATAGCGAGGGATGATCACCGCGATCCCTTGGGCGTCCGGCGGCCGGGCGCTCCGCCCACGCTGGAAGCGCTTGCAGTATTGGGCTCTCGACGGGTCGGGTCGGACGGTGCACGAAATTCCGCCGAAACGTGTGTTCCTGTACCGTCGGAACCATCCCGCCGGCGGACCTGCGGCCCGCAGCGAACGTGAAGAGGACCACCATGGGCATCGTCAACGAGCCACACCACGACGGCTCCCCCCTCTACGTCTCGGACCAGGCGCCACGGCTGGGCGACCGTGTGCGCGTCCGAGTGCGCATCCCCTCGAACTTCGGGCCGGTGGATGCCGTGCGCACCCGCTCCAACCCCAACCGCGAACCCCGGTTCACCGTGGCGTCGCGCGTGGCGACCGTCGATGGCTGGGAATGGTGGGAGGCGGAGATCGAGATCGAGAACCTCACTCACGGCTACCGGTTCCTCTTCAAGCTCGCCGACGGGAGCAACTGCTGGTTGAACGCCACCGGTTTCCACACGATCGAGACGCTCGACTCCGAGGACTTCAAGATCCTGGCCCACCCGGCGCCGCCGGAGTGGGCGAAGAGCACCGTGATGTACCAGGTCTTCCCCGATCGTTTCGCCCGGTCGGCGGATGCCGATGGGCGCGTCCTGCCCGACTGGGCCGACCAGGCGGCGTGGAGCGACCCGGTGACGCATGTCGGCCCGCACGCGGCGACCCAGTTCTTCGGGGGAGACCTCGCGGGCATCGAGCAGCATCTCGATCACCTCGAGCGCCTCGGCGTCACGATGCTCTACCTCACGCCGGTGTTCCCGGCCCGCTCGAACCACCGTTATGACGCGCTGTCGTTCGAGCACGTGGACCCGCTGCTCGGCGGTGACGAGGCCCTCATCGCACTGGTCGAGGCCGCCCACGCCCGCGGGCTCACGGTGATCGGCGATCTCACGTCGAACCACAGCGGCGACGCGCACGAATGGTTCCGGGCATCACACCTCAAGCCCGGCGCGCCGGAGAGCGACTTCTACTACTGGCTCGATGCAGGGCAGAGCGACTACGCGTCGTGGCTCGGGGTGCCGAGCCTGCCCAAGTTCAACTGGAAGTCGCAGGAGCTGCGATCGCGCTTCATCGAGGGACCGGATTCGGTGGTCGCCAAGTGGCTGAAGCCACCGTACTCGCTTGACGGCTGGCGCATCGACGTGGCGAACATGACCGGCCGTCACCTCACCGACGACCTCAATGCCGAGGTGCGGGGCATCATCCGGCGAACCATGATCGGGATCAACCCGAACACCATCCTGCTCGGCGAGTCCACCAACGATGCCACGAGCGACTTCCAGGGCGACGCGTGGCACGGCGCCATGACCTATGCCAACTTCACCCGCCCGGTGTGGGGCTGGCTCTCCACCTCGGAGCGTGAGTCGTCGTACTTCGGACTGCCGTTCGGCACCATTCCGTCGTATTCCGGCGAACAGGTCTTCGCCACGCACCGCCAGTTCGCCCACGGATTCCCCTGGCGCGTGCAGTTGAGCACCATGAACGCGCTCGACACGCATGACACCCCGCGGTTCCTCACCCACGCGATCGAGGGCGCGCAGCCCGTGGCCGTCGGTCTGTCGATGACGCTGCCGGGCATCCCGGTGATCTTCGCCGGCGACGAGTTCGGTCTGATCGGTGAGGACGGCGAACAGTCCCGCACCCCAATGCCCTGGGACCGCGTGGCCGCCGCCGCTTCCACGATCGACCTCTACTCCGACCTGATCCACCTGCGCACCGGCCACCCCGCGCTCAACGGCGGCGGGATGCGCTGGCTGCATGCCGGTCGCGAGGTGCTCGTGTTCGTGCGGGAGACCGCCGAGGAGTCGATCCTGGTGATCGCGGCGCGCGGCGAGTTCGACGTGCCGCTGCCCGTTCATGCCTTTGCGGGGCTGCCTCGCCCGCTCTTCGGGCGGGCGACGGCCGAGCGCGGGCATGCCGGGATCCGGCTCGCCGGCACCGGTCCGTCCTTCAGCGTGTTCGCGCTTCCGGGGGTCACGGTCCCCGAGTTCTCGGCAGCCGGAACGGTGCCCGAACTCGAACCCTGACGCATCGGCGGCCCGCCTCGGCCGCCGCCTGGGCGTACGAAAAGACTGTCCGCGGATGCTAGTCTCTTACGGTGCCAAACGGCGCCGGGCTGTTGGCGGCGCCATGTTCACGGTATCGCGTGATTGTCATCACGCCCCCTTAGCTCATTGGTAGAGCACTTCCTTGGTAAGGAAGAGGTAGTGGGTCCGATTCCCACAGGGGGCTCTCGCCGCCCTTCATCGGGTGGCGTCCCGGCGGGGTAGCTCAGGTGGTTAGAGCACACGGCTCATAATCGTGGTGTCGCGGGTTCAAGTCCCGCTCCCGCTACTGAGGCCCTTTCAGCAAATTCGACTGCATGCTTTCATTAAATGCCAGATGACTTCGCTGATTGAGGCCAGATGTACGTTGCCCGCTCGAATCTGGTTGTACAGACGTGGCGCGCTTGCCTCAATTGGCCTGTGTCCGGCTGTTAAAGCGGAAGAGCCCGCCGGGTGGGCAGGCTGAAGACGACCGTGTTCTGTTCTATTGAATATCGGCTTACGGACCCTGTTAGGGACCTTTATGCAATACTCACACCAGACCACGGAACGTCACCAAGCCACACAACCGCGTGTCCACCAAACGCGGGCAAGGTTAAGCCGTCTCGAGCCTCGAGGATGCTGGTCGAGTGCGTGGCCGGCTCGATTGACGGAGCCGACTAGCGTATATAGTGAAAAAAATCGACGCGTACA
>JBBSBA010000117.1:0-4435 GCA_038251725.1 Actinomycetales bacterium
ACGCGGCGACCGGCGAGTTCGAGCGCGGCGTCGTGCGGGTATCCGACATGGTGACGCGCCAACCCTGGGACGACACCGTGCCGGTTCGGGTGACGTGGTCGTCGGATTCATCGAGACTGCGCACAGATCGCGATCCGGCCGACAGGCTCAAGTGATCGCTGCAGTCTCGTCGTGCAACCAGTGGCGTCTCTCCGCGTCTACTGCATGACGTCGCGAACCTTGACGGTCTCCATTCCCTTCAGCAGTAGATCGCGCGCGGTGTCCAGGTGCCGGCGCCAGTGCGCCTCCGCGCCCGAGCCGTCGCCCGCGCGCAGCAGGGTCATCAGCCGCCGGTAGGACCGCGTCAGCTTGTCGTAGTCGGTCTTGGACACTTCGCGGTGTTCCTTGATGGCGAACGCCGTGTGTCGCACGGTGATCTCGTGCAGCATGCCCGCGATGATCGTCAGCGTGGCGTTCCCCGAGAGCTCTACCATCCGGCGGTGAAACTCGCCGGTCGCCTCGGCCAGCCGGCCCGAATTCCAGCCTGCCGGGATGTCCTCGGCGAGTATCGCCTCCAACTCGTCGAGAGCCTCGGGTGAAGCGGTCTCGGCGAGCAGTCGCACGGCGAGCGGCTCGATGCCCGACCGCGCGACGAGGACGTCGGCGATCGTGGCGCCGGACAGTTCGAGGAGCAGACCCGCGGGCCGCGCGACGATCTCCGGGCCGGGCACGCGGACCCGTGCGCCCGTGCGGGAACCGCGCCGCACCTCGACCAGCCGTTCGGACTCGAGCACCCGCACCGCTTCGCGCAAAGTCGGGCGGCTGACGCCGAAGTGCGTCATCAGCTCGGCCTCGTTCGGCAGGAAGTCGCCTTCCTTGAGCTGGCCATCGACGACCATGCGACGGAGGGTGCCCGCGACCAGCTCGGCCGTCTTGGGTGAGCGGATCGCCGTACCACCGCGCTGCGCGACGGCATCCGGCCCCATCATGGGTGCCAAAGGCGTGGTGCGAGCCAACGGATCTCCCGAACTGGTATGGCCGGCTCACGCCGGTTGTACAACTCAGTAAACCATGTGGACGAGGTCGAAGCCGTCGCAACTCCGCGTGACCTACCAACCAGTAGGTTGACCTAGTAAACCTACTGTTCTACGTTCGGTGGTAACCACCGTACGGTCGCCGGGGCCACTCGGCGCCGATTCAACCCCACCCCGAAGGAGATGTCCCATGGCTGAAGCCGTCATCGTAGAAGCGGTCCGATCACCAGTCGGCAAGCGCAACGGCGGCCTGTCCGGTGTTCACCCCGGCGAACTCTCGGCGCAGGTGCTCAACGGGCTGGTCGAGCGGGCGGGCGTCGATCCGGCGCTCGTCGACGACGTCATCTGGGGCTGTGTCATGCAGGCCGGTGAGCAGGCGCTCGACATCGCACGCACCGCCGTCCTGGCGGCGGGCTGGCCCGAGAGCGTGCCAGGTGTGACCGTGGACCGGCAGTGTGGGTCGAGCCAGCAGTCGGTGCACTTCGCCGCCGCGGGTGTCGTGGCGGGCCACTACGACGTCGTGGTCGCCGGTGGTGTCGAGTCGATGTCGCGCACCCCGATGGGCTCGTCGCTGGCCAACGGCGGACACCCGTACCCGGAGGCCTTCCGCGCCAGGTACAGCCAAACCCCGAACCAAGGCACCGGTGCCGAGATGATCGCCGAGCAGTGGAGCTTCGACCGCACCGCGCTCGACCAGTTCTCCCTCGGGTCACACGAGAAGGCCGCCGCTGCACAGGATTCCGGTGCCTTCGACGACCAGATCGTCGCGATCAAGGACCAGGACGGGAATCCGGTGCTCAAGGACGAGGGCATTCGCCGGGGCGGCACCGTCGAGAAGATGGCGACGATCAAGCCTGCCTTCAAGGAAGACGGCGTCATCCACGCGGGCAACGCGTCGCAGATCTCCGACGGCTCCGCCGCACTGCTGATAATGTCGGCGGAGAAGGCGAAGTCGTTGGGCCTCAAGCCGCTTGCCCGCGTACACACCGCCGCGCTGGCGGGCGCCGACCCGGTCATCATGCTCACCGCCCCGATCCCGGCCACGCAGAAGGCGCTCAAGCGTTCGGGTCTGTCGATCGACGAGATCGGCGTGTTCGAGGTGAACGAGGCGTTCGCGCCGGTGCCGCTGGCCTGGCTCAAGGACATCGGCGCCGACGAGAAGAAGCTGAACCCCAACGGCGGCGCGATCGCACTGGGCCACCCGCTCGGCGGCTCCGGTGCGCGCATCATGACGACGATGCTATATCACATGCGGGACAAGGGAATTCAGTACGGTTTGCAGACCATGTGCGAGGGCGGCGGCCAGGCGAACGCCACCATCCTCGAACTGCTGTGACCGAAGCCGCGACCGTTCCCGCCGCTCTCACCGAGCGGCGGGGCAACGTCCTCCTCATCACCCTCAACCGGCCAGAGGCACGCAATGCCGTCAACGCAGCCGTGAGCATCGGCGTCGGCAACGCCCTCCACGAGGCTCAGTGCGACCCCGAGATCCGCGCGGTCGTCATCACCGGTGCGGGCCAATCCTTCTGCGCGGGAGCCGATCTCAAGGCAATCTCGCGGCGGGAGAACCTCTACCACCCCGAACACGGGGAGTGGGGGTTCGCCGGCTACGTGCAGCACGTCATCGACAAGCCCACCATCGCCGCGGTCAACGGCACGGCGCTGGGCGGCGGCACCGAACTGGCGCTGGCGAGCGACCTCGTCATCGCCGAGGAACGCACCAAGTTCGGCCTGCCCGAGGTCAAGCGCGGCCTGATCGCGGCGGCCGGGGGAGTGTTCCGCATCGTCGACCAACTGCCGCGGAAGGTCGCGATGGAACTGCTGTTCACCGGCGAGCCGATGTCGTCGGAGGATGCGTTGCGGTGGGGCCTGATCAACCAGGTGGTGCCCGACGGCTCGGTCGTGGACGCCGCGTTGGCACTGGCCGAGCGCATCACGGTCAATGCTCCGCTGGCGGTGTGGGCGAGCAAGCGCGTGGCCGCGGGCATCGACGACGGCGTCATCACCGGCGACGAAGTCGGTTGGACCAGGACCATGCGTGAGATGGGCGCGGTGCTGCGCTCACAGGACGCCAAGGAGGGACCGCTGGCGTTCGCGCAGAAGCGTCAGCCCGTATGGAAAGCACAGTAGGAGAACGATGAAGCGACTGGTATTCGAAGAAGAGCACGAACAACTGCGGGGGACGGCACGGCAGTTCCTAGAGAAGGAATGCGCGCCGTACGCCGAGAAGTGGGAGAGCGACCGCATCGTCGACCGCGAGGCCTACGTCGCCGCGGGCAAGTACGGGCTGATCGGGTTCAACCTGCCCGAGAAGTTCGGCGGCGGCGGCGTCGACGACTTCCGGTTCAACGCCGTGATCGTCGAGGAGTTCACCAAGTACGGGGCAGCATCGCCCGGCCTGAGTCTGCAGAACGACATCGTCGGCCCGTACTTCGCCAATCTGGCCACCGAGGAGCAGCAGGAGCGGTGGCTGCCCGGCTACGTCACCGGTGAGCTGATCGGAGCCGTCGCCATGACCGAGCCCGGCGCGGGCAGCGACCTCGCGGGCATCAAGACTTCGGCGGTCCGCGACGGCGACGACTGGATCCTCAACGGCTCCAAGACGTTCATCTCCGCGGGCATCAACTCCGACCTGGTGGTCGTGGTGGCGCGGACGAACGCCGAAGCGGGACACAAGGGATTCTCGCTGCTGGTCGTCGAGCGTGACATGGAGGGCTTCAGTCGCGGTCGCAAGCTGGACAAGATGGGCCAGCACTTCGCCGACACCGCCGAGTTGCACTTCGAGAACGTCCGCGTACCGCACGCCAACCTTCTTGGCAAGGAGGGCCGCGGCTTCTATCACCTGATGCAGAACCTGCCCTCGGAGCGGCTGTCGATCGCGATCGCCGCGGTCGCCGGCGCCCGCGCCACGTTCGACGACACGCTGCGTTATGTCAAGGACCGCAAGGCCTTCGGGCAGGCGATCGGCAGCTTCCAGCACAACCGCTTCGTCATGGCCGAGATGGACACCGAGCTCGAGATCGCCGAACAGTACGTCGACCGTTGCCTACGGGCCGTCGTGGACGGCGAGCTGACTGCGGTCGAGGCGTCCAAGGCCAAGTGGTGGTGCACCGAGCTCGCCAAGCGCGTCGTCGACAACTGCGTGCAGCTGCACGGCGGCTACGGCTACATGAACGAGTACAAGGTGGCGCGCGACTACGTCGACGTTCGCATCCAGACGATCTACGGCGGCACGACCGAGATCATGAAGGAGATCATCGGCCGCGACCTCGGCCTCTGACCCACCCCCCCAAGCGATTTCGGCGCGCTACCGTTCGCTCAGCGACGGTTAGCGCGCCGAAATCGCCGGTGGGGACTGGGCTACAGGCCAAGGTCGCGGCCGATGATCTCCTTCATGATCTCGGTCGTGCCGCCGTAGATCG
>JBBSBA010000118.1:0-4398 GCA_038251725.1 Actinomycetales bacterium
ACCAGCGGATCGCGACGACGATGATCTCCGGCGGGAACCGGAACCCGACGAACGCGGAGCTCGGAACCACGGGGATAGGACGACGACGGCGAGGCAGCATCTGGTCACCCTCACTGCCAACCGCTGCCTTCCGCCAATGCAACAGCCCCGTTTCCGGTATCCGCCGGAGGTGATCATCCTCGCGGTCCGCTGGTACTTGCGGTATGGCCTCTCGTATCGCGATGTCGAAGAGCTCCTCGTCGAACGAGGTGTCGAGGTCGATCACGTCACCGTGTTCCGGTGGGTGCAACGGTTCACCCCGCTCCTCGTCGACGCGGCACGGCCCCGCCGCCACTCGGTCGGGAACCGCTGGTTCGTCGACGAGACCTACGTCAAGGTCGCAGGCCGGTGGCGTTACGTCTACCGAGCGGTCGATCAGTACGGGCAGATCCTTGATGTGTACGTCTCTGCGAAGCGCGACACGAACGCCGCGCGACGGTTCTTCACCACTGCGCTCCACGCGCTCACGGCGAACCTGTCGAGGTCGTCACCGATCGTGCCGCGCCTTTCGGTGTGGTGATCGATGAGCTTCTCCCGGGCGCGTTTCACAACACGGAGCAGTACGCCAACAACCGGATCGAGAACGACCACGGCCGACTGAAAGCGTGGCTCCGACCGATGCGCGGTCTGAAACGCGACCGGACCGCAAGCACGATCATCCGTGGCCACGCGCTCATGCAGAACATCCGCCGCGGTCACTATGAACTGGGTGTCGACGCGCGCGTGCATCGTCGCGTCGCCGATGCGTTCACCGAACTGGTCCGGACGATCTAATCCAGGGAGACGCGCGCACGCGTTCCTTGCGTGTCGGACTGGCTCAACGCAACAGCGCCCCCAGTTCCGCAACGTCTCCGGCGAACCGATCCCGAGCTGCGCCGCGACCTCCGAGATCTTCCGACCCCGATCGATCACTTCCTCAATCGCGCGACGCCGCAACTCCGGCGGATACTTCGATGGACGACCCATGACAGCAGTCTCCTTCCCCCGACCCATCAGGCCAAGGAATCAGGACTGCACCAAACCCGGGGTGGGTCAGGGCGACGCGCGCGGTTGGGAACGGATTTCGCGAATCTGGGAACGGATCCGCTCAGCTCTTGACGAGTTGTCCCACTCGTTGGTGCGACACACCGAGGAGCGCGCCGGCGTCACGCAGACTCAACTCACCTTGTTCGACAAGTGCCCGCGCGGCTTCGCGCGATGCCTCACTCGCGGCCTGGGTCGCCTCATCTGCGACGTCGCGGAGATGCCGCGCCTCGCCAAGCAGCTTCTCGAGCGACGACCCGAGCGCGACCCTCGGGTTGATCTCGATCGCGTCGGTGTCGTTGATATCAAGCGCGACGGCGATCGCCTCACGGATGTTCACGGTGATCTGATCGATGCGCTTCGCGAAGGTGTGTGCGCCAGGGACGCTCGGGACATCAGCGATCCAGTAACCAGCTTCGTCGCGGTAGATGTCGATGTCGTAGGTGGTCATTGGTCCATCCATCCTTCCCCCAAGCAGGGTGTGAGGTCTCGCCTGATGTTCCGAAGCGTTCCTGGCGGGATCATCGGGTGGTTCGGGACGGCGGTCCCGCACCCTCCCGGACTCACCCACCACTCGTGTGAACCTTTGATCCGTCCGGGTTCGCAACCGTGACGCCGCAACAGCTTGGCGAGATCTCGATACTTGATCGGCTTCACCGACCTAAGTCTATAGCACTTGCCACCTCAAGGCAAGGACTCTAGACAGATCCCACGTCATCTTCGTGATCTGCCGCAGCGAAGTGCGAGGGTGGGCCGGGGGATTCCGGTATCCGCCGGAAGGGCACTGTTGCGTTGAGCCAACGCGCTTCTGTCGAGCCCGCTCCTGCGTGCTAGATGGGCGGATTGTGCCGCACGTAATCGGTGCTCTTGCCCGATTTACACACACGAGCCGCCCTTGAGTCAGCCCCCGCATTGTCCGATTTGCGCCCAACGCAACAGTGCCTACTGAAGTGGTCGCGAGTCGAGCCCTCGCGCGTGCGGGCGCCCACCGCTGTTTGCGTACCAGTGGTACCACTGGTACCGTTTGCGAATGGTGAAGACCAACGAACCCGGAAGCTCGTTTGACCTTGGGCATCAGTTCAAGTCCCGCGAGGCGCGCGACCACTTCAGCGGCCTGCTCGACGAAGCCGAGAAAGGTGGCGTCGCCGTGGTCCGCCGGGACCTGCCATTCGTGGTCGTGCGACGCGACCTGTACGACGATGTCCTGGCCGGCCGGGCCCCGTTCGACGTCCGCTCGAGCGTCCACGGATCCCAGGTCTCGTTCTGGCTCGACAGTGTTCCGGTCCATGCAATCGGAAATGGACTCGATGAAGCAGAAGACGAGTTCCTCGACGCGCTCATCGACTACGCGGAGCTGTGGCTGAGCGAACTGCGACACGCGCCCAATCATCGGAGCAACGCCCCCCTCGTGCAGCGCATCGCCATGTACGCCGGCAATCGCGACGAGCTGCGGCGTGTCGTGTTCGGTGATTGATGCGTCCGATCCCACATCGTGACCACCTCAAGTTCGTCGAGAACGAGGGGTGGACGCCGAAAGACACCGCGCGAGGCGCGGGGAAGAAGGGTGACCACAAGCGCTACACCCTGACGCTCGCGACCGGCGAGGTGCTCTATACGAGGGTCTCGCATGGCGGCGGCCAGATCGACGACCCCAAGGTCGTGAAGCAGATCCTCCGTGACCAGCTCCAAGTCAGTGAGGATGACTTCTGGCGTTGCGTGAACGACGGGACCAAGCCACCGAGGCCGCAGCTCGAACGGGATCGGGGCGAAGGTGAAGAACTCGACGCGGCGCTGGTTCGCAACCTCGTTCGACGAGTCGGACTGAGCGTCGAAGAGGTGAGTCGCCTCACAAAGGAAGAGGCCGTGCAGGCATGGCAGGCCCACCTCACTCACGGCGGGCAGTAGAGCGCTCTCATCGCTTGGTGGATCAGCGGCGATGACGGGCTCGATACGAGCGCCTCCGTTTTCGCCGAAGTGACGATCCAGAGCAGGCGCGCGGTGCAGTCACGCGTGAATGGCTTGCAACGATGATGCGGGCATGGATGTGAATCGACGTCGTCAATGGCTCGTAGCCGTTCCAGCGGCGGACCGTCGACGCGATCAGGTCGATCACTCATCCGCACGATCGCACTGGGCGCTCGGCTTTCCCGTTCGTGCCCTTGGGACCCGTGCCCGTTGCGTGCCCGTCATGAGCGGTACTTGTGGTCACTCGTGGTCACTGGCGGTCAATCGAAACGCACCGTGACCAGGACCTCAACGCTGTGACCTGCACCGGAAGAAGGAGTGACAGGAAGGGCACTGTTGCGTTGAGGCGGAACGGACCGCGCTTGGACCGTGTTGTCGTCCGGTTGGCGGTCAGATCGTGCGGGCGAGTTCGGTGAACGCGGTCTCAATTCGCTGGTGAGGGCTCGCGTCGATGCCGAGTTCGTAGTGTCCGCGCCGCAGGTTCTGCATCAGTGAATAACCGCGCATGATCACGCGTGCGGTGTGGTCGCGTTTGAGTCCGCGCATGGGTCGGAGCCGGGCTTTGAGCCGGCCGTGGTCGCACTCGACCCGATTGTTGGCGTACTGCTCCGTGTCGTGGAACGCGCCGGGGAGGAGTCCTTCGATCGCGACCCGCAATGCCGGGGAGCGGTCGGTGGTGACTTCGATCGGCTTGTCGTGGACGCGAATTGCGGTCGAGAAGAACCGCCGGGCTGCCCAGAGATCACGCCTCGGCGAGACGTACACGTCGATGAATTGGCCGTGCTGGTCGACCGCCCGGTAGACGTAGCGCCAGCGGCCAGCGACCTTCACATACGTCTCGTCGACGAACCAGCGGTTTCCCACGGACCGTCGGCATGGCCCCGCGGCGTCCCACCCTCCCGTCGTCAACCTCTTGAGCGAAGGTTGCCTGAGCGAGCGGAACCCGTCATTGGCCATGCCGGCGGCATCTTCGCTGAGGCTGAATGTCACGTTGCCGTGCGAGCGTCGATCCAGCCTGAGCGCCGACTCCGCGTCGGGTGGCGTGTCCTATGCCAGCGGTCTCGCGGACGGGTACGCTTCCGACCCTCAGGCGCAGGGGGGTAGGGCGATGCGACGAGTCGCACTGATCGTGGCGGTGGCGACGCTGCTGCTCGCCGGGTGTTACCGGCCGGTCGCGGACCAGGTCAAGGCCGAGAGCCCGGACATGCGTCCGTGGTGGTGCAACTCCAACCTGATGCCCGGTGACATGGGTTCGCAGTGGTATCTCGACCATGGGCATCAGAAGGGCGAGCTGTCCTGGGACGACTGCCTCACCGTCTCGAGTGACTTCGACGCCGTCGTGACCTTCGCGCTGCAGTGGCCGACCCGGGG
>JBBSBA010000119.1:0-4364 GCA_038251725.1 Actinomycetales bacterium
CGTTGACGTCGTTGACGTCGTTGACGTCGTTGACGTCGTTGACGTCGTTGACGTCGTTGACTCTCGCGACGCTGTCGGTTCCATCGAAAACACTCGACGGTGCTCGCGCGGCTTCGGCGGCAATGGGGCTCTCCGCGTCGGGTGGCCCGTTCGTCAGGGGGCCGATGAGCTCACGAAGCTGCCGCCGGCTCAGCGGCGCGACCGGCCCGGCCGGGATCGGCGCGGCCGGCTCGACTGGCTCGACTGGCTCGCCCGGGATCGGCGCAGCTTCGGTGACGATTGCCGAAGAGGGGGCCTCCGAGGGTGGGGTGGGGGACGGTGATGGGGTGAGGGATTCGAGCGCAGCGGGAGCCGCCTCAACGGCAGCCACATCGAGGGCCGGCAGCTCCGGAAGGGCCGGGGGTGCATCGACCAGATTGGCGGTCCAGGCGGATCCGTCCCACCAGCGAAGCTGGGCGTTTCCCATCGGATCGGTGTACCAACCGGCCGGAATCGTTTCCGCGACCGGGACGATGGGATCGGGCTCGACCGCGGCCGGTGCCGGCGCCTCTCGAACCGCGCGTCGGGGAGACGGGGCTTCGTCGTGCGGCGGGACCGAAGACGGCAGAGTGAGTGACACGCGCAATTCCCCCGATGCCCCGCCCATGGATGGGCAGGCCCCAATGTTACAAGCGGGCAACTGTCGCGATCTAGACTGCGTCCCACCCCAGTACGCGGGGTTCGGCGAGACGTCGCACCGACCGCCGAGCTGGAGCCCGACCTCCGCGGAATCGGCCGGCTTGCGCTGCTCCGATGTCGGTGGCGGCGGATATTCTGGCCAGACCGCGAACAAGAGGATGCCGCATGTTCCTGCTCGATGACGGCACGGTCGTCTACTCCGCGTCCGACTTGAGCGCCGCCGCCGGCTGCGAATGGGCGGTCATGCGCTCCCTCGACGCCCGGCTCGGCCGCATCCCTGCGCCGCCGACGACCGTGGACGACATGCTCGAGCGAGCGGCGCGACTTGGCGACCTGCACGAAGCACGATTTCTCGACACCCTCCGTGCTGCCGGACCGGTGGTCGAGATCGACCGCCCGGAGCGGTCGGTGTATCCGACGGAGGTTGTGGCGCGCACCGCGGAGGCGTTCGAGAACGGGGCACCGGTCGTCTACCAGGCCGCCTTCTTCGATGGGCGGTTTCTCGGCTATGCGGACTTCATTATCCAAACCGACGACGGCAGCTACGAGGTCTACGACACCAAACTGGCCCGGCACGCCAAGATCACCGCGCTGCTGCAACTCGCCGCCTACAGCGACCAGCTGCACCGCCTCGGCATTCCCACCGGCGAGAAGGTGTACCTCGTGCTCGGCGACAACAGCGTCATTCAGCACCGGCTCTGCGACATCCTCCCGGTCTACCGCAAGCGACGGGCCCGACTCGAGGGACTCATCGACGGGCGCTGCGCCGACATGGCGCCCACCGACTGGGGCGACCCGCGCTACACCGCGTGCGGCCGGTGCGCCGTCTGCGACGAACAGGTGCAGCTGCACCGTGACCTGCTGCTCGTCGCTGGCCTTCGGGTCACGCAGCGGGCGCGGCTGATCGAGGGGGGAATCGCCACGATCGAACAACTTGCCGCCTCCTCAGGGCCGGTGGACGGGATCTCCGAATCCACGCTCGACGCGCTCCGCCAGCAGGCCGACGCGCAGCTCGCCCCAGGCCTGTCCTGGACGGTCGTCAATCCGGCCGCCCTCGCCGCCCTGCCCGGGCCCGACGACGGTGACATCTTCTTCGACTTCGAGGGTGATCCGCTGCACCAGGAGGGCACCAGTTGGGGCCTCGACTACCTGTTCGGCCTCGTGGAACCCGATGAGACGTTCCACGCATTCTGGGCGCATGACCTGGCCGAGGAGAAACAGGCCCTCGTCGACTTCCTCGCCTACGTCGACGAGCGCCGTCGGCGACATCCGGCGATGCACATCTACCACTATGCGTCGTACGAGCGCACGCACCTGCTGAGCATCGCCGCCCGCCACGGCGTTGGCGAGGCCGCGGTGGACGACCTGCTGCGCGACGGGGTGCTCGTTGACCTGTATCCGATCGTCACGCGGTCGCTGCGGGTGGGCAGCCGAAGCTACTCGCTCAAGAAGCTCGAACCGCTCTACATGGGCGACCACGGGCGCCAGGGGGTCGCGAACGCCGCCGATTCGATCACCGAATACGTGCGCTTCACCGAGCACGTCGCGGCCGGCCAGACGAATGCGGCCACCGCCGTCCTCGCGGACATCGCGAGCTACAACGCCTACGACTGCGTCTCGACCCTCGGCCTGCGCGACTGGCTGCTCGCCCGTGCCTCGGACAACGGGATTCCGCCGGCCGGAGCGACGGAACTCACCCTCGACGTCGCCATCGCGGATCCCGACCCGGTCTACGGGGAGCTCGCCGCCATCGTCGCCGACTTCCCTGCCGGGGACCGCACCGACGACGAGACGGCGCTCGCGCTCGCCTCCGCCGCGATCGACTACCACCGCCGGGAGGGCAAGAGCTTCTGGTGGGATCACTTCGCCCGCCTTGTCTCGCGGGTCGAGGACTGGGCCGACACCCGCAACGTGTTCGTTGTCGACGGCGCCGAGGTGGTGCGCCGCTGGGGCATCGAGGGACGGGCGCGCTCCCAGTCCCGGGTGCTGCGCCTCACGGGAACGGCCGCGCCGGGCAGTTCCTTCGACGGCGCGTCCCCCTGGGTGCTCTACGACCCGCCGTTTCCGCCGATCCCGCTCGGCCGCGATCCCGGCGCCCGCGCCGCGCACGCCCGCGCGAGCGTCGCGCTCGATGCTGACGGATCGCTGCTGCTCACCGAACGGTTGACGCTCGGCGGCACGCCGTACGACCAGGCGCCCGTGGCGCTCACCCCGGGAACCCCGCCGAACCCTGGCACCCAGGTGAGCGCGATCTCCGAGTGGGGCCGGGCGCTGCTCGACGCGTATCCGCGCCTTCCGGCCAACGCGGCTCTCGACATTCTGCGCCGCAGGCCACCGCGGGGATTCGACGCTGAGCACGCCACCGATGCCTCGACGGCCGATCAGATTCGAGATGCGCTGCTCGCGCTCGATCGCTCCTATCTCGCCGTGCAGGGCCCTCCCGGCTCGGGCAAGACCTGGAACGGTGCCCGCGTTGTCGCCGACCTCGTGCGGAACCACGGCTGGAAGGTCGGCGTCGTCGCGCAATCGCATTCGACGGTGGAGCACATGCTCGCCGGAATCGTCAGTGCGGGGCTCGACCCCGAACGCGTCGGGAAGAAGCCAAAGGGCGGCGACGAGACCGTGCCGACCACGTGGACTCGGCTCACCGACTCGACCATTGCGGAATTCACCGGGAAGGACGCCTTCGTGATCGGCGGCACGGCGTGGCTGTTCAGCAACGCCGGCCGCGTCGCCCGGGAGTCGCTCGATCTTCTCGTCATCGACGAGGCGGGGCAGTACTCGCTGGCTTCCACGATCGCCGCGTCGGTCGCGGCAACGCGTCTGCTGCTGCTCGGCGACCCGCAGCAGCTTCCGCAGGTCAGCCAGGGCACGCATCCGGAGCCGGTGGATGTCTCGGCGCTCGGTTGGCTCAGCGACGGGCATGACGTGCTCCCGCCGGAGTTCGGGTTCTTCCTCGACGTGAGCCACCGCATGCACCCGGCGGTCTGCGCGCCCGTGTCCGAGCTGTCGTACGAGGGCCGATTGCACTCGCTGCCCTCGGACCGCACGCTCGGCGGGGTCGTGCCGGGGGTGCATCCCGTGCCCGTCGTCGCCATGGGGAACTCGACCTCCTCACCGGAGGAGGCTGAGGCCGTGCTCGCGATCGTACGCGACCTGATCGGCCGCCCGTGGGCGGCCGGGGGAGTGACCGCCCCGCTCGAGCAGGACAACCTGATCGTCGTCGCCCCGTACAACGCCCAGGTGCAATTGCTGCGAAGTTCGCTCGATGCGGCGGGGCTCGAGGGGGTTCCGGTCGGCACGGTCGACAAGTTCCAGGGCCGAGAGGCGGCCGTCTCCATCGTCTCGCTCGCGGCTTCCTCGGCGGTCGACGTGCCGCGCGGACTCGAGTTCCTGCTGCTGGCAAACCGGCTTAACGTCGCGATCTCGCGCGCCCAGTGGGCGGCCTATCTGGTCTATTCACCGGCGATCACCGAGACGTTGCCGACGAACGTGGCCGGCCTCGCACAATTGAGTGCCTTCATCCGTCTGGTCGAGCCTCCGCGCGAGGCGCAGTGAAGACGGCCAGACCCGTCGGCTAATTCCTCATCGGTGTACTTGCCTGCGGGTTCGGCGCCCGAGCTCTCGGCCGTCGTTTCGCCCCCTGGCGGCAGGTACTCTTCCGGCCGCCGCAGTCACCTCGCCGC
>JBBSBA010000120.1:0-4242 GCA_038251725.1 Actinomycetales bacterium
ACGACGGTCTCGTCACTCTCGGCGATCAACTGGCCGTTCCAACGCGCGCGAGCGATCATGCCGGCGGGAACCCGGCCGGGACACCGCTCATTCCACCGCGGAGGAACGCACCTCGGATGTATGGCTCGGATCCACGCATGCCCCCGAAGGTTTCCGCGACATGACGTCGAGATCAGCCAAGCCCGGGTCCCGCCTGCTGGGAGCAGCCGCACTCGGGTACCTGTTGGGGACGATCCCGTCGGCGGATCTCGCCGCACGTATCGCCTCCCGTGGCACGGTGAACCTGCGCGCCGCTGGCAGCGGGAACCCGGGCGCGACGAATGCGGCGAGCCTGTTGGGGCCGCGATGGGGAGCCGGCGTGATGGCGGCGGACATCGCCAAGGGCTTCGTCGCGTGCCAGGCGGCGCGTCTCGTCGCGGGTGATTCCGGCGCGTATGTCGCGGGGACGGCCGCAGTCGTCGGCCACTGCTACCCGCTGTGGAGCGGATTCCGGGGCGGCAAGGGGGTCGCCACCAGCGTGGGACAGTGCCTCGCCACGTTCCCGGCCTACGTTCCGATCGACTTCGCGGTCGCGGCGCTCGGAGCGACACCACGCTGGAAGCGACGGGCGTTCGCGGCAACGGGACTCGCGTCGATCGCCTGGACCGCCGCCGGGGTCGCGTGGTGGCGGCGCGGCTGGCCGAACGGCTGGGGTCCGCGCCCCTCTGCCCTGCTCCCGTTGAGCGCCGCCGCGACGAGTGCGATCATCGCAACGCGCTTCTACCAGGCCAGTCGGGCCGAGACCGCCCGCTCGGCGCAGCTCAGTCTCGCAAGCGGCACGCGCTGAGGAATCCCGCGGTCGACACGCAGAACGGCACCAGGAAGTTCACGACGATGCGTGCCCACGTCACCGCGTCGGCGTGACCCCGCACGATCACGTCAGCCTGGTTCACGACGGAGAGCAACGTCCCGACGATCAGCGCGATGACGACAGTGCGGCGCAGCGTGCTCGGGCGGAACGAGACGCGAACGGCTTCGCCCGCGGTGCGCCACTCGTCGCCCGCGTCCAGCGCGCCGCCTGGTCCCTCATCCACCGAACACCATCGTGGTCGGTCGGAACGCGGCCCACGAGAACCAGAACGAATCGACGTGCGCGACCGGAGTCAGGGAGCGGCCCGCGAGTGGTCCCGATACCGCGAGTCCGAGGACGTTCCATCTGCTCCGGGTCTCCTGATCGATGAAACCGTCTTTCTCAGGCGAGAAGTGCAAGCGGCGACCGTCGAGCACCGGTTCGAAGACGCCGGTCGCGCCGACGTCGCGTCCGGAGGCAACCCGCTCGCGGTCGAGCGCCGACGCGGTACCCGGTTCGAACCACACAACGATGGGGCGCCCTGCGAGCGAGGCTTCGGCCACGCGTTGCTGGCGCAGCACCGTCGTTGGGATCGCCAATGCACGACCACCGTCCATGATCCCGACGACCCTCGCCTTCGCGGTGAGCCGGCCGTCGACCTTGCCCTCGAAGAGGAACGGGCGCGAATCCACGTCGTCGTATTCCGGGTACGGGTTCGTTCCGTATGAACGCCGCTCACCGGTGTCACGGCTGAGCACCCAGCCGTCGGGATACGCGCGCCGCCAGTCGCCCCACGAGACCGTCTGGACCGGAAACGCCGTCAGCTCCTTTCCAGTCAGGCTGCCGGCGACCGCCCGACCGGCGAGCTGCGGCCACAACGATCGCGTCTGGCGGTCGAACATCACCAGGTCCGAGTGGAAGAGGAGTCCCGACACGCCGAAGTCCAGCACACGCGTCCCGAGACGTCGGTCGAACGCAATCGCGGTGTTGCACAGCGGGCAGTAGCTCACGGCCACCGGGATCCCGGCCACCGTGTCGTTGACGATCTCGTGCCAGACGAGGATCTGCACCGGATAGGCACGGGCCTCTCCTCGTATCTCGAGTGCCAGCACCGGTTCACGGTCGTCCAACCAGTCCACGCCGCCGGCCCGCTGGAATCGGGGGGCGTCGACGGCGGGGATGCCATCAGGCCCCGGCCCACCGGATTGCAGATCGGTCGGGTCGACGAGCGGGTGAGGCAGACCGTCGGCGGTTGGATCGTCGAGGCCACTCGGAACGTCCTCGCGTGGGCTTGGCTGCTCCTGCCGCAACGCCGTCGTCGCGCCGCGATCGTCGGATGCGCGCTCCGCGCGCCCAGAGCCGCAGGCCGCCACCACCACGGCGATCAGGACACCGAGCGCGCCGAGCCGCATGGATCGGGTCACGTCGTGATGCCGTAGAGCTGCTTGATCCGCTGGCGCAGTGCCGGCTCGGGGACGGTGCCGCGCACGACGGTGACGAGGCGCCCGTTCCGGTCGTAGAAGGCGGTGAGGGGCATGCTGTTGCCGCCCCCGAGCGCGTCATGGAGACCGCTTCCCTGTGCCCCGTCGACGTCGCGGGCCAGGGGCCACCAGGTGATCGCGTGCCGCTTCGGCATGAGGTCCCGATCGCCGGTCTCGAGCGAGTTGACGCCGACGAACTGCACCTTGCCGATCAGCTCCTCCGACACCGCGGCGAATCCGGGGAGCTCAGCGTCGCAAGCGCTGCACCACGAGGCGAAGAAGTTCACGACCACCGGCTTGCCGCGGAAGTCAGCCAGTCGGATGCGCTTCTCGCCGTGGAGGGCGGGCAGATCGAAGCGGGTTGGCTCGGTGACGCTCGCACCTCCGCTGCCCGATCCCGAGAATGCTGCGACCCCGACGACGACGAGCACGCCGACCGCGAGCGAGCCGACAAGGTAGGTCCGGAGCCGCTTCCTCGAGGTCTTCTTCATGAGTAGTCCCTTTCAGCCGAGGTTGACGAACGGGTCCAGGCCGATGGCCTGCATCGCGGACTGGAGCTGACTGGCGACCCAAGTGAGGCGGTTGAACGTGAGCAGGATCCCGAAGAACGCGAGTGACAACGCGGACGCGACGGAGATCGCGGTGAAGTGCGCCTTGAAGAATCCGAACGCACCGGTGAGCCGTCCGAACGCCAGCCCGGCCAGCATGAACGGCACGCCGAGCCCGAGCGAATACACCGCGAGCAGCGACGCACCGTGCAGGGCCTCACCGCGCGTAGCGGCGAGTGCCAGGACCGAGCCGAGCACCGGCCCGATACATGGTGTCCATCCGAATGCGAACGCCGCGCCCGCGATCGGCGCCGCGAAGGGGCCGAAGCGCGACGCGCTCGGATGAAAGCGCTTCTCGCCGTAGAGCCACGGGGCCCGGACGACGAGCGACGCGGCGAGGAACAACGCCATGGCGAGAACGACGAGTCCCGAGATCCGGGTCAGGGTCGCCTGGTTGCGCACGAGCGTCTTGCCGATCGCGGTCGCCGAGAGGCCGAGGAGGATGAACACGGTCGTGAACCCGGCGATGAACATGCCGGTGTCGCGTGCGATGCGCACCATGTGGTGACGGCCGCCTTCGCGGAGCTCGGCGACCTCGAGCCCGGTGACGATCGAGAGGTACGCCGGTACGAGCGGGAGCACACACGGCGAGAGGAACGAGACCAAACCCCCACCGAACGCCGCGACGTAGCCGATTCCGTCCCCGGTCATCCGCGGCGGACCAGATCCTCGCCGTAGCGGCGGAGGCGGAGCTCGACGAGCTGAGGCCCGGCGCGGGCCGCAAGTCGTCGCAGCGAGTAGCGGACGAGCCGGCCGGTCTCGGCATCGGTGCTGCAGTCGAAGCACTCGCGCAGGTGCTCGGCGGCACGGCGCGCCGGGTCGTCATGGAGCTCGCCGTCCAGGTAGGCCTGGACGAGGCGGCGGAGCTGGTGGTGGCGCCAGGCAGACATCGCCGAGGGAACCCGCCTCGCCCGTCGGGGATTCCGTTGGAATGGGGTGGCTCTGGGCCGGGTTCCTGACTGCGTGGAACGGGCGCAGGTGGCCGAGGACGAACGACGTCGCGCGGCATTCGCCGAGCATGTGCTGCCCGAGGTCGACGTCCTGTTGCGGGTGGCGATGTCGATCACCCGCCGCACGGTCGACGCCGAGGACCTGGTGCAGGACACGCTGCTTCGAGCGTTCCGGTCGATGGATCGCTTCGACGGCGCCCACCCCCGGGCGTGGTTGCTCACGATCATGCGCAACGCCGAGGTGAACCGGCACCGTCGCCGCCGCCCCGAGCTGTTGCGCGATCCCGACATCTCGCTCGCGAAGCTCGCGGCGGTCCCGTCGTCGGGCGCGGGTGATCCCGAGACCGTGGTCGTCGGCGAGACGTTCGATGCTG
>JBBSBA010000121.1:0-4215 GCA_038251725.1 Actinomycetales bacterium
CCCCGGGTCGGCCACTGCAGCGCGAAGGTCACGACGGCGTCGAAGTCACTCGAGACGGTGAGGCAGTCGTCCCAGGACAGCTCGCCCTTCTGATGCCCATGGTCGAGATACCACTGCGAACCCATGTCACCGGGCATCAGGCTGGAGTTGCACCACCACGGACGCATGTCCGGGCTCTCGGCCTTGACCTGGTCCGCGACCGGCCGGTAACACCCGGCCAGCAGCAGCGTCGCCACCGCCACGATCAGTGCGACTCGTCGCATCGCCCTACCCCCCTGCGCCTGAGGGTCGGAAGCGTACCTGTCGGCGAGACCGCTGGCACAGGACACGCCACCCGACTCGGAGTCGGCGCTCAGCTGGATCGACGGTCGCACGGCAACGTGACATTCATCCTCAGCGAAGATGGAACCTGGCGTTGACCCGGTTCCTTGGACACCTCACGGCTGGGACGCGAGATGGCCCAAGATTTCCTCGCGCTTTGAGTCGCGTTTTGCAGACACGATGCGCATAGGTACGGCATGGAGAAGAGACGACATCTACCCGCCGGCAACACCGCACGACCATCACGCGATCTCGATTGGGCACGACGAGGGCACGCCGACCAAGGGCACGCGCGCCGACGGTCGACAACTACCCTCTGACCTGCACGAACACTCCCCCGCCCTCGTAGCTCAGGGGATAGAGCATCGGTTTCCTAAAATGGGGCTCACTCGTTCCATCGGTGCAGGTCACAGCATCGAGCCGCAGGTCGCCGGGCGTTTCGAGTGACCACCAGTGACCACGAGTGACCACCAGTACGCGTGATGACGGGCACGCAGCGGGCACGGGTTCCAAGGGCACGGACGGGCACGCCGCGCGCTAACCGCGGCGCGCGAGTCGTGGCGTACATGCGCTCAGCCGCTGCTCGCGTGGTCGGTGCGACGGTAGTCATCACCCCCACCGTCGGGCTCGACCCTTCACGCGCGCCTGCACCACGCGCCTGTTCTTGCGGGGCGAGCGGCTCGTCGAGTCGCTTTCGCCGTGACCCGTTCCGTCGCTGTGCCCTCCGCCCGGCACATCGGCGAGCAAGAATGTCGGACAGTGGAGTTCGTGATCGTGCGCAACCCTGATCCCGCATCGTCGTTGCCGTTCTTGGTGCGTCTCCCGCTCGGCGACGACGGGATCGCGCTCAAGACTCGCGACACCTGGCCGCGCACCACGAAGGTGTACTGCCATCGTGCCGATGCGTGGCCCACCGGCGACCTCGAGATCGTCGAGCGTGTCCCGGTGCGTTCATGCGTGCGGCGAGGTGCTGCCATCGATCTGGTACTCGACCGCAGCCGCGAGCACCGGTCACAGTTCGTGTTCACATTCGCTCGCGGCCGCGAAGTGATCTTCTGGCAGAGCGCCCGCACCGCGAAGCAAGCGCGGCCCGCCGTCGCGCTCCCCACGAGTCGAGCGTCGGGACGTGAGCTCGAGATCGTCGTCGACAGCCACGAGCGCTACCCCTGGACCTTCCGACACCAACAGGCCGCGACCACGAGGCGGGCGCTCGCGGCCGGCGACTACGCGGTCCTCGACGGAAACGAGGTCGTAGCGTCGGTGGAACGCAAGAGTCTCCCCGATCTGGTCTCGACCCTCACGTCGGGAAAGTTGCGGTATCTGCTCGCCGACCTGGCGACGGTGCCGCGCGCGGCCGTCGTGATCGAGGATCGTTGGTCGTCGGTATTCAAGCTCGACCGCGTTCGGCCATCAGTCGTGGCCGAGGGTCTCGCGGAGGCGCAGGTGCGCTTCCCGAACGTCCCGATCGTGTTCTGCGAGTCCCGGTCCCTCGCCGAGGAGTGGGCCTATCGATTCCTCGGAGCCGCGCTCGCCCACCACTTCGAGGGGGTGCGTGCGCTCGAGCTGGCCGAAGCGCTCCCCGTCGCCGGACCGCTCCCTGCCCGCGAACCGACCGTTGCCGACGTCAGGGAGTGGGCCGTTGCTCGCGGTCTCGATGTCGCCGCAAAGGGCCGGATCCGGCGCGCGGTCTGGGATGCCTATCGCGCCGCGCACAACTGCCCAGAGCAGCGACCCTGATCCCAAATCTGGGTGAGCCGCCGGATCGTCCGGTCGCCGACGACCGGTCCGCCTGGTGGCGAACACGTCGCGCGAGGCTGCCTGAAGGGAGTCGACACATCGGATCGGGAGGTGGCCATGGCGCACGTTCGCCAGGCGCGCAGCGGCCAAGGCTGGGAGTCGCGGTACCGGGATCCTTCGGGTCGGGAGCGGAGCCGAACCTTCGCGACGCGGCGTGAGGCACAGCGATTCTCGGATCGGCAGTCCGCTGACGTGCAGCGCGGGGAGTATCGCGATCCGCGCCTTTCCCGCCTCACCATCGGCCACTGGGCGGACGTCTGGTTCGCCACGACAATCGACCTGAAGCCGAACACCCGCGCCGGGTACGAGTCGATCCTGTGCCGCCACGTCGTCCCGACGTTCGGTGAGCGAGGTGTGGCTGGGATCAGCCGAGCCGATGTCGCGGGGTTCGTCGCGACGCTGTCGGCGTCGGGGATCGGGCCGGGCACGGTTCGGAGCATCGTCGGCGTGTTCCGCCTCGTGCTCGCCACCGCGCTGGGTGCCGGAGCGATCACGCAGAACCCGGCGATCGGGGTACGGCTGCCTCGCTCCGCGGTCGGTGAGACGCGCTTCCTCGAGGCGAACGAAGTGGTCGAGTTGGCCAATGCGATTGGCCCTCGTTACCGGACGCTGATCCTGTTCGCCGCGTACACAGGTATGCGAGCGGGCGAGCTCGAAGCGCTGCGGGTGGGGCGGGTCGATCTCGGCCGCGCCGCGGTGGATGTGATGGAGTCGCTTGCAGATGTGCGGGGCCGGTTGATGTTCGGTCCGACCAAGACGTACTCGCGCCGAACGGTACGGCTTCCGTCGTTCCTGTGCGATCTGCTCGCGACCCATCTCACGGAGCTGCCCGAGGATCCCGAGGCGCTGGTGTTCGCGAACGAATCGGGAGGACCGATGCGCCACAACCTGTTCTACGCGCGGCACTTCAAGCCGGCGGTCCGTGCCGCGGGGTTGCCGGACCGGTTGCGGTTCCATGATCTGCGTCACACGTGCGCGGCGTTGCTGATCGCGCAGGGCGCGCATCCGCGGGCGATCATGGAACGGCTCGGCCACTCGTCGATCCAGGTGACGATCGACCGGTACGGGCACCTGCTGCCGTCGTTGGATCAGACGCTCGTCGACGGCCTCGAGGACACCTACCGCAATTCGCTCGGCGACGACGGGTCGACAGTTCGGATGGTCGCGTGAGCGTCTCGTCAGGCGAGGGGCTGGAACCGATCGAGACGCATCTGCGTGATGAGGAGCCACCCGCCGCCGCGGTGCTGGTGATCCGGGGTGGCCCGTTGACCATCGAGAAGCTCGTCGAGCACGCGGCCCGCCAAGCTCGCGAGTTCAGTTACGGCGGGGATCCGATGTGCTCGGTGAGCGTCGACGTGACGGTGGGCGGCTGGACACTGGATGCGATCTTGCGGGACCGGTTGTGGTCGCGCTCCAGCTACGCGGCCTGCCCGGTCGGGGTCCTGCGCGACGCCGGTTACGTGCTGCTGGCGACGCATCAGGCACCGCACTACGACGTGGTGCTGGCGGACGCCGAGGCCGAGACGGCCGCTACCCTGTTGGCAGTGTTCGGCGCCGCCGAGGTCAATCCGTTCAAGCGGCGCAGGAGGTGAACAGCGTGGCGGGTCGAGCTGAGCCGGTGGAGATCGACATCCCGTGCGACGTGCAACAGGTGGACGAGACCGGCTACGTGTGGGCCTTCTTGGACGAGGCGCGGGACCCGACCCGAGTGACCGAGGGTGCGATCGTGATCTCCGGTGATCCGGTCGATCCGGTCCTGGCCCGGGTGGTGTCGCGCACCGAGCGGCCCGGTGGGATCAAAGTGCACCTGGAGGTGCTGCCGGGCGATCCGGGGGACTACGCCGACGCGCTGCGCCGCGCGCATCTGCTCTCCGCGTGACGTCCGCGGGATTCTCGCGGGATCGTCTGTCGCGCACTCCTGTACGAGCGCATGCTGGCTGGCGCGCCAGGCCGCCCGACCAGCACCTTTACAACTTCAAGCCCTCGTAGCTCAGGGGATAGAGCATCGGTTTCCTAAACCGTGTGTCGCAGGTTCGAATCCTGCCGAGGGCGCTCCGCCTGATTCGTTACGGCTTGATGTGATTCCAGATGCGGGCG
>JBBSBA010000122.1:0-4200 GCA_038251725.1 Actinomycetales bacterium
GCCTTCTTTGCGGGAAGTCTCCCCAGATGTGCGCTGATTGCCCCGCAAGTTATATACGAAGATGCGGCTGAATTCAGCGGCAAAGGTCTTGCGGATTCCGTCCATCGAGTTCGCATCGATAAAGCTCCCGTGGTTGCGTCCATTAACGTGGTGTATCGGATCCCGGTGAACGCGTCGCTTTAACAGGTGACGGCCACCGCGTGATCCTTCGAGAAGAACCGTCTAAAACCCCTCTCGACAAGGAGACACCGCGATGACCGTCGCACCTAGTATCGACCCTGCCCGATTCCTCGAGGAACACCTCGCCCAAGCCAGCCCCGACCTGCTTCGGGACATGCTCACCACCTTCATCAACACGCTGCTCTCCGCCGACGCCGACGCGGTCTGCGGGGCCGACTACCGGAGCGTGTCTGACGAGCGCACGAACCGGCGTAACGGCTACCGCCACCGCGATTTCGATACCCGGGCCGGCACGATCGACGTCGCGATCCCGAAACTGCGCCAGGGCAGCTACTTCCCCGACTGGCTCCTGGAGCGCCGCAAACGAGCCGAACGGGCCCTGACGACCGTCGTGGCGACCTGCTACCTCCTGGGCGTCTCGACCCGCCGGATGGAGAAACTCGTCGACTCCCTCGGCATCACCAGCTTGTCGAAGTCGCAGGTCTCCGTGATGAGTAAGGAGCTCGACGACCACGTCAACGAGTTCCGAACCCGGCCCCTGGACGCTGGCCCCTACACGTTCGTCGCGGCCGACGCGTTGAGCATGAAAGTCCGAGAAGGCGGCCGGGTCGTGAATGTCTCGGTGATGGTCGCCACCGGAGTCAACGGTGACGGGCACCGCGAGATCCTCGGCCTGCAAGTGGGCAGCTCCGAGGACGGCGCCGGCTGGTTGGCGTTCTTCCGCGACCTCACCGCCCGGGGCCTCACCGGAGTGAAACTCGTTATCTCCGACGCCCATGCTGGCCTGGTCGCGGCGACAGCTGCGACCCTGCCCGGCGCGGCCTGGCAACGCTGCCGCACCCACTACGCCGCGAACCTGATGAGCACGACACCGAAGAGCTCGTGGCCGTGGGTGAAAACGCTGCTGCACTCCGTCTATGACCAGCCCGACGCGGAGTCCGTCCACGCCCAGTTCGACCGGGTCCTCGACGCCCTTGAGCACAAACTTCCGAAGTCGTTCGAACACCTCGACGCGGCCCGCGCGGACATCCTCGCCTTCACCGCGTTCCCGAAAGAGCTCTGGCGACAGATCTGGTCGAATAACCCCAACGAACGGCTCAACCGCGAGATCCGCCGCCGGACCGACGTCGTCGGCATCTTCCCCGACCGCAACGCGATCATCCGCCTGATCGGCGCCGTCCTGGCCGAACAACACGACGAATGGGCCGAATCCCGCCGCTACCTCGGTCTGGACGCCCTCGCCAAATCCCAAGCCATCGGCACCACCGAACCCGAGGAGACCACCACCGACATCCCCGCCCTCAGCGCCTAACCAACCGAAGGATCACAGGGAAACCGATACACCACGAAAAAGGACTTGACCCCGACTCCAGGGTGAGACCGTCTACCTCCGACCCGTCGACGCGGAGAACAACGTCTACTTACACATGCCCACCATCACCCTGATGGCACGGGTCTAACCGAGCCTCCACCAAACCCGGGGGCTTGACAAAGCTGCTTGCGCGGAATATTGCTCCGGCGTACGCTGTCGCCATTGGCCGTCGCCGGTTACGGCCGGAGGCGAGTTGGCCATGGCGCAGGAGCACGAAAGCGCAGAGCCGGGGTTCGTCATCGTTCGCGGTAGCCGCTCGGGGGAACAGCTGGAAATCTCGCCTGGTTCCCATCATTTGGGTCGCGACGACATGTGCGATATGAGGATTGTCGACGAAGGGGTAAGCCGACGACACGCGGTCGTGGTCCGGGGGGCCGATTCCGTGACGATCGAGGATGCCGGGTCCACCAATGGCACCTTCGTTAACGGGAGTCGAATCACTTCGGTGCTCTCGTTGAACCCGGGCGACGAAGTCAGTCTCGGTTCCGCGGCGCTACGATTTCGCGTCGGGACCGGAACGCGAACCACGCTGTCTTCGAACTCACCCCCCTCGCCCGGAGTTGTACCTCGGCGGCGAGTCAAAGTCGGTCGAGTTGTCTTGATCGGCGGCCTCGCAAATCTCGTCATTCTTGCCGCCGGCGTCGCGATCCAGTTCGCTACCGACTGGACTGGGATCGGACCGTGGCTCGCGGCTCCCCTTGCGGGAATGGTCGCAGCACTGGTCGAGGTCGGGAGAGAGGCCCTGACACGCGAGCCAGAGACGTCCATGGCGGCTGCGGCTGACCGCACCGGTGACGCTGCGAGCATTTCCACCCAGCCAATTTCTCCGCCTCGACGTCGCGCGCCCGTCCTCGTTGGTGTGCTGGTCGCAGTGTTGTTGGTGGGTGTCGGCGGAGCAGTAGTCGCATACGGGGTGGCCACAGTGAGCGGGTACATCACTGGCAATCAGGTCGGCGTTCCTCGCCTGCAGAATGGGCCAGTGGCCGTCGACTCGGGCGGCGTGGTTACGACCATCGAGGCTGTCGATCAGACGCAGGACTTCACACGCGTCGAGATCACGGTGCAGAGTAATCTCGCCAACACAATCAGCCTCCCTCTCTTTGGTTTCGCGACGCTTGCCGCCGCCGATGGCACGACGCTGGATGCCGATCCATTCCGAAGCTCCTGGAGCGACTCGATCGGGCCAGGCCAGTTGCGACGCGGTGCGATCATTTTCGATGGTCACCTTCCGTCTGGGGTGACCACCGCATCTTTCGCGTTCGCCACCGTCTTCGAACAAGGCTTTGACGGCCCGACCTCGATACTCGTCCCTGGTCTGGAGATCGCGGCCCTCGACTGAGCTCTTTGCGGCTGCCTCTGCCGGTGGGATGGCGTACTCGGGCGATGCGGCAGACGAGACGGATGCGGCGACGCTGGGCGCGTGGAGCGTTGCTGAGGCATTGCCGAGCGACGACGATCGCCCAAGGGAGTGCGTCGGCGGGCACGCGTTCTGAGAAATGCCGCAACGGGTGATGCGGAGTCGAGGCGTAAATTCCCGTCGATAGACTGGGGCAGGACACCCGGCTCTATTCTCGAATCGACACCCGCATCGCCGCGGAAAGGTCTCCTATGCCCAGCACTGGCGCTGTCCACAACTCCTCAGACGCGCGCGTGGCGGAGGAGTCGAGTGGCGGCTCGGCGGCATCCGCTGTCACTGAACCTGACCTGCTGCTGCAGCGGGAGGGCCGGCTGGCCCGCATCATTCTGAACCGGCCCAAGGCGCTCAACGCGCTGACCCACCGGATGATCTGCGAGATTGCTGCGGCCCTCACCGAGTGGGCCGACGACCCCACCGTGCACACCGTGCTGCTCAGCGGCAGCGGCGACCGCGCCCTGTGTGCCGGCGGCGACATCGTGTCGATCTACCGCGACGCCCGCACAGATCCCGATGAGAACGCGCAGTTCTGGGCCGATGAGTACACGATGAACGCCCAGATCAACAGGTATCCCAAACCGTTTGTGGCCCTGATGGATCGCATCGTGCTCGGCGGGGGAGTCGGCCTCAGCGGGCACGCCTCGCACCGGGTCGTGACCGAACGCACGAAGCTGGGCATGCCCGAGACGACGATCGGTTTCGTTCCCGACGTCGGCGGAACCTGGCTGTATTCCCGCGCTCCCGGCGAACTGGGCACCCACCTCGCCCTGACCGCTGCGACCATGACCGGCGCCGATGCCATCGCGCTCGGCCTCGCCGACAGCTTCGTCGACTCGACGCGGCTTGATTCCCTGGTTGACGCTTTGAAACGGATGCCCGCTGCCGAAGCCATCGCCGAGCACGCCGCGTCGACCGTGCCACCGGCCCCGCTGTTGGCCGAACGCGCCTGGATCGACGAATGCTACGCCGGCAACGACCTGCCCACGATCATCGCCCGGTTGCAGCAGTCGCCCGTCGGGTCAGCGCACGAGGCCGCGACCGCCATTCTGGCCAAGTCGCCGACCGCCGTCTCGGTCACCCTCGCTTCCCTGCGCCGGGCCCGCGACCTCGGCAGCCTCGAAGACGTGCTGGAGCAGGAGTACCGGGTGTCGCTGCGCATGGTGGCCGGCCCCGATGTGGTCGAGGGCATTCGTGCTCAGGTCATCGACAAAGACCGCACTCCGGTCTGGCAACC
>JBBSBA010000123.1:0-4103 GCA_038251725.1 Actinomycetales bacterium
AGTTGAAAAGATCGCGGTAATCGACGATGTAGCCGTAGTCCTTGTCATCACCGTCGAGACGGTTGACGCGGCAGATGGCCTGGAACAGGCCGTGGTCCTGCATCTTCTTGTCGATGTACAGGTAGGTGGCGCTGGGGGCGTCAAAGCCGGTCAGCAGCTTGTCGACGACCAGGAGCAGGCGCATCTGGCCCGGGTGCTTGATGAAGCGCTCCTTGACCTCCCGCTCGAACTGCTCAACCTTGGTCATCGCCTGGTCAGCAGGTTCGCCGAAGTGGTCGGCCAGCATCTGGCGGTAGATGTCGTACTGGCGCAGTTTCTCAGTCGCGCCGGCACCGGAGTCTTCCTTGGCAATGTCGCCGGTCTGCGGAACATAGGAGGTAACGATGGCGCACTTGCCCTTGAAGCCGGCGTGCGCGAACAGCTCGTAGAACTTGCAGGCCTGGTAGATGCTCGAGCCAACGAGCATGGCGTTGCCACGACCGTCGGACAGCCGCGGCTTCGTCTCCATATCCAGCAGGATGTCATCGACGATCTGCTTAGCGCGGGGCTCGGAGCTGACGACCTTCTGCATCGTGCCCCAGCGTTTCTTCAGCTCTGCGCGGGACAGGTCAGTCATGCCCTTGGTCTTGGCTTCGAACCACTTGTCGATCTTGTCGGGGGACGTCAGGTCCTGGTCGATGTTGCGCGCTTCATACCGCAGGTCAAGCACGACACCGTCGGCTACTGCCTCGTCGAACTTGTACGTGTGGATGAAGCTGCCGAACGTCTCGATACTGGTCGCCTTGTCCACCTTGAGCAGGGGCGTGCCCGTGAAGCCAATGAACATAGCCCCAGGCAGCAACTTCTTCATCGCGGTGTGCATCTTCCCGGACTGCGTCCGGTGAGCCTCGTCGACGAACACGAAGAAGTTGCCTTTGGCACGGAAGCCCTTCGGGACGCTGGAGCTCAGCTCCTTGATGAAGTCGCTCTCGGTCTCGTCGCGTGCGTCCTCATCGTCTGAACCGCGGAACTTGTGAACGAGTGAGCAGATCAACCACTCGTCCGACTTGTTCAAGGTGGAGAGCATGTCGACACCGCTCGTGGTCCGGTAGATCAACTCGTTAACGCCGTTGAACACCCTCTCCAGCTGATCGTCAAGCTCGGTGCGGTCGGTGATCAGCAGGACCCTCGCGTCCTTCTGGTGCTCACGAAGCCACTTGGCCAGCCACACCATCGTCAGGGTCTTGCCCGAGCCCTGGGTGTGCCAAATGATGCCGCCTTCGCGCTTGGCGACGCGCGCTTGGGCAGCCTTCACACCGAAGTACTGGTTGTGACGGCAGGTCTTCTTCACACCCGCGTCGAACACCATGAAGTCATGGATGATCTCCAGCAGCCGGCCCTTGGAACACATCTGCGAGAGCGCCCGGTCCAACGGGTCGGCGATGGCAGACGGCTCAGTCCATGACAGCCAGTACTTCTCTGCGGTGTCGATGACGCCGTAACGAAGCCCCTCGACGTCGTTGCCGGCCATGACCAACTGGACCGTGGTGAACAACTGCCTGATGAACTCCGGCCTCTGGTTGCCGATCGTCTGCCGGATCCCTTCGGAGACAGCGACTTTGGAGCGCTTAAGTTCCAGGGTGACCAACGCGATGCCGTTGACGTAGAGGACCACGTCTGGCCGCTTGGTGTGCTGGCCCAGGACCGTGACCTCCTCAGCGAGGGTGAAGTGGTTGGCTTCCGGGTCCGCCCAGTCGATGAGCCAGACCGTCTCAGTCTGCTCACCGATGCCGGGCTTCACATGTACGCCGTAGCGCAGCAGGCCATAGACATCCCGGTTCGCCTCGTACAGGTCGCGGCCACCTCCGAGCGAAGCGTCCTTCTTGAGCTTGTCGATCGCCTTGTTGGTCAGGTTGCTGTCGTAGCCGCGCGCCAGGAGGTTCTGCCTCAGCAGCTCCACCTCGACGTTGGAGTTGCCCTCGCGTTTCTCCCAGCTGCCCTCGTACTCGTAGCCCAGCGAGTCACGGAAGAGTTTGACGACCCTGTCCTGGGCCTTGCGCTCAATCTGACCGACGTTGCTCATGCCGCGCCCTCCTCTACCGGGAGCCGAGTGCGACCCGTCAGAAGCTCTTGCATCATGCCCTGCTTGACAGCCTTGGCCTTGACGAGACGGCGCCGCAACGTTTCGATCTCGGTGTCCACCTCGTCGAGCGCTGCAGCGATCGCTTGTTGCTCGTCCTCTTGCGGCACAGGGAACTCAAGGTCCTTCAAGAACTTGTAGTGACGGTTGTATCCGGTGCTCGGAATGGGCCTCAAAGACAGCGAATGCGCAATGAAACGCGTCGAATGTCCAGGACGGGCTTGAAGCACTCGCGTTCCGTCCGCACCCACTACGAAATCGAAATCCACATATTTCACGATGCAGGTGTGATCGCCGAACACGATAACGCCATCGCTGCCTACGTGGAGAGCTCGCCATACATCGTCTGTGTATCCAACGATTGGTCGTTTTCCCTGATCGACAATCGGGACGGCACCAACGTTTGCATAATGCATCGTGGCCGATTGATGCTTCCTAGCGTTCAATGTCGTCAGTAGCGCTGGAACGCTGAGATGTGTCCATGCCTCGGTAAACCCTGGAAGACGAGTCTTTCCGGTGAGGAGCTCCTGCATCATTCCCTGTTTCATCGCCTGCTTCTTGGTGATCAAGCGCTCCAAGGAGGCGATCAACTCGTCCGTGTCACCAAGAACGGTGACGATAGCGTGCTGCTCTACAAGGTGCTCCGGAATCAACAACGGGATGGAACGGAGCTGTGAACCGTTCAACGAAGGGAGTGCCGTCGTTGCCACAAGTGACGACATTTTGAAGTTGCTCAGCAAGTAGTAAACGTAGCGAACATCGGCGATCGCTGGATCGAGAGTGAAGGCGGCCATGTTGTTGTCGATACAGCTGTCTTGAGCCAGGATCCGCTTTCGCTCCAGGAATATCGCTGCTCCAACCTTCGCAAAAACGATAGCGTCCGCAGGCACCCGTACAGCGCCGATCTGCTTGCGCTGAGCCTCTAGCAAGTAGTTGTTTGCGCGCTTCATGAACACCTCGTTACCGTGATTGTTCATGTCGGAGACCTTGAAGAACGGATAGTCCCCACTCTTTCGGCCCTGGAATCGAACTGGGAAACCGCTGCCACCCTTGAACGTGCCGACACAGCCGGCTGTTTTCACTCTGAGGGCTCCTCTGTTGGTCATTTCACCCCCATGTCTGCAAGATGTGCCGTGACTCGGGTCATGAGCCTCGCCACCGCAGAATCAAGGTCTCCGAGGGTTTCGACGTAGCGGTCGCCGAGATCTTGGAGGCGATCAACTAAAGAAAGTGTCAGCGAGTTGACTTCGCTTGCGACTCGCCTCGCGATCGTTGCGTGCCACTTGTCGTCGAGCACGAGCTGCTTGATCTGAGGCTCTGTCAGGTCGCCATACTTGTTGAGCGTGACGAGGTCGAGCAAAGCCTGAGTGTCCTTGGCGGCCTTCTTCGCGACCGCTTCCTCGGCGTAAAGGCTGACGAGGTACTGGAGCGCCCTGACCTCTTCCGGGTCGGCCCGTTCACGTTTGGCTTCCTTCAGACGGGCACCGGCGAGCACCTTACTGATCTTGCCGTCATCCATCGCCTCGGCGAGCAAACCGTCTTCGACAGCGTGCTCCTCGGCGTACTCCTCGACAGCGCGAGTGGCGTCATCAGCGGCCAGGTTCAACTCGTCGACCTTGACCTGCACGTCCGCGAAGTAGCGGGCGACCACGAGGGCCGGCGGGATGAGGTCGGTCTTGTACTTGGTGGCGCTCCGCCCCGAACCCACGACGAGGTCCGGAGTCTCGGAAAGCTTACGGTCCTTGTCCTCGATGGTCTTGCGAGGCTTGGCTGCCCCCGTCCAGCCCTCATTCATGATCAAGAACACGTCGTCATGCATGACACCGTGCCAGTAGGTCATGAAGGCTCTTCAGACTTAACCGGGCAACTTGCTTCCCACGGCTGAGGCCCGCCGGTACTGGCGGGTACATGACCACCTTATTCGACGGCGTTGGTTGACCGGGTTGCGGAACCCGAAAGCGTTACGGCCCTGGTGTTTCGCCAG
>JBBSBA010000124.1:0-4076 GCA_038251725.1 Actinomycetales bacterium
AGTCCGCCCTCGAACTGCAACGTGCCGGCAAACTGAGTTCACCACTGCGGACATAGACCGCCAACCCAGCCGCAACACCGCCCGAGAGGGCAACTCCCACCGCACACCGAACGATACGACGCGCCCCGAAACGGGCGCGATCGGCAGTTAACGACCAGATCCCATCAAAAACTGGTCCGGCTCGCTCGCCACGGCCGATTCCGGTCCGAAAAACACGAAACGCTCCTGAGTCTCCTCAAGAGCGTTTCGTTTTAAGGCTGTTCTTTCAACAGTACTTAGAACAGCCCGATGGTCGGGCTGACAGGATTTGAACCTGCGACCCCCTGACCCCCAGTCAGGTGCGCTACCAAGCTGCGCTACAGCCCGATGTCGATCGCAGGCGAACCTGCGAAGACAACCTGTCCATACTAGCGCGACTGAGCATGAGCCCTCGAACGTTCGGACGCTCAGGAGCGGAAGACTTCGAGGATGCTCGGTGATCCCGCGGGCGCGCCGAATACCTCGATCTCATCCCCCGCAGACACCGGGCCGGTGCGGATGACGCGCAGGTAGGCGCCGAGCCGACCCTCGGTGGCGAATCGCTTGACCCAGCCCCGCTCATCCGCTCCCCCAACCCAGCGGGCGAAGGTGGCGCAGGGCGAGCGCGGCATCGTCACCTCGAGCTCGACGGTGCCGCCGATGCGCCAGCGTTCGCCGACGCGGGCATTCGAGACGTCGAGGCCCGCGACGCGCAGGTTCTCGCCGAACCAGCCGGGAGGGAGCTCACGGCCGAGTTCCGCCGTCCAGAAGTCGGCATCCTCCTGGGCGTAGGCGTAGACGGCCTTGTCCTCGCCGCCGTGGTTCTTGCGATCAGCCTGCACGTCGGCGTAGAGCCCGAGGCGTGCGATCTTGACCGTTCCCACGGCCGGGCGCTTGTCGATGGCGGTGATGCCGACGGAGCCGGCGTCCGGGCGCAGGGCGCTGACGACGCAGGCGGCGATCAGGTGGGGCATGCGCCTCAGCCTAGTCAAGGCCCGGCGGCAGGCTAGGTGCGCTTGCGGCGCTCGCGCACGCGCATGTTCACGTTGATCGGGCTTCCCTCGAAGCCGAAGATCTCGCGCAGTCGACGCGTGATGAAGCGGCGGTAGCCGGGGTCGAGGAAGCCCGTGGTGAAGAGCACGAACGTCGGCGGACGCGTGGCAGCCTGGGTGCCGAACAGGATGCGCGGCTGCTTTCCACCGCGAACAGGGTGCGGGTGCTCCGCGGCAAGCTCGGCCACGAGCGCATTGAACTTGCCGGTGGCGATGCGCGTGTCCCACGAGGCGAGCGCGAGCTCGAGGGCGGGCACGAGCTTCTCGAGGTGGCGGCCGGTCTTGGCCGAAATGTTCACCCTCGGGGCCCACGCCACGTGGGCCAGGTCCTGCTCGATTTCGCGCTCGAGGTAACGACGGCGGTCGTCATCCATCAGGTCCCACTTGTTGAACGCGAGCACGAGCGCGCGGCCCGACTCGAGCACGAGGTCGATGATCCGCACATCCTGCTCGCTGATCACGTCGCTGACGTCAAGCACCACCACGGCAACTTCGGCCTTCTCGAGCGCGGCGCTCGTGCGCAGCGAGGCGTAGAAGTCGGCGCCCTGGGCGAGGTTCATGCGGCGACGGATGCCGGCGGTGTCGACGAAGCGCCACACCTTTCCGCCGAGTTCCACCTGCTCGTCGACCGGGTCGCGGGTGGTGCCGGCGAGTTCGTTGACGACGACGCGCTCCTCACCGACGGCCTTGTTGAGCAGGCTCGACTTGCCGACGTTCGGGCGGCCGAGGATGGCGACGCGACGCGGTCCACCGACCTCCTCCTTGGCCACTGTCGAGACCTCGGGAAGGATGGTGAGCACGTGGTCGAGCAGGTCGGCCACTCCCCTGCCGTGCAGGGCGGAGACGGGCCACGGCTGGCCGAGGCCGAGGCTCCAGAGACCGGCGGCCTCGGGCTCCTGACGGGCGTCGTCGACCTTGTTCGCGGCGAGGATCACGGGCTTGTTGGTGGAGCGCAGCATGCGCACCACGTGCTCGTCGGTGGAGGTCGCTCCCACGTTGGCGTCGACCACGAACAGCACGGCGTCGGCGAGATCGATCGCGATCTCGGCCTGGGCGGCGACGGACGCGTTGATGCCCTTGGCATCCGGCTCCCAGCCGCCGGTGTCGACGAGGGTGAACTTGCGTCCGGCCCACTCGCCCTTGTAGGTCACGCGGTCGCGGGTGACACCGGGGGTGTCCTGCACGACGGCCTCGCGGCGGCCGAGGATGCGGTTGACGAGCGCGGACTTGCCCACGTTGGGGCGACCGACGATCGCGAGCACCGGCAGGGCCGGCAGGTAGGTGATGGCGTCCGGATCATCCGAGGCGGAGTCGAGGATGTCGCGGTCTTCCTCGTCGAGGTCGTAGTCCTCGAGGCCCGCACGTAGCGCGTTGGCGCGCATGAGCGCATCGGACTCGTCGAGCCCGGCGAGCTTCTCGCTCAGCTTGGGATCGAGATCGCCGTATTCGTCGTGCTCTTGGTCGTTATTGTCTGGCATGGGGGTTTCCTGGTCTGTGGTCTCGACACGGCCGCTGGCGGCCTACTCGACCAACGAGGGCTACTACCGCCTGCACGGTCTGATCGAAGTCGAGATCTGTTGAATCGAGGGTGGTCACACCCTCGGCGGCGTTCATGAAGTCGACAACCCGGGAGTCCTGGGCGTCTCGAGAACTGAGCTTTTCGGCAACGGCAGAAGCCGACTCCGACGGTAACTCAGCGGAACGCCTCGCCATTCTAGCTTCTTCGGATGCGGTGAGCAGTATCCGCACCTGGGCATCCGGGCAAACGACGGTCGTGATGTCCCGACCCTCGGTGATGATGCCGGGGCGTGCGCTGCCCTCGATCACCTCGCGGAACAGGGTGACGAGGTACTCGCGCACCAGCGGCACGCGGGCAACCTGGCTCACGACGGCGGAGATCCGGGGATCGCGGATCGCCTCCGTGACGTCGCTGTCGCCGACCCGCACGAAGTAGTGCTCGGGGTCGATGCCGATCTCATAGGCGAATGACGGGAGAGAGGCGACCACGGCCTCGGCATCCGTCGGATCGACGCCGTTTTCGAGGGCGTACCAGGCGAGGGCACGGTAGGCGGCGCCGCTGTCCTGGTAGTCGAACCCGAGTCGACGGGCGGCCGCGCGGCTCACGCTCGACTTGCCGCTTCCGGCCGGGCCGTCGATGGCGACAACGATGCGCGGTTCGCCGCTCACAGCCCCACCTGCGCGATGCGCCAGCCGCGGGCCTCGAGGTCGGCGGCCAGGCCACTCTCCGCCTCGGGCAGCACGGCGATCTCGGCGAGGCCGATCTGCTGACCCGGCGAGTGCTCGAGCCTGAGGTCTTCCACGTTCACTCCGATGTCCCCGATCTCGGTGAGCAGGCGCGCCAGTTCGCCCGGCTTGTCGTCGATCATCACGATGATCTGGCTGAATCGGCGATCCTGGCCGTGCTTGCCCGGGATGCGGGCGACGCCACGGTTGCCGCCGGCCAGCAGTTCGGCCAGGCCGCGCCGCGCACCGGGCACCGCCGGGGCGCCGAGCACCTCGATGGCCTGGTCGAGATCCGTGCGGAAGTCGCGCAGCACCTCGACGACGGCGTCCGCGTTCGCGCCGAGGATCTGCACCCACAGTTCCGGGTCGCTCGAGGCGATGCGGCTGGTGTCGCGCAGGCCCTGGCCGGACAGTGACAGCGCGGATTCGGTGCCGCCGACGAGCCGCCGGGCGAGCAGGGAGGCGATCACCTGCGGCACATGCGACACCAACGCGACGCTCGAGTCGTGCTGCTCGGCGGTCATGATCACGGGAACGGCGCCGAGGTCGAGCACGAGACCCTCGATCACGCCGACCCGGGCGGCCGGCATTCCGTCGTGCGGGGTGATCACCCAGGGGCGACCGAGAAACAGGTCGCCGCGGGCGGAGATGGGGCCGCCGCGTTCACGTCCGGCGAGGGGATGCGACCCGATGTAGCGGTCGATATCGCCTCCTGCCGCGCGCACGCCGGCGAGGATCGCGACCTTCACGCTCGCGACATCG
>JBBSBA010000125.1:0-4043 GCA_038251725.1 Actinomycetales bacterium
CCTAGGCGCGGGGATGCGCCGACCGGTAGGTCTCCTTGAGCCGCTCGGCCGACACATGCGTGTAGATCTGGGTGGTTCCGAGACTCGCGTGACCGAGAAGCTCCTGCACCGCGCGAAGATCCGCTCCCCCGTCGAGCAGGTGAGTCGCCGCGGTGTGCCTCAGCGCGTGAGGCCCGGATGGTCCGCTGCCGGGGATTGTCGACAGGAGGTCCGAGACGAGCGTGTAGACAGCGCGAGTGCCGAGCCGGGTGCCCCGCGAGGAGAGAAACAGCGCGTTCGTCGCGGTGGCCGGTGCGCCGTCGCGGCCGGCGGACAGGATCGGACGGCCGCCCTCGAGGTAGCGGGAGACCGCCTTCATGGCCGGCACGCCGAACGGCACGACCCTCTCCTTTGAGCCCTTGCCGATGACCCGCACGGTGAGCCCCAGGAGGTCGACGCTGCCGAGATCGAGGCCGGTGACCTCGCTCACCCGCAGCGCGGAGGCATAGAGCAGTTCGACCACCGCGAGGTCGCGGAGAGCATCCGACGCTCCCGCCTCCGCGCTGCGGGCGAGTCCGACCAACAGGGCGTCGATCTGTGGCCTCGTGAGCACGCGCGGAAGGTGGCGGTCGGCCTTTGGCGCCTTGAGACGCACCGCGGCATCCGCGGTCGTCGAACCGGATTTCGCAAGCCAGGAGGTCAGTCCGCGCACCGAGGCGGACCGGCGTGCGAGCGTGGACTTGGCGAGTCCGGCCTGGGATCCGTTCCACAGCCAGTCACGCAGGAGCTCGAGCGATATCCCCTCCGCATCGTCGACCCCCTGGCCGAGGGCGTAGTCGGACAGCTGCGTGAGGTCCGAGCGATACGACCGCACCGTGTGCGCGCTGAATCCCCGTTCCGCGGCGAGGTACACCGTGAAGTCGTCTACGGCCCGTTCCAGTTGCACATCCCCATCGTGCATCACGCCGGCGCCGGCGCGCGGATGCCCCGCTCGCGCTGGCGGCTTTCCGTGCGTGGTGCCCGGTGCGCCGTCCCGCTCAGCCGAGGGTGGCGGTGCCCCGGCCAGCCTCGACATCGGCCACCGTGATCGTGGAGGCCTTGTTCGAGAAGACCTCGAGCCGCTGCTCGGGGGTGAGCTCCGCCATCCGCTCGACGAAACGCGCGCTGAACCCGCTCACCGCGGCAACATCCCCTATCGGCACCACCGAGTGCACGACCTGGTCCTCGTAGACCTGCACGAGGTTGAATGACTGGGCGCCGACCACCCCGGCCAGAGCGTGCTGCGGTGCGCTGAGATCCATCGTGTAGCAGGTGGCCGCCGCGACCGAAACCGGCACACCAGCGAAGATGCTGTGGGTCGTGTAATGCAGGTGGCCGGCGAGGATGCCGCGCACGTCGGATCCACAGATGACCTCGGCAAGCCGCTCCTGCCCCCGCAGTTCGAGCAGCGCCATCAGCTCGATCGGCGTGGGGATCGGCGGGTGGTGCATCGCGAGCAACGTGCCGTGTTCGGCGGGGGTCGCGAGCTCCCGCGCCAGCCAGGCCAGCTGATCCGTGGTCAGTTCGCCGTGGTGGTAGCCCGGCACGGTGCTGTCGAAGGCGATGATGCGGAGCCCGGCGATGTCGTAGACGCGGTCCTGCGGAGAGGGAACGACTCCCGGCGCGGTCTGCTCGTCGAAAAGGTCCGCGGCGTAGCGCAAACGCTCGTCGTGATTGCCCATCACCCAGATCACTACGGCGCCCATCCGCACGGCGGCCGGCTCCACGATGCCGCGCAGACGGCGATACGCATCGGGTTCGGCCAGGTCGGTGAGGTCGCCGGTGAAGACGATCGCGGCCGGGTTCGCACCGGAGCGATCGAGTTGCTCGAGCGCCCTGACGAGAGTGCGATCCGTCTCGATCACCCCGTGGAGCGGGCGCTCGCCGCCGAGGAAATGGGTGTCGCTGAGGTGCGCGATGACGTGGCGGGGCGCGGGGTACTGTCCAAACTGGGTCACGGCTCCACCCTAGGTGGGCGCCGCCACCGCGGGGCCGGCGCGCCCGGGCCGGCGCGCCCCGCTCAGGCGGCCCCGCCGCGGCCCGACCTGGCGACCCACCCGCGCTCCCGCTGTGCAACGGCGCCGTCGAGCTCCAGTTCACCCAGCTCGGACTGCACCTCCGCGACCGACATTCCGGCACGCGCGGCGAGATCCTCCACCGTGCGCGGGGCACGGGTGCTGAGCGCATCGACGAGGCGCACGCGCGACGCCGACGAGGCACGATCGGCTCCGGTGCGTTCGGCGAGCGTGCCGCCGGCATCGGCATCGGCGAGCTCGGCCATTTCCGCTGCGGACGTAACGAGCGTCGCATCAAACTCGCGGATGAGTCGATGGCAGCCGGCGGATGCGGCAGAGGTCACCGGCCCCGGCAGCGCCCCGATCGGCCGGCCGAGGGTCGCGGCATGACCTGCCGTGTTGAGGGAGCCGGAGCGCCAGCCGGCCTCCAGCACGATCGTTGCCAGACTCGCCGCGGCAATCAATCGATTTCGCTGCAGGAACCGCCACTTCGTCGGCGGCGACCCGCAGGGCAGCTCGGAGACCACGGCGCCCTTCTCGACGATGCGGGCGAGCAGCGCGTCGTGTCCGCTCGGATAGAACCGGTCGACGCCGCCGGCCAGAAACGCGACGGTCTGACCGGAACTCGCCAGCGCCGCACGATGCGCCATCCCGTCGATGCCGTAGGCGGCACCCGACACGATCGTGTACCCGCGCTCGACGAGCCCCGCGGACGCCTCCATGGTGACGTGTTCGCCATAGCCGGTGGCCGCGCGGGCGCCGACGAGCGCGATCGACCGATCCGTCGCCGCGAGGGTTGAGTCGTTGCCGCGCAGCCAGAGCGCGATCGGCGCGTGCGCACCGAGGTCATCGACTCCGGAGGGCCAGGCCGCCTCCCCCGGCACGACGAGCCGCACCGAGAACCGCACCGCCTGCCGAAGCGAAATCAGGGCGACGGCGGATTTCAGCCGTGGATGCCAGCGCGCCAGCGCCCCTTCGATGTCATCGCCGGTCAGCTCGGAGCCGGCCGAGCTGGCCGCTGCGGCGATCCGCTTCACCGACCACGATTCGACGACGGCGGTGAGCGCACCGGCCGCACCCAGGGATGCCACGAGGTCACCGGCCGTCCGATCACCCGGCTCGGCGATGCCCGTCCAGCTCGCGCGAGCGAACAGCTCGGGCACCGTGCCGGCATCCGGATCGGGGGCGACGGCGCGCACCAGCCCGGCGATCTCCGTGTCATCAAGCCCGAACGTGTTCATCTCAGAGCCTCCCTCGTCGCAGTCACAGCGCCCTCCTCAGGTAGAGCGCCCGCCCGATATGGTCGGCGGTGGGCGTCGCGTCGCCGGCCAGGTCCGCTATCGACCAGCCAAGCCGCAGGACACGGTCGTAGCCGCGCATGGTGAGTCCGCCGCGCTCGAGGGCCCGATCGATCGCTGCGGTCGCCGACGGCGACAGCCGACGCGCCGTGCCGCGCAGCCACGCGCCCGGCACCTCCGAGTTGAGGCGCCACGGGGTGCCAGCCAGCCGTTCGGCAGCGGCGAGACGGGCATCCGTCACCCGTCGTCTGGCCAGCTCGGAGCTGACGGTCGGGAATTCCCCGCCGAGCCGCAGCCGCACCGCGGTGACCCGGCTCATCCGAAACCGCACGTCGATGCGATCCATGAGCGGACCGGACAGGCGGGCAAGATACCGCCGCCGCGCGTGCGGCGAGCAGACACAGTCGGAGTCGACCGCGCCGTATTGCCCGCACGGGCAGGGATTGGCCGCCATCACGAGCTGGAACCGCGCCGGGAAGTGCGCGACCGCGTTGGCCCGGTGGATGCTGATCACCCCGGATTCGAGCGGCTGGCGCAGCGCGTCGAGCGCGGCGGGCGGGAACTCCGGTGCCTCATCGAGGAAGAGCACACCGTGCGACGCGCGCGCCGCGGCCCCGGGTCGGATGACACCGCTGCCGCCACCGACGAGCGAGGCCGCCGTCGCGGTGTGGTGCGGCGACTCGAGCGGCGGGCGCACGGCGAGGCTGGACCC
>JBBSBA010000126.1:0-3997 GCA_038251725.1 Actinomycetales bacterium
ATCAGATCTACAGGAGGATGACGATGAGCGAAACCGCCGCACAGCTACCGGATGACGAGACGCTCGCCGATCTCGAAGAGGCGATGCGCGACGTGGTCGACCCCGAACTGGGCATCAACGTCGTCGACCTCGGGCTGGTCTACGGACTGAACATCGAGGATGGCGACGCCGGCTCCAAGGTTGCGCTGATCGACATGACGCTGACCTCGGCCGCCTGCCCGCTGACCGACGTCATCGAAGACCAGTCCCGCACCGCACTCGTCGGCTCCGGCCTGGTCAACGAGATCAAGATCAACTGGGTGTGGAACCCGCCGTGGGGTCCGGACAAGATCACCGAGGACGGGCGCGAGCAGTTGAGGGCACTCGGTTTCACGGTCTGAGCGTCTTGTCGCCCGGGTGTCTTGGCGCCCGGCCTGCGCCCCGGCGCCCCGCCTAGGCGGCGTCGGGTTCGGTTCGAGGTCTCTTCGATCTGCCGCTACTTCTGCCAGGTCGATCGCCATGCCGCCCTCACTCTCGCATCTATGTTCGATAGTGGCAGACGGGTGTGACACGCTTCGACCGTGTGTGAAACGGTGGAAGAGGCCGCGAAGATCTGAGCTCGTCAACCGGAAGGAAGCCCATGCGCGGGGACCGATACGTCACCACGCGCCGCCAGCTTCGCGGCATCGCGGAGAGTTTCATAGCGGGTCCTCAGTACCGGTCGGCCGGGACCGTTCGGCTCGCCGTCCGGCCCGATGGCTTCACCGGTGTATCCATTCCCGTCGCGGTGCGCGGCTCCGAACTGATCTGGGGTGAGGACGCCGCGCCGCTGACGGGAACGGTCGGCGCACTCGCCGCGGCGACGGACCTCGACGTCGGACCGCCCGAGGGTGTCTACGAGGTCGCCGACCCGCTGCTTCCCGAGACCGTGCTCGACATCGACGCCGACGCCGCAGAACTCATCCACCGCAGTCTGTACGCGGGCGGCTTTGCGTTGAAGAGCACTCTGCCGGATCAGCACCCGGTGCTGTGGCCCGAACACTTCGACGTGGCGGTCACCGAGGACGAGGTGAACTACGGCGTCTCGCCCGGTGACGACTTCCACCCGCTGCCGTATGCGTACGTCGGCCCATGGACATCCCGCATCGGCGTGTTCTGGAACGCTCCGTTCGGTGCGTTCCTGACCCTCGATCCGTCGCACGACGTGGACCGACTCGCGGCCGACATCGGAGAATTCCTCGACCGCGGCCGCGCTGAGTTGTGACCGGCTCGCGCGAAGTGGAATCGTCGAACGACGAACCACGTTGCACCCCTTCACGAGCATCGAAGGCGCGACCGAGCCGTTCCGACCGCTGACCGTCCGGTCGATGACCATTCCCAACCGGTTCGCCATGGCCCCCATGACACGGCAGGCATCGCCGGGAGGCGTGCCGGGTCCCGACGTCGCCGACTACTACGCCCGTCGGGCGGCGGGTGGCGTCGGACTCGTCATCACCGAGGGGATTCGCCTGCCGGACCCCGCCGCCTGCTTCCCCGAGTCGGTGCCTACCCTCGCAGGCGACGACGTGCTCGCGGGTTGGCGCAGGATGACCAGAGCCGTCCATGCCCACGGCGCCGTGATCGCCGCCCAGCTGTGGCATCAGGGCGCCGAGCGTGGCGACGCCGACGGCGTCGCGCCGGTGAGTCCCTCTGGGGTCAACGGGTTGGGGGAGTCGAAGGGGCGCGCGCTGGCGGCGAATGAGCTGGCCGGCGTGGCCGATCAATTCGCCGCGGCGGCCGGCAATGCGCGCGAGGCCGGTTTCGAAGCCGTCGAGATTCACGGAGCGCACGGTTATCTCCTCGACGAATTCTTCTGGGAGAAGACCAATCTGCGCACCGACGGTTACGGCGGTTCGCTGGCGGGCCGCACGCGATTCCCCGCCGAGGTGGTGGCCGCAATCCGCGCGGCCGTCGGTCCGGACTTCCCGATCGTCTTCCGGTTCTCGCAGTGGAAGGGAACTGATGATGACGTCTCCATCGCGGGTGACCCCACCGAGCTGCAAGAGCTGCTGGGCGCCACTGGTGGACGCCGGTGTCGAGGTCTTCCATCCGTCCACGCGGCGGCACTACGTTGCGGCCTTCCCCGACGCAGATCCGGTTCTCAGCCTGTCCGGTTGGACGAAGAAGGTGACCGGAACGCCCGTGATCGCGGTCGGCTCGGTGACACTGGACACCGCCTTCCGGGATGAGTGGCCGCGCCACGTGATCGCACCGGCACCCGCGGACCGGGTCATCGCGCAGTTCGAGGCGGGCGAGTTCGACGTCGTCGCCATCGGCCGGGCTCTGCTGGCGGATCCGGCGTGGGTGAACAGGCTGCGCGACGACACGCTGGACGGGTTCAATGGTTACGACGCGCAATCTGCGCTGAGCACGTTGCATTGAACCGTTTTGCGCGGACCACAGGGTGGGAACAAGCAGCTAGAACCTGACGTTAGGAAAGACGTGAGCACGCAGGACATCACCACCGAACAGTTCAATGACACCATCACCGACAACGAAATCGTGCTCGTCGATTTCTGGGCGGAGTGGTGCGGACCGTGTCGCGCATTCGCGCCGACCTACGCGGCCTCGTCCGACAAGCATCCCGACGTGGTGCATGCGAAGGTCGACACCGAGGCCGAGCAAGGTCTGGCCGCCGCCGCGGAGATCCAGGCGATCCCCACGCTCATGGCCTTCAAGAAGGGCCACATGGTCTTTCGGCACTCCGGCATGCTGCCTGCGAAGGACCTCGAGGCCGTGATCGACCAGATCAAGGAACTCGACATCGACGCCGCGATCGCCGAGCAGGCCAAAGCAGAAGAGGTCTAACGAACGCACGCGATAGCGTGCAGTCCGTGACCGAGCAGAACGAACCCCTGATCCTCGTCGACCACCCGCAACCCCATGTGGCGTTGGTGACGCTCAACAGGCCCGGGCGGATGAACTCGATGGCGTTCGACGTCATCGTTCCGCTGAAGAAGGCACTCGACGAGCTCACCTCCGACAGTGACACCCGCGTCGTGGTGTTGACCGGCGCGGGCCGGGGCTTCTCCTCTGGTGCCGACCACAAGTCGGCGGGATCCGTCCCGCACGTCGCCGGACTGACCCGGCCGACGTTCGCGTTGCGGTCCATGGAAGTGCTGGACGACGTGATTCTCGCCATACGGAAGATGCACCAACCCGTCATCGCGGCGGTCAACGGCGCTGCCATCGGAGGCGGCCTGTGCCTGGCGCTGGCATGTGACATCAGGGTCGCGGCGCAGCCCGCCTACTTCCGGGCGGCGGGCATCAACAACGGCCTGACCGCGAGTGAGCTCGGCCTTTCCTACCTGCTGCCCAAGGCAATTGGCACGTCACGGGCATTCGAGGCGATGCTGACCGGGCGCGACATCGACGCCGAGGAAGCCGAGCGCATCGGGCTGGTGTCGCGGACGGTCTCCGACGACGCCCTCCTCGACACCTGCTATGAGATGGCACGGCGCATCGCGTCGTTCTCGCGGCCGGGCATCGAGTTGACCAAGCGGACCCTCTGGAGTGGACTGGAGGCCGGTAGCCTGGAGGGTCACATGCAGGCTGAGGGCCTGGGACAACTCTACGTGCGCCTGCTCACCGCCAACTTCGAAGAAGCGGTCGCTGCGCGCGCCGAGAAGCGGCCGGCAGTCTTCACCGACGACAAGTAAGACGACATGAGGAGTACAGCGTGATCACCGCAACGGACCTCGAGGTCCGCGCTGGCGCGCGTACGCTGCTGTCGATCGAGGGTGCCGCTATGCGCATCCAACCGGGTGACCGGATCGGACTCGTCGGCCGTAACGGCGCAGGCAAGACCACCACGATGCGCATCCTCGCCGGCGAGGGCGAGCCCTATGCGGGCACGATCGACCGCACCGGTGAGATCGGCTATCTGCCACAGGATCCCAGAGAGGGTGACCTGGACATGCTGGCCCGTGACCGGGTCCTCTCGGCGCGCGGGCTCGACACTCTTCTCTCCGATCTGGAG
>JBBSBA010000127.1:0-3937 GCA_038251725.1 Actinomycetales bacterium
CGAGGGCACCGGCGAGATCACCCTGCGCCGGCTTGTCAAGGAGGCGCTGCGGATGCGCCCGGACCGACTCGTGGTCGGCGAGGTGCGCGAGGCCGAGTCGCTCGACCTGCTCATCGCCCTCAACAGCGGACTTCCCGGCATGTGCTCCATCCACGCCAACAGCGCACGGGATGCCCTCGTCAAGCTCTGCACGCTGCCCCTGCTCGCCGGACGGAACATCGATTCGTCGTTCGTGGTGCCAACGGTCGCGGCCTCGATCGACATCGTGGTGCACTGCGAGCTCGCGCGCAACGGCACGCGGCGCATCACCGAGATCCTCGCACCGAGCGGCCAGGTCGGCTCTGGTGCGGTGATCGAGGCGAGCCTGCTCTTCTCCATCGAGCGCGGCGTGCTCACCGCCGCGGGCAGCTATCCCACTCGCACCGGCAAGTTCCACGACGGTGGCTTCGACCCCGTTTCGATCCTCGCGGGGGTGGCGGCGTGACGGCCGCGCTCGGCCTGATCCTTGGGCTCGCTCTCGGATTCGGGCTGCTGCTCGCCGTGTCGCCGCTCGTCTGGCCGGCCCGCCACCGCCCGACCGGTCCGAGGGCGCTCGCGCCCCTTCGAGAACGGCTCGCTCAGGCCGGGCTGCACTCGGTGTCGCTCACCGGGCTGTCCGTGGTGGCCATCCTCGGCAGCGTGGCGGTCACCGCCGTGAGTTTCGTGATCGTGCCGGTCGTCGCCATCGCGGTCGTCGTGGGGCTCGTCGCCCTGCTGCTGCCGTTCGCGATAGTGAACTGGCGCGCTCACTCCCGGCGTCGAGCGGCACGCGTGCTGTGGCCCGACATCGTCGACCATCTCGTGTCCGCGGTGCGGTCGGGACTCGCCCTACCGGACAGCGTCGTCACGCTCGCCCACACCGGACCGGCTCCGACCCGCGAGGCCTTCACCGGGTTCGAGCTCGATTATCGTGCCACCGGCAACTTCGGCATCTCGATCGACTGCCTCAAGGCGCGACTGGCCGACCCGGTCGCCGACCGCATCCTCGAGACCCTCCGGATGTCGCGCGAGGTTGGCGGAAGCGAACTCACGACGGTGTTGCGAAATCTCGCGGTCTATCTCAGGCAGGAGGCGGCCATCCGCTCGGAGGTGGAGGCGCGGCAGTCCTGGGTGATGAACGCGGCCAAGCTCGGGATCACCGCACCCTGGATCATCCTGTTGCTCCTGGCCACCCGCCCGGAGGCGGCGGCGGCCTACAACACCGGTGGAGGGGCGGTGCTCATTGTCGGCGGCCTCTTCGTCACGGCGCTGGCGTACCGCATCATGCTCGGCCTCGCGAGGATTCCGGAGGAACATCGATGGTTCGCCTGAACGACCTTACGGGGTGGGGAGTGCTCTGCGGCCTCGCCCTCGGCGTCGGCCTGTGGTCGCTCACGAGCCTCATTCCGCGACTCGGCCGCCCGCGGCTGGCGACCCGCGTCGCCCCGTACCTTGTGGACATCTCGGCCGGAGCCCGCGATATCCTCTCCCGGCGCACCGTCGATCCGCTTCCGGTGCTTGGCGCCCTGTTTGAGCCCATGTTCGCCCGGGTGCGGGGGCTGCTCGGTTCGGTGCTCGGGGGGACCGCGATCATCGAACGCCGGCTTCGCCAGTCGGGCTCTCCGCTCACGGTGGAGGAATTTCGTTCGCGTCAACTGGTCTGGGGGATCGCCGGCGCCGGCATCGGCCTTACGGGAGCGTTCCTGCTGGCGCGGGCGCAGCCCATCCAAGCGACGGTGGCGATCGGGGCCGTGTCGGCGGCCGCCGGGTTGGCGCTGCGCGACCGGACGCTGCTGCGAGCCGCGACAGCGCGGCTCGCGCGAATCACGAGCGAACTGCCGACCGTGCTCGAATTTCTCACCCTCAGCCTCTCGGCCGGGGAAGGAATTCTGGATGGCCTCCGTCGCGTCGGGCGGGTGAGCCACGGAGAGTTCGCGGGCGAACTCTCCCGGGTCGTCACCGAGGTGAACACGGGTGTCCCGCTTGCCGAAGCGCTCAACACCCTCGCGGCTGGCATGCGTCTGGCCGCGCTCTCCCGCTGCGTCGAGCAGATCACCGGCGCGCTCGAGCGCGGCACGCCGCTCGCGGAGGTGCTGCGCGCCCAGGCCCAGGATGCCCGCGATGACGCCAAGCGGGAGCTCCTCGAGGTCGCCGGCAGGAAGGAGGTGGCGATGCTCGTCCCCCTCGTCTTCCTCATCCTGCCGGTGACTGTCGTCTTCGCGATCTATCCCGGGATCTTCGTGCTGCAGCTCGGCATCTGAAGGCCCATCGACGAAAGGACAACCGCTATGAACAGGATCGCCGCCCGGTTCCGCCGCATCGTCAAGGACGACCGCGGGGATGTTCCAGGCTGGGTGCTCATTACGCTCATGACCGCGGGGCTGGTGATCATCATCTGGGGGCTGGCGGGTCCGGCGCTCAGCAATGTCTTCCAGCAGGCCATCCAGCGCGTGACCGGCTTCTGAGAGTCCGACGCCGTGCGCGCCATCGCGAGAGCCTGTGGAGCCGACGACGGATCGGCCGTCGCCGAGTTCGTCATGGTCGGAGCGCTTCTCAGTGTGCTCACGCTCTCGGTGTTGCAGCTCGGACTCGCGCTGCACATCCGCAACACGGTGCTCGACGCGGCATCCGAGGGCGCCCGCATCGCCGCCCTTGCCGACAACGGGCTCGGTGACGGGGCACAGCGGGCGAGGGACCTCATCGGCACGGCCCTGGGGCCGAGCTACGCCACCGACGTGACGGGGAGCTACGGAAGCTACCTTGGGCATGTGTCGGTGATCGTCACGGTGCGCACGCCGCTGCCGCTCATCGGCCTCCTTGGCATCGACGGCGCTCTGGAGGTGACCGGCCATGCCGCGGTGGAGACGCTTCCGTAGCCATGTCGCGTTGGCGGGTGAAGCTGGCACGGCATCCCTCGAGTTCGTGACGGCCGGCATGATCCTGCTGCTGCCGATGGTGTACCTCGTGCTCACCATGGCGGCGATCCAGGGGGCCTCCTTCGCGGTCGAGGGCGCGGCGAGACAGGCGGTGCGGGTGTACGTGCAGGCCGCCGACATCCGGGATGCCGAGGCCAAGGCATCGCGGGCGCTCGAGTTCGCGCTCGCCGACTACGGTGTCGACCCCTCCCTCGCGACCCTCACGATCGAGTGTTCGCCGCGACCGGCCGATTGCCTGCACCGGCGGGGGAGAGTCACGATCTCCGTCGCGGTGTCGGTGCCCCTGCCGCTCATGCCTGGCGCCCTGGGCGCGCGCGGTCCGCTGGCCGCGCCGCTGCTCTCGAGCGCCACCGAGCAGGTCTCGCGCTTCTGGGGTGCGCGATGAGGCGGCGCCCGGCCTGGCTGCGCCAGGAGGAGGGCTCGCTGCTGCCCCTCACGATCTTCTATGGCTTCCTCTCGCTCGTGCTCATCCTTCTCGTGGTCGCCGCGACGTCGCTCTATCTCGAGCGCAAACGCCTGTTCACGCTCGCGGACGGCGCGGCCCTCGTGGGGGCGGAGGCCTTCACACTCGACGACGTGTCGGTCGCCTCCGGCACCCCGCGCCCCGCACTCACGTCCGCGGAGGTCGACCGCGCGGTGCGCGACTACCTCCGCGCCGCGCCGAGCGAGGGGGTGGAGGCCCTGCGGGTGGAGAGCGCGGGCACCGCCGACGGACGCAGTGCGACGGTGGTGTTGTCGGCCTACTGGCGCCCGCCGGTGCTGTCGGCGCTCGTGCCCCGCGGCATCCGGCTCGAGGTCACCGCGGTCGGGCGGTCGGTGTTCGGCCGAGGGGTGTCGCCGGGCTAGTCAGCACCGGCCCCGACGAAGAGAACGGCCGCGCCGAGCCCGATCATCATCACGCCTCCGGTCGCGCCGAGGCGCCCGATGCGGCGGGGCGAACGGGCGAACCACTCGCGCACCGATCCGGCGACGAGAGCCCAGAC
>JBBSBA010000128.1:0-3714 GCA_038251725.1 Actinomycetales bacterium
CACACGGCGCAACATGACCGCCTGCGGGATTGACAGGGCGATCGTGCTCATCGTGAACGCTATGACGGTACCCAGCGACATTCCCTTGGCATAGAGCGCTTCTGCAATCGGCACGACGCCGGCGCCGTCAGGGGGTACGCCCGCCACTGTCGCCACGACGACGGCAAAGGGGTTGCCTGGCCCTGCAAGACGCACGAAGAACTCAGCCGGAACCCACCCGTGGATGACTGCTCCGATGCCGACTCCGAGCACAACCCATAGCCAGACGCTGCGGAAGATGTCCTTCGTTTCGCTGAGCGCGGCACCGACACGTTCGCGCAACGAGGGCACGCGACCCTCGGCACGCAAAGCGGCTACCTTCGTGGTGAACACCACGTCCTCGACCCATCGAGTGAGATCGAAGCGGGAGTAGATCCAGCCGAGGATGAGAGACAGCACGCTGCCCGCCGCCACGTAGGCCGCGGCGATATTCCAGCCGAACTGGTCGCCGATCATGATCGCGGCGATCTCGCTGATCAGCGGTGACGCAATGAGGAAGGTCAGCGTGATCGACAGTGGGATGCCTGCCGCGACGAAGCCGATGAACAACGGGATCGAACTGCAGGAGCAGAACGGCGTGACGACACCGAGAACAACGGCCAGGACTAGCCCGACAAACAGTCCGCGGCCCTGCAGATAGTCCCTGGCCTTGTCCAGATCGAGGCTCGCCCGCAACATGCCGACCACGAACATCAGGCCAGTGAGCAGCAGCAGGATCTTCACCGTGTCGTACAGGAAGAAGTGGACGGCGCCGACCGGGCGGATATGGATATCGAGTCCCAGCCAACCGACGATCGCGTCCCATACGTACTCATTCAGCGCGTAGGCGCCGACCCAGCCGACTGCGGCGAACACCAAGATCCCGATAGTCCGCGTGCGCTCCGACAGCCCGCCGGTCCCGGTGGCGCGAGGAAGAGTACTCACCTACCCACTGCAGAGACGTCATCAACCGGGATCGTAGACACGGGACTGCCCACTATCCGACGCTGTTGTCGCGAACAAGGGGTCTGCTGCATAGATGGGTGACCCCTGAGTTGGCTTGCCCCGCCTGCGGCCGGAAACGTCTCAAGGCCACGCACCTCCGCCCGGAACCGCAGTTTGACGAACGGTGCAATCAACCTCTTGGCCGTCTCGGCGGACTTTGGATCCCAATTGGCCAGCTCGGTGGTGTCAAATTCTTTGTCGCTCATGACATCCCACTTCGTTGTGCGGAGCGTGTTATGTGGGCCGAACGCTAACCCCGGTACCAGCGCAGGGAGGGATCTTCGCGATTCCGCGGACCTAAGTCCCTATGGGGTCAGCGCGTCGCGCGCAAACGTCGCTTGATGGCAGCATCCGAGCGCAAAGATGCCCGCGCACGGCGGCTTGCCGGTCCCAGAGTCACGAGGGCCCGTGAGTTCTATACGCGGACCGCGGACGACGGTAACGATCCCGCGGTGGACGGGCTCCCGGTTGCGCGGCCCACGATCGCAGTCGCCAGACAGGTATTTCACGACGAGATCGTCCTCCTCGGCTTTCGGATGCTGCTGCCCGCCAACGACCAGCAAGCGATCGAGCGGATCAACCGTGAGGTCATCGCCGCGTTGGAGTGCTACGGGCAACAGGGCTGGATGGACAGGCCGGAAGATTACTTCGCGGCTCCACCGACTCTCACCGACGTCTCGGTCCGGCCGGTGACGATCCGCAGACGGGCCTACGAACGCGTGACGTTCGACAGCGGGTACGAGCCGCGTCCGGGGGAACCGGGGCGCGAACGGTGGCTTGGCTACGCCGCGAACCGCCAGGAGTCGGCGTTGGTGCTGCGGCATCGCGAACCGCGGCCCTGGGTCGTGTGCGTGCACGGCGCCCTGATGGGGCGGGGCGCCGTCGATCTGAGGCTCTTCCGTGCCCGGCACCTGCACGACGACCTCGGGCTGAACGTGGTGCTGCCGGTCCTCCCGCTGCACGGTCGACGCACGGAGCGGGGCGCGGTCTTTCCGGGCCAGGACGTGCTCGACAACGTTCACGCCGCGGCCCAGGCGGTATGGGACATCCGTCGAATCCTGTCGTGGATTCGCGCCCAGGAGCCCGATTCGCCGATCGGCCTGAACAGCATGTCCCTTGGGGGCTACGTCACGGCGCTGGTCGCAAGCCTCGAGGAAGGCCTCACCTGCGCGATCCTTGGTGTACCCGTGGCCGATCTGATCAGCGTGCTCGGACGCCATGCCGGCCTCCGTCCCGATGATCCGCGCCAGCAGACTCTTGCTCTGGCGGAACCTCTTGGTCGCATGATCTCGCCGCTGTCGCTCCGTCCTCGGGTGCCGATGCAGGGCCGCTTCATCTATGCCGGCGTAGCCGACCGAGTGGTGCACCCGCGTGACGAGGTTGCACACCTCTGGGAGCACTGGGGCAGACCCGAGATCGAGTGGTACGAGGGCGGGCACACCGGGTTCTTCCGGTCGCGTCGTGTTCACGACTTCATCGACGGGGCGCTCCTTCGATCCGGCCTCATCAAGATGAGCCACGCCCGCTAACCCGCCAAGTTGAAGTTACCGCCCGTGCCATAGACGGCCAGCGAGACGAACAAGGTCACCACCACCACTGCGACCAGCGAGGTGCGCACCGCATCGCCGGTCGCCACACCGACACCGGCCGGACCGCCCGAAGCATGGAAGCCGAAGAATGTGTGTATCAACAAGATTGCGGTTGCCATGACGATGGCCTGTGCGAAAGACCACAACAGGTCGATGGGGTTCAGGAACGTCGTGAAGTAGTGATCGTAGATCCCCGACGACTGCCCGAGCAGCATCACGGTCGTAAAGCGGCTTGCGAGGAAGGACAGGATGACGGCGATCGAGTAGAGCGGAGTGATCGCCACCAAGCCGGCGACGAGTCGGGTGCTGACCAGGAACGCAATCGGGCGGATCGCCATGGCTTCAAGAGCATCGATCTCTTCGTTGATTCGCATGGCACCCAGTTGCGCGGTCACGCCGGCGCCGAAGGTGGCTGCGAGGCCGATCCCAGCGACGACCGGGGCGGTGACGCGAACGTTGATGAAGGCCGCCAGGAAGCCGGTCAGAGCCTCGATGCCGATGTTGCCCAGAGAGGTGTAGCCCTGGACCGCCAGTGTTCCGCCGGTTGCCAGCGTCAAGAAGCCGACGATCACGAGCGTCCCACCAATCATCGCCAATGTGCCCACACCCATGCTGATCTCGGCGATGAGGCGAACGATGTCCCGCCGGTAGTAGCGCAATGCGTAGGGGATGCCCGCCACCGCGTCGCGGTAGAACAGCGCGTGGTCACCGATTCGCCCCAGGACGGTGATCGGAAGTTCGAGTCCGCGGATGAGCCGCGGATTAGCGGCCCGCAACGTCGCGGCCTTACTCTGCTCACCGTTCGTCAGTCGGAGACGCTCGCGAGGAGTAGGAGTAGGCGAACTTGGCTCACCATGGAGGACCGCGCTTTGGGGGATGTTCACAACATCACTGGCCCCTCCTTGGAGGCGCCCGAGCCGGATCAGGATCAGCTCTCTGCAGGCACGTCTCACGCTGCTACGCGTCCCGGGCTCTCTGTAGGGTCGTTCGGCCCGGGTGTGGGAGCCTCAGTGCCCCATTCGCCGATGTCGGAATGCCCGACCACTATCAGGCAGCTGTGTCGGCCGGGCGCTCGGTCGCCGACACGATCCGCGAGAAGCTC
>JBBSBA010000129.1:0-3607 GCA_038251725.1 Actinomycetales bacterium
TCACCCAAGACAGTCCCCCGGGATTTAGGCAAGAGCCGACCACATCTCGCGGCCGCCGACACGAGGCGCCCACGCACATGTCTCAGGCGGTACCCCGTGTGGTCCGGCCGTAGCGCCACTTCAGGCCGCAATGACCGCCCACATGCCATCCCGCGCCTTAGGGGTAGCAACGAGGAGCAGTCCAAGCTGCTCGGCCGAAGAGACGAAAGGTGAAGTGTCGATGATCAACCCCGAAACGCCGACCGGTCGACTGTTGAGGAAAGCAGCCAATCTGCTCAACTCCGTCGCAGAAGCTGCGTGGACCAACGACATCCAAGCACCCGCAAAGTGGGATCTCCACCGCATCGGCACCAGGGCCTACCTAGTCCAGCGCGACATCCTCGATGCGCTCGGTGAAGGCGCCGAGCCGACCGAACTCCTGCTTGGTAACGACATAGCGGCCGCGCTCGAGCAGGCTGCCCACACTCTTGCGGCCATCCCCCAAGAGTTGAACAACCTTGATACGGAACGGTTCGAGGCGCGAGTGTCAACACTTGCGCGATGGGCCGTCGCCCTTACCCCCAGTCCGATTCGGACAGCGCGGTGACTTCGATGAGCGGCGTCGAGCGGCCCCGCAACTCCACTGTCGTGGGTGAGTATGGATCACCTTCTGAGCGCCGCGGCCAACCGCACTTCGCCCGCAACCAGTCGATAGCCGTATAGAAGCCTGAGTGGCTCGAGGAGCAGTGATGGTCAAGAAGTGGTACAGCACCAAGGAAGTGGCCGAGATGCTTGGTTACGGCCAGAGCAAGGTCCGAATGCTCGTCATCCACGGGGACCTCCGTTCGCTGAAGGACGGAGGCTCGCGTCGAATCCTGCCGGAGTGGGTGGACGAGTACATCGCGAAACGGGCTGATGAGTCATCAGAGTTACTCGCATGACCAAGCGCCACAACGGTGAGGGCTCTATCTACCCGTACCGTAACGGTTTCGCTGCACACGTCTGGGTCACGGCGCCAACGGGTCGACGGCAACGCAGGTGGGTGTATGGCAAGACTTGGGAAGAAACCCACATCAAGTGGCTCGCGCTGACCGGGGAGGCCCAGCGTGGGCCGATGGTCACCAAGATTCCAACGGTTGGGCAATACCTGTACCGGTGGCTCGCGGAGACCGTGGCGCCGAACTTGGCACCACTGACGTATGCGACCTACGAGAGTCACGTGCGCTGGTATCTCGAACCGGGCATCGGCAAGATCAGACTCGATCGGCTACGGGTAAGCGACGTCCAGTCCTGGCTGAACAAGCTGCAGTCACAGTGTCAGTGCTGCGCTCAGGGTAAGGATGCCAAGCGCGCAGCTCGCGATCCGGCTTTGGCCAAATGCTGCGCTAAGGGCGAATGCTGCCGCAGCTATCCGTCCGGCAGGACCATAAAGGATCTCCGCGGGGTGCTGCGGTCGGCGTTGTCGAGTGCGATGACCGAAGAGATTGTCAGTCGTAACGTTGCCACGATGGTCAAGGCTCCACGGTTGCGGCCGCGCAAGATCGTGCCGTGGTCGAGTGAGGAGGCTCGTCGGTTCCTGGAATCGGCTCGCAACGACGGTGACTCGTTCTATGCGGCGTTCGTGCTGGTCCTGGTGCTCGGGCTCCGCAAGGGTGAGGTGCTCGGGCTGAGGTGGTCGGCGGTGGACCTGGAGGTTCGTGAATTGACGATTGACCAGCAGCTCCAGCGAGTTCGTCGTGAGCTGCTCCTGCGGGAGACCAAGACGGCTGCCTCGGATGGAACGCTGCCGATTCCGGACCTGGTCGCGACCGCGTTGGAGCTGCGACGAAAAGACCAACAGAAGGACAAGGGGGAGGCGGGCGAGGTATGGCGCGGGCTGCCCCAGGGCCCGCACCTTGTGTTCACCGGGAAGTACGGCGCGCCTGTTGATCCGCGGACTCTCAACCGGCGGTTCACCGCTCGATGCGACCTGGCCGGTGTTCGTCACATGACTGTTCACGACGCGAGGCGGACATGCGCCACGCTGCTGGTCGATCTGGAAGTTCACCCGCGGGTGATCATGCGGATCCTGCGACACGCCGACGTGGCGATGACGATGGAGATCTATGCGAACGCCAGCTCGACGGCGACCAGCGAAGCGCTGCGCAGGCTGGGGGAGTCCCTCAGATGAGGATGTCTACTTCCAATACTCCGGCGGAGTCTTGTTGGGGTCGGTGACCTTGTGCCTCTTCTTCGCGGAGGGGCACGGGATTCGTACGAGGAGTTGGCTCTTCGCGGATTCAAGCTCGGCGATGACAGGCACGATGGCCGCGAGCAATCCGCCAGCCGTGCGCCCCATACCGGGGATTCCGTCGGCCTGTTCGTAGTGGATGACATGCATCCTGCTCTTGCGGATCGCCGTGACCTCCTCCGGGATCAGTAGTTGGCGATGGTTAGCCGACACCATCACGTCGAATCCGCGCCTAGCGGCGTCGGCGTAAAGCGGGACATCCTTCTTCCCGCTCCAACCGCATCCTCGGACGCTGATGATCTCGTGTGTCGGCAGGAGGTGAACCAGCATGGCAACGAAGGGTTGGGCTACGTCTTCGTCGATCAGCACCTTCACGATGCCTCGGCGACCTGCTTCGCAAAAGCCATGGCGCCGTTCACTCCGGTCGATGTCACACCCGGGTAGAGGGCTGCGATGTGGTGGGCATTCAGTCCGTCCTGAGTGAGCCCCGCGATGATGGCGTATGGCACGCGCGTGCCGTCGATGCATGGCTGGCCGTTACGGACTTCCGGGTCGATGACAATACCCACCGTCGGGTTCCTGAGCGCTGGAACCTCGCGGCCGCTCAAGAGCTTGAACGGGTCGTAGATCTCCCGCATCACCACGTGGATGCCTTCCTGGCCGGGACGCTCGACAAGGTCGACGTATTCGCCAGCGGAGGTGAGATGCACCACCGCGCGCACATGCTTGGCGCTCAAGAGTTTGTGCTCTGACAGGTGGGTGTCTGGGTACCGCTCAAGCAAGAACCGCACAGCCTTCCGAAGCTTGGTCAGGCTCACATCCCCGCGAAGGTGTGCAAACGAACGCAAGGCCACGATGTCCTCGAACGAGTAATAGATCCTCCGTCCGTGCCGAAGAGAGGGTTCGAGAACCGGTGGCTGCTCGCCGTGCGGCTTGCGCCAGTACGACAGTTGGGCCGTGGTGACACCGCTGAGCAGGACTGTCTCAGGAACGTTGAACATCTCGCTCCTCACAGAATCTCGTCAACATCTGCCCAGGACACCGAAGATATCGCAGGTGAGGCATTAGCCGCTGGATGCCCATTTGCCGCGTGTGGCGTGATGCTGGTCCTACCGGTGAGCCGTTGGGGGACTTGGCAGGCGTCTGCTCTGCGGACTGCACACTTCAGGAGAGGGCCGTTGCGGTACTTAGTTGCGGTACGAGCCAAACGAAAAGCCCCACCCTGGATGGGGTAGGGCCTGTGACCTGCAGTGATGCTGGTCGGGGTGACAGGATTTGAACCTGCGGCCTCTTCGTCCCGAACGAAGCGCGCTACCAAGCTGCGCCACACCCCGTGGCATGTCGCCGCCCCAGGGGACAGCGACACCCGAGGATAGCCGACCCGCCCTTGCCCGCCGA
>JBBSBA010000130.1:0-3377 GCA_038251725.1 Actinomycetales bacterium
AGACCGGTTATCTCCCTTGAACGTATAAGAAGGTTGCGCGTAGTTGCACATCGCTGCGCTTACTCGAGCATCGGGGATAAAGGTTTTGTGCACGAAAGCCGTGTCATACGCCTGATAAATCATCGGCGACATCAACTGAGTTTTCGCCTTCGAAGCATCCGCGGGGAACGTCGACACCGTTAGAGATTTGGTCGAGTTTACGACGGTGCCAGACGAGTCCCGAATACTTCCGCGGAGTTCAAAAGCATGTTTAGTGCCGGGTGCTAGCCCAGTGACAACAAAGGAGTTGTCCTTACTTTTCCCAAGCCTTTTCCCGTCTTGATACGCAGTGAAGGGTCCCGCTGCGCGGTCCCATTTGAACGTCACGGTCGTGCGGGTCACCGCGTAAGAAGATGACGGGATCCAGTCGGCAGGTTTTGTCGAGAGCGCCGCCGGCACGATCGTCTGCGTAACGAGGCCTGGGTCGGTGACGGTTGCGGGTGACAATGCAGGTTGTGATGCCAAATCATCCTGAGTCGGGATCACCGTCGCTCTGGGGATACTTTGCATCACAATCTTCGCTGGCTCCGCGGCCTCCGTCTGCGCGGTAACAACTCGCTCCCCAGCGGCTGCGTTGTCTGAAAGCACACGCAGCAGGGATCCATCTGCGGTAGAAAACGACGCAGCGTCCGGCGCGGGGAGACGAACAGGAGAGTCTGTAGCTGGCGCGGCAAAAGCGGGACCAGCGATTAGCCCACTCACTAAAAGTGTGGAAACGCCCATTGCCGAGGTGAGTAGTGCTTGTTTCCAATTCCGTCGGTACATTGCTAGCTCTTTTCTCTTAGCGGTCGGACGGCCGATTCCTGACGCTAACAAAATCAGGGCAAATTCACAGTCCCCCTAAAGACCGACAACTAGTCACTTATGTGATGCTCCTCCAGGCAGCGCTGTGCTGGCACCGATGGTCTGTCGACCGTGAGAACTAGTACACCGTAAGTTCCATTTCATTTGAAACCCATTCACAGGCCGCCCGGGTTACAGCGTTCCCTCCTGTCAGAGATCCCAATCCGGACAGGTCGACATCTCTGACAGGCCGCAATGCCAGTCGTGGCGTTGGGGTCTGCTGTCGGTTTGGTTGATTCGGGGTTATGGGCTTCGCCTACGCTCGCGTAAACACAGCCTGCGGCGTGGGAGCTCGCCGCGGGCAAGGCTATTGATGGCGGTTCTTCGAGCTTTCAATGCCTGTCCGCAAGCGGGACGATCACCGGACGGAATTTCGAGCGTTCTGGAGAGCGCGCTGGAGACCACTTTGTGGAGTTTGGCGCTCTTTGGCGGTGTTCTGTGATCGCTCTTTGACGCTAGTTGCCGATGACGAGGATGCTCGCGGCGGCTTCGATGACGTCGTCCGTGATGGTGTCGAGCTGGTTGATTTTGAGTACCCGGTTGATCTGGGGGAAGAGACGTTCTAGTAGACGGAAGTTGCCTCGGGTGATTCGTTCGATCGCGGCGATGGCTTGGGCGTCGGTGAAGTCTTCTGGGTCGAGGGTTTTCCCGAGGTGTTTCCAGTGACGGTCGAGAACGAAGAGGAGCGCGTCCCGTCCAAGGGTGCGGTAGGTGTGGGAGAAACCGAGTCGGCTGTAGAGCTGGGGGTAGTGGCGGAATCGTTCGTCGATGCCTGGCATACCAATCAGGATCATCGCCAGGTGCGTTCGATCGTGCTGGTCACGGAGGAGTTCCAGGGCTGTGGGAGTGAGCCGTTCGGCTTCGTCGATGATGAGGAACTCGACAAGACGCGTGACGTCTCTCTGTTTCACGGGAGCGGCGTCCGGGTCGAGGGAGCGCAGGTGCTCGTCGGCGCAAATGCCGACCTTGACCTGCCAGTGGTCGATGTCGTGCATGAGGTCCTTGGGCCGGCAGAGGACTTCGGGTGTGTAAAAGACAGTCCTGGACCGGTTCGCGAGTGCGTAGTGCTTCGCGTCGTGATCTCCGCGGGGACCCCATTCGTTGATGTATGCCTCGAGGACGTCCCAGTTCGCGTAGCGGCGGGCGGAGTTGGTCTTCCCGACGCCAGCTGCCCCGTGGCAGATACCGATGGTCTTTTCCTTTCGGACGGCGTTGGCGAACTCGGTGAAGCGTCGATGCTCTTTGGTCACGATGAATGTCTGGCTCATCACTCGTCTTCTTCATAGGTACGCAGCCGCCGCCGCCGCTGTGTCGGTTCGGGGGTGCGAGATTCCTCGCGGGCGACGATGGTCGGTACGCGGTCATTGATGGCGCGTCGGAGTTGCCGGCGCCGTGCACGGCGCGCAGTTTCGATATCGCGCAGACTGAGGCGAAGGTTTGGGTGGGCTTCGTCGATGGCGGTGCAGATGAACGTGTCTCGGTCGTAGACCCGGATCTCGGAGATGTCACGGGGGTCGTACCGGATCGTGATCGTGTGTCCCACGAACGGCGCGAGGGTTGGGGCGAGGTAGCGCTGGCCTTGGAAGTGGATACCGTCGCGTTGCACGACCCGGTTCTTCAGAACAGTGAGGAGCAGCCCGTCGAGTTCTTGAAGACTGTCGGGCATTCGAGGAAGCCACCCTTCACCAATCCATGCTTGTTTCGGGGATATCCCCAGCTCACTGTGGGGCCGGTCGTTGTAAGTGGCTATGAAGACGCCGATGGCACGGTCAAGCTCCGAAAGGGTGAGCACAGGTTGGGGTGTTCGACTGCCGGGGCCGAGACGTCCGGGCAAGACAGCGAGGAGTTCAGTGTTGATGGTCCTGAAGAACCGTTCGATCTTCCCTCGCCCCTGGGGCCTGGCAACGGTCGAGTGGATGATCCTGACGTGCAGGGCGATGGCGGTGCGTTCCAGGTGATGGCTCGTGAAGTCGGAGCCGTGGTCGACGTGCAGGATGTCGGGGATGCCGCACATCGCCCATGCCGGGTCGGTCTTCCGCCAGATCGCTTGCCTGAGGGCGAGGGCCGTGTTCATAGCGGAGGGCGCCCCGGTGAAGAGCATGTACCCGCAGATCGCGCGGGAGTGATCGTCCATCACGGTAGTCAGCCACGGTCGATCGGGCTTCCCCCCGGCACCGACGATGAGGATGTCAAGTTCGGTATGGTCGGACTGCCACGTCTGGTTGGGTCGTTCGGCGCGGCGGCGGAAGACGAGCTCATGCTTGTCGCGATACGACGCCGGCCCTTCGAGCGCGAGGGTGACGAGAGCCGGATCCAGTGCCCGCACGATCTCTCGAACGGTCGAGTAGCTCGGTGCGGGCAGGTCACGCTGTTGCGCGTCGGTGACAGCAAGGCGATGCAAATTAGCGAGGGCCGGACGAGGTCGGGTCAGCGCCAACCGTTCGATGAATGTCACCGTCTCCGAGGCGGTCCGGCGAAAGCCTGCGTCGGAGCGC
>JBBSBA010000131.1:0-3328 GCA_038251725.1 Actinomycetales bacterium
CGCCAAGAATCCGGACTACGTGTCGCCCTACGCCTCGTGGTTCCGCTTCTCCTTCGGGCCGCTGCTCCCCGAGACGTTTGAGTCCGACGTCGCGCTCCTGGGCCAGGTGCTGGAGCGATATCAAGCCGACGTCGCCGCGGGCCGGTCGGGCTGAACTCGGATCAGGTGAGTCGCAGCGCAAGTGGTTGTGGCCGGCAGTTGAGCGGCAGAGTCGTTGGGTGGTTCGAGGCAAGCCAATGCGGAAGTTGATTCTGATCATCACAGGCGTCGCGTTGCTCTCCTGCCTCACCTTGCTGGGATCGCGACACGGGACGCCATTCGCCGCGCGGGTCTCGGGTACGTCCGGGGGGCCGTCGTTCGAGCTGCACGTCGAAAAACCACTCTTGCAACGGCCGATCTACGAAGTCCCTTTCGCCCTCTTCGGTTCCCGTGACGACGATCTGTGGTTCGATGACATGAGTCGCGGCGCCCGGATTGAAGCCGTCGGACTCGACCGCCTCGAGCTGAATGGCGACGGCTGGCACGTCCTGATTGAAGTCGACGCCGAAGGGCGAATCGCTGCCGGGACGCGCCTCGAGTTCCCGCTGGAGGTTGGCGGCAGGCAGCGGAGCCTGCGATGCCGACCCGCAGAAGGCGCCGATGGCTATCTCCACGCCACCAAGTCCACGGACTCGGACGCACTCGACGGCGAGTACTTTGCCGAGTTCGAATCCTGCGAGGATGCTGAGACGGGGAAGTCGATGGACTGGCTGTTTCCGGTGACCGTCCGCGGACGATTCGCGAAGCTCTCGCCTCGGCCGCGTCGGATTCGCCGCCCAACCAGCCGCTGCAGCTTGCCGGCTAGCGCGCATGCCATACTTGATCCACATGGCCGGCAGTTGAGCGGCCGAGGCGTGAGACGCAGAAAGGTGTGGCATACGTGAAGGAGGCAATGCGCTGGCATCGCGTGGGGGCGTCGATACTGACTATTTCATGTCTGGCAGCATCGGCTTGCACTGCGGTTCGGCCTGAGTACAGGGACAGACGGCGTGATATCGCAGACCTCTCGATGGGGCTCTCATACGGTGACATCATCACGAGGCTCGGGCCACCAGAGCACCACGAAGACTATCGGTTGAACGCGGATACGATCGTTGCGTTTCTCTTCTACCGCACGGGGACAACGGAGCTGACGCCCGCTGGAGAGGACGTTGGTCTCACTCCAGTTGCCATTGGCAAGTGGGGGCTCACGAGCACGGCAAGCACCTACTACCACAGCATTGCTCGGCAATACCCACGCATCTCGTACGGCCCGGAGGGCAACTGATGGCCATCGACATCCTCAATGAACTCGCGCGGCTCATCGAGCACGAACGGGACGCCCTGCTCGCAGAGCGGCGGCTGAAGGTACGGGCACTCCCCGCAGCGCGGGACCTCGACGCCCCGACGCTGAACGATCACATCCCGCATTTCCTGGACGAACTTGCCACCGCCCTCCGGGCCGGGTCGGACGAGACGATCGCGGAAGCCCTCGTCGAAGCCAGCCCGCCTGCCCACGGCTTGCAACGGGTCAAAGACGCGTTCGATATCGAGGAGGTCGTTACCGAGTACAACATCCTGCGCGGCAGCATCCACGATCTGGCCGAGCGGAACGGCTTGAGCATGCAGGGAAGGCCTTTCCATGTCCTGAATCGAGTCATGGATGGAGCAATCGGGTCGGCCGTGCAGTCGTTCGCCAGCCAGAAGGCCCTCGAGGTCCGACAGCGACGGGAAGAGTACTTGGCGTTCGTGGCCCACGACCTTCGCACCCCGCTCAGCGCCATCTCACTGTCCACGCGGATACTCGAGTTGATTCTGGCACGAAACCATACCGAAACACCCGAGACGACACAGAAGTTGAAACTCCTGACCCGCAACGTGCAACGGGTTCAAGATCTGATAGGCAAGATTCTCGAGGAGAACTCGAATCTGGAGATCGAGGTCGGGGCCAAGTTGGAGCGCCGGGAGTTTGATCTGTGGCCCATGGTCGAAGCTCTCGTTCATGATCTCCACCCGGTCGCCGGGACAGGCTCGACGCACCTGATCAATGCGACTCCCGAAGATTTCGTCGTCTACGCCGATGCCACTTTGTTGCGGCGTGTGTTCCAGAACTTGATCGCCAACGCGATCTCCTACACGCCGCGCGGGGAGGTCGTCGTCGGGGCGAGCGTGACGGGCGATGGCGGCACCGCCGAGTGTTTTGTCCGCGACAACGGCGCGGGCATACCGGAGGACCGCTGCCGCACAGTGTTCGACAAGCACGACACGGACCCCGAGAAACCGGGCGGGCTGGGACTTGGTCTGGCTATCGTCAAGACTTTCATCGAGGCGCACGCCGGGGTGGTGACCGTGGTGAGCGAGCTCGGTGTCGGCACAACATTCCGGTTCACACTCCCCGGACGAAAAGCTGGCCGCAACGCCGAACCCGGCGCTGCAGCAGACGGCAAGGCATGATTCGTTTTTCGTGACCACAGCTCACCAGTGCCCCGCCGCTGCTGAGCTTGGTCGTTAGACGCAGAAAGCTGTGGCATACGTGAAGGAGGCAATGCGCCGGCATCTCGTGGTGGCGTCGATACTGGTTGTTGCATGTCTGGCAGCATCGGCTTGCACTGCAGTTCGGCCTGAGTACAGGGACAGACGGCGTGATATCGGAGACCTCTCGATGGGGCTCTCATACGGTGACATCATCACGCGGCTCGGGCCACCAGAGCGCCGCGAAGACTATCGGTTGACCGCTGATAGTAGCGTGTCGTTTCTCTTCTACCGCACGGGGCCATCGGAGCTGACGCCCGCTGGAGAGGACGTTGGTCTCACACCGGTTGCCATTGGCAAGTGGGGGCTCACGAGCACGGCAAGCACCTACTACCACAGTATTTCCAGGCAATACCCACGCATCTCGTACGGCCCGGCGGGTCACTGAGGTGCGTGTCCGGCCGGGGAGATGAGTAACACTTCAGTCTGGAGACATGGGTAACACTTTTCGTCGTTGCCTTCGTCCCAGAGCGTCTTCGATCTTCAGCTCTCGCTCATGCAGACGCTCGAGCCGTTCGCTGGGCAGGGCGAGCGGGTCATCGAATCCCTGCCGGTCGATGCCCCCCGAGCCGAACGGTTAACCTTGCGCCGTCATCCGGTTCCGCCAGCCTCCCGTCTTCCTCCCGCCCGGTCCACCCCATGCCACGCGACTCCTTCCTGTCCGACGATGTCCCGCCGATGGGCATCTATGAAACCCTCTACGCCTTCCGCGACAGTTTCGGGCAGTTCATGGGTGCCGCGGGCACGCACCCTTGGTCGCAGGGCTTCCCGCTGACGA
>JBBSBA010000132.1:0-3200 GCA_038251725.1 Actinomycetales bacterium
ACCGCTGACCCCAATCACCCGCCAGACGTTCAGCTGCACGGCGATGTCGACGAGGATCGACACGACGATTGCGAAGGCGAAAGCCGCGCCGAGTTGCACGGTGAAATTGGTGGTCTGGATCATGAAGCCGGGGCCGACGGCGCTCGTGGCCATCAGGAACATCGCGCCGAGCAGTGCGCCCCTGTGCTTGTTCTTCGGACGCATCTTCTTCGGACGTTCGACGCGGGGAACTGAGGTGGTCGTGGCCATGTGTGAGCTCACTTCATTGTGGGAATGGGTCAGCATCCGGAGGACACTGATTTTGTGACAGCATACGATTGTTCAACAATCAGCGCAACCTATTGGCCAAAATCGCCAACGGTCAAATCACCAATACGAAACCGATGCGAGGCATGCGGCTGGAGCCGATGGAGCGCCGCTACGGCGGGACCTCAACCGTGGTCTGCACGCAGTATCGGCAGAAGAGCTGGCACCAACGGCTCGGCTCCGACGTTCCCGCGGACGCGATCATGGACCGGATCATCCACAACACGAGCTGGATCGACACCGGGAATTACAGCACGCGCGAGCGCGCAGCCCTCGCGAACGCCCAGTAGTACGGGAGAGCGTCAGCGATGGCTCCACGCGATCGCCGGCGCTCAACCGCACGATCGGTGGCGCTCGAAGCTTCACACGCTCGTCTCGCCATCACACAGCTTGACGATATATCGTTAGGTATCGTCGAGCCGAGGTGGCTATGGCGCTGAGGAGGACATCATGAGCAGTTCATTTATGGGCGATGGGTTCGGCGGACGCCGGGGCGGCGCCGGTGAGGGTTGGCCAGGCGCCGCGGTGTGGGACGCGATGGACCAGTTGCGCGGACAGTTCGACCGAAAGGTCGGTACCAGAATGGGTCGAGGCGACGTGCGTGCGGCGGTGCTTGCACTTCTCGCCGAGAAGCCGATGCACGGCTACCAGATCATCCATGAGATCGAGGAACGCAGCGATGGCGCGTGGAAGCCGAGCCCCGGCTCGGTGTATCCGACGCTTCAACTGCTTGCGGACGAGGGCTTCATCAGCGCCGAGGAGTCCAACGGTCGCAAGACCTACTCGCTCACCGACGAGGGACGACGGGTAGCCGACGCCGCCGCGGAGCACCCCGCGCCGTGGGAGGCGCAGGGCTCTCGGGACAACGCGCGGGTGACCGCGCTACCCAAGGCCGGAATCGACTTGGCTCAGGCGGCCGCCCAGGTTGGGCGGTCCGGCAACCCGGAGCAGGTGAAACAAGCTGTCGCCGTTCTCGAAGAAGCGCGCCGTAAGCTCTATTCGATCCTCGCCCAGGATTGAGCGTGCCCCCAGCACGTCGGCCGGGCACAGACGAGATAACCGAGATTAGATGACCGACGTCGGGAACATGCGCGCCCGCTCCCGCAGGATTCTGCGGTTCGCCGCCCGCTATCTGGTGCAAACGTGGTGGTACGAACTGTTTCTCCCGCGGGTCGGGCTCGCGCGGGTCGCAGCCCGAAGCAGATCGGCGCGCCTGGAGCGCATCGCGCAGCGCTTCCACGTGCTCGCGGTCGACCTGGGTGGCCTCATGATCAAGGTCGGCCAGTTCATGTCGTCACGCCTCGACGTGCTCCCGCCGGAGATCACCAAGGAGCTTGAGGGTCTGCAAGACGAGGTTCCGCCGGTGCCGTTCCCGGCGATCCGCATCCTCGCCGAAGCCGAGCTTGGCGTGACGCTCGAGCGTGCGTTCTCGTTCATCGAGGAGGCGCCGCTGGCGGCGGCATCCCTCGGTCAGGTCCACCGCGCTCGGCTGTCAGAGGCGGATGCCGCCGAGACCGGCCTGCTCGACGTCGTCGTCAAGATTCAGCGGCCGGACATCAGCACGATCATCGATGTCGACCTCACCGCCCTCCGCCGTGTCGCCGGCTGGCTCAGCCACGTGCGCCTCGTCTCCGATCGCGTCGACATGCCCGCCCTCGTCGAGGAATTCGCGTTCACGAGCCTCGAGGAGATCGACTACCTGCACGAGGCGGCGGGCGCCGAGCGATTCGCTCACGACTTCGCCGACGACTCCCGGGTGAGCGTTCCCGAATTGGTGTGGGAGCGCACAACGCGGCGGGTGCTGACCCTGCAAGACGTGACCGCGATCAAGATCAACGATGTCGACGGGCTGAGAGCAGCCGGCATCGACCCGTCCGAAGTCGCCACTGAGTTCGCGGCCGTCATGTTCGACCAGCTTTTTCTCTATGGCTACTTCCACGCCGACCCGCACCCCGGCAACATCTTCGTTACGCCGCTCGGCGACGCCGGCGTGCTCGGCGCTGATGGCGGCCGAGCCTGGAAGTTCACCTTCATCGACTTCGGGATGATGGGCGAGGTGCCCGATGCCCTGCGGCAGGGACTTCGGAAGCTCTTCATCGCCGCCGCGTCACGCGACGGCAGGGGAATGGTGGATGGCATCCGCGAGGTGGGCGTGCTCCTGCCGTCCGCTGACACCGCAGAACTCGAGCGGGCGATGACGAAGCTGTTCGCCCGTTTCGGCGGGATGGGTTTCGCCGAGTTGCAGGACGTCGACCCGCGCGAATTCCGCGCCTTCGCCATCGAATTCGGTGATGTGGTGCGCTCGCTGCCGTTTCAGCTTCCGGAGAACTTCCTTCTCATCGTGCGCGCCATGTCGCTGACCTCGGGAATGTGCAGTTCGCTCGACCCCGCCTTCAACATCTGGAATGCCGTCGAGCCGTATTCCGCCCAGCTGATCCGGGCCGAAGGCGGCAACCTGGTGCAGGCGGCCGCGAAGCAGGCGATATCGGTTGCGGGAATCATCGCTCGCCTGCCCAAGCGGCTCGACAACCTCACGACACGGATCGAAGAGGGCACGGTCTCGGTGCAGACCCCTCGACTCGAGCGTCGCCTGGGCGGCATCGAGCGAATGGGACGGCAGATCATCTCGGCGATCCTGTTCGCCGCCCTGCTGATCGGCGGCATCCTACTTCGAACCGAGGATGTCGTGTTCGGAACGGTGCTCATGGCCATCTCAGCGCTCCCGCTGCTGCACGCCCTCTTCGCCGGGGTGGTTGCGCGGCGCGGCCCTCTCCCCTAGGGCGTGTTGATCAAGTGATTTCGGTGTCGCTCGGGCGACGATCGATGTATGCATGATCGTGATGTGATTTCTGACGAGGCGTGGGCTGTGATCGAGCCGTTGCTTCCGCGGGTGC
>JBBSBA010000133.1:0-2945 GCA_038251725.1 Actinomycetales bacterium
GCCAACACGCCGGATGCCAGAAACCAACGGGTGCCATTCCGCAGATCTGCGGCCAGATTCTCCGGTCGGTTTGCTCTGGTGGCCCCCGTTGTGGGGGCGTAATCTGGAGGTGGTTCCCCAAGGAAGGTGTCCATCCGGGGGTCCGTTAGTCGGGGTCTCATCATGTCGAATCATCGCTTGTACCGCCTTCTCGTCCGCGGTTTGGGCAAGGCGCGCCAGTTGCCACGGCGGCCGGTCGCGGCCGAGGATCGACGCCAACCGCGCCGCGCCGCTGGCGTTCCCCTGGACCGCCCCTCGGCATCCGTTGCGTCCGCCCTGCGCCAGTCCACCCTGCGCCAGTCCGCCCCGCGCCAGTCCGCCCCGCGCCAGTCCGCCCCGAGCCAGTCCGCCCCGAGCCAGTCGATCTACTGTGTCTCGCCGGAGCTCTTCTCCAGCGGCCGTGTGCCCCTGCGCATCGTCGGCCCCCACGACAGCGTCACGACCCTCGAAACGGTCGTCACCTTCGTGGGGCATTCGACCTTCGAGATTCGCCTGAACGGCAGCGTGATCGGCTTCATCCGGCGAGCCGATCGTTCGTTCGCGGCCCGGGCGGTGCCCCGGGCGGGGCAGGCCCACAACCCCCGGCGGTGCCTCCTCTGGGACGAAGCGGCGCGGGAGCTCGTGCGTGCCGCGGGATTCGAGGGCACCCCTCCCGACCAGGCGCTCAGCCACCTGGTCCCGATGGCGGCGTAGTCGGGCGGAAGCGACGGCGGAACGGCGACACCGCCGACCGCCAACGCCATACTCTGGGTGCATGCCCCATGCCCGCTCCACACCCCGCGAAGTGAGACGGGGCACGGGCTCGAAACCCCGGCTCCCGCGCGAGGTGCTCACCCTTGGCGTGATCGCCTTCTTCGTGATGGTGGGCTTCGGCGTGGTCGTTCCGGTGCTGCCGATCTACGTGCGCAGTTTCGGAGTCGGCAACGTGGAGGTCGGGGCCGTCATCTCCACGTTCGCGCTCATGCGACTGGTCGCCAGCCCGTTCTGCGGCCGTCTGATCGACTGGGGAGGCGAACGAACGATCCTCGCCATCGGGATCGGGATCGTCGCGGTCTCGAGCGGGCTGGCCGGAGTCGCCCAGAGCTACCTGCAGCTGCTTCTGTTGCGCGGGGCCGGCGGCATCGGATCGGCCATGTTCACCGTCTCGGCCATGACGCTGCTGCTCGGCTCCACATCGCCCTCCATCCGCGCTCGTGCGATCGGCTTCTATCAGGGCGGCTTCCTCATCGGCGGCATGGCCGGCCCCGCGCTCGGCGGACTGCTCGCGACGATCTCGCTCACCGCCCCGTTCTTCTTCTACGCCGCGACGCTTGCCATCGCCGGGATCATCGGTCTGGTGCTGCTGGGTCCGGGCTCGCGCGGCGTACCGACCGAGGCCGCCGCTCCGCGCGTGCCGCTGGCCACCGTGCTGCGCGATTCCCGGTTCCGCGCTGCCTGTCTCGCCAACTTCGCCCAGGGGTGGACGTCCCTCGGCGTGCGCAACGCGCTCATCCCGGTGCTCATCGTCGAGGTGCTCAAGAGACCCAGTTCATCCACCGGGATCGCCTTCGCCTGTGCGGCCGTCGCCCAGACCGTTGCCCTGGCGCCGGCAGCGCGATTCATCGACACGGTCGGCCGCAAACCGGCGATCATCGGCTCCTTCGCCGTCGCCGCCGTCACCATCATCGCCGTCCCGTTCGCCCCGAACTTCTGGACGCTCACGGCCCTGCTCTGTCTCTACGGCGTGGCGGGGGCATTCATGGGCACCGCCCCAGCCGCCGTCGTCGGGGACGTCGCCGGATCGGGAGGCGGGCGACCCGTCGCCGTGTTCTCCATGTTCTCGGACTTCGGCGCGATCATCGGACCGCTCGTCGCCGGGTTCCTCGCCGACACCGTCTCCTACCCGGCGGCCTTCGCCGTCGGCGCGGTGCTTCTCGTGTTCGCCTCGGCCTACGCCCTGCGCATGCCAGGGGCGAAGTCCACTCGCCCGGTCGCCGCGACCTAGACGATGCTCCTCGCCAAAACCGCCGCGACGGGTCCATGATTGGCGAGTACGGCGGCTGCGCCGCACATTGAGCGGCAGTTCGCCGACCGTTGACAGGGAGGAACCCCCGGATGACCGAATCTCCCCCGCCTCCCCGCCGTGGTTCGGGTCCCCGCTGGCTGTGGGGTGCGCTCGGCGGCGGCGTGGTCGGTTTCGCCGTCGCGTTCGTCATCTATCAGCTGATCACACCCGTGCTCGAAGCGAGCACGGGTCTGGTCCGTGAGCTGCAGGGGTTCTCGTGGAATCTCATCCCCGTGCTCACACTTCTCGGCGCGGTGCTTGGCGGAGCGCTGGTGAGCCGACGCCGGTAACGAACGGCGGGTCGGGCCGCAGGATCGACGGGCCACCATTCGCCCCTGCCGCTGCCGCGGATTGAAGCGTAGTCTGACGCCATGGTTGACGACACTGGTGTCGACGAGCATCATCACGACAAATTCGTCCATTTCATCGACTGGTTGAACCACACGCTCTCCAAGGCGATCGGTCCGCCGGACATCGGGCCATACGACGACGTGGTCGATCGGGTGGCCGTCGCGCTGTGCCCGATCTGCGGCAGGCCGATGGTCGAACACACCATCGATCGCTCCACCAGCAACACACTGCTCAACTGCCCCGCGCCCCACCTTCCGCCGGTCGTCCACAACGAACCCGTCAACGAATTCGGGATGCCGAAGCGCCCACGCTGAGTCCCAGGCCGCCCCGGCGCCACGGGGAAGGACCTTAGGCTCTGTCTCCGTCGGCTCTGCGGGACTCCGATGGGGTCATGACCCCAGAAACCGAGTCGCCAACGCGGTGGCCCATCATCGAGAAGAACCTTCACGCACTGCGCGTGCAGCCGAACCTCATCGACTACGAGCGGACCTGCGCCGAGTTCAGCTGGGAC
>JBBSBA010000134.1:0-2501 GCA_038251725.1 Actinomycetales bacterium
AGGCGGTAGTCGTGGAGGAGAAATTTCTGGCGGAAGAAGTTCTTGGTGGTGCGGCGGCTGGTGGTTTGGATCCGTTGCAGGTCCGCGAGGTACTGGCGTTGCTGATGCAGCCGCGGGTGGGCCTTGACGCGCCGAAGTTGTTGGCGGAGTGGGCCAAGGTCGTATTGGGTCTCTCGGAGATCGAGATACTGGAGCGCGATGCGCAGTACGGCGATCGGGCCTGGCGGGAGCACCCGCTGTTCCGTCGTCTCGCCCAGGGGCACCTGGCTTGGGCGAAGTGGATTGAGGCGATGACCGAAGACCCTGGTGCTGCTTGGGACACCGATGAGCGCACCCGGTATGTGACGAATATCGTGACCGGTGCACTCTCGCCGGCGAACTTGTTGGCTACCAATCCGGCTGCTCTGAGAAAGGCCGTCGATACCGGCGGAATGTCGGTCCTGCGTGGCGCTCGGGCGTTCCTTCGTGATGTGGCGAGCAATGGAGGAATGCCGCGGATGACCGACACCCGCCCGTTCACGGTCGGGCTGAACATGGCGTGCAGCCCCGGGGCGGTGGTGTATCGGGAGGAAATGTTCGAACTCATCCAGTACAGCCCGACCACTGAAACCGTCTACGAACGACCCCTGCTCATCGTTCCTGCGGAGTTGGGTCGCTACTACATTCTCGATCTCGCCCCGCAGCGCTCTCTGGTGGAGTTCGCGGTCTCCACCGGGATGCAGACATTCATGCTGGTGTGGCGCAACCCGAGCACGGACCGGCAGGCCGGTCACGGCGCGTGGGGCATGGAGGAGTACGTGGTGGCGGTGGCGCGGGCGTTCACTGTCGTGCAGCAGATCGCCGGCGCCGAGGATCTGAACCTGCTCGGTTTCTGTGCCGGCGGCTTCACCGGCGCGCTGACCCAGGCCCACCTGGCGGCACGAGGCGAGCAGCCTGTCCACTCGGCGACCTACCTGGTCACGATGCTCGATACACGACAACCGAATCTGGTCACTCCCCTGAGCACCCGCGGCGTCAACAGCGAGATCAACAAACTGGCCGACGAGGGGGAAGTTGTCGACGCGAAGCGGGTGTCGCGCCACTTCGCTTGGCTACGCCCGAAGGACCTCGTCTTCGGGCACGTCATCCACAACTGGCTGATCGGGGAGGAGCCCTCCGCCTACGACCTGCTGGCCTGGAACGACGACCAGGTGAACATGCCCGCCAAGTTCATCCGCGACGCGACCGTCCTGATGGCCGCCGGAGCCCTCGTCGAGCCCGGGGCCGTGAAGCTGTCGGGCACGCCGATCGACCTCTCCCTGGTCAAGGTTGACAACTTCATCGTCGCGGCGCAGACCGACCACATCACCACGTGGCGGCCCTGCTACATGAGCAGCCAATTGCTCGGCGGTGATAGCGAGGTGGTCATCGTGAACAAGGGGCACATCCAGACCATCGTCAGCCCGATCGAAAAATCGAGGCAGAAGTATTGGGCGGGTCCGGCGGGCGGCCCGGATCCCGACGACTGGCTCGAACAGACCGAACAGTTCAGCGGATCGTGGTGGCCGCGCTGGGGCGACTGGCTGACCGCACGATCCGGCCCGGCCAAGCCCTCCTCGGCGAGGCTCGGCAGCGTCGAGTACCCGGCCCGTGATCCGGCCCCGGGCAAGTATGTGTTCGAAAAATAGCTTCCGTCGCCCGTTGAGCGCAGCTATCAATCGACGATCACCACTTCGATCAAAGAGGAACGCCGCATGAGCGAAGCCACAGCGCACGAGTACGAGACCATCCTGCTCGACCGCGTCGACCGTGTCGCAGTCCTGACGTTGAACCGGCCGCAGGCACTCAACGCGCTCAACGCCGCCCTGATGAACGAGACGGTCACCGCGCTGACCGAGTTGGACATCGATCCCGATGTCGGCGCCATCATCGTCACCGGGTCCGAGAAAGCTTTCGCCGCGGGCGCCGACGTCAAGGAGATGGCACCCAAGACCTATATGGACGTGTACCTCAACGACTGGTTCGCGGCCTGGGACCGCTTGGCGCAGATGCGTACACCGACCATTGCCGCGGTCTCGGGATATGCGCTGGGCGGTGGGTGCGAACTGGCGATGGCGTGCGACATCCTGATCGCGGCGGACACCGCGAAGTTCGGTCAGCCGGAGATCAAGCTGGGGGTCATCCCGGGGATCGGCGGCTCCCAGCGGCTCGCCCGCGCGGTCGGCAAGGCCAAGGCCATGGACCTGTGCCTCACCGGCCGAACGATGGACGCCGAGGAGGCCGAACGCGCCGGACTCGTCGCCCGAATCGTGCCCGCGGCGCAATTGCGCGACGTCGCGCTGGAGGTGGCGCACACGATCGCGGGCATGTCGCTACCGATCGCCATGATGGCCAAGGAAGCGGTCAACCGAGCGTTCGAGACGACGCTGCGGGAAGGAATCCTGTTCGAGCGCAGGCTCTTTCATGCGACGTTCGCGATGGCGGACCAAAAAGAAGGAATGTCCGCCTTCGTCGAGAAACGA
>JBBSBA010000135.1:0-2176 GCA_038251725.1 Actinomycetales bacterium
GCCGAATCGTCGTCGACGGCAACACGGTGACCCTGCCCACCACCCGCGCCGCCGAAGCACTCGGCATCGCCACGATCCACCAGGAACTCAACCTGGTTCCCACGATGAGCATCGCCGAGAACGTCATGCTGGGGCGGATGCCGACCAAGCACGGCATGGTCGACCGCAGCGCCATGCGGAACCGCGCACGAGCGGCTCTCGCCCTGATCGGCCTCGACGTAGACGTCGACACCCTGGTCGGGGAGCTCGGCATCGCCCGCCAGCAGCTCGTGGAGATCGCCAAGGCGCTGAGCATCAACGCCCGCATCCTCATCCTCGACGAACCGACCGCGGCTCTGACCCGGCACGAGACGGAGAGCCTGTTCGCCGTGATGGCCGACCTGCGAAGCCGCGGCGTCGGAATGCTCTTCATCAGCCACCACCTCGACGAGATCGCCGAGGTCGGCGACACCGTCACGGTGCTTCGGGACGGCGAGTTCGTCGCCGAGGTCCCCGCGTCCACGCCGGAGGACGAACTGGTCAGGCTGATGGTCGGCCGGAGCATCGAGGAGCAGTACCCCCGCAACGCGGGCGGCGCCGCCGAGACGACCGAGACAGCAGAGATTCTCGCGGTCGAGCACCTCAGCTCGAGTGGCCGGTTCACCGACATCAACTTCACCGTGCGCGCCGGAGAGGTGGTCGGCATCGCCGGCCTGGTCGGCGCGGGCCGCACCGAACTGATCCGCGCGATTGCGGGTGCGGACCACTACGACTCGGGGACCGTCACCGTGCGCGGCCGGGCGCTGCCCAAGGCCAACATCAAGGCGGCGATCAAGGCCGGGATCGGCCACGTGCCCGAAGACCGCAAGGGCCAGGGCCTCGTGCTCGACGCCTCGGTCAACGACAACCTCGGCTACGCCACCCTCGCCTCCACCGCCAAGCTCGGCCTGGCGGACTTCCCCGGTCAGCGCAGCCGGGCGCAGGCCGTCGCGACGAAACTGCGCATCCGGATGCACACCATCGACCAGGCGATCGGCGCCCTCTCCGGGGGCAACCAGCAGAAGGCCGTCTTCGGCCGCTGGATCATCGCCGCCTCCACCGTGCTCCTGCTCGACGAGCCCACCCGCGGCGTCGACGTCGGCGCGAAGGTCGAGATCTACGAGCTGATGAACGCGATCACCGCGGCCGGCGGTGCGATCGTCATGGTCTCCAGCGAACTGCCCGAGATCCTCGGGATGAGCGATCGCATCCTCGTGATGCGCGATGGCCTGCTCGCAGGCGAACTCACCGCGGCCGAGGCCACCCAAGACGCAGTAATGACACTCGCCGCCCGCGATGTCGCCGACGAGAACTGAAAGAAAAGGGATCCACGCATGTCAACGACAACCCTGCCCGCCGTGCGGCGCGGCTTCGACTACAAGAAGTTCCTCGCCAACAACGGCGCCCTGGTCGGCCTCGTGGTGCTCTGTATCGCGCTCTTCATCGCGACCCCCGACTTCCTGACCGGCCAGAATCTGCTCAACATCGGCATCCAGGTCTCCACCGTGGCCGTGCTGGCCTTCGGCATGACGTTCGTCATCGTCGCCGGCGGGATCGACCTGTCGGTCGGTGCCGTCGCCGCCCTGGCGGCGATGGTGTCGAGCTGGCTCTTCGTCAGTGCCGGGCTGCCGGGCTGGCTCGCCCTCGTCGGCGGCCTCGTCGCCGGGCTGCTCGCCGGCATGGTCAACGGCCTTGCCAACGCCTACGGCAAGCTGCCCAGCTTCATCGCCACCCTCGCCATGCTCAGCGTCGCCCGCGGCCTGACCCTGGTCATCTCCGACGGCCGGCCGATCAGCACCCCGGCCGAGGTCTCCTTCCTCGGCGGGAACCTGGGCCCCGTGCCGATGCCCATCGTCGTGCTCCTGGTTGCGGCGCTGGTCGCGTCGTTCGTGCTCAACCGCACCGTCATCGGGCGTTCGATGTACGCCGTCGGCGGCAACGCCGAGGCGGCGCGCCTGTCCGGACTGCCGGTCAAGCGCATCCTCGTCACCGTGTTCGCGCTCGCCGGACTCTTCGCGGGGCTCGCCGGACTGCTGCTCGCCGGGCGCCTCGACTCCGCCCAGCCCCAGGCCGCGGCCGGGTACGAGCTCGACGCGATCGCCGCGGTCGTCATCGGCGGCGCCTCGCTCTCCGGCGGGCTCGGCAAGATCTCCGGCAC
>JBBSBA010000136.1:0-2158 GCA_038251725.1 Actinomycetales bacterium
CAATGCCGGGCTGTCGCTGTCGAAGTCGCTGCTCGAGACCACCGTCGCCGACTGGGACCTGCAGCACAACGTGATGGCGAAGGGGTCGTTCCTCGTCTCCCGCGCCGCCGCGAAGGTGCTCATCGACCAGAAACTCGGCGGCGACATCATCTACATCTCGAGTAAGAATTCCGTCTTCGCCGGGCCGAACAACATCGCCTACTCGGCCACCAAGGCCGACCAGGCGCACCAGGTGCGCCTGCTCGCAGCGGAACTCGGCGAGCACGGAGTGAAGGTCAACGGAATCAACCCCGACGGCGTCGTGCGTGGCTCCGGCATCTTCGCCGGCGGGTGGGGGGCCAAGCGCGCCGCCGTGTACGGCGTCGACGAGCAGGACCTCGGCAAGTATTACGCCCAGCGCACCCTGCTCAAGCGAGAGGTGCTTCCCGAGAACGTGGCCAACGCGGTGTTCGTGCTCTGCACGGGCGACCTCAGCCACACCACCGGGCTGCACATCCCCGTCGACGCCGGCGTCGCCGCAGCCTTCCTTCGATGACGGAACAGTTGCATGCCTGACGCCGTCGCCGCGGTCGACCTCGGCGCGACGAGCGGTCGGGTCATGTTGGGGTACGTCGGTCACAACGAATTGCGGCTCGCCCCAGTTAGCCGTTTCCCGAACGGCCCCATCGAACAAGCGGACGGCCTGCACTGGAACATCACCGACCTGTTCACTCATGTGCGCACCGGCATCGCCTCCGCCGCGCGTGCCGAGCCGGACATCGTGAGCATCGCCGTCGACTCCTGGGCGGTGGACTACGGCCTCCTGGCCGGCGGACAGATGATCGCCGAGCCGTTCCACTACCGGGACGGCCGCACTGTGGCCGGGGTGGCCGCCGTGCAGTCGGTCGTCGGCCGTGAGCGGCTGTATGCCGAGAACGGCCTGCAGTTCCTGCCCTTCAACACGCTGTATCAGCTCGCCGAAGACCGGATCGCGGGCCGGCTCGAGGGTGTCGACTCGTTCCTGCTCATCCCCGACCTCATCACCTATTGGCTCACCGGGCGCCAGTTCGCGGAGCGCACGAACGCCTCCACCACGGGCCTGCTCTCGGTGTCGACCGGCGACTGGGACGACGCGCTGATCGAGGCTCTCGGGTTGCCCCGCCACATCTTCGCGCCACTCATCGACTCCGGATCCCCCGTCGGTGGCCTGTTGGCCCCCATCGCAGGCGAACTCGGAATGGGCCGGAGAACCTCGGTGACCGCCATCGGCTCGCACGACACCGCATCCGCCGTCGCTGCGATACCAGCGACGACCCCCGACTTCGCCTACATCTCCTGCGGCACCTGGTCGCTCGTGGGTGTCGAACTCGAACGTCCGGTGCTGAGCGAGGCGAGCCGGCTCGCGAACTTCACCAACGAGGGCGGTGTCGACGGCCGCATCCGCTACCTGCGCAATGTGATGGGGCTCTGGCTTCTTAGCGAATCGGTTCGCACATGGGAGGCCGACGGCGAACGGATCGACTTGTCGGCCCTCCTCGCTCAGGCCGCCGACGTCGCCGGGATCGTCCCCGTCTTCGACCCTGATGACGCGGGCTTTCTCGCGCCGGGCGACATGCCGTCGCGTATCGCTCGCTGGTTCGGTGAGCGTGGCATCGCGGCACCGACCTCGCGGGCGGCGATCGTGCGCAGCATCCTCGAGAGCCTGGCTGATGCTTACGCGCAGGCCATCCGCAGCGCGCACGAGCTCACCGGAAAGACCATTGCGGTGATCCATATCGTCGGCGGCGGGTCGCAAAACGAACTGCTCTGCCAGTTGACCGCCGACCGCACCGGCCTCCCGGTGATCGCCGGTCCGGTGGAGGCCACCGCCATCGGCAATGTGCTGATCCAGGCCCGCGCCGCCGGGCTCGTCTCCGGCGATCTCGAGATGCTCCGGGCGATCGTCGCCCGATCGTCGAACCAGATTCGATACGCTCCTCGAGTCGCCGGCCCGATAGAGAAGAACACACAATGAAACTCGAACGACACATCCCCAGTGTGCGTGACCTCGCGCCGCTCCTGCACTTCGCGACGCCGGAGTTCAACGCGAAGAAACGGCGGCTGGAGAAGGCGCTCACGATCTACGACCTGCGGGCGATCGCCCAACGCCGTACCCCGAAGGCCGCGTTCGACTACACCG
>JBBSBA010000137.1:0-2079 GCA_038251725.1 Actinomycetales bacterium
CGCGTTGCGCACGATGTCGGCGGTCGTGACCGGCGCCCGGGTGCCGAGGCGTTGCATCATCACCGAGGTCGAGGCCACCGTCTCGAGGCAGCCTCGATTGCCGCAGCCGCAGAGTTCCCCGTCGTCGGTGACGGTGTCGTGGCCGATCTCACCGGTGATGCCGAGTCGGCCGTAAAACGGGCGGCCGCCGAGGATGAGGCCGGCGCCGATTCCGCTGCCGATCTTCACGAAGACCAGGTTGTCGATCGTGCTGTGCGGCCCCCAGGTGACCTCCGCGAGCGCGCCGAGATTGGCGTCGTTGTCAAAGACCACCGGGAAATGCAGGCGTTTCTCCAGGTCATGCAGGTGGATGCCGACCCAGCCGGGCAGGATGGCGCCCTGCACGACGGTGCCCGTTCGATGGTCGATCGGCCCCGGGATGCCGACGCCGACGCCGAGCACCGCTGACGGGGGCACTTCGCTCTGCTCGAGCATGCGGGCGAGCACCGCTGACGCCCGGTCGATGCTCTCTTCGGCACGATGGCCGATCGGCAACTCGATGTACTGTTCCGCGATGACCGCGAAACCGAGGCTGGCGATCACGATTCGCAGGTGGCGGCGGCCGAAGTCGATTCCCACGGCGACGGCGCCACTGTTCGACAGACGCACGAGCAGGGCACGCCGCCCCGAGCTCGTGATCGGAGCGGTCTCGACCTCGCCGGTCGCCGTCAGCTTCTTGACGATGTTGGACACCGTCGCGGTGGACAGTCCGGTCTGGCGCGCCAGTTCGGCCTGGGTGAGGGGGCCGCTGCCGAGGAGGGCGTCGATGATGCGCTGCTGGTTGCGTTCGCGCAACGCCGACTGCGACCCGGGGTTCTGGCTGCCCTTGGCTGGCGAAGGTGGTGTTGCTGGCATGGATACGAGGGTGCACCATCCCGAGCCTTATCGTCAAGAAGTTAACGCAAGCGTAATCCGAGGATGAAATCGCTCAGATTCTGCCGGCCGACGACGGCGCGTCAGCGGCGAGGGGGCGCTGTCGACTGGCGCACGACCAGTTCCGGCAGGATCTGGGCGTGGTCGCGCTCTGACCGGCCGTCCAGCTCCGCGAGCAGCATCGCCACCGAGCGACGGCCGATCTCCGCGAAATCCTGGCGCACCGTGGTGAGCGGTGGCAGGTAGTGGCGGGCCTCCGGAACATCGTCGAAGCCCATCACGCTCACGTCGCCTGGCACGTCCAGCCCCGCATCACGGAAGGCGTGGATCAGGCCGAGGGCCATCAGGTCGTTGGCGGCGAAGACGGCGGTGAAATCGCGGGAGCGAGCGAGTTCCGCGCCGACCGTGTAGCCGAAATCCGAGGTCCAGTCGCCGAGGATCGGGGCCCGAACGGGGAGATCCGCCTCGATCAGCTCGTCAAGGAAGCCGGCCATGCGGGCCTCGGCCTCGATCCAGTCCTGCGGGCCGGCGAGGTGAACGATGTGACGGTGACCGAGATCGATCAGGTGACGGGTCGCGAGACGGGCTCCGGCGATCTGGTCGACCGAGAGGCTGTGCTGCCCATCGCGACCGGTGGAATCGAGGGTCACCAGCGGCAGCCGGATGTCGAGCTCGCGAATCGCGGTGAACACCCGCACCTGCGGCGCGATGACCATGAGGCCCTCGATGGCCTGGCTGAGCAGGTATTCCAGCCGATCGTGGATCGACTCGGAGTCGGTGGCGGTCAGGCTCGTGGTCGTGATGACGTAGCCGGCATCCCGTGCCGCCTCTTCGATCGCGGCGAGGCTCGTTGCCGGCCCGTAGTTCGCGACCTGCGACGTGAGGACCCCGATGGTGCGCGATCGGCTTGTGACGAGCGCGCGTGCCGCCTGGTTGGGGCGGTACCCGAGCTGCTCGATCACCTCGAGCACACGATCCTTGGTGGTGGAGCGGATGTTCTCGGAGTTATTGAGCGCCCGCGAGACCGTCTGGTAGGACACCCCGGCGATCCGCGCGACATCGCGGATGCTGGGGGCGCGAACCTTCACTGGTTCCATGGACGGTAGGTTTCCGGCTTCGTAGTCGAGGGGCGCCCGGGCACGAACGCCGCACGGCGTGACCATTATC
>JBBSBA010000138.1:0-2009 GCA_038251725.1 Actinomycetales bacterium
CAGTGTGGCCCGCGGTCGTCGGCTTTGGAGCGATGTACGTCATCCCGATAAGCGCACTCGTACTCGTCGTCCTCGTCGTCAGTGCCATCGTGCGCGCGTACATGCCCAGATCGGCTGACCGCACCTAACCTTGAGCGGCGAAGAGCCACGCCTAATCCGCAGGACCTTGCAGCAAAGGGTGGAAGTCTCAGCTAGAAATCAACCCAACGACCATCTGGAGCCCGCGAAAACGCTTTCAAGGAACTACTGGGAGCGTGCCTCTCCGCATAGGAGACCAAGACCGCCGCAGCAATCGCCGCCACGACCGCCAGCACGAGAGCAATCCCGACGATGAGTGCAATCCAGGAGGCGGATCCTTGCACCGAATCCGCTATGCCTGCAAGGGCTCCCAACAGGAGGGTTCCCGCGGCTGCCCCTCCGGCGGCCAACCAAACGCGCATGCTTGGCCGTCTTTCAAGCCGCCGGTCAAATAGCGCTACGGAGGCCCACCCTCCAACACAGGCTGCCGCCGCGACGAGCAATCCAATCAACCCATACGAGGCAGTCGACTTCAGGACGTCCTCAACAGTTAGGTAACCACGCCAATCCGGGTTCCCAGAAACGGCCATTATTCCGAAGAGCGCAGCACCCAGGAAAAAGCCGACCCCCAGGCCGATGACCGTGACACCCCAATACCGCTTGACCATGCCTCGAGCATATTCGCGCACGGCGTGCAAGCGCGGTGGCGATGGGGCCCTGCGATGCTCGGTCCGTGCATTGGCTCCGTCGCCCGTAAGGGGAACGCTGAGTGGACTGGCCGGTGGCGGTTCAGCTGGTGGCGTCTGCACGATCAATGATGGCCCGGAGGGCGTCGATCTCGAGTTGCAGGGCCGTGGACCCCTGCGGTGTGATGCGAACCCAGGTGCGGCTGCGTCGTCCGTCATAACCTCGCCGGGTAGAGACGTAACCGGCCGTGGCGAGGACTTCGAGGTGCCGGCCGAGATTGCCGTCGGTCAGGTCGAGGTTGTCCTTAAGGAACGCGAAGTCTGCCTCGCCGGCTTCACGTAGCACCGTCATGATAGCGAGCCGCGAACGTTGATGGATGGTCTCGTTGAGGTCGAAGGGATTGACGCCATCCGATGGGCTCACTCCGAACGCCGCCGCAGCGCTTCGTCTTCGCGTCGGAACTGGGCAATCCCTGCCAGCAGCAGGACCACTCCGATGGCAGCCAGAATCACACCATCCGCTGTCATATCCGTGAACCAATACCATCCCGTGAGAGAGCGCTCAAGGACATAAATTTGGTTCTGAATGAACGAATAGCTCAGTAGCGGGGAGGCAATGGTCAAGACCAGCCCGCTAACCCACATTCGCCGATCCTCTGCCCGCCAGCCAGCCGCTAGCAGCAGCGCACCGAGGAGAAAAGCTGGGCCGAGCAAGATCGATACGAGCGGGCTCAGCGAGACGACGACGACGATCACTGCGATCAGTCCGTAGCGTTCGCGTCCCATTCCCAAGCCAGCTCGCGTCGCGGTCACCTTCATGACGACCCAGAATGCGAGGGCGGCGAGGGGTGCGACCACGAAACCTACGACGCGTCCGACATCACCGAACAGCGGACTGACGGCAGCGACGACTGTGGCGATACCGATGACCACCAGCGGCACGGACGACACCCGACGGGTCGCGCGGACCTTGGTTTCCAATAATTCGATATTCGTCACTGAGAGCCTCCATTGATCGTTTACTCTGCGTTGTAGAGCAAGTTACTCTGCAGTACAGAGCAAGTCAATATCGTCTGTGTAATGGCACTTCTTCCAATGCCGACGATGGGCGCCAAAATTGCTGCAAACTCCTGAGACACGGCCGCCCTGACATGCGCCCGCAAGCCGGACGTTCAGCGCGACAGATCAGGAGCCAGCCAGGGCCACAACGACCTCATGGGCGCAGCCCATGGCAATAGTTCAAGCCACTCCTGCCCGTCCCCGCTCTGCCCTCGTAAGCTGTCCGTGCAACCCGACGGCTCAACC
>JBBSBA010000139.1:0-2009 GCA_038251725.1 Actinomycetales bacterium
CGGCTCTGGCCGCCGCGACAGTCGGATCCTGCACCAATGGCCTCCTCTCCCTCGGGTGTGTGGCGGGATCTGCTGCGACCGTGTTGAGGCTTGCACGGGGGGTGTGACAGTCGTATCATCCCTGCACTGGCGGCAAGCCGGGAATGCTAGGGAGGGGTCAGTCGAAAGGCTGGCCCTCTTGCGTTCTGCCCGATCCCTTGGAAATCGCCCCGGTTACTTCTCCACAGTCTTTCCACAATCCCCACAACGGCGCGCGTTGCGTGTCTGGCCCGATGGTTGCCTAGCTTTCTGGCATACCCTTGTCCGGAGGCACGATGACGGCACCACCGATCACCTTTGAGGCCAGCGTCACCCAGATGACCACCGAGTTCCTACGGAATCTCTTGGCCGAACTGAACACCAAGCCCCTGGATACCCCGAGGTCCAAGAAGCTCCGGGCTGTTGTGGTCCGGGAACTTGATCGGCGGGGCGAATGAAAGCCCATGCCGTCGTGGAGCCGACCGAGATTCTGACCATGCCCACCACGACGCACCGGGTGTCGGCGGAGATCCGGATCGCAGAGGACCGGGGAACGTGGATCGTCGCGTTCTCGTGGCAGTTGCCACTGGCGGGAGCATCCTCCCCGTTGAGTACGAGCCATGCGTCGTTCCGAGCAGTGACGCGGGATGAGGTGATCCGGTGGGCGTGTGGTCAGATCCGCCGCGAGATTTCGCACTACACGACGTGGAATGGTGGGGTGCGGTTCGAGGAGGAAGAGGGTATGCGGGACTGGACACTCGAGGTCGAGGCGTCACTGGAGATGCTGGACCTGTTCGAGGTGGCCAATGGTTGAGGACATGTACGCCGCACTACTCCGGGCCAAGGAAATGCGCGACCCGGACACCGGGATCAACGACTACCCGGACCCCACCCCGATGCTGTTCGAGTTCCAGCGCGACATCGTCCGATGGGCGCTCCGACGTGGCCGTGCCGCGATCTTCGCCGACTGCGGGATGGGGAAGACGTTCATGCAGGTGGAGTGGGCGAGAGTGGTGGCGCGGCACACCGGGATGCCTGTCCTGATCCTCGCACCGCTCGCCGTGTCCAAGCAGACCATCCGGGAAGCGGTCAGGATTGGCGTTACCGTGACATACGCCGCCGACCAGTCCGGGGCGACGGGTGACATCGTCATCACGAACTATGAACGGTTGGAAGGGTTCAACCCGGCCGCGTTCGGCGGGATCGTGCTCGATGAAAGCTCGATCCTCAAGAGCTTCAACGGCGCGACCTCATCCAAGATCATATCCGACTTCGCCGCCACGCCCTTCCGTCTCGCATGCACCGCCACCCCGGCGCCCAACGACTTCATGGAGCTCGGGACGCATTCGGAGTTCGTCGGGGCGATGGCGCGGCCGGAAATGCTGGCGACGTTCTTCGTGCATGACGGGGGCGAGACGCAAAAGTGGCGGCTCCGGGGGCACGCCAATACCGCGTTCTGGACGTGGCTGTGCTCGTGGGCCGTCATGGTCCGACGCCCGTCCGACCTCGGGTATTCCGATGAGGGATTCACACTACCTCCCGTGACGATATCGCAGCACACCGTCGCGGCCGATGCACCGGACGGCGAGTTGTTCGCGGTCACTGCCCATACGTTGCAGGAACGACTGGCGGCCCGGCGGTTCAGCGTGGAAGATCGTGCCGCGAAGTGTGCCGAACTGGTGAACGCATCCGACGAGCCGTGGGTGGTCTGGTGCAACCTCAACGCGGAATCGGACGCACTGACGAAGTTGATCCCGGACGCGATCGAGGTCCGAGGGTCGGATAGCCCAGAAGAAAAAGAGTCCCGGCTACTCGGTTTCTCGGATGGCGATCACCGCGTCATGGTCACGAAGCCATCTATCGCCGGGTTCGGGATGAACTGGCAGCACTGCCCGAACGTCGCGTTCGTGGGACTGTCGGACTCGTGGGAGCAATACTACCAGGCCGTGCGTCGGTGCTGGCGTTTCGGGCAGAAGTCGCCCGTCAACGTC
>JBBSBA010000140.1:0-1947 GCA_038251725.1 Actinomycetales bacterium
CAGCCTGGATTAAGGAACAGTCGGTGGATGTGGAGGACGGGAAGGTTGTTTCCTACCGCGTCAACATGTTGGTCACGTTTGTCCTCGAAGAGGAAGGTCACCATTAGCGGCTGCGCCTGCCGCGTCGACCCTCGCGCCCGCCGTGCGGTGTCGAAGTGAGCGACGTAACGACTCGTGGCCACCAAGCCCGGCGCGGCGGGGCTAGCGGCGGGCGCGTGAACCTCGCGGTTGGCGTGCTCCCGGTGGTCATGTTGACGTCGACCGGTGCACATAGTGGCCAGCGGCGCGAGACTCCTCTCGTGTATTTCACCGAGGTGACGACGTGATCCTGACGGCGTCGAACTACGGCGGTGCGCGGCACCCCTGGCGCGCCGGTCTTCACCAGGTCGAGCAGATTCCGTCCAGTGGGTAGTCCGACATCGAGTCGGAGCGCCCAGGGGCCGTCGACCCGCGAGGCGGCAAGCAGCCCTTCGGCGTCGTCGAGGAATGCCCGCAGCCGAACCTGATCCCGATCGTCGGCCTTGTTCCACGACGCCAGTCGCGGCTCGACCCTCCGCTGCTGCTTGTCGCCTTCCGTGCGCGCGTACCAGCGCATCGTCACAAGGTAATCCGGTCTCACAAAGGATCTCGGCGAACCTTTGTGATCGTATGGGGAAAATCACCCCGCAGCGGCCTCAAGGTGTCCGGGTCACCTTCCGGACGCAAACTGTCGGCTCGAACCAACGATCGCGCACTGGGAGCAGAACGTTCTCCGCGTCGTGCCCGCATCCCCGAGCGAAATCTTCCCGAGCCCCGAACCCGGACGGAGAAAGCGATCGCATGTCAGGACGCCTCGTCCTCGTCATCGTTCCCGACGCCGAAGCTGCAGCGGCGCAGGCGGTCATCGCGAGAGACTGCAGGCGCTACTGGCGGGAGCCCATCCGCGCTGGACTGGAACGGTTCACCTGCATCGTGCAACGGCGATACGTCGGGCGCCTGCTGGCCGAGCTGGAGAAGGGCTTCGGTCACCTCCCGGGCTTTTCGGTCGTCGTCCTGCAGTCGGAAGCGATCTTGCCGCCGCTGAAGGAATCGGCGGCGACCGTCCGTCCCGAGGCGCTCGGTCTGCCGACCCCCTCGCGCCTGGAGGCGTTCTTAACGCGCGAGCGCATCAGCACTGACGAGCTCTACGACGACATCGAGCCGAGTCTCTCGATCAGGCCCGCCTATCTGCTGACCGTCGCGCTCTCGGCGCTGATCGCGGCGCTCGGGATGCGGAGCGGCCAGCCGGCAGTCGTCATTGGCGCCATGGTCATCGCCCCGCTGCTCGGCCCCACGATGGGCATGGCGCTCGCCGCCACGGTCGGCGACTGGACGCTCGGGCGCCGCGCCTTCACGACGCTCGCCGTGGGGTCTGTCGCCGGACTCGCGGTCACCGCTACGCTCGGCCACTTCATCGACATCGACCCGACCGTGCCCGAGTTGCTCAATCGCTCGATCGTCCAGCCCGCCGACGTCGCGCTCGCCCTGGCTTCCGGTGCGGTGGGCGTCCTGGTCTTCAGCCAGGGTTCCTCACTGGCGCTCATCGGCGTGATGATCGCCGTCGCGCTCGTACCCCCGCTGGCCGCGGCCGGGGTGTTCTTCGGCCACGGATATGACGCGCTCGGCTTCAATGCCCTCTTTGTGTTCGCCACCAACCTCGTGTGCATCAATGTCGCGGGGATCGCGATGTTCCTGATCCAGGGCCTCCCGCCCAAGAGTTGGCGCGTGACGGGCGGTGTACTCGCGGTGTGGAGCGTGATCTTGATGATCCTCGGAGGCCTCATCGCCGGCCGGGTGGCGCTCGGGGCCGGATCGCACCAGCTCGTCAATCGCCTCGTCGAGCTCCTGCAGCGGCGTTGAGGCCGGCCGCCCGACACACTGTCCAGAGTTGAGCCTTGCCTGCCGTTGAGCCGTTCAGTCGCTGTGCCC
>JBBSBA010000141.1:0-1890 GCA_038251725.1 Actinomycetales bacterium
GAGGTGCTGCGCGACCCGGTACCCGGCGGCCGTGTAGTCACGGTGGGTGTTGATCCCGTCGCAGGAGTACCGCACCACCCGGGGCATGTCCTCACCGTCGAACGCGACGAGCGCGGACCCCTGGTCGTCGTACCCGTCCGTCATCCCGTTGAACTTACGGCCCTCGTAGTGGCCGGTCACCGCACCCACCTGCCGGTCCGTGGGTCCATCGCTCCACGACACGTTCATCCACGCGGCCGCGGTCCCAGTGCTCATCCGGACACTGAACTTCACGCCAGGAAACGCGTTCTTCAACGCCACCCGAACCAACTTCGCGGTGTCCTTGGTACTGATGTAATCCGTCATCGTCATATCTCCTCGGTTACTTAGTTACTCAGTTGCTCAGCGCGGTGATGGCCTGCTCGGCCCGGATGGTCTCCCAGTAGGCGAGCCGGGTGCGGAGCTCCGCGATCCCGGCGAGCTGGGCGGCGGTGCGCGCGGCGACAACTGCCGGGTTCTCGGGTGTCTGGGGCGTGGCGTATCCATCCCAGGTCAGGATGCGCTCGCGCCTGCGGATCGAGCTGGCCAGGTGACGGATCTTCCACTCAACGTCAACGGGAACCGTCGTGTCTGCAGGGGTTTGTATCTGTTCAAGCATTTTCTCTCCTCCAAATTTTTTTGCCTTTCGGCGGTTTCTCCGCCCTCATGGAGTGCTGTCGGGGTCAAGCCCCAAGGAACGGTTGCAGGCCAAAAGTTATGGAGGAGCGCAGCGGGGGAAGAAGTTTTTGCCGAAACTGTGACGACGGCTTGACGCCGGCAGCACGCAGTGAACAATCCCCCAGACGAAAAGCAACAAAGTTCACGCGCGCCGCACGACACAGGCGGGCACCAGGATTCATCGTTCATCTGCCCGATGCCCATCAGAGGATCCGGAACCGGGGACGCCGGCGGGCAGCGTCCGGGTGGCCACCCCGTCCGTGTCAGCGATGACCTCAACCTCGTCCGTATCGTCTCCTCGGCTCCTGCGACGGAGATGAGGCGTCTGCGACCTCTGCCGGTCGTGGGCAGACCTTGTGAGTGTCAGAGCCCAGACCTACACTTCTAAATATCGAATACATGTTCTAGCAAAAGGGAGGGAGTCACGCATGCCGCAGATCATTGACACCCGCGTCGACGTGGAGCTTTCAGCCGACGGCGACCCATGCGCATTCGTCTGGAACCGATTCGAGCACACCATCATCGGCCAGCCACAAGCGATCTTCACCCGCACCAGCTGGTGGGAGACCCCGGGCACACCGACCCGGATCGACACCGAGCTGTGGCGGGTAGACGCATCCCGCGGAGGCGAGGAACAACACCGGTACGACCTAAAGCGAGACGCCGACGGGTGGATCCTCGCCCTCGACTGGGGATGATGCTCCTCGGTCATTTCCGGGTGGACCCCAAGAAGACAAACAGGTACCCCGGCTACCGTGCCAAACACGTCCGAAAAGAGGAACCGACATGATCACCGGCCGACTGCAGAACCGAACACCAGACGACATCCAAGTCAACGCACTGTCCTCCCGCGAGTGGCGAATCTGCGATAACCGCATCGCCCAAGACAACGCCCTCTCCCTCATCGGCTTCATCGACAACCACCACGGCATTTACGAAGTCATGGAATTCATCGACCCCGTCGAATACACCCACTTCCCCAGCCTGGAGACCGCGATCTCCCACTTCATCACCACGCAACCCTGACCCCCGGCACAGTGCCGACCGAAAGCGGAAGGTGGGCCGGGCCGGTTTCGGAAAGGGAGCAGCCCGTCAGGGCGTGAACAGGGCCACGACGTGGAGCGCGGCGGCGTGACCACTGTGGACCGCGCCATCCATATAGCCCTCGTTGACGGTCGTCAGGTCGGAACCGGC
>JBBSBA010000142.1:0-1776 GCA_038251725.1 Actinomycetales bacterium
ATGCGGATCACCACCTCCGAACCCCAACGGCGCATCGACTTGATCCACCTGAATCTTCGCAAGTACGGGACCGTCTACAACACCCTCGCCGCAGTCTGCGATGTCCACGGAAACGTGGTCGCAGTGGCCCCGCTCCACCCCAACTAGTGGTTCGGCGTCTACCCCGAAATAGTGCCCCGCGTTGCCGTTTCGGCCGATACTCGCGACGAGCGCAACCTCATCGCACAATGCACGATCCGTCGCCGACGAGGGTATTCGCCGGGCCCGTCAGGCGAACCGGCGTAACGCCGCGACGAACGGTCGCTGCACTGCCTCGGGAGGCATGTGGCCATGGGTGAAGGAGTAGTAGCTGTCAAATGACCATTTGAACAGGTGCGCTGCCGGAGAAGACCAGGCAATATCGGTGTCGCCGCCAAAGAGCGTGTCGGAGAGAATGAGCGTGGCGTCGGAACCACCCTGGTTCATGATGCAGAAAATTTCGGGCGAGAAATCCGGCACGTCAACGTCCTCGCCCAGTTCCCGCCGGATCGCGGCCGCCGCGATGTCAGCCTGGAGGATCGCGATGTGGCCAAGTTTCGGCATCGAGAGGGCGCTCACGTCCCCGGCGCTGAAGATGTCGGGATGTTCGGTGTGGCGCATCGAGCGGTCACTCGGAAAATACGCGTGGTCGTCGCCAAGCCCGGAGTCGGAGACGATGGGCGCCGCACGGTAGGGCGGGATGATGATGCTCAACGCGGATTCCATCTCGGTACCGTCACTGAATCGCACACGGTCTGCCATGATCTCGGCAAGGTCCTTGCCTGTCGCGACGGTGATTCCCGCCTGGTCGAGTTGCGGACCCAATGCGGCATGGACGTCTGTGCCGACATCTTCGAAGAAGATCTCCCCCGGGGTGAACACCCCGATCGTTGCGGCATCCCGGAGCTTCCGGCGGCGGAGCTCCCGGTCGACCATGAAGATCACCTCACCGATCGGGCCCTCGCACGGGGCGCTCAACGACGGGCCGCCCGACGATGCAGAGAAGTAACTATGGGCCGCCCCCGTCACAATCGGGCCACCCGAAAAGCGTTCAAGTGCTTGAGCCAGACGGGGCGCCTCGACGTCGTCACAAACGGAGTAGCCGTGTTCCCGGAAACCCGGGATGGCCTCGTAGTCCTTCACCGCCCCCGTAGCAACGACAAGGTAGTCGTAGGCGAGCCTGGTTCCATCCTCAAGGACGACCACCTTCCCCACCGCCTCGATCCGGTCAGCCCGCTGCCGGACGAACGTGGCATGGTGGCGGGATGCGAGAGGACCCAGAGGGAACCGGGTATGGTCGACCGGCTTTCCGGCGAACGCCACCTCCGGCAACTCAGGCTTCGCGAGACTGGTCGCGCGAGGATCAACCAGCGTAATCTGCGCCTTCCCAGCGAGGTGGTACAAAACCCGGAGTCCGGCGAAGCCGCCCCCGAGGATGACGATCCGCGGCTGTGACTTCGAGACCATTTGTTCCTCCAGATCAGCAAACTGCTGCGACGGAGCGCCGCAGCAGAAAGTCATGCGCGCATGTCAGTGCCCATTCGCCATGAATGTCAATGGTGCGTGCCGGAGCCCACGGATGGCTAGAGCCTTTGTGGCGAGTAGCGCTTGGTGGTAGCGGTAGTCCGGCGAGTTGGTGTGTTATCTCGGGACATCGTGGACACTGGATCTCGTCACTTCGTGGACGCTGGGTCTCATGGCTTCGTGTGTCCTGTCTCATCGCATCGTGGACACACGATCTCATGACATCGTGGACAC
>JBBSBA010000143.1:0-1708 GCA_038251725.1 Actinomycetales bacterium
AGCACCGGGGGCGCGCCCGCGGGCACGGCTTTAACCCGCAACGACCGACGCGCCTTATTGCACTGGTGCTTGACGGCGCTTCGTGTATTTCCGGCCGCTCAGCGCTTCGCCGTCGTCACCAGCAGCGCCCCTGCGCCATGATCCATGCCCCAGCGGGCGGAGGCCGGGATGGGATCGAAGAATCGGACCGTGAGGATGTTCACCGGGGAGATGGTGCGCAGTTCGTCGACGGTGCCGATGCGCTGCATGGCCAGGTAGACCACCATCTCCGACGACTTCCCGAAGCTTTCGGCTGCCCGCACGCGGAGCCAGTTGCCGCGCAGTGCACGAATGATCTCGTACAGATTCGTGAATTCGGACTTCCGCATCTCCTCGCGCGTCAGCAGCCGACGATCGGCGCGGACCGTCTGTGTCGGCACCACGATACCGGGTGCCGTGGACGCGCTCGCATCGGCGGCACCAGATCCGGCAGCTGCCACAGATCCGGCAGCAACGTCGCGTCCATCCGCCGCGTACAGCGACTGAGTCTTCATGCGGTCCGTCCGGCGGCAACAGACGTCGCGCCGTGCCGTCCCACCTCCCACGAGATCCGCTCATGACGCGCCTCCCCTCGCGATCCGCGGTCACCGTCGCCGCACTCGCCGTCCTCGGCGCAGGCGTGCTGCCCGCGCAGCGACCCGCCGCACGCACCGGAGCAGCACCCGCCGTCGCCGCGTCGAGTCCGGCCAAGCTGCTGGAGCGGATCGAGTGGCGGTCCGTCGGGCCAGCCAACAATGCCGGCCGCATCTCCGTCGTGGCGGGCGTGCCCGGCGATCCGCTCACGTACTACGTCGCGGGTGCGAACGGCGCGATCATCAAGACGACCAACGGCGGCACCACCTTCCGTCCGATCTTCGATGACCAGACCTCCGGCTCCATCGGCGCGATCGCCGTGGCACCGAGCGATCCGAACATCGTCTACGTCGGCACCGGCGAAGGCAATCCGCGCAACAACGCGTCGGTCGGCGACGGCATGTACAAGTCCGTCGATGGCGGCGATCACTGGATGAAGATCGGGCTCGAGAAGTCGGACAAGATCGCGCGGCTCGTGATCGACTCGCGGAACGCCGACATCGTCTACGCCTGCGTGCTGGGCCGCGAGTGGGGCCCGAGCGAAGAGCGCGGCGTCTATCGCACCGGCGATGGCGGCGCGACCTGGAAGAAGGTGCTGTACCTGGACCCGCAAACGTCGTGCTCCGACATCTCCGCCGATCCGACGAACAGCAACGTCATCTACGCCGGCATGTACACGTATCGCCGGTGGGCCTGGCATCTCGAGTCGGGCAGCGGCAACACGTCGGTCTGGAAGTCGGTCAACGGCGGCACCACGTGGGAACGCCTCTCCGGTCCCGACATCCTGCGCGGCCTGCCCCGGAAGGCGATGGACCGCATCGGTGTCGCCGTCGCGCCCAGTGATCCGAACATCGTCTACGTGCTGAGCGAGACGACGGACGAGGGTGAACTCTGGCGCAGCGACGATGCCGGCCGCACCTGGCGCACCGTGAACCGCGATCCGAACATCAACTTCCGGCCGTTCTACTACGCCGACATCCGCGTGGACCCGAAGAACCCGAACCGCGTCTTCACGCTCTCGGGTGGCTTGTACTTCTCCGAGGACGGCGGTCGCAACTTCACCACCATCGCCCGCGACGTGCATGGCGATCACCAG
>JBBSBA010000144.1:0-1653 GCA_038251725.1 Actinomycetales bacterium
AAATTGGGTGCATGAGCACCTTCAATGGTTGTCGTTCGTCATCGTCGCGATCTCGCTGGCGCCTGTAGCTTTCCAGTGGCCTCGGAAGGGATCTCTAGGGAAATAGCTTTCGGAGCCCGACTCGACGGCATCGACCTCACGGCTTCATTCCGAAGGTCAGGCGGTCTCGGCTTGCGACGTCGTGGCTTGATGCTTGGCAGACTTTCAGCTTTGCGACGTCGACCGAGGGCAAAGATCCCACGGACTCCGGTATGGCAACCACCGCTCGCAGGGATAGGGATGCGGACCGCCTCTCTGACATCGGCAGCGCTTGCGCTGCTCCTGAGTTCGGTTTGTGGTCGGGCTGATGCGTTCGGTGGCTTGATCCTCATCGACAGTCCTCCCTCGGACGGGTACTCGTTGTCGGTAGGCCCGGGGGTGGCGGGATTCCGGGACCGTCGAGGCCGGAAGGACACGAAGGTCGTACCGGTGCCGGGTTTGGACTTTTACTCGTCCACGGGCGGCTTCGCGTCGACGGACGTCGGCCTCGGCTGGAACTTCTCGCGTCGAGAAGACCTCCAGTTCGGAGTCCGGTTCTGGCCCATCTTGGAGCGCTCTCGAAGCGCTTCGCAACGGCCGGATCACTCGGACACCCGTACTCGCATAGCGAAGGGTGCATTCCTGAACTACGCCCCGTGGCAGTTCCTCATCTTGCAGAGCAACGTGCTGGCGGGATACGCCACATCAGGCGACCGCATTCAGGCTGAAGTGGGTGCGACGATCGGCCTGCCACTCGGCGATCGAGGGCTGGTTGGAGTGACGCTCGGGACGACGTGGTCCAACGGACCCTACATGAGGAACTCCTTCGGGGTGTCACCGCGAGAGTCCGCCCGCGACGGTCTGCCGGTTTACTCACCGGGGAGTGGCTGGAGCGATTTCAATCTTCAGCTGAGTGGAGAATTTCAGCTCGGCGAGCGATGGCGGGTATCCGGCGAGGTGGTCAAGGCCCGCCTTATCGGGGGTGCGGGACGCAGTCCGAGCGTGGCGTCCCGCAATGTGGGAACCTTCGCGCTGACGATCTGGTACCGCTTCAAGTAGCGCGCGACCGAGCCGACCTCGCGCATGTCCAACCGGCTCGAAATCCGCCGGCGGGCGCGTGCATCGACAGTCACGTCGCGGCGGCGATGCTGTTCACGAGTCGCTGGTCCAAGGCGCCTTGCGCAGGGCGCCATTGTCGGAGTTCAGCAGCCGCCGGCTCCGCTTGACCGTCCCACCGGCTCAACAACCGTTTCCACGGCGTGCGATACGAGTACGCCGATATGTCGCCCGTGATATCGCTGCCGATCACGCGGCCATTCATCGTGCCGATCACTGCGTGCGCATGGCGCTCCAGGAGCCGACCCTGGTCCCAGTTGGTGTGAACGACGTCCGGCGCAAAAACATCCTTGTCAATCGACAGATAGATCGGCCGGCCTGAAACGCTCAACCGCTCCGAGAAGGCTGCGATCAATTGGTCCATGCCCGCGAATTCTTGTACGGCACGGCCGAGTCCTATCGAGCGCGCCCAAGCGGTTCTGACGCCTGTGCACCAATATGTGAGCCTGCCCCGGTAGAGCGCGGCCAGCCGGTTTTCCCAGGCACGAGCCGCGCCGACATCGCTCGACGTCACGCCGA
>JBBSBA010000145.1:0-1616 GCA_038251725.1 Actinomycetales bacterium
AATCCTTCGCTTCATCGCCGCGTCGCGTCCGGCGGCAATCTGGGCCGTCACCTCGGCGTGCAGTTCGGAGCTGGTCGACTCGCCGAACAGCGTCACCGTGCTCGTCAACACGGGATTGCCGTCGTCGTCGGTCACCTCGCCACGGATCTCGGTGATCACCGCACCGTGCGACTCGATCACCGAGTCGAGGTAGGAGTCGAACCACAACTTGTCGCCGACCACGATCGGGCGATGGAAGACCAGTTTCTGGTCGCGGTGCAGCACGCGTTCCATGTTGATCGGGACGTCGAACTGGTTGAAGATCTCGGCCTGCACCCGGCGACCCGCGACGGCGACGAACGTCAAAGATGCGATCAGCGCGCCTTGGCCGCAATCGGCGGCGGCGGCCTCCTCGTAGTGCGCGGGGTGATAGTCCTTGACGGAACGCGCGAATTCGCGCACCTTCTCGCGGTCGACCAGGAAGTAATCGGGATACCTGTAATGGGTACCGATGAGTTCTTCGGCGATGCTCATTTCTCGGTTGCGCTCCCCGCTCAGTGCTCCTGGGTCCGGCGGCGCCGAGCCTATCAGCGACTGCTCAGCCGTCATTCCCGCGACGGGAAACCACCGCGGCCAGCGCGCCACCCGCCGCGCCGAGCGCCAGCGCCGACGGGACTCCGATGCGGGCGGCCTTGCGGGCGGTACGGAAGTCGCGGATCTCCCAGCCTCGTTTGCGGGCCAGGTCGCGTAGCGCGGCGTCGGGGTTGATGGCGACGGCGGTGCCCACCAGGGACAACATCGGAACGTCGTTGATGCTGTCCGAGTATGCGGTGCAGCGCCGCAGGTTGAGCCCCTCGCGAATGGCCAGGGACCGGACGGCGTGCGCCTTGCCCGCACCGTGCAGAATCTCGCCGACCAGCCGACCGGTGAACACTCCATCCACCGATTCGGCGACCGTGCCCAACGCGCCCGTCAGACCGAGCTTGCGGGCGATGGTGGCGGCCAACTCGTACGGCGTCGCGGTGACGAGCCACACCTGCTGGCCCGCGTCGAGATGCATCTCCGCCAGCGTCCGCGTGCCCTGCCAGATCTTGTCGGCGATGATCTCGTCGTAGATCTCCTCGCCGACCTCGAACAGTTCGGACGTCCTGCGGCCCTCGATGAACGCGAGTGCCTTGGTGCGTCCGGCGGCCACGTCGTCGCTGTTCTCCTTGCCGGTGAGCTGGAACTTCGCTTGCGCATAGCCGAATCGCGCCAAGTCGCCGTACGTGAAGTACTTCCGTGCCGCCAGCCCGCGCGCGAAGTGCACCATTGAGGAGCCCTGCACCAGGGTGTTGTCGACGTCGAAGAAGGCGGCGGCCGTCAGATCGGGCGGCGGCGGATCGGTCTTGGACGCGTCGTCGGCGAGGATGTAGTCGACGGCGTCGGCTTCGTCGCCGATCTCGGGACCAGCCTCGAGTTCGGCCCCCGGATCGGCCTCAGCCCCTGACTCGGACACCCTTCAACAGTAGGGCACGGGATAATCGGCGGCATGAGCCAGCAGCGACCGGGGGACCAGCACCGGAGGGCAGGAGCGGAGCGACCGGGGGACCAGCACCGGAGGGCAGGAGCGGAGCGACCGGGGGACCAGCACCGGA
>JBBSBA010000146.1:0-1588 GCA_038251725.1 Actinomycetales bacterium
CCCTGATCTCGAACTTCGAGACGACCGCGGGGTCGTTGCACTTCGCGATCGGATCCCCGTTGCCCGAACCCCTGATCGAGGCCCTTATCGCGGAGCGAATCAAAGAACTCGGCTCCGATCGACGAAGCCGACCTGCCTAGGAGGCCATCGGGCATCCATCACACTGGCGCAGGAGATCTCCGGAGTTTTGCCATGCGGCTGGCTATCCCCGTGGCCTCTGCTTCCCACTTCCTGCCGAGGAGCAGCGGGCTTGCATTATGGGGACGCCGGGCCCGATGAGCTCCTCACTGTAGGAGATTCGTCCCGCCATCACCATGGTCAGCGCGAGAGTCGTCCCACGAAGAAGGGGTCCCTCGCCCGTTGCAAAGGGGCCGTCGGTCGCCTCGACGCGCAGACTTTGGATGGCGCTCCGGCTGGCCACCGCGAAGTCTCGGCGTGCGTAGAACCTGGCGACCGCCGCAGCGACTCCTATCGGCACCGCGTGGATAAGCCAAAGAGGGCGACGGATATCTTCAGAATGCACGACGACCTCTCCCAGCCATGCGGCGGTCGGTCCGGGTGCGGACTTGGTGCTGGTGACGATATTGCAAAACTGCAAGAGTGTCTGGGCAGGCGTAGCGCCCAAGTGCTCTGCGAGACGCCGATCATTGTGAAGGTCGAAGTCGAAACGGGCACCGAGGACGCTGGCAAACCAGCGCAACTGGCCGACACTGGCCGCCGCCGTGAGGTGGGCAACGACCTCCTCGATGCTCCAACGTCCGCACAGTGACGGAAGCACCCACTGGGCGTCGTCGAGCTTGGCGAGGTCGTTGGCGAGAGCGGCACGCTCCGCATGGGTGGCTGACCGGGGACCGTCAGCTGAAGTGGTGTCGAGCATGGGCGCTCCGCTTTAATCAGCCGACGTGTTGCGTGGCACCCCAACGCTTGGGCGGTGGATAGACGAATCGAGCAATCGTCGTCGTCACCCATCCGATGCAGTAGCCAGCGAAGATCAAGAGGAAGACCCGCCCACCCGCTGGACCTCGGAGCGTAAACACGAGCATGAGTACGATCGCCCAGAGCACGCCAAGCCCGGCGCTGTAGATGAACCGTCCCGGGTTTCATGCCGCCGTTTTGTTGGCGGCTTCGTCGGCTGACGGGCCGGTTTTACTAGCGTAATAGTTGGCTTCGTATTCCTCGGGCGGAACGTTGCCGAGGAAGCTGTGGAGCCGTTCGTTGTTGTACCAGCTGACCCAATCGAAGACGATCTCCTCAACCTCAGGCAGGCCTTTCAGCGGGCCGCTGCGGAAGGGTGAGGTCTTGCCGATTGCTTCGTTCTTGAACAGTCCCATCACGGTCTCGGCGGCGGCATTGTCATAAGTCGCCAACGGATCCGATCGAGGCAGTGAGGCCCTCGAGGGCGACGGTCTCGGTGAAACGAATCGATGTGTATTGGGATCCCGCGTCCGAGTTAAGCCGAATTCAGCTTAACAGCGATTATGCCGAGGATGACGTTAAGCCGAGGAACCGTGCCGATGCCGCGTGTTCGCAAGGAACCGGCCTGACTTTCTCGGCATAGTGCGCTGCGGTCGCTGGCGTTACCTTCATC